>CACFCB010000010.1 GCA_902564695.1 uncultured Prochlorococcus sp. | reverse complement strand
GAAGGGAAAAAAGTAAGAATAAATCCAGTAAGTGAAGTAATTAATGAAATCAAACAATTGTATAATCTAGGAGTTCGTGGTTTTTGGTTTACTGATGCGCAGTTTATCCCATCTAGAGGACATATTCAAAATGCCAAAGATATTCTTAAAGCTATCCTCAATGAAGGCCTACACGATATTAAATGGGCAGCATATATACGGGCAGATAATTTAGACGAAGAACTAGCTGAATTAATGGTTCAGACAGGCATGAGCTATTTTGAAATTGGAATAACATCTGGGTCACAAGAGCTTGTTAGAAAAATGAGAATGGGATACAACTTAAAAACAGTTCTAAAAAATTGCGACCTGCTAGCTAAAGCAGGTTTTCAAGATCATGTTTCAGTCAATTATTCATTTAATGTTATCGACGAACGTCCCGAAACAATAAGACAAACTGTTGCTTATCATAGAGAATTAGAAAAGATTTTTGGAGCTAATGTTGTTGAGCCTTCTATATTTTTCATAGGTCTTCAACCTCATACATTATTAGAAGAGTATGGTTTGAAAAATGGTCTATTAAAACCAGGTTATAATCCAATGAGTTTAATGCCTTGGACTGCGAGAAAATTACTTTGGAACCCTGAGCCAATGGGCAAAGAATTTGGCAGAATTTGTTTGGAAGCGTTCGATATAAATCCAAATGATTTCGGTCGAACTGTTATGAACTTATTAGAAAGAGATTATGGAATGTCATCTTTAAAAGAAGCATTAACTGTTGAAGCTAAAAATCGTCCAGTTCTTAAAAACAGTCTTCGTTGAAAAAATATTATAGTTAACAAAACTATTATGCCAATAATACCTCCTATAGGATTTACCATTTCTTTACTTGGTCCTAAAAAATAATACGGTAAATCATCAGAAAAAATAACCATTCCAGAGTCAAACAAATACCAACTACCAACTAATCCACCATGTAAACCTATACAACCCCACAGTGATCCTTCATCAATAGTACGTCTTAATGTTAGAACTAATCCAAAAACAAAAAGACCACTTAAGTAAGGGATTAAGGCCAAAATGCCAATATCAGATCTATAATGAGCAAGACTAAAAATTGCAGATTGAAAAATAATTCCTCTTTTCAGACCAAACAAAAGAACCATTTCTTCAGTTAACCATCCTCGAAAAATAAGTTCTTCAGCAAAAACAATTCCGACTATCAATAATATTGCATTAAATAAATCATTCACTTTAATATTGTTAAAACTATCTACCCAACCGCATACAAAAATAAATATTATAAAAATCAACAAAATCACAAATGACCAAAGAATACCATTTAAAAATATTTTTAATGATTTTAAATGATTTTTAAAATCTAAGCCTATAGACAACCACAAATCAGAAGTATTCCATCTTCTTCTTGCCCAGCTAGGAAGAAGCATTAAGAACAAAAAGAAAGTTATTATTGTACCTATAATACTTAAATCATTTGAACTAAGATTCTTATTAAAAAAGTAAGAAAAATTACTAATAAACCATCCAAAAGGATACAAAAATAAAAAAAGAGTAAATGTTGGTATCCATCGCATTTTTTGATGCAACCACCTATACCAAAATAGTCTAATTAATGATTTCAGCTTTCTAATTCTATTGTACTAGTTAGACCTTTAGCCTTTAAAGATTCAGAATAAAATTCAGCTGGTTCCAAGTCACAAACAATAACAAGTCCAATACCATTATTATGAGTTTCTAACATGATATTGAGAGCATCTTGTTCACTTAATTGCGGAACTACTTGCCTTAAGGTCGCAACAACATAATCCATTGTATTCACTGGATCATTATGCAACAAAACCTTATATTTAGGTGAAATTTTTCTTACTCGCTGAACTTCGCGATCAATAACAGCTGTATCTCCATCATTTTGCTTCGCAGAATTAATCATATTGACACCCCCTGGATGAAAAACACTTTTAAAAAATGAATTTACCACAAGAATTTGCATTACAATTCTACGATCCTTTGCATGGCTTTTTCGACATTGGCTCTGCTGTTGAATGCTGATAATCGAAAATATCCCTCTCCTGCCGCGCCAAAGCCACTTCCTGGAGTCCCAACTACATTTGCCTTCTCAAGTAAAAAATCAAAGAAATCCCATGAACTCATCTTTTCTGGTGTTTTTATCCAAGCATAAGGAGCATTGTTAGCCCCAAAAACTTCAAATCCTGCAGAAGTAAGATTTTCTTTAATGATTTGCGCATTATCCATATAAAAACCAACTAATTTTTCGATTTGAATTTGCCCTTCTTTAGAATAAACAGCCTCTGCTCCTCTTTGGACTATGTAGCTTACACCATTAAATTTTGTACTTTGACGACGATTCCATAAAGACCATAAGTCAACTTCTTCTTGACCTGCTTTCCCCTTCAAAGACTTAGGAATAACTGTGAAAGCACATCTTGTGCCGGTGAAACCTGCATTTTTGGAAAAGGAACGAAACTCAATTGCACAATCTTTCGCTCCTTCAATTTCATAAATCGAATGAGGAAGAGAATCATCTTTAATAAAAGCCTCATAAGCAGCATCAAAAAGGATCAAAGCATTATTATTTTTTGCATATTCGACCCAAGATGTTAGCTGCTCTTTTGTTGCTACTGCCCCAGTGGGATTATTAGGAAAGCAAAGATAAATTAAATCAAACTTTTCTTTTGGTATTTGCGCCTCAAAATTATTTTCAGAATTAATTGGTATGTAATTTAAACCCAAATATTCTCCATTTGCGTTAGCTTCTCCTGTCCTCCCCGTCATAACGTTTGTGTCTACATATACTGGATATACAGGATCAGTTACTGCAATTTTATTATTCTTTCCAAGAATATCGAGAATATTACTGCTATCGCATTTTGAGCCATCTGAGACAAAGATTTCATCTGCTGAAATTTCACAACCACGAGATAAATAATCATTTTTAGAGATACTCTCACGTAGCCAAAGATATCCCTGTTCTGGTCCATATCCTCTAAATCCTGACTCAGTTCCCATCTCTTCAATCGCCCTCTTCATTGCTTCTCGACAAGCCAAGGGTAATGGTTCAGTAACATCACCAATGCCTAAACGTATTAAATCAGCATTGTGATTTTTAGAATTGAAATCCTGAATTCTTCTAGAAATTTCTGGAAAAAGATATCCTGCTTTTAGCTTCAGGTAATCAGCATTAACTTGAACCACTTTAAAATCGCCTAGATCTATTTAAGGATAATCCTTTAAATACCAACAAATTCTTCAAGGTAGACGATTATACAAATAAGAATTATTTTCCAAAAAAATCTTCAGACTGAAAAATTATTTGATAAAAGGGGTTCTATGTTAGAATTAGTGTGGATATAAGAAAAGGGTTTAGCCCTTAATGTTCTTAATCTAACGTCAGTTATTTTCAAAGAGACACCAAATTAAACTCAGACATTTCCGGCAATTAACCCGGATTATATTTAGTTCACATTCCGATCAGTAACCAAAAATCTCTTTTAATTTTTTTGGCGTTAAAAAATTTCTACCCATTTCATCTGCAGTTTATCTGCTAATCATTTTTAAAAGCTTGTAAAAGCTCACCATTACTATAAATGCCCCAGCAAATTATCATTGCTGAGCATTTGCGAATTGCCGCTCTGCTCACTGATGAGAGAATAGATGAATTAATTGTGGCTCAAGGTAGCTACCAAATTGGAGATGTATTCTTAGGAACAGTTGAAAATGTTCTTCCTGGAATAGATGCGGCTTTTGTAAATATTGGAGAAAATGAAAAAAATGGTTTTATTCATGTTAATGATCTTGGTCCACTTAGATTAAAAAAGGCAAACGCAGGAATAACAGAATTACTCGAACCTAGACAAAAGGTTTTGGTCCAAGTAATGAAAGAGCCAACAGGGAATAAAGGACCCAGATTAACTGGTAATTTAGCTCTTCCAGGTAGATATCTTGTTCTTCAACCGTATGGACAAGGTGTAAATATTTCTAGAAGAATAAGCTCAGAAAGCGAGAGAAATCGACTTCGAGCGTTAGGAGTACTAGTAAAGCCTCCAAGCACTGGTCTTTTAATGAGAACAGAAGCAGAAGATATTTCTGAGGAATTTTTAATCGATGATCTCGAAAATCTTCTTAAGCAATGGGAGCTGATTCAACAAGCCTCTGAAAATTGTACGCCACCCATTCTTTTAAATAGAGATGAAGACTTTATTCATAGAATCCTGAGGGATCACATAGACCAAAATTTAACTAATATTGTTGTCGATAATCCTGAAGCCATAGGCAGGGTTAAAAATTTTCTTGGTAAAGATGGAAAGGAATTAACAATAGAATTGTATAGCGAATCACAGAATATATTAGATAAATATAGAGTAACTGCTGCGATTAACGATGCATTAAGACCAAGGGTGGATCTGCCTTCTGGTGGTTATATAATTATAGAACCAACTGAAGCATTAACAGTTATTGATGTCAATTCAGGATCGTTTACGCGCTCCTCAAATTCAAGAGAAACTGTTCTATGGACCAATTGTGAAGCAGCAATTGAAATAGCAAGACAATTAAAGTTAAGAAATATTGGTGGGGTTATTATCATTGATTTTATAGATATGGATACAAGAAGAGATCAACTTCAATTATTAGAACATTTCACCTCTGCTATTAATGGAGACTCAGCTCGTCCACAAATTGCACAACTGACTGAACTTGGACTCGTTGAGTTAACAAGGAAAAGACAAGGACAAAATATTTATGAATTATTTGGAAAGCCTTGCTCTAATTGCCAAGGCCAAGGTCATCTTCCAAATATAACCTTCCAAGATCAAACACAAACAATTTCATCTGAAACCGGAGTAATTAATTCATCTTTAGTCTTTGGAAATGATATACAGAATCTACAAGAAAATATTAAAAAGAAACGTATTGTCAAAGGCAAAGAATTAGAAACTAATTTGATTAATGTGGACAACAAACCATCTAATGATGCATCTAAAGCGAGCACTCTAGATGTAATTGGAGAAGAGAATGTAGATAATCAAATTCATAAACAAGAAAAAGTTCTAATTGGTATAAATATGAATGAAAATGAAGAATATATTTATAGCTCAATGGGTTTAGATCCTATTTTGCTTTTAGAAGAACCCCCACAATCTGAAAATTATACAGTTCAAATTATTAGGCCAGGAGAAGATAAAAATAAAATACTTGATGAAGCTCGGCAAAATATTATTAATAGCACTAATAAGAAACGCAAAAAAAATAACAAAACTATTGTTCGTATTCAGAACAAAACGTCAATTGAGCAAGAAATATCCAATCCTGAGGAAATAGAATCATCAAAAGAAAATGAACCAATTGTCGATTTAGTTGAAGAAACTAATAACTTAATTAGTGATGATAATATTTCTATAACTGAAAAACAACAATCAGATTCAAACACTGAAAAACAACAATCAGATTCAAACGAAGTAGAGGAAGTGAATGAAGACCCTAGAAGAAAAAGAAGAAGATCATCCGCTTCTTCTTGAATATGAAGTGTAACGAATTCGTAATTGCAGGAGTTGATGAAGTTGGTAAAGGTTCTTTATTTGGTCCAGTATTTGCTGGGGCTGTAATACTAAGCAAATCAAACGAAATAAAACTTTTAAACGCAGGCTTGAAAGATAGTAAAAAATTAAATCCAGGCCATAGGAATAGATTAGTACCTTTAATAAAAAAAAATTCCATAGCTTGGTCTCTTGGCCAAGCTTCAGCAAAAGAAATAGACACTTTAGGGATTCGTTTGGCCACTGAAAAAGCCATGCTGAGGGCATTAGAAAAATTTCTTTCCCCGCCTAATTTGATTCTGGTAGACGGAATATTGCCTCTTCGCTTGTGGCCAGGAAAACAACGAACTCAAGTTCGAGGAGAAAGTCATTTCCCCTCAATTGCTGCTGCTAGCGTTTTAGCAAAAGAAGCTAGAGATCAATTAATTCAACGATTAGCCTCTAAATATCACCTTTATGATCTTGCTAAGAACAAGGGGTACGGAACTAAAAGCCATAGAGAAAGCCTTATGAGAAAAGGGGCTACAAACCTTCACAGAAAAAGTTTTCTATCTAAATTAAAAATAACTTGATAATTTTATCGAGGAATCAATTTTCTTTACACCAATTTTTAAAATCAATAATTAATTGTTTCTCGACCCTTGCTTTAATTCCTAGCAATATTCCATTCAAAATGGATTGACCAGTTGATTCAAGCATTTGTGGAGGAATTAATCTTAAAAGTGGAGGTTGACTAACTGTTACACCCAAAAGAGCTTCACCTTCAAGACCAGATGGCTTTGCCTCCAAAATCGCATTCAATGTCAAGTCGAAATCATCAACTAAGCCCAAACCATCTAAGTGGCTTTCTGTGACATACATTCGAATTTTTCTATCAGTATTTTCCACACCTATTGATACGACAGGATTTATTTGAAGTTGAAAAACTTTAAAACTTGTAACTTCATACTTGAAGCTACCTGGCCCCAAAGGAGTCAATTTTTTAGAATCAAGCATTGCTCCTACAACTCTTTCCTGTTGTAGGAGATAATCAGGTAGTTGCCCTGCATTATCTTGAACAACTAGATCAATTTTTTGTCGTGCGTTAAATGCAAGAGCCATTATCAAAAACTTGCTCAGCATGATCTTATCGGCATTTACCCCCTTTTTTTTATCTAATGTCCACTCGAGTGGCCTACCTTGGCCCTAAAGGCACATATGCAGAGAAAGCCGCAAAGGCGCTCGCATCCCTGGAAAAGCTAGACTCTCCCTCATTTTTACCATGCAAAGGCTTAATGTCTGTGGTAGATAACCTTTCAAAAAATCTTTGTGAAGCAGCAGTAGTACCAATTGAGAATTCAGTCGAAGGGGGCGTAACATCCACATTAGATTCGCTATGGAGACATAAAAATCTATTTATTCATCGAGCATTAGTACTTCCGATAAAACATTCGTTAATAAGTAGTGGATCAATCTCAACTATTTCAGAAGTTCTTTCTCATCCCCAAGCCCTAGCTCAATGTAGTCAGTGGTTAAATGACAATGTTCCTAACGCAGTTCATTTACCAACCAATTCAACAGCAGAAGCCATAAGGATGGTAAAAGGGAGCTCATTTAGAGCGGCAATAGGATCAAAAGATGCACGTGAAGAGTTAAATATTCTTGCTTATCCAATAAATGACATTGAAGGAAATTGTACTCGTTTTGTAATTCTAGGTAAAAACAACATTAAAGAGAATGGCAACAAAGCAAGTATGGCTTTTTCACTTAAATCCAATAGTCCAGGCGCATTGATTAAAGCATTGAATTGCATTGCAAATCTTGGCCTCAATATGAGTAGGATTGAATCTCGTCCTTCTAAAAGAGAATTAGGAGAATATGTTTTTTTCATAGATCTTGACTTAAATAGCTTCAATAAAAAAGACTTTGAAAAAATTACTGAAGAATTATCTCCTCATTGCAATCAAATAATTAATTTTGGATGTTATTTTGGATCCGAGGTTGAATAATTTATCCTCTTGACTTGAAAACTCCAAACCTCATCAACCCATTTGAAAAAGCCCATCTCATCATTAATATTGTTGGAATTTCCCTTAAAGCTTTGATAAAAGATTTAAAGCCTAATCGTAAAATCGAATGAGGTCTTCTTAGCCCTTCATAAATAGATTCATTCCAAGATTGAATTGTATATTTTGTCCAATCAGATATCTCTACAGAACTGCCACAATAGGGGCTATTTAGTAAATTTTTCTTAAATCCTTCAATACTTGCAAATTCAGGATGAGTCCATTGAATTAGTAATTGATTCAAGATGAATTTCTCCCAAAAATTAAATGGATACTTTAAAGAGTCTCTTTGATTCCAATCTGCAACTGCCAAGACACCACCTGGTCTTAGAACTCTAAGCATCTCGTCAGCAAATTTTTGTTTATCAGCAATATGAGGTCCTGCCTCAACACTCCAGACACCATCGAAGCTACCTTTATCAAATTTTAAATCAAGTGCATTCATTATCTCAAAACGACAAAAATCACTATTGATTGTTAATTCATTTGCTCTTTTAATTTGTTCTTGACTTATAGAAATACCTATGACATCAAATCCATAGTAGTTAGACAAGATTCTTGCACTTCCGCCTATTCCACAACCAACATCTAAAACTCTTGAACCCTTGGGCAATTTATTTAATCCACTCCAAGCTACTAATTCATGCACAAAATCAACCTTAGCTTTCCTAAAATCTTTTTTTAACCTTGGCTTTTCATAAAAGCCAAGATGGATATGCTCTCCCCATAGATTTTCTAATAAACGATCATTAGTCCACGAATCATATGAGGAAGCAACACTATTAACAGACTCATATTTACGATTCTTCTTTAGCCATGTAGTACTTAGAAAAAGTATTAGAAAAGCACTAAAAGTTATAATTAATATCAATTGCATGATTAATTATTTGCTGGATCAGCATTAGAAAAAGTATCTTTTAAAGCAGTCCTAGCGGCAAGTTGTCTTCTTGTGTGATCTAGAAGTTCATATTCTCTTTCCAAGCGATGGTATGTATTTGTTAACTCTAATAAATTCTGCTGCTCGCTTGCTACTGGACCTCCAAGGTGCGCAGCTATCCAAAAAGATAATTCCCTGGGGATATCTGGGAGGGATTCAGGAAGAGACTTTTCAGAGTCAGTTAACTTTGAAGTAAGAGAAACTACATCTTTTAATGCAACTGAGACAGATTGCTTTAGTTCCTCAAGTTTTTTTTGATCTAAAATCTGATCATCATCAACCCAGCTAACTAGAGCATTGATAAAAGGAGTTTCACTAATAATTTCTAATATTCGAAATCTTTGTTGGCCAATAGTAACAATATTACTTCTACCATCTTGTGATGTTTGATGCTTAATAATCTCAGCACAACAACCAACATCAGCCATTTTTTTAGCAATTGGATCCCATCTAACTACTCCAAAACGGCTATCTGATTTCAAGACAGATTGAAGCATAATTCTATAACGAGTCTCAAAAATATGCAGCGGCAAGTATTCCTGAGGAAAAAGCACAACCTCAGGCAATGGGAAAAGTGGAAGCTCCCTAACTGAAAGTTCGCTCAAATGATAATTCCTAATTAAAAGTATCCTAGATAATCAATCTCTGATTTGAAAGAAAAAGCTCTAGAGCTTAACTTCTATATCAACTCCACTTGGAAGGTCCAACTTCATTAAAGCATCTATAGTCTTTGCAGAAGGGCTATAAATATCAATAATTCTTCTATGTGTTCTTGTCTCAAAATGTTCTCTTGAATCTTTATCAACATGAGGGGAACGAAGAACGCAATAAATTTTTCTTTTTGTTGGAAGGGGTATTGGCCCTATTGCAGAAGCGGATGTTGTGTCTGCAGTCTCAATTATTTTTTCGCAAGACAAGTCAAGCATTCTTCTATCAAAAGCCTTCAGGCGTATGCGTATCTTTTGCTGGGCTATTGCAGTTGACATAATGATGTAACAAAAAAGCTAAATTAGTTTTCGAGGTTCTTTTTAAATGAACTGGTTGGTTCATTGATATATTGAATCTAAAGGATGACCTGAATAAATTACAAGTCATCCTTCAAGTTGATTACTCAATAATTTTTGAAACTACTCCAGCTCCTATGGTACGACCACCCTCTCGAATTGCGAATCTCATACCTTGTTCAATGGCCACAGGGGCTATCAATTCACCTGTCATTTTTATTCTGTCACCTGGCATAACCATCTCAACATTACTGCCATCATCTGAGGTGAAAGCAGTGATCTGACCTGTTACATCAGTAGTACGAATATAAAATTGTGGGCGATAACCTGCAAAGAAAGGAGTATGTCGACCTCCCTCTTCTTTCTTCAAGACATACACTTCACCTTCAAATTTAGTGTGCGGAGTAATAGATCCTTTTTTAACTAGAACCATTCCTCTCTCAATATCTTCTTTTTGTATTCCTCTCAAGAGAAGTCCAACATTATCACCAGCCATTCCTTCATCAAGAAGCTTTCTAAACATCTCGACACCTGTAACAGTTGTTACCCTTGTGTCTCTGATACCAACAATTTCAACCTCTTCTCCAACAGTTACTTTACCTCTTTCAATTCTTCCGGTTGCTACTGTTCCACGTCCAGTAATTGAGAAAACATCCTCAACTGCCATTAAGAAAGGCTTATCAACTTCTCTCTCTGGTTCTGGAATAGAAGCATCAACAGCTGTCATTAATTCATCTATTTTTGTCTCCCAATCTGATTCTCCTTCAATTGCTTTTAATCCTGATACTTGAATGACAGGAATATCATCACCAGGGAAGTCATAACTTGTTAGGAGTTCGCGTATCTCCATTTCTACAAGTTCTATCATTTCTTCGTCATCAACCATGTCGCACTTATTGAGTGCAACTACTAATGCAGGAACACCAACTTGTTTTGCCAAAAGAATATGCTCTTTGGTCTGAGCCATTGCTCCATCTGTAGCTGCAACAACTAGAATTGCCCCATCCATTTGAGCAGCTCCTGTGATCATATTTTTCACATAATCAGCGTGGCCTGGACAATCAACATGAGCATAATGCCTTCCATCAGTCTCATATTCGACATGAGCAGTATTGATAGTGATACCGCGCTCACGCTCTTCTGGCGCACCGTCAATATCAGCATAATCTTGCTCTTTGGCTTGACCCTTCTTGGCTAAAACCTTGGTAATTGCAGCAGTTAGGGTTGTTTTGCCATGGTCAACGTGGCCAATAGTACCTATGTTGACGTGAGGTTTGTTCCTCTCAAACTTCTCGCGAGCCATTTTTTTAAAGAATCGGGGATTGGTTAATAAATTTTAGAGATCAGGAATTGCCCTGATTCTTGGAGATAATTGCTTCAGCAACATTACGAGGAACTTCCTCATATGTACTGAACTCCATTGAGAAAATACCCCGACCTTGAGTCATTGATCGGAGTTGAGTGGCATAGCCAAACATTTCGGCTAATGGCACTTTTGCCTGGACTTTGGATTGTCCATCATCGATGGACTGACCTTCAACCTGTCCTCGTCTAGAGGACAGATCTCCAATAATAGAGCCTAAGAAGTCCTCAGGGACCTCTACCTCAACTTTCATCATAGGTTCTAGAAGCACAGGATTGCACTTCTTGATTCCATCTTTGAAAGCCATTGATCCGGCAATTTTGAAAGCCATCTCAGATGAGTCAACATCATGATAAGAGCCATCAACCAATGTAACTTTTACATCTATTAAAGGATAGCCAGCAATTACACCTGACTCACATGTTTCCTTCATTCCCGATTCTGCAGGTTTTATGTATTCCTTTGGAACAGCTCCACCAACAATTTTATTAACGAATTCAAAACCAGTTCCTGGCTCTCCAGGCTCAACTTCAATTACAACATGTCCATACTGTCCTTTACCACCTGTTTGCCTTGCAAACTTACCTTCACCTGAGGAACTAGCTCTAATGGTTTCCCTATAGGAAACTTGAGGTGCACCAATATTTGCCTCTACTTTAAATTCTCTCAACATCCTGTCCACAAGTATCTCTAGATGAAGTTCACCCATCCCAGCAATTACAGTTTGATTTGTTTCCTGATCGGTACTTACCCTGAATGTTGGATCTTCTTCCGACAAAGAAGTCAAAGCTTTGCCTAACTTTTCCATATCGCTTTTTGTCTTAGGTTCTACCGCAACAGATATTACTGGTTCAGGAATATAAAGAGTTTCAAGGACAATCGCCTCTTCAGAAGCACATAAAGTGTCTCCTGTTGTTGTGTTTTTTAAACCAAGAACAGCTCCAAGATCACCAGCTCTTAATTCGTCAACCTCTTCTCGATCATCAGCTTTTAGAACAATCAATCTAGATATCCGTTCTTTAGCATCTTTGGTTGAATTAAGCACATAACTTCCTTTTTCAAGTATACCTGAATACATACGAACAAAAGTCAATTTTCCATATGGATCTGCCATTACTTTAAAAGCTAGTGCACTAAATGGAGCGCCATCGTCTGAGGGCCTAACAGCTTCTTTCCCATTTGGCAAAAGCCCCTGTATGGGAGGAACATCAACTGGAGCTGGTAGATAATTAACTACGGCATCAAGAAGCAATTGAACTCCTTTATTTTTAAACGCTGAACCACATAACATTGGAACAACTCCGTGTTTAAGAACTCCTTCTCTAATTCCAGACTTAAGTTCTTCTACAGTCAGTTCTCCGTTCTCTAAAAATGAGTCTAGGAGATCTTCATCAGTTTCAGCAATTGACTCCATTAACTTGGAGCGCCAATCATCAACTAAATCGACCATATCATTTGGGACCTCAGTCTGATCAATATCTTTCCCAAGATCATCTTTGTATATATATGCCTTATTTTCTACAAGATCAATAATCCCCTTGAGATCATTTTCAGCTCCAATAGGTAACTGAATTGGAACAGCATTTGCTTTTAATCTATCTGAAATTTGACCATGAACCTTCAGGAAATCTGCCCCTGTTCTATCCATTTTGTTGACAAATACCATTCTTGGCACCGAATACCTATCGGCCTGACGCCAGACTGTCTCAGACTGAGGCTGGACTCCTCCAACAGCGCAGAAAACGGCAATAACGCCATCAAGGACCCTCATCGACCTCTCAACTTCAATAGTGAAATCAACGTGGCCTGGAGTATCGATAATATTAATGCGGTGATCGTCCCAAGTTGTTGAAATAGCCGCCGCTGTAATAGTTATCCCTCTTTCTCTTTCTTGAGCCATCCAGTCCGTGACAGCCGCACCGTCATGGACTTCGCCCATTTTATGAACTACACCTGAATAGAAAAGAATTCTTTCAGTGCAAGTTGTCTTTCCAGCATCAATATGTGCAGCAATTCCGATATTTCTTACTCGTTCCAAAGGAAAGGCGCGTGCCACAGAAAATACTCCGACTAAAGGGCTTTAAAATGCGCATGGACTCTACAACTCAGCATGCTAAAAAAGGAATATTTTGAGGATTTAAGTAGAAAAATTTGACCAAAATCAATAGCGATAGTGAGCAAAAGCTTTATTGGCCTCGGCCATTTTATGGGTCTCTTCCCTTTTCCTCACTGCGTTTCCAGCTTCATTAGCCGCATCCATAAGCTCCCCAGCAAGTTTATGCGCCATGCTTCGTCCATTTCTTGATCTTGAGAAATTTACTAGCCATCTAAGCGCCATCGCAATTCCTCTTTCTTGACGAACTTCCATTGGAACTTGATAAGTAGCTCCACCTACTCTTCGAGCTCTTACCTCAACAAGAGGTGTAACATTTTTCACTGCTGTTTCAAAAAGTTCAATTGGATCTGAACCAGTCCTATCGTTAATCAAACCAAAAGCATCAGAAAGAATCCTTTGAGCAGTTGACTTCTTTCCGTGCTTCATCAAACGATGAACCATCATACTCGCCAAACGATTATTGAATTGTGGATCAGGGAGAACAGGTCTTTTTTCTGCAGCGTTTCTTCTTGACATGAAATTAAATTGTAAAAGAGAACAAATTCACTGGATAAAAATAAATTTTTATTCTTTAGGAGATTTAGCTCCGTATTTTGATCTTGATTGACGACGGTCCTTAACGCCAGCAGTATCAAGAGTTCCTCTAACTATATGATATCTAACACCAGGGAGATCTTTAACTCTTCCACCTCTAAGCAAAACAACAGAGTGTTCCTGGAGATTATGACCAATACCACCAATGTATGCGGTCACTTCAAAACCTGAAGTCAATCTCACACGAGCTACTTTTCGAAGAGCTGAATTAGGTTTTTTAGGAGTTGAGGTGTAAACCCTCGTACATACTCCTCTCCTTTCTGGACACCCCCTCAAGGCTGGAGATTTAGTCTTCGTTTTTAGAGTTTTTCGCTCTGTTCTTATTAACTGTTGAATGGTTGGCATTAATTTAATATTTGGCCGATAATCGACCATATTCAACAATTCTCCAGATTACTTGGTCAACCACCCAAATTCCTAATTTTTTTTATTTATTATTTTGTTTTTTATCAGCCAAAAAACACAAGTACAAATTTTTTTCGAGAAAGTATTGAATAAAAAACTTGATGGTCGACAATAATGTTTAAGATGTAACTCTAAGAACTATCAAATCAATCTTATTTAGAAATCTTCAGCAAAAATCAAATCACCCATGTCAAAGCTACCGATAGCACTTTTGTAAGGAAAAAAATACTAAATTAACAACATGCTTCAACGACCCTCAAGATCAAACTGGCCTTATTGCGATAGCACTTATCCCGATGCCTTCTCTGGGGAAAAAGATTCTTGCGGAGTTGGATTCATAGCTAACGTTGAAGGGAAGAAAAATAACTGGGTTTTATCTCAAGCATTACGAGGCCTAAGATGTATGGAGCATCGAGGAGGCTGCGGAGGAGATAGTGATTCAGGAGATGGAGCTGGGATTTTATGTGAAATTCCCTGGTCATTTTTAAAGACAGTTTGGGATAATGCGAAAAATTGCGAACCTGAATTATCTGGAATTGGTATGATATTCATGCCTAAAGATGCCAAAAATAGAGACCTAGCAACAAAAATATGCGAGGAAGAGGCTGAATCTTTAGGATTAACTTCAAGAGGATGGAGAGATGTTCCTGTTAATGAAGAAGTTTTAGGCAAACTTGCAAGAGAAAATGCACCATTTATTTCACAATGGATAGTTGATATTCAGGATAAAGAAATAAATCTTGAGGCCTTACTTTTTAGATTAAGGCAAAAGATTTCAAATCGAGCAAATATAGAATTAAAGGAAGATAAATTAGGTCTCTATATATGCTCTTTAAGTAGCAAAACAATCGTATATAAAGGAATGGTTAGATCTGAAATACTGGCTCCTTTTTATACAGATTTAAATAACGATAGATTCGAAGTTTCATACACGCTATATCATAGAAGATTTAGTACAAATACATTACCTAAATGGCCTTTAGCCCAACCAATGAGACTTTTAGGTCATAATGGAGAAATAAATACATTACTTGGAAATATCAATTGGGCTAAAGCAACAGAAACAGATATAAGTTCAGTTTGGAAAGAGAATGCAAATGATCTAAAACCTATAGTCAATAATTTATATAGTGATTCAGCAAACCTTGATTTAAACCTTGAACTATTAGTTCGAAGTGGAAGGCCAATAACTGATAGTTTATTAACACTTATTCCCGAAGCTTTTAGAGACCAACCAGAATTAATAAATAAACCTGAAATAACTGCTTTTTATGAATATGCTGCGGGTATCCAAGAGCCATGGGATGGCCCAGCATTAATAGTCTTTACTGATGGAAGAAACATAGGCGCAACTCTTGATAGAAATGGTTTAAGACCAGCCCGCTATTCCATCACTAAAAATGGATATGTTGTTATGGGGTCTGAAACAGGTGTTGTTGAATTAGAAGAAGATCTAATCCAAGAAAAAGGTCGCCTAGGTCCTGGTCAAATGCTCGCGGTAGATTTAGAAAGCAAGAGAATTTTACGAAACTGGGATGTTAAAGAAGAGTCAGCCAATAGATACCCATACTTAGATTGGTTAAAAGCAAATCGTATAAATCTTAACAACCAAAGTTGGGAAATCAATAATAAATTTGATAAGCAAAAATTGCTTCAGCAACAAATTGCATTTGGCTTTAGTGCAGAAGATTTTGATTACATAATTAATAGCATGGCAGCAAATGCAAAAGAACCAACTTATTGCATGGGAGACGATATACCATTAGCAATACTTTCTAATAAATCACATATTCTTTACGACTATTTCAAACAGAGATTTGCACAAGTTACCAATCCACCAATTGATCCTATTAGAGAAAAGCTAGTCACTAGCTTAGAGATGAATCTTGGGGTTAGAAAAGCACCCTTAAAGCCTAACGCAGAGTCTGCAAGACTAATTCATATTAAATCACCAATAATTAATGAAAAAGAATTAACTTCAATAACAAAATCAGACCTTTCATGCAAGCAAATATCGACCTTAATTCCTATTAATGATGATAAAATTAATCTTGAAAAAGGTCTCAAAAATCTATGCCAAGAAGCAGAAAGCAGTGTAATTAATGGTGGAGAAATACTAATCCTTTCGGATAGAGATATTAATCGAGAAAACTCCTACATCCCCCCTCTTCTTGCTGTTGGTGCAGTTCATCATCACTTACTTAGAAAAGGACTAAGACTAAAAACCTCGCTAATTATAGATACAGCTCAATGCTGGAGTACACATCATATAGCCTGTCTGATTGGATTTGGAGCAAGTGCAATTTGTCCTTGGTTGACATGGGAAACTACTCGCCATTGGTGGCAATTACCTAAAACTCAAAAACTTATTTCCGATGGGAAGCTATATAATTTATCTATAGAGATTGCTCAAGATAATGTTAAGAAAGCAATGGAAGATGGATTAAGAAAAATACTTTCGAAGATAGGAATCTCAGTTTTAGCAAGTTATCACGGAGCACAAATCTTTGAAGCTGTAGGTATCGGTGCAGATTTAATTGATTTAGCTTTCAAGGGAACAACAAGTCGCATAGCAGGACTAACGTTAAGCGAATTATCAATCGAGACAGTTTCATTTCATAAAAAAGCTTTCCCAGAACTAGAGCAAAAAAAACTTGATTTTAATGGATTTGTTCAATATCGAAATAGTGGAGAATTTCATTTAAATAATCCAGAAATGTCGAAAATCCTTCATGCTGCAGTGAAAGCTGGGCCTGGATATGACCACTTCAAAACTTATCAACAACTTTTAGAAAGTCGTCCCGCTACGACCCTCAGAGATCTCCTTACATTTAAAACAGCTACCAAGCCTTTACCCATTGATCAAATAGAAAGTGTTGAGAGTATTTGTCAAAGATTTTGCACCGGGGGAATGAGTCTAGGTGCCCTCTCTAGGGAAGCTCATGAAGTTCTTGCAATAGCAATGAATAGGATTGGAGGCAAAAGTAATAGTGGTGAAGGAGGAGAGGATCCTGCGAGATTTAATGTCCTCGAGGATGTTGATGAAAATAATCAATCAAAAACATTACCTAATCTCAAAGGACTTTTAAATGGAGATACAGCATGTTCTGCAATTAAACAAATTGCGTCTGGCCGATTTGGTGTAACCCCTGAATATTTAACTAGCGGCAAGCAATTAGAAATCAAAGTAGCTCAAGGTGCAAAGCCTGGAGAAGGAGGACAATTGCCTGGGACAAAGGTTGATGAATATATAGCAAAGCTTCGTAATAGCAAGCCAGGAGTAGCTCTTATTTCTCCTCCTCCTCATCATGATATCTATTCCATAGAAGATCTTGCCCAACTTATTCATGACCTACATCAAATAAATCCAACCGCAAAAGTCAGTGTGAAATTAGTGGCTGAGATAGGTATTGGCACAATTGCAGGGGGAGTAGCCAAAGCCAATGCTGATGTCATCCAAATTTCAGGACATGATGGAGGGACGGGTGCATCTCCACTTAGTTCAATCAAACATGCTGGTTTGCCATGGGAACTTGGATTAACGGAAGTTCATCGCTCTTTATTAGAAAATGGTCTTCGCGAAAGGGTTTTATTAAGAGCAGATGGAGGTCTAAAGACTGGGTGGGATGTGCTGATTGCAGCTTTACTTGGAGCAGAAGAATATGGTTTTGGAACAATCGCAATGATTGCCGAAGGTTGCATAATGGCGAGGATTTGCCATACAAACAAATGTCCAGTCGGTGTAGCAACTCAGCAAGAAGGCTTAAGAAAAAGATTCCCTGGATTACCAGAACATGTCGTTAACTTTTTTATCTTCGTAGCTGAGGAAGTCAGACAATTGATGAGTCAAGTTGGAGTAGCAAAAGTCGAGGATCTTATTGGAAGAACAGATCTATTAATTCCACGAAATCTAGACTTAACAAAAACAAAAGAGGTTGACCTTTCTAGCCTTCTCAAACCTATAGATAACTCAACAGATCGTTCATGGTTAAGCCACGAAATTAAAGCTCATAGCAATGGAGAAGTTCTTGAAAATGCCCTACTGAAAGATGAAGAAGTTTCTAATGCAATTCAAACTCAGGGAAGGATCACTAAAGAAATTCCAATTGTTAATACAGATAGAAGTGTTTGTGCAAGAATCTCTGGAGAAATAGCTAAAAAATATGGAAATAAAGGTTTTAATGGGAATTTAAATTTGATATTTAAAGGTTCCGCCGGCCAAAGTTTTGGTGCATTTATATTAAAAGGAATGAATATATCTTTGATAGGAGAAGCTAATGATTATGTAGGAAAAGGTATTAACGGAGGTTCCATTACGATTGTCCCCGAAATTATTAATGACTCATCTAACACTCAAGTAATACTTGGTAATACATGTCTATATGGAGCAACTGGTGGGAAATTATTCGCCCTTGGAATAGCAGGTGAACGTTTTGGAGTTCGTAATAGTGGAGCTCATGCTGTTATTGAAGGAGCTGGTGACCATTGTTGCGAATACATGACTGGAGGAGTAGTTGTTGTGCTTGGAAAAACTGGAAGAAACATAGGAGCAGGAATGACAGGAGGCATAGCTTTTATTCTTGACAACAAAAATGAACTTGACTTGAGAATGAATAAAGAGATTGTTAAGGTATATCATCTAAATGAAACTAACCAAGAACAATTCTTAAATGACTTAATTATTGAATATCATAAGAAAACCAAAAGTCCTTTAGCGCAAAAGATTCTCTCAAACTGGTCTTCATGGAAAAAGTTATTTAAGATTGTAGTTCCTCCAAGTGAAAAGAATAAATTAGGTATTGAGGAAACGCTTGAGAAAGCGACAACATAAAGAGAAAATAATGCCTATATTTATTAAGAAAGAGAAGTTTAAAGAAAAAACCTTAAAATTATCAAATATTGAAAGGAAGAAATTCTTAATAATGCATAAAGAATGGGTTAATAATATTAGTAAATCAGGCCATTTCATACATAGCGGATATTTAATAAATGAAAAAGAAATGCCAGGTGGTGGAGGTTTATTAATTCTTGAAGCTAAAGATTATTTAACAGCAAAAAAGATCATAAAAAATGATCCCATGATTAAAAATAATTTAGTTAACTGGGATCTTCACGAATGGATATCAATTGATGGAAGTCAACCAAAATTTTCAAATCATCTTGGATGAGACATCATTAATTTTTTAACTTCTCCTGCGTGATAACTACTTCTAGTTAATGGTGAACTAATGACCTGCAAAAATCCTAATTTATTTTCTCCCTCTATACGATAACTATCAAATTGAGAAGGAGATACAAATCTATTAACAGGTAAATGTTTTGGTCCTGGTGATAAATATTGGCCAATAGTTACTATATCAACTTTATTTAAATGGAGATCAGAAAGAACACTCAAAATCTCTTCATCTGTTTCCCCTAATCCAGCCATTAAGCCAGATTTCGTATACACTCTTGGCCAACCTTCACGAACTCTTTTCAATAATTCCAAAGACCTTTCATATTTTCCTTGAGGTCTGACTCTTGGATATAGCCTGGGAACAGTCTCGATATTATGATTTAGTACATTTGGAGCGGCATCCAAAATAACTTTCAAAGCATCCCAATTACCGCAAAGATCTGGAATTAAAACTTCAATAGAGGTAAAAGGGGATCTGCTTTGAACAGCCTTAATACATTTCAAAAATTGACTAGCGCCACCATCTTCTAAGTCATCACGATTGACGGAAGTTATAACAACATGAGTTAAGCCCATCCTGTAAACAGCTTCACCTAAACGATCAGGTTCTGATGGGTCTAAAAGCCTTTTCGAATTATCAAATGAAATATCGCAATAAGGGCATTTCCTAGTGCATGCTGGTCCCATTATTAAAAAAGTAGCAGTTCCTCCTGCAAAACATTCTCCAATATTTGGACAACTTGCTTCCTGACAAACTGTATTGAGTTTTAAATCAACTAATAGATCAGCAATATTGCCAATCCTCTCTTTCTGTGGTGCCTTAACACGTAACCAGTCTGGTTTAAGCAAAGCTCTTTTAATAACAAACTAACTTTAGAAAGAATTTCCAGATTGACTTGATTTTTTAACTTCTTCTCAATTTGACAACAAAAATAAGATTAAAAATAAATATTTGATTTTCTGGTTCTTAGTAATCAAAAACAATTAAATAGAATTAGAAATAGCCTCTTGGAGTTAAAAATCTATTGTTTTTAATAACACTCTGGCTATTGCCAATGACCAAAATAGTAAGCATATCGACCTGATCAAATGGCAAGGTTTCGAGTGTATGAATTTCAATACTTTCATCTGGCCTCCCAAGCTCTCTAGCGATAGCAACAGGTGTGCAGGGTTTGCGAAATTCAATTAGCAAATCAACTGTCTTTTTTAACTGCCAATCACGTTTTTTTGATTTTGGATTAAATATTGCAATAACAAAGTCACCTATCGCTGCACTTTTAATTCTCCTCTCAATCTGATCCCACGGAGTCAAAAGATCACTTAAGGAGATAGAACAAAAATCATGCATAAAAGGAGCTCCTAGTTTTGCAGCAGCCATCTGAAAGGAGCTAATGCCTGGATGCACTTGAAATAAAGGCCTTGAATCAATCTTTTCATGTAGCCAAAGTTCAAGAGCCAATCCTGCCATTCCATAAATTCCACTATCGCCAGATGAAATAAGTGCAACTTTTACTCCCTCTTTTGCAAGATCAAGAGCGTATTGACATCGATCTTTTTCAAAAGTTAATTCAGAATCAATACGAACCTGATCAGGACGGCGAATTGAATCCAAATAATTTAAGTAAGGGGTATAACCTATCCAAGCAGAGCATCTAGTTAAAGCTCGACGTGAGTCAGAGGTAAGCATTTCCAAGTCTCCAGGTCCACTGCCAATTAAATGCAATTCTCCTTTATGAGGTGCAAAGGGAATTGATAACTCGACCAATGCAATTGTTACGGCACCACACTCATCCTCGTTGGAATAATAGATTTTTTTTTCTTGTATTAATCTTCCAGACTGACCTCCTAACAAAATTGCCGCAGCTTCAGCAACTGAGGCAGTTCCCATTTCATTCAAAACTACATTTGAAGGAGTTGGCACGTTGACTTGTGAAAGTTCAGAGGCACTAAAAAAATAAATTGGCCATTCATTTTTTTTTGACAAATTCAATAATCCTATTTCATCATTTTTTTTATCAATCGTTGCTAAACCAGAGATTGAAAGAAGTGATAAGCCATTTTGATTAAAAGACTTATCAATTGCTCTTTCAATAACCATTTCATCTGTATTTCTCTCACAGCCAATTCCAATGATTATTGTCGGTGGATGCCATGAACATATATTGGAATTTTCTTGACCAATATATAAGTTGATATTTTCAAAAAAAATTGGATCGTTTTTCTCTAAAAAAGAAAAATTGGAACAACCTTTTAATTTTTGCCATAATTTTGAACCTTTTGATTGAAAAACTATATTTTTTTGCTCTTTAGACTGTCTAATCATTAATTTTCGCCAATCTACATCTGCACCACCTCTTGACCAACCCCATCCTTCACCAAAACAATCCAAAGGAATTCTTCTTTCAGTAAATGAATCTGAGGTGCAAATTACCTCTGCCTCTAAAGCAGCTGCCAACTCATTAGCAAATGCGTCTCCTCCTTGCTTATGGCCTCCTAAAAGAGAAATAACATTTTTAGCTTTTGAATCCATTACCAGTATTGCTGGATCATTATTTTTAGATCTAACAAAAGGAGATATGAGCCTTACTACAGCTCCGATTGAACCTAAAAAAATTAATTTATTATTGTTATTCCAATGATCTTTTAAAAAATCAATTGGTGAGGATTCAACTAAACATTCAATTTTTTTTTCTGAAGAAAGAGTTGAACCATTAGATATAAAGATTTGATCTACATGATTGCTTGCTTGCAATCTCTCAAGCAAAGGCAAAGAGCTTAAAGAAAATCCAAATGCAATCCTTTTTGGAGTTTTTATTAATGTTTGTTCCAGAACGAGAAATAAAATAAATTTTTTATTTATCTACACAAGTTAGCCTCTAAAAGAAAGCTTTAGTAAAAATCAAACATCAAAAACCGTGAAATAGTCTTTAAATAAATTTCTTGAAATCAATAAAAAACTCTTATCAAGAAATCTTATAGTATTTTTACCTAGCGATTATTTTCTAATTAAACTTTTCAAAGCTAAGAAAGCATTAATATAACTTATTTTTCACGAATTAATGTCTACAAGAAGTGAAGCCTCTAGACCTAAATAACTTTTTCCCCTTCGCTCAAATAAAGGCAAAGATTTACTAATTAAGAAAAACCATTGATTCAATGGCCGCTTAGAAATAAAAGTGTAGAACATTTGTTACATGCTTCCGTAGTAACTGTCTGTCTACTTTATGCTTATGTCATAACCCTTATATAGGTTTTCAAGTAACTTCAAAGGTAGGTCTTGAATTCCTGAAATCTTTCACAAAGTAATCCCACTTCATAAGTAGAATTACTTACCAAAGATTTAATCCTGATCTTTAGCAAGATTAGGCCCCAAAAAAACCTCGATCACATTCCTGAAGGAATCACTCGATGACCATTAGCCCACCAGAAAGAGAACAAAAAAAAGAACCAGTTCTCGATAAACCTATCGAAACTGATGCAATCCCTGTAGATTTTTCCAAGCTTGATAAGCCTGGTTTTTGGTCCAAGACCCTTGCGAAGGGTCCAAAGACGACAACTTGGATATGGAATCTTCATGCTGATGCGCATGATTTTGATACCCATGTTGGAGATCTACAAGAAACCAGTAGAAAAATCTTTTCTGCTCACTTTGGACATTTAGCAGTCATCTTTATTTGGATGAGCGCTGCCTTCTTTCACGGGGCGCGCTTTTCGAATTATTCTGGCTGGTTAGCTGATCCTACCAATGTAAAACCCGGCGCCCAAGTTGTTTGGCCAATAGTTGGCCAAGAAATGCTTAACGCTGATTTAGGTGCAAACTATCACGGCATTCAGATCACATCAGGAATTTTCCAGATGTGGAGAGGCTGGGGAATTACAAATGAGACTGAGTTAATGGCTCTTGCTATTGGTGCTCTTCTCATGGCAGCAATAATGCTACATGGTGGTATTTATCACTATCACAAAGCAGCTCCTAAACTTGACTGGTTCAGAAATCTTGAATCGATGCTCAACCATCATCAAGCTGGACTTATAGGTTTAGGTTCTATTGCATGGGCAGGTCACTGTATTCATATTGGTGCTCCTACTGCAGCATTAATGGATGCAATAGATGCAGGTAAACCACTTGTAATTGATGGAGTATCAATTGCAAGCATTGCAGACATGCCTCTTCCTCATGAATTTTGCAATCCACAAATAGCTAGTCAGATCTTCCCTGGTCTTGCAGGAAGAACTGTTGAAAACTTCTTCAGTGGAAATTGGTGGGCATTTACAGATTTCCTTACCTTTAAAGGAGGATTAAATCCTGTAACTGGAAGTCTATGGATGACAGACATATCTCACCATCATTTGGCTTTTGGGGTGCTAGCTGTATTTGGAGGACATATATATAGAACTATGTTTGGTATTGGTCATAGCCTTAAAGAAATAGTTGATAACCACGCAGGAGACCCAATACTTTTCCCTGCTCCAAATGGACATAAAGGAATTTACGAATTCCTTTCGGATAGTTGGCATGCACAATTAGCAATCAACCTTGCAATGGTTGGTTCTTTGAGCATTATCATTTCTCATCACATGTATGCGATGCCTCCTTATCCATACTTATCTGTTGATTACCCAACAGTATTAGGTTTATTTACCCACCACATGTGGATTGGAGGTTTGTTTATTGTTGGTGCTGCAGCACATGCTGGCATTGCAATGATTAGAGACTATGACCCTGCAATGCATATAGATAATGTTCTAGATAGAATTTTGAAAGCAAGAGATGCATTAATTAGTCATCTTAATTGGGCTTGCATGTTCTTAGGTTTCCATAGTTTTGGTCTTTATATCCACAACGATGTAATGCGAGCCTTAGGAAGACCTGCAGATATGTTCAGTGACACAGGAATCCAACTTCAACCTGTTTTTGCTCAATGGATTCAAAATATCCATCATTCCGCAGCAGGAGAAACCACACTTAATGGTTTCAATGTAAATCTTCAACCTGGTTTAGTAAGTGAAGTTTTCAATGGTTCTGTAAGCCAAGTTGGCGGAAAAATTGGAATCGCTCCTATTCCTCTAGGAACAGCTGATTTCATGATTCACCATATCCATGCTTTTACTATCCACGTAACCCTTCTTATTCTTCTCAAGGGAGTTTTATTCGCAAGGAGCTCCAGACTAATTCCTGATAAAGCGAATCTTGGATTTAGATTCCCATGTGATGGACCAGGAAGAGGAGGTACATGCCAAGTTTCATCTTGGGATCACGTTTTCCTTGGATTGTTCTGGATGTATAACGGATTATCAGTAGTTATCTTCCACTTCTCATGGAAAATGCAAAGTGATGTATGGGGACTTACCGGAGGCAACTTTGCTCAAAGCTCCATAACTATTAATGGTTGGCTTAGAGATTTCCTCTGGGCTCAGTCATCGCAGGTCCTTACAAGTTATGGTCAACCCATAAGTATGTATGGTTTGATGTTCTTAGGAGCACATTTTGTTTGGGCATTTAGTCTTATGTTCCTATTCAGTGGCCGTGGTTACTGGCAAGAATTATTTGAGTCAATCATTTGGGCTCACAATAAACTTAACTTGGCACCTACTATTCAACCAAG
Organism: uncultured Prochlorococcus sp.; assembly: GCA_902564695.1. Taxonomy (GTDB): domain Bacteria; phylum Cyanobacteriota; class Cyanobacteriia; order PCC-6307; family Cyanobiaceae; genus Prochlorococcus_B. Next base: position 16,892 of record CACFCB010000010.1, on the reverse strand, counting down.
AGCTCTATCTATCACTCAAGGTCGTGCAGTAGGAGCAGCTCATTTCCTTCTAGGAGGAATTGCTACAACTTGGGCCTTCTTCCACGCTCGCTTAATCGGTCTCGGCTGACCCTCTCTGATCTTTTATAAAATGGCAACTAAATTTCCATCTTTTAGTCAGGGTCTTGCTCAAGACCCTACAACCAGAAGAATCTGGTACGGCATAGCTACCGCTCATGACTTCGAAAGTCATGACGGTATGACAGAGGAACAGTTATATCAAAAACTCTTCTCTACTCATTTTGGTCACTTAGCCATCATCGGTCTTTGGGTGGCTGGAAATCTTTTTCACATTGCTTGGCAAGGAAACTTTGAGCAATGGGTTATAGATCCAACTCATACTCGTCCAATTGCCCATGCAATTTGGGATCCTCATTTTGGACAAGGTCTTACTGATGCTCTAACTCAGGCAGGAGCAACTTCTCCTGTCAATATTGCTTACTCAGGCTTATACCACTGGTGGTACACAATTGGCATGAGAACTAATGAGCAGCTTTTCCAGGGTGCAATCTTTATGAACATCCTTGTCTGCTGGTTATTGTTTGCTGGATGGCTTCATCTTCAGCCTAAATACAGACCATCATTAGCATGGTTTAAAAATGCAGAATCTCAGTTAAACCATCACTTAGCTGTTCTTTTTGGATTCAGCAGTATTGCTTGGACTGGTCACTTAATTCACGTCGCTATCCCTGAATCAAGAGGAATACATGTTGGCTGGGATAACTGGTTAACTGTTATGCCTCATCCAGAAGGTTTAACTCCATTCTTCTCTGGTAATTGGGGAGCTTATGCTCAAAACCCTGATTCACTTGATGCAGTTTTTGGAACTACTCAAGGAGCTGGTACAGCGATATTTACATTCTTAGGTGGACTTCATCCTCAAAGTGAATCACTTTGGCTAACCGATATTGCTCACCATCATTTGGCTATAGGAGTTGTATTTATAATTGCAGGCCATATGTATAGAACTAACTTTGGTATTGGCCATAGCCTTAAAGAAATTGTTGAAGCCCATAATACAAGTCACCCAAAAGATCCACATAAGGGTTATTTCGGTATCAAACACAATGGACTATTCGAGACAGTTAACAATTCACTCCATTTTCAACTTGGACTTGCACTAGCTTCTTTAGGTGTAGCTTGTAGTTTGGTTGCCCAGCATATGGGTGCACTTCCTTCATATGCATTTATTGCAAGGGATTACACAACACAATCAGCTCTATATACCCATCATCAATACATAGCAATGTTCTTGATGGTAGGTGCGTTCTCTCACGGAGCAATTTTCTTTGTCAGAGATTATGATCCAGAGCTGAATAAAGATAATGTACTAGCACGAATACTTAGTACCAAAGAAGCATTAATTAGCCACTTAAGTTGGGTAACAATGCTCCTAGGCTTCCATACTCTTGGAATTTATGTTCACAACGATGTAGTTGTAGCCTTTGGTACACCTGAAAAGCAAATTCTTATTGAACCAGTATTTGCACAGTTCGCACAGGCTGCTAGTGGAAAAATGATGTATGGATTTAATGCTTTGCTAGCAAATGCATCAAGTTCTGCATCTATAGCTGCGAATTCCATGCCAGGAAATCACTACTGGATGGACATGATCAATAGACCAGATGCACTAACCAATTTCTTACCAATTGGACCTGCAGATTTCTTGGTTCATCATGCGATTGCACTAGGACTACATACAACTGCTTTGATTCTTATAAAGGGTGCTCTTGATGCAAGAGGAACAAAACTAATTCCAGATAAAAAGGATTTAGGATTTGCTTTCCCTTGTGATGGCCCAGGCCGTGGTGGTACGTGTGATAGTTCGTCATGGGACGCTACTTATTTAGCAATGTTCTGGGCCTTAAATACTATTGCTTGGATTACATTTTATTGGCATTGGAAACATCTAGCAATTTGGATGGGTAATACAGCTCAATTCAATGAATCCGGTACCTATTTAATGGGTTGGTTTAGAGATTATCTATGGCTAAATAGTTCTCAGCTAATCAATGGGTATAACCCATTTGGTGTAAATGCTTTATCTCCATGGGCTTGGATGTTCTTATTTGGTCATCTCATTTGGGCGACTGGATTTATGTTCCTCATCTCTTGGAGAGGTTATTGGCAAGAACTAATAGAAACTCTTGTTTGGGCTCATCAAAGAACTCCAATAGCTAATTTAGTTGGTTGGAGAGATAAGCCTGTTGCATTATCAATTGTCCAAGCACGATTAGTTGGTTTAACCCATTTCACAGTTGGAAACTTTGTAACCTTTGGAGCATTTGTTATCGCATCTACTTCAGGTAAGTTCGGATAAATCCCTAACAAAATCTTCCAATCAAAGAACACTGTCTAAACCAATGCAGTGTTCTTTTTTTGTGGAAAATAATATTATCTATTCAATTAAGTTTTTAGGATTTTAAAACTGAGAACAAATAAATTTAAGGTAAAAACCCTTTAGTGAAGATATTTTTTAATTGACACTGACCAAGAAAATCTTTTTATGCTCCTAGTAAATGATATTCCTTAATCAAAGGAAGGACAGTATCTAGATGCAAAGTACCAATAAGTAACCAAGCAAAAACAACACCTCCTGTACCGCCCAACCAAAAACAATTTGTAAAATCATTCCATCCTGATCTAGTAAACAAATCAGCTAGAGTGATAGATGGTTTTTGCCTCAGCAAATAAAAAACCCCTTTATTAAGGGGTTTTTTATTTGCTTTTATCAAGAAGAGCTTTTTTTATGCTCCTAGTAAATGATATTCCTTAATCAAAGGAAGGACAGTATCTAGATGCAAAGTACCAATAAGTAACCAAGCAAAAACAACACCTCCTGTACCGCCCAACCAAAAACCATTTGTAAAATCATTCCATCCTGATCTAGTAAACAAATCAGCTGGTGGGTTAGCTACTGTTGCATCAGGAGGTTGAATATTAGGCGCCTTACCAGGAGCATTATAAAGAATAAAAAGAGCAGTCAATATTTGAATAGCACCCACTCCACCAAGCAAACCAGCTGTCAAGGCGAAGTCAGTATTTCTAAGAGGTCCAGTCATTGAAAAAGGGCCATAAAGTAAATAACCAAAAATCGCGCCTGTTTCAAGGCCTCTGAAATTTGGAGACAAACCCTCTCTATAAACAGGAAGATTATTAATAACCATCTTTGTAAACCAACCACTATTTACTGGGGTTTGGAGATTACCAACAGTTGGATCTGAGACCGTTTTCACAGCCCACTTTTGCATAAGTGTTTCTTGAGATTTAGTCATTGACAAAAAAGGATAAAAAATGTTTTTGAAATTACTCAGTAGCTGTTATGTACCGACCAATCAACACAATGAAAACTGCTGGACCCATTATTCCAACTAATGGAATCAGAATAGAGGGCAACAAACTTGAAGCGAGTTCACTAGTCATTACTTATTTCAATAGATCCATTTCTATTTTATAGAATTATCATCTAATCAAACCAAATACATCCCATTGATGACATAAAAGTTCAATCCGTATATCTTTTCTAAAGAAGATTCATCACTTAAAAGTTTTCTCATCATGAATCAAGTTTTTGCTGGTGGTTTAGCTCTCATTATTGCTTTAATTCTTTGGAGTTCAAAAAAGCATTACAAAAGATCAGCTTTTTTACAATCTCAAAAGGATTCTTTTTTAAGTAACCAAGCCTCAACCTCTTTAATAATCGAAAAACGCTTAAAAAATCAACAACCAAAAAAACTGAACAATAAAAAATCAACACCTTTTGCTAAAGAAGCCCGTCTTAATTCAATAACAATAAAGAAAGAATTAACTAAATTAATCTCTGGAAACCCTGAAGATCGTCTTTTGGCTATTCAAATTGCAAGTCATTGGAAACACAAGAATGCACTACCTTTTTTAAGAAAAGGTTTAAAGGATTTTGACAGTAGAATTGTTATTCTATCTGCTACTGCAATTGAATCTTTTAAGGGGAAAACTATTCATTCACAAAAAAGTTCTCAAGTCTCTCGCCCTCCTCGAAATGTATCCCGAATGCGATAAATTGGTCGATTTTGACTTTCATGATAAGTTCTGATCTGAAGCTCTCCAAGCAATCCAAAGCCAAAAAGTTGAACGCCAGTAACAGCAAGAAGTAAAGCGAAGATGAGCAAGGGTCTATTACCAATATCCTCACCTAAAACTTTAATAATTAATAAATAAAAGCTTGTTATAAAACTTCCAATAATTGCAAGGATTCCACCGAAACCAAAAACATACATTGGTCTAGTTAAAAATCTATTCATAAACCAAACAGTCAATAAGTCCATTAGAACTCTAAAAGTTCTATCTATTCCATATTTACTAGATCCAAATTGGCGTGCTCTATGATTAACTTTAACTTCTGTAATCCTAGCCCCTTCAATATTTGCTAAAACTGGTAGAAACCTATGTAATTCTCCGTATAATCTCATATCAGTTAATACTTCTTTTCTATAAGCCTTTAAAGAACATCCATAATCATTAAGTCGAACCCCAGTCACTTTACCAATTAATCGGTTAGCAATTTTAGAAGGAAGTTTTCTACTAATAGCAGCATCTTTTCTTCGAAATCTCCAGCCACTAACGAGATCAAACCCATCCCTAATCTTATTAACTAAAACCGGAATATCTGCAGGATCATTTTGCAAGTCACCATCAAGTGTGATAACAATATCACCAGAGGAGATATCAAAACCAGCTGCCATCGCTGCAGTTTGACCATAGTTTTTACGTAGAAGAACACCTACTAATTCTGGTACATATAAGCTTAGTTTTCTCATCACCTCTGCACTTTTATCTGACGAACCATCATTAATTAAAACTAATTCAAATGTTTCCTCCATAGGACCTAAAACTTCTAATAACTGATTAACTAATAAAGGAATACTTTCTTCTTCATTAAAAATAGGAACAACTATTGATAATGCGATATTAGAACTCATTCAAAATTCCTCATAAAGGTCAATTAATTTATATTTTTAGAATGATCAACTCTGATAGGAAGAGATCACTCGTCCAGCAGATCTAAAGTGAGATCTGTAAAAAGAAGCGATATTTCCAAGGTTCGGGGGAAATAAACAATCAATCTCTATTCCATTATGCCCATTACTGACCCCAGAACTATGAATATAAAAACCATTGTCAATATGCAATCCAACATGAGTACACTTTTCAACCGTTCCAAAAAAAATTAAATCTCCAGGCATCAATTTTTCATCTAAAGAAGAAATATCCATTGAAACATTTTTACAAAAGTTTTCCTGTTGATATGCATCCCTTGGTATCCAAACACCTGAACTAGCGAAAGCAGATTGCACCAAACCAGAACAGTCAAAATTGGGACCAATTGTGCCTCCCCACAAATACTCATTACTAATTTCTGCTACAGCTTTAACCCAGTCCAAAATAGAAGGGATCCTATCAAAAATTTGCTCTTTAGAAAGCAATTCAGCTTTCCAAAATTCTATTTTAAAAGCATTATGAGTTAATTCAGAAAATTTCAACCAACAAATATAGTCATCTTCCAAGAGACGTACTTTAACCCTATCGATCATTTGATTATTTTTAAAATCAATTTTGAAATAATCAAGCAATTGAAAACACCTGCCAATACTAGCTTGAGTAACTAGTTCTTCACTAAACTCATTTTTAAAACAATCTATATTAATTCGAAGTTTCCACAAACTTCCTAAAACAAATGAAGAATTAGTTAGCAAAACCTCTAATGTCATAATGAATTATTCTTGAGCGCTATGGCGTTCTACCGACAAGACCCTGAAATGGCATTCTGCCTCAAAGGTCTCCTCGATAGATTTGAAAAAGATGGTCATCCAAACCTTCAAAATAATATAGCCATAACATGGATACGTTATAAAAATAAAACTCCATCCCCATTTAATGGTTATGGAACCGGATGGAACTCCAACAGAACCTATTACCCTGCAAGTGTGGTAAAAATCGTATATGCATTAGCAACTCAGATATGGATAAAAGAAGGATTAATAATTGATTCAGAAGAACTTAAAAGAGCATTGTATGAAATGATTGCAAATTCAAATAATGATGCAACAAGTTATATTTTAGATCTTTTAACAGGAACAACAAGCGGACCATCGCTTAATGAGGAAAGATATAAAGCATGGGAAATTCAAAGAAACTTAATTAATAATTGGTTAGGAAAACTTCAATGGCCTGAAATTAAGAATTGGAATTGTAGTCAAAAGACATGGAATGAAGGACCTTTTGGAAGAGAAAAAGATTTCTATGGTCCAAACAATGAGAATAGAAACAGAATGACCACTGATGGGACTGCGAGGTTTTTTGAGTCTTTAATGACTAACCAAATGTTATCAATAGTTGAAAGTGATAATTTAAAAGAAGTTTTCAATCGTTCTCTCGATCTTTTTATCAGAAAGCAAAATCCTGAAAATCAAGTCGATGGTTTTTTAGGGGAGGGTATCCCTTTAGCTTCAAAGATATGGAGCAAAGCAGGTTTAATGAGTGAAGTTCGCCATGATGTCGCATGGTGGGAAGCTCCAAACAAAAAACCTATGCTTGTCGTTGTTTTTACAACTGGAGATAACTTAGTCAAAAATCAATATTTACTTCCTGCTTTAAGCAGCGAATTAAATAAATTAGCTATCTAGCAATAAGTAAAATTCCTGCAAATAGAATTGAACCCAAAACAAATCCAACGCCCAAAAGCACTGCAATGATTGGTGTATTCAAGTAAACAGATATTGTCGCGAGTTGATTACCCTTTGCTTCGGCCACCTTTAAAACTCCTAAAAATCACTATGATTAAAGCATCTACCTATACCAAATAACAAACAAATTTTAATTGATAAAACAATTTATTAAAAAACCAAAGAATCAGCTAATTCGTATGGAATATAAAATTCATAAAAAGTTTGATTTTGATTTATTTTTCTTCAATGATTTGATATCATTGGTACTTTTAAGAACATTTTCTTTAATCTCTTTTTGATGGATTTCAGTACTTAAAGTATTCTTTTTTAATTCAATTTTTAAATTGTCAGATAAATCAATTTTACTAGATTTAATTTTTTTATCCGTAACAGGAGTTTTTTCATTTTCAGAGGATTCTTTATCTATATCCTCTGAATGATTTTCATTTATCAATCTATTTTCTTCAACATTGACTATTGGATTAACGAAAGAAGTATTAAATAAATTCAGATTTATTCTACCTTTAGATAAAGAGTAAGAAGTAAAGACTAATATCGAACCTATAATTAATACAAGGAATATATTAGACAATAAATTATTTATTGGCGCCCATAATAATGAAATTTTTGCTACTTCATTTTTTTGTTTAGCACTTTCAGCAGAAGGACTGAGATCTAAAAATATATCTTGATTAATCCAACCTTTATTAGCTTTTTTATAGGGAGACTCACTTTTAGAAAACTCGAGAACTTCCTGGATTCTTTCTTTAAGCACAGCTTAGATTTACAAAAACAATAAAAACAAAAACATAGCAGAAAGTCAGGAAAAAATTCTGATTTCACATAGATGTTCGCGAAATAGAATTACCCAGCAAGAAATACCATCGCAGAAACAAGAATAGCCGAAGCCAAAATACCAATGGAGGATATTGCAACAATCTTCCCTGTATTTAAAGAAACTGAAACTGTTAGCAATTCAGTTCTTGAATCTCGTTTTTGCTGTGAATCAATTTGCGATCGAGCTTTCACTTTTTTCACTGGTAAAGCTTTCTTCTCCGCTTGCGCTTTCTTCTCCGCTTGCGCTTTCTTCTCCGCTAGAGCTTTCTTCTCCGCTAGAGCTTTCTTCTCCGCTAGAGCTTTCTTCTCTGCTTGAGCTGTTTTCGCTTGCACTTTTAATGAAAAAATTTGTCTTATTCAAGCACTTGGATCACAATGATTTTAAAAATATTGGCTAGTTGAAACGAAGTAATGCAATAGGTTTGAATTCTATTTTATTTTGTAAACTCAATTTCTTCAATAATTTAAGGAATTGGTTCAAAAAAAAACCAAATTAAAAACACCTTCTAAGAAGAGAACGAAATAGCGAATATTCAAAATACAAAAAAAGATCTGAAATAAGTAGCATTTAACTGCGATTTAACCTTTTTAATGATTTATATAAAAAAATAAATTTCATTTCAACTATTAAAAAAGTAGAAACAAGAGACTTATGCATATTCACCTTTTCTTTATTTAACAAAACTAATTCCTTTGAACTCACGGAAGACCGGATATATTTTATCTTTGATTTAATACAAAAAACATAGAATTTTTTCTGAATGTAAATTTAAGCAAATTAAATATCTTTTACCTACAATAATGGTGCAAAATAAAGCGATTTTTTCTAAGATAACATTATGAAATTATACTTAAGTAATTGACTATTTTTAGCACATCTTCATTGTATTAATATAACTTCAACAAAATCCTAGAGACAAGTAAAAGGTTTATCTACAAAAGAAAGTTTCTTTAAGAAGAAAAGTTTTCTCACAACAAATTTTTTCAAAATTAAAGATATGATTAATATCGTTGATTTTAGAAGTAAAATCTCTCAGATACAGGATAAAAAAGAAAAAATGGAAGAATCTCATAAAAAAAATCAATTATATTCAAAAGATCAAACAGCCAAGATTTTCCCAGTTCAATTTGCTGCAGAAGAAATAAGAACTAATATATATATTACCACCGATACAGAAATAAAACCTTCAAAAGAACAAATAATTCATAAAGCATTTAAGTTTCATTCAGAAGGAAATATTAAAGAAGCAGCCAGGTATTATCAAGACTTTATAAATCAAGGTTATAATGATCATAGAGTCTTTTCAAATTATGGACTGATATTAAAAAATCTTGGGAAATTAAAAGAAGCAGAAATAATACTACGAAAAGCAATTGCACTTAAGCCTGATCTAGCAGAGGCATATTCAAATCTAGGAAATATTTTGAACAATCTTGGTAACTTAGAAGACGCAGAAATATCACAGCGTAAGGCGATTGCACTGAAGCCTGAATTAGCAAATGCTCATTCCAATCTGGGATTCATACTTCTTCAGAAAGGTGAACATGATTTATCCTTAAAATATTTCTCAAAAAGTTCTAATCTGCTAAGAGGATTAGGCAATCAAGAAAATAATCTAAAACGATTTACGAATATTAGTAAGGCTAAGATAAAACATGATATTGAACAATTTGAATATCTTGCAAATCATAGTGAAGAAAGAGAGAAATTTATGAAACTTACCAATCTTTACATGAAAGTTGCTAGTGAAATTGATTGGCCCTCTGAAACTAAATTAATTGCTCTAAGTGATAGCTCCAAAAGGCTTCTTAAAGATAGTTATAATCGTCTAATACATATTACAAAAGCACCTAGACTAAAAAGTGATTCATTAAATAGTTCCTTAAATATTGATGAAATCACAAATGATTATTTTAATCATGAATTTGGATTAACTTATATTGACAATTTCCTAAGTAATTCAGCACTAAAATCTCTTCAAAAGTTTCTACTTCAAAGTACAATTTGGTTTGATGTGAAAAAATCTGGATATCTTGGAGCATATTTAAAAGAGGGCTTAGCTAATCCTTTAATTATTCAAATCGCAGAAGAACTAAGAAATAAATTCCCAAAAATCTTCAAAGATTTCCCTATAAGTCAAATATGGGCATACAAATATGATAGCCGAGCAAAAAACAAAAATTCGTCGCTAAGAGGTATAAATATTCATGCAGACTTCGCAGCGATAAATGTCAATTTTTGGATTACTCCTAATAAAGCAAACTTAAATCCAGATTCTGGTGGGGTAATCGTATATGACGTAGAAGCACCTAAGGATTGGGATTTTAATATTTACAATCGTGATGTACAGAAAATGAGAGAAGAGCTAAAAAAAAGTAAAGGAAATACAAAAGTTATTCCTTATAAAGAAAATCGTGCTGTTGTATTCAATTCTAATTTATTTCACGAAACTGATAGTTATGAATTCAAAGAAGGATATGAAAATCGCAGAATTAATATCACAATGTTATTTGGGAAGAGAAGTGTAAATTAGATAATTTTATTTAAATCAATCTATATTTTCAATTAACATTAATCCTCGAAAAAGTAATAATTCTATTAATTTACTATATCTTTATGAACCTTATTATTTTAGATGCTTCAAAATAATTATTAAGAAAAGTTTACCGATACAAACTTACCCTAACTCAACAAAAGTGAAGAGGAAACCCTTGAAAGATACTAGAAAAAAAGGTCACGGAAAGTAAGGTAAGAGTAAAGAAGAAAAAAATATGCCCCTCAAAAACACCTAAAACGGACAAAAATATTCACCAAAAGCTATGAATCTCTTTGACAGATTAAACAATAAAAAAAAGATAGTATCGATATTACTATACATCCTAAAGAAATTCTTCTTCCAGGAACTGAAGCATTTAAAGCATATTTTGATCAACTTTTGGAATGTTACAAAAACTACATAGAAGAATGGAGTTTCTTAAAGGAATTATCTAAGAAATTAGTAATTAGTTCTTTTAATTTACAAAGATATAAACCTGTTCAACATTTTAAAAAGATGCATACGGAACAAATGTCTTTAGATAGTCTTCACCGTATTTTTGCTTTCATGATTTACTTGAACGATGTTGAAGAAGGTGGTTCAACATCGTTCAGTCATTATGATCTTGAAATAAAACCAAGAAAAGGTCTAACGTTAATATGGCCGGCTGAATGGACTCACCCGCACACAGAGGTAATATTTTACAAGAAGGATCAAAATATATAATTACTGGTTGGATCAGTTTTGCTAATTAATATTAGAACTTTATTGATTTGGGGTGAACTTAATGAATATGGAGAGGGAGGAGAATAGAGAACCCCATATCCTCAAAAAAACTGTCCCCTACACAGCACCCGAAACAGACCGACATACCTAAGATCTCGCATCCCTTCAGCGATTTCCATTTCCCCTACATTTTTCCCTACACAGGTCATAGAATCCATGGCACACTTACCGAACGTCTTGAACTACTTAATCTTCTAACCCCTTACTGCAACAGCGTTATTCCTGTTTCTTGGACTTATATAGACTTACCTGAACCAACAAAAAACGGAGAGGGAGTAATTCCGATTAAAGGGAAAAAGATTTGACTATAAGATGAAAGAAATAACCAAATTGGATGACTTCAATCAATTAGTTGACTGGAAAAACAGTTCTTTTTTTCGAAGCAGGCAAGTAAACATTCATTTATCTCTATGAATTAAATAAAAAGAATCTCAGTAAGCATTTTAATTGGTAATATAGTGTTAATAGTAGAATTACTTAGATAGAAGATCTTAGAAGATGTTGGAATCTCGTGATAATAAGCAAGCAAAAAAGAAAGTGACCGATGTCAAAACATTCCCAGTTCCATTTGCTTTAGGAGAAATTAAAGAAAATATTATTATTAGTACTAATAATGCCACCACTAAGACTTCTAAAGAACAATTAATTAAACAAGCAATTCAGTTTCATCTAAAAGGAAATATTCCAGAAGCAAAAAAATACTATCAACAGATCATAAATCAAGGATATAATGATCACAGAGTTTTTTCTAATTATGGAGTCATTTTACAAAAACATGGCAACTTAAAAGAAGCAGAAGTATCGACTCGCAAAGCAATTGAACTCAAGCCTGATTACGCCGATGCTCATTACAATCTTGGAATCATATTGAGAGATCTTGGTAAATTAGAAGAAGCAGAAGTATCGACTCACAAAGCAATTAAGCTTGACCCTAAATCTGCAAAATGTAAATTAAGTTTAGGAATTAACCAGTTTGCTCTAGGAGATATAAATTCTTCATTAGAAACACTCGAATTAGCGTATAAATTAGATCCCAATGATATGCAAAATAATACTTTGCTGGCTATTCTAAAAGAGAAAAGGAAAAACAAACCTAAAAATAAGAGGTTAGAAAATATAATAAATTTGCTATCAGATGATCAGTCAGAATGGAGCCCAATTGTTTTACATAGATCTGTAGAAGAAGAGCTGATTCAAAAATTATATACACTAAAAGCTGAAGAAAAATCACGTCCAATTTATGGAAATATTAAAGGATCAGATTATTTCTTGTTCAAGAACGATATCCCAATATTAAGATATTTTCAGAAAGATTTATTACAAAAACTAAGCGAATATTTTGGTTCAGAAATATATATTACTGATTCCTTTTTTAATATAATTAAGCCAAGAGATGGGATCGGAGGGGGAAGTGAAATTCACAACCATCTTGGGCGAGTAGATAAGATAGCTCAGATTGATATCGCAAAGCAGAAATTTAGCTTGGTTTATTATTTATCTATAGGTGACAAAAGTGGTAAAGATCAGGGTATATTGAAATTTCATAATCCAAATAAAATCTTTATACCCGAAGAGGGAATGATAGTTATTTTTCCAGCATCTAGATTTCATTCTGTTCATTATGATGGGAAGAAAGATAGAGTGGTTATAGTAGTTAATTTTTACGTATTATAAATTCAACAAGTTATACTATTAAATACTACTTTCTCAGCTAGATTAATAACATAATATTATTAAAAGAAAAAGTATATTCCCATTACAAATATTACTTAATAGCCTTACTAAATAATTAGGCTAAAGCCAAGAAAAATGAAATTACTGCACAAGGCATTTACATAAATTTTTCATGCAGAAATGATGATTTACCTCTAAAAGGCTTCTATTGGGAATGTGTATCTTAGAAGCAAAGTAGATTGGGAAGCACCCAAACTCACTCAAACTTCAGAAATTTCCAATAAAAGAGATTGAACAAACCTTTACTATGGGTTGAAAGACATAACCAAATTAGATGACTTCAATCAATTAGTTGATTGGGAAAATAGTTCTTTTTATCAAACAAGCACTGAGAACTTAAATAAAACCTGATATATTAATCCTACATTCGGGTTTAAGACTTGGAACCGAATATAGAAATAGCTCAAACGCTCTTTAAACAAAATAAATATAAAGAAACAATTAATACTTGTAATCAAATATTAGCTACTGATAGCAATTCAATAGAAGCTATGAAATTAATCGCACAATCTTGTTTAGCAACAAGAAAGATAGAAGATGCTCGTTTGTATTTTAATAAAGCACTGACTCTTGAACCTGATGATTATGAAATTATTAAAGATCTAGGCAATACTTATCAAGCTGTTGGGGATTCGAATACTGCTAAAAATTATTATCAACAAGCAATAGCTATTAATAGTTCTTACGCTCCCGCTTTAACCAATCTTGGAACCATTGAACTAATTAATGGTAATAAACAAGACGCATTAGCATTGCTCCTCAAAGCGACTGAATCTGACCCACAATTAGCTCCTGCTTGGGGGAACCTTGCGAATGGCTATGTTCAACAAGGAAAGACACAAGAAGCTGAAATTGCTTGCCGCAAAGCAATAGAACTCAATTCAAATCTCTTTAACTCTCATTTCCTTCTCGGATCAATTCTCCTTAGACAAAAAAAACTTCAAGAAGCAGAATTATCCATACGCAAATCAATAGAACTTAATCCAAATCTCTTTAATTCTCACTTCCTTCTTGGATCAATCCTACTTGGGCAAAAGAAACTTCAAGAAGCAGAACAACCTCTACGCAAAACCATTGAACTCAAGCCTGATTTCTTTCAAGCTCATTTAAACCTTGGGGCAGTTTTAAAAGACTTAGGAAAATTACAAGAAGCTGAAATATCTATACGCAAAGCAATTGAAATAAACCCCAATCTCTTCAACCCTCACTTCCTTCTTGGAACAATCCTACTTGGGAAAAAGAAACTTCAAGATGCTGAACAACCTCTACGCAAAACTATTGAACTCAATCCTGATTTCTTTCAGGCTCATCTAAGCCTTGGGGTAGTTTTAAAAGACCTAGGACAATTACAAGAAGCTGAAATATCTACTCGCAAAGCGATTGAAATCAAACCTGATTTCGCAGAGGCTCATAACAATCTGGGAATCATATTGAAAGATCTTGGTAAGATTCAAGAAGCAGAATTGTCCTATCGCAAAGCGATTGAAATCAAACCTGATTTCGCAGAGGCTCATTCCAATCTAGGAAACATATTCAAAGATCTTGGCAAATTACAAGAAGCAGAATTATCACTACGCAAAGCAATTGAACTCAAACCTGACTTCGCAGAGTCTTATTCCAATCTAGGAAACATTTTCAAAGATCTTGGCAAATTGCAAGAAGCAGAATTATATACACGCAAAGCGATTGAACTCAAACCTAATTTCGCTAATGCTCATTCAAATCTGGGAGCCATATTGAGAGATCTTGGCAAATTACAAGAAGCAGAATTATCACTACGCAAAGCAATTGAACTCAAGCCTGACTTCGCAGAGTCTTATTCCAATCTGGGAAACATTTTCAAAGATCTTGGCAAATTACAAGAGGCAGAATTATATACTCGCAAAGCAATTGAAATTAAACCAAATAGACTCTTATACTTCAATTATGCGAGTTGTCTATTTGAGAAGAGATCATTAGACGAAGCTAAAATAAATATTAATAAAGCGTATTCATTAACTGGAAATGAAGTTAAAAATTATTTATTATTTGCCGCAGAAAGTGGAATTAATTATGCTAAGAAACAATCGACGAATCAATCGCAGTCAGATCATGTAGAGGCTTCAAAAAAATTTGATAGAATAATATTAAACCGAACAGTAGAAAATGAACTTTTATCTTATTTATATACACTAAAAAATAAACAGCTAAAGTTTACAAAAGATGTTAGATATGGAAACGGATTATGCTCAGATTTTAATTTATTTGAAGATAAATCTGAAATTATAAAAAAATTAGAAATGGATCTAAAAGAAATATCTAAAAAAGCACTTAGAAAAAAAGAAATTATTATTAATGATTCATTTTTTAATATCTTTACTTCAGGTTCTGGAGCTAAATCGCATAATCATATCGGACCACAAGATAAGAATTTTGGACTATGCCAACACAAGTATTCCTTAGTATACTATCTTGAAATAGGAGATCAAACTGTAGAAGAACCAGGTATACTCAAGTTATATAATCCTGAAGAGGAAATATTGCCAAAAAATGGTATGATTATAATTATTAATGGTGAAAAATATCATTCAGTTTCATACAGCGGAAATAAAGATAGAGTAATGGTTGGTATAAATTTCTATGGATTCTAAGAAACTCTGATCTAATTCTTTTAAAGAAAATATACAAGAATTTCTAACGAAATAAATAGAACAAGGAGTCCTATTTCTCTTTGAGTAAAAGAAAAGCATCTACCTGATAGGTGCTTTTTTAATGCCTTCAGTAATAAATAGACCAGACATATCCAGCCAAGAAACCTCAATCACCCTCCACGAACGTGAAACCGATTGATATACAAGAGATCTATCTCTCCATTATCAGTTCATAAAATCCCCCTCCACATTTTCGATCTCTATGGCACACTAAGTGAACGCTTGAAACTCCTTATTTCTCTAAACCTTTTTACTAGTAATGTATTTTAATCTGTTTAGAACTTCTTGAAACTCTCTTACACCAAATAAGAACGAAGAGGGAGTAAATCGAAGTGAGATTTAGTGATGAGGTAGAGGAAGCGAAGAAATCAAGAAAACTTAATTGAATAACTAATCCAATCATTATCACTATTATTCCCAGTCTTAATTCTTGTTACACTCTCTGCTTTTAAGTCATTTGAAATTACTATGTTATCAAGACCCATATTTGCAGTTAATAAATTCAATCCATCTATCAAATGACATAATGAAGAGAATACTATCTCGGGTTGATTTTGTTTTGGAATATTTTGATTAAAATCACCAAGAATAATAGTTTTTTTTCTTGAAAAATTTAAATTTTAATAAAGGATATATGATCTTTCCTTCCCGTACTTACATGTGCTAATCTCCAAGGAAAGAAATGCCTATAATTTTAATCTCATTAGTAATACCTGAAATAAATCTTCCTGCTGGAATTTTCTTTGAACCTAATTGATCAATATCAGTCCATTTATTTTTTGACCAAAGAATTACTTTTCTACGTCCATTTTTAGTCTTATAACCATAATCCTTATCAGAGGAGATGGTGTTTCTGCACCAGTAAGGAAATCATTTAATAGAGCAAGGCAATGATCATTCTGCCTTGAATGAATTTCCAATATCATACAATTTTTTAATTGCTCCCTAAAAGTTCTAAGGCTTTCAGTATTTCCTAATATTTTTGATTTGTTTTCATTAGAAAATAGTTATTTTTATAAGGCAAGCACTGAGAACTTAAATAAAATCTGATATATTAACAGCATATCAGGATTTAAGACTTGGAAGCAAATATAGAAATAGCTCAACTCCTCTTTCAAAATAATAAATATCAAGAAGCAATTGATATTTGTAATAAAATATTAGCTAATGATAGAAATTCAATAGAAGCTATAAAATTAATCTCAAAATCTTTTTTAGCAATAAGAAAGATAGATGATGCTCGTTTATATTTACATAAAGCTCTGACTCTTAAACCTAATGATTATGAATCTATTCAGGATCTAGGCAACACATATCAAGCTGTTGGTGATATTAATACGGCTAAAAACTATTATCAAAAAGCTATAGCAATTAATAATTCTTACGCTCCAGCATTAACGAATCTAGGAAGTATTGAACTCAATACAGATAACAAACAAGAAGCATTATCTTTATTAATTAAAGCCACTAAATCCGATCCTCAATTAGCTTCTGCTTGGGGCAACCTTGCTAATTGTTTTGTTCAGCTAGGAAACTTACAAGAAGCTGAAAATGCCTGCCTCAAA
>CACFCB010000009.1 GCA_902564695.1 uncultured Prochlorococcus sp. | reverse complement strand
GCCTAAAGATAAATTATTATTCCAAGAGTTATTAGGGGACGGAAGTTCATGGGGTATAGAAATCAAATACAAATCTCAAACAGAACCTAAAGGAATTCCACATATTTTCTTATTTATAGAATCATATATTAAAGACTCAAAGATAGCATTAATTCTTGGCGATAATCTATTTCATGGAAATAAACTTATAAGCACATTAAAAGAATCAACAAAATCCAGCGGAGCAACAATTTTTGCCTATCCAGTCCAAAATTCTAATAGATATGGAGTTGTTGAATTTGACAAAAATGGAAAAGTAAAGAGTTTAGAAGAAAAGCCACAGAATCCTAAGAGTAACTTCGCTATCCCTGGTCTCTATTTTTTTGATGATACTGTTATTGAAAAAGTACAATCACTTAAGCCTTCTGATCGAGGAGAATTAGAGATAATAGATCTCAACCAAAAATATTTAGATGAGGAAAATTTAAAAGTTCAGGTTTTAAATAGAGGCTTGGCTTGGCTTGATACTGGAACAGTTGATTCTTTACATCAAGCAAGTTCTTATATAAGAATACTAGAGCATAGACAAGGTCTAAAAGTAGGCTGTCCTGAAGAGGTTGCGTGGAGAAATGGCTGGATTTCTGATGAAAATATTCTTGAACTAGCAGAACCATTAAAAAATAGTGGATATGGAAATTATCTAATTGAATTAATTACAAATAAATAAAAAATCAATTAAATATTGTAAGATAAATATGTAAATATAAATAAAATGCGTATCTTAGTAACTGGTGGATCAGGATTCATTGGAGGTACATTAATTGAAAAACTAATTTCATTAGACGCTAATCAAATATTTAATTTAGATTTAAAAAATATTGATAATATAAAAAAAAGATTTAGTCATTTATCAATAAATCAAATAGGAAGATATCATTATATAAAAACTGACTTAAAAAGCGAAAAGGATATTGAAAAAACTATCCAAATTAGTAATCCTGATTTAATATTTCATTTAGCAGCTGAAACACATGTTGATGATTCTATACAACATCCAAAATTATTTTTCGAGACAAATGTAATTGGAACCATTAATTTATTAAAATATTCTTTTAATCACTGGAACAATTTATCAGCAGAAAGAAAAGATAATTTTCGTTTTATACATATTAGTACAGATGAAGTTTTTGGCTCACTAGGTTATGAGGGTTCATTTTCTGAAAAAACAGCCTATGCCCCGAAAAATCCTTACTCTGCAAGCAAGGCATCCAGTGATCATATCGTAAGAGCATGGAATAATACCTATAAGTTTCCTGTTTTGATTACTAATTGCTCAAATAATTTTGGTCCTTGGCAGAGCACTAACAAATTAATACCTTTATGTATTAAGCAAGCTTTAGCTCAAAATCATATTCCATTATATGGGAACGGGTTAAATATTAGAGACTGGTTATATGTTGATGATCATATAGAGGCATTATTACTCGTAGCGCATAAAGGTAAGATAGGAGAAACCTACTGTATTGGAGGAAACAATGAAATCAGCAATAAAAAAATTGTTGAAATTATATGCACTGAACTAGATAATCTAAAACCCAGAAAAAAACCTCATAAAAAATTAATTAAATATATTGAAGATAGAAAAGGTCATGATTTTAGATACTCAATTAATTCAAATAAAGTTAAAAATGAATTAGATTGGGAACCTTCTAATGATTTCAATAGTTTATTAATCAAGACCGTCCAATGGTATGTAGATAATCCTGAATGGACTCTCAATAAACATATTTAAGTCATTTTTGAATTTCAATATTAGTTTCTAATTACTGAGAAAGCCTTTATATATTCGATTATAAGCTACATTAATTTGCATAATTGATTTAGAATGACCATGACTTTTAATTAAATCTAAAATTGCCAGATTCAACTTAGCTAAAGATTCCCTTTCATAATCATTTGCTATTTGACTTTCTATCCAACCTACACAAACAAGTCTTTCACCTCGAGTCACTTCTTTAACTTCATGTAGATATTTAGTAGGATAAATAACCATTTCTCCCGGTTTCATTTTTATTGTTTTTATTTCAGGTTCAATATTTAAAATTAATTCACCTCCATCATAGTCTTCAGGGTTATTTAAAAAAATTGTAAAAGATAAATCTCTACGTCCTTGGTCCAAGTAGGGTGTATCTATATGAGGTTTATAGAACATCCCGGGTCCCGTGCGAGAAAAAAGAATACTAAAAATCTTTGCTGGATATAGTGAATTCTTAATTAAGAAATTTTCTCTAATAGATTTACTAATATCAGATGAAAGCTTATCTCTTAAATCACCTTTTTTTAATTGTAAATTTCTTTTTGTAGTTGT
Source organism: uncultured Prochlorococcus sp. (assembly GCA_902564695.1). Classification (GTDB taxonomy): domain Bacteria; phylum Cyanobacteriota; class Cyanobacteriia; order PCC-6307; family Cyanobiaceae; genus Prochlorococcus_B. The sequence continues at coordinate 40,574 of CACFCB010000009.1, read as the reverse complement.
CTCATTAGGTCTAGATGTAGATGCTGCTCCGTCCATCCATTCATTAGATATCATAAGACTATTTCGGATATCTTTGACTTTTTCTACATTCAACAATTGCTGAGCAACATACAACATGAATCAATAACTAGATAAATATATATTAACTTATTCTATAGCTTTTGTGTTGTTATTAAATTAATACTATATTTTTCTAACTATTTTAGTATATTTAAAACAATTTTTAAGAACTTTTATTCATTTAAGCACGAAACTAAATATTCTAATCTAGATAGCTCACCATGATATAAATGATTAGCTTTATCTAAAGTAATAGCTTTTTTAATTTGGTTAATAGATTCAATAAAATTTTCTTTTTCAGAATATAGTTTGCATAAAATAAAATAACCATACGCATAATCTGGATTTAATTCAATTGCTTTCATAATTAAAGTCTCAGCTTCCTCTAATTGACCAACCTCTATCAAAATATCACCAAGAGACAAACAAGGATCGACAAAATTTGAATCTAATTCAATTGCCTTTTTAAAATTAATAATTGCATCTTCTTTATTACCTAAATCTTTCAAAATTGTTCCCAAATTTGAATACGCAGATGCAGAGCTTGGATTAAGATGAATAGCTTTACGCATATATTTCTCTGCTTCATCAAGTTTTAATAATTTTCTTAAAATTTGTCCTAAGTTTAAAAAAGCATCATACGAGTCGTGTCTAATTTTTAGAGCTTTTCGTGTATATTTCTCCGCTTTCTCAAATTCCTTTTTCTTAATATAGATAAGGCCTAAATTATAAGATGCTCCGAAAATATTGTTATTAATTTCTAATGCTTTAAGAAAATATATTTCAGCTTCATTTAAATTGCTTTGGGCAAGTAAAACATTTCCCAAAGTAGAATAGGAAATGTAAGATTTATGATTCATCTCGAGCGAGCTTTCTAAAATTTTGCGAGCCTCATCAAATCTTTCTAGTTTTGCTAAAGCAATTCCTAAAGATTCGAAAGCAGGTGAAAATGTAGGTTGCTCTCGTACCAATTTCTGAAACTGATTTACTGCACTATCTAATTTATTAGTTATAAGAAATAACTTTCCAAGATTATAACGAGCATCAACATAATCAGTTTTTAATGATAATGCGATCCTAAGATATTTTTCGGCTAACTCAAATTTCTGAGAATCAATTAAAAGTGAACCTAAATTAGAATATGCGAATGGGTTTTTAGGGAACTCAGAAATTGAAGTAATATAAGATTTTAAAGCCTCATCTAATAAGCCCTTGCGATGGCAAAGGACTCCATAATTAGTATATGCGTTAGGGTCCTTAAAACCTTTATCAAAAAATGATTTATAACATTTTATAGCCTCATCATAATTCCCATCAGATTGGTGTCGAAGAGCCTCAGTGAGCAATTTTTCCATTATAAGTAAAGCAAATAATCACTAATTCCTTGTATAGAAAAACACTCTATTACATTGATAGATTTGCATGGTTTATCTAAATAATCAAACAAAAATATCATACAATGAAAATGAATTGGGATGGTTAAGCTTTACTTGATGTGGTTGGATGAGCTAGATCATTAAACTTATCCTTAGAAGTTATAATCTCAATAGCTGGTAAAAGCATTTTTTTATAATTTATCCAACCGTTTACAGATTTCTTATTAATAGGTGAGCGAACTTGAATACTACTAGCAGTTTTTACAGTTCTTTTATTTAAATGAGGTGAAAGATATTTATCATTCCAATCCCATTGGAGCCAAGTAATTAAAGAGGTAATTTCTTTTTGGGGATTGTTGACTAAATCATCATAGTTAAATATATATATTTTAGATGGATACATAGCTTTATAAATGCTCATTACATGATCTTGTTGTAGATATAGATTTGCACAATCAACCAGAGAAGAAGAGTATCTATTACCTTTAGCAAAATGAGAACGAAAAATTGATAATATATTATCCAGAGGATTTCTAATACAATGTATAAGTTTTGATCCATTTAATTGACTTGCTATTAAGCCAGCATATTGATAGTTGTACAAATTTTTGTCTGTAGTAATTTTATTAAAGCCAATAATATTAGCTTTTTTGTCAAGATAAATATCTTCTAACTTAACTTTCGAATTTTGACTGCGCAATTTTTGCCAAGATTGATATGATTTATCAAATAGATCTGTCTCTCCTAAGTCATATACATCATCATTCAAGCTAATAATGGACTCTAATAGGGTCGAACCACTTCTAGGCATTCCAACAATAAAAATAGAACGAACATCTTGAGTGGGTTGAATCTTAATAGCTTTAAAATTAATAGACTCATTAAATAAAGACTCTGTTTTTTCATAAATCGAGGAGAAATCAGTTGCATATAGTCTATATTTCAAGTTATTAGCCAAGGTTAGATAATCAGCACTCTTTGAGTATTCATTTCTTTTGTGTAAAACATTAGATCTAGAAAAGAAAATATCAATTTTATGTTTATCTTTCTTCTGATTAATTATCTTTTGGGAAAATAAATAGTCATATATATCATCAGTAATTAATGAACTATTTAAAATTGAAAGAGAATAATATGAATTACATAAATCCTTATTAAGCTCAATAGACTTTAAAAGTAGTTTTTCTGCAGCAAGAAAATCACCAGTTTCAATATAAATACGTGCCAGATTATGGTGAGAGTTAGGATAATAAGGTAAGAGTTCTATTGCTCGCAATAAAGATAATTCAGCTTCTTTCAAAGATCCTTTGTCAATTAATATAGAGGCTAAATTATTGTGAGCAATAGCATAATTAGAATTCAGATCAATAGCTTTTCTAATACATATTTCTGCTTTCCTTAAATTGCCTAATTCTTTATATATTCCACCCAACTGATTGATCGCCTGAAAGTATTTAGGATTAAGTTTTATAGCCTTGGAAGTAGCTATTTCGGCTTGTTCATAATGTTCCATACTAAACATGATTGAACCGAAAACATATAGTGATTTCGAAGAACTTGGATTGAGTTGTAATGATCTTTGAATAGATGCCTTCGCATCATCAAGATTACCGAGCTCCAATAAGATGGAAGCAAGATTAGTGTGAGCTTCGGGAATATCAGAATTAAAATTAATTGCTTGACGAGTAGAGTCTTCTGCCTGCTCTAAATCTCCTAATTGAAGCAAAATAGCTCCTAAATTTATAAAAGCTTGAGGTGATTTTGGATTAAGCTCAATAGATTTGAGTGTAGAAGAATGTGCTTCTTCATATTGTTCTAGAATTTTTTGACAATTTCCAAGATTTAAATATGCTTCAAAGCACTCAGGAGAATAATTAATTGCTTTTAAAAAACAATCGATAGCTTTCTCAATACGACCAGTTTGTTGCAGTAAAACACCATAATTCACATAAACATTCGTTACCTCAAAACCTTTTTTTAAAAGAGATAAATATATTCTTTCAGCCTCTTGGAATAAACCTTGAATATGAAATTTATGAGCTTGTGCAAAAAGTTCTCTTTGTTTTAATTTACTAGAAGTATTGTTCTGTACATTATGTTTAGAGAAACCTGTCATTTTTGTAAGTATTTAACTAAAGAAAAATGAAAAAATTGACAACTAAAGAAAAATAAAAAAAAACCAGCCAAATGGCTGGTTTTTTATATGAAATTGGATTAGATAATCAGATGAAGTTAGCTGATACAAATGCGTCTGCAGTAATACCACCAGAGAATGTAGCCAGATGCTCAATCGTAACGTTACCAGCAACAATGTCTTGGTTTGAAGCAGTGGTAGTTACTTCATATAAACCAGCACTATCGGCTGCAGCTCCTGAACCATAAAGGACGAAGACACCGTTACCAGCATTTGCACTGTGAGTTCCAATCGCAGTAGCAAGTGCAACCTCAACAGCTTCACCAGCTCCAACCGCAGTAAGGTCAGTTACTGTTGCAACTGAAGATGCAATTTCGAGAAATACTCCGTCGAAGTCAGCAACTGTCGTTGCAGCAGAAGAAATAACTGTGTAAGCAAGTACAGCGTTAGCAGAAGGAGTAACAGTAAGTTTGTCAGCCCCAGCGCCAATACCTTCCTCGAAACCAGTAATGGTTAATTCGTTACCATCAGCAGCTTCGTGAGCATTGTTATCAATGCTTACTGTGTCAGCACCACCGTCAGCTAAAGCAACTGTAGTAGCCGCATAAACACTATCTCTTGCTGTTCCAGCTGTTTCAAGGTCAATCGTGTCATTACCTGTTGAACCTGTGATTGTCAGGGTCATGTCAGTAAGAGTGACTAGAGCTTCAGGATTAAGTGTGCCTGCTGTTGCCATTGTCAGAGACACAGTCTCAGTCACACCACCATTTGTACCAACAATTGAAGCGATTGTAGAACCAGTTGCGCCGTCGAAGAAACCAGAACCAACTGTTATGTCTGCAGCTTCAGAAAGAACAACTGAGTCAAAGTCTTCCGCGGTGATGGTCAAGTTGCTTAGATCATCATCCTCAGTTATCAAGAGGTCTGCACTACCATCACCAATAAGTGTGAATGCAGCGCTGTTATCAAATGTCGCAGCATCAATAGTTAGGTCGTTTGTACCAATTGCTCCAAGAGTACTAATCGATGTGAAACCAGTAATGGTAGTAGAAACAAGAGAAATACTTGATGCAATAGTATCTTGAGCTTCTAAAACAAGCAGGTTAGTTGTACCAGTTGATGTGACGTTGGTCATGTTAGCTGCCAACGCTATATCGTCGATATCAACAGTTAGTGTCTGAGATGTACCACCGATAGTAACTGTATCTAAGAGGGTTGTTACCGCACCTGAGATGTCAGTTGTGTCGTTGATGTTAAGTGTTGTAGTACCAGTACCATCTTCACCTGTGATTGTTCCGACGTTGGCTACGTCAGCAGCATCAACAGTTACAACTTTATTGGTTGTATTTGTTCCTCCATTTAATAGAAGTTGTGAAGAGCCAGTACCGAAAGTAACTGTGACAGCACTGAAGTCATAAGTACCACCATCAAGGATAAGGGTATCTGCAGTACCACCAGAGAATGTAAGGGCGTCTATATCTGTGAAGTTATCCACATCCATAGTCCATGACTGAGCAGCGTTTCCTTCTTCAGCAACTGTCTCAAAACCACGGATTGTGATACCAGTTAAGTCTTCACCAGTACCACCCTCAATATTTAGTGTATGTCCGTTACCAGTTCCACCAGTAAGTGTTGATAGAGAACCAGTAGCAGTACCGATATCAGTAGCAAGAATTGAAACTGATGTTGATCCTGCAGATGCATCAAGGGTTTCAACGTTAACTAGCTGACCAGTAGCAACTGTCAAATCAGCAGTTGTAGTTCCGGTTAGAACAAGTGTATCTGTACCTTGTAAACCATTGATTGTTGCACCAACTGTTTGTGTACCAGTCGCAGTAATTGTGTCATTCTCGTTAGTTGCGATCACAGTCTCAGAGAAATGAGCACTTGTAGCTGTGTTGAAGCCGGCTCTATTAGCTGTGATTGAATTTCCAGCTATATCAAGCATCAAGTCGGTTGCTAATACTTCGGTAACGCCTTCTAGCTTGATTCTGAAGTCACTACCATCTAAATCTTGGTCACCATCGCTATCAACCCAAAGGATTTGATCATCAACCTGGTAAACAGCTGGAGCAGCTGCAGTTACAGCACCTTGAGAAAGAGCAAATGTTGCAAAAGATCCTGCAAATTGAGCGCTATTAGTAATAGCTGTAGCAAAAGTACGAAGGTCAATATCATCTGAACCAGAGGTAAAGCCCTGAATGGTATCCATTTCAGCATCAGACTGAGCTACCGCGGTATAAACAATACGGTCGTTTCCACCTTTGGAAAGATCGAAAGTATCAGGACCAGATGATGTCGCAACGTTAAATATGTCGTTAGCAGAACCAAGAGTGATTGTTGCTCCACCAACAGCAAAGTTGGTATTGGAGATAGTCAACTCATCTGTCATTCCACCTGCATCCAATGTTGTAAGAATTGGAGTAACTGGATCAACTGTGTCTGTAATTGTTAGTGTTGAATCACCACTAAGATTAATGGTTGTTGCATCAGATACTGTCAAAGAAGCAACAACATAAGTTCCTGTCGCGTCAACTGTATCGTCATCAACTGTTAGAGAGAATGTCTCAGCATCAGCTGCATTAATACTTGCAATTCCATCACCAGTATCAATTGTATCTATAACTACAGATGCAACATCAGTAGCTCCATCGGTTTTTAGATCGATGACTAGTGATGCATCAGCAGCAACAAGGTTCACCTGATCAATTTCAACTGTGATACCAGATACTGCATCATCAACTGTAGCTGTACCATTAGCTGTCAAACCTGCGTCATAAATAACTCTGGTGACTCCACTAAAGTTATCCATATCGATAGTTCCTGTACCCAAGTCAGAAACTCCTAGTTGCTCAACACTTGTAAGTGTTCCAGTAAGAGATGCATCATCTGCTACTGCTTGAGTCAAAGTAATTGTGTCAGTACCCTCTCCACCATCGAATGAATCACCAGTAGCGAATCCATCAGAGAAATCAGCACTGTCATCACCGGTACCACCAGTAACAACTACATCCTTAGCAAGGGTATCTGAATCAACTACAACAGTTAAATTACCTGTGAAGTCGGCAGCATTAATAGCAGTTGCAAGAGCAATAGCACCAGTGATTTCAAGGTTTTGATCACCGGTAATATTGATGGTTGGAGCAGCAGTAACAATGTTGGTTATTTCGCTAGCTGATGTAGATGAATTAACATTTACTGTTTCAAAACCAGTATTCGCACTTGAGTTTCCAACAGTAATTGTTCCAATCGGACCATCAGCTGTAGTGATATTTCCTTTTAAATTTAATGTAAGGGTATCAGCTGAACCAGTGAGTAGAGAGTCAGCAAATTGAACTGTTGTATTACCAGCTGAGACGCTATCAAGTTCAACTGTTGCTAATGCTTTTAGAGAATTAACAGTTACATCAGTTGAAGATGAAGCATTAAGAACTTTAGTTACATCAGCTGCAGATGTTCCATTTAAAGTTGTTCCACCAGTAGCTGTTCCAGTAATCTTTAATGTTTCTATTCCAGTAGTTGTGAAACCTGTTTCGTTGACTGCTACGGCGCCTTGAGAACTGTAGGCGAATGTGTCATCACCAGTACCACCAGTTAATGAGTCACCAGAGTTAAGAGTAGACTCACTACCTGTAAAGGTGTCATTTTGATTTCCACCTGTAAATACATCAACTCCAGTTGTTAGTGCTTGAGTTGTATTAGTAACACCAGGATTTGATGCTGTGGTCATATCTGATACCGCAGTATCAACGCCAGCCTCTGTATGAGCTTCAGTAGTTATTGTTGTCAACCATGTTTTTGCTGAATCAAATGCAGGACCAGTCTTAAAATCTGTTCCTGTTGATTCTGGCTGATAAGCAAGAATTGCGTCTGTGCTTGCTTCAACGTCATCAGTGAAAGCTTGCGCAGCTGCAACTTTATTTGCAAGAGCAGCAGCATCTGCCTCACCCTGTGCTGTATTGTCTTCTTTTGGGTTAGATGCAGCCCAGATTAAATCTAATGCAAGACTTGAAAGTGCTTTACGACCAGCTTCAATTTCTGCTGTCCAATAAAGAAGGCCTTTCGAGTCAGCTGAACGTCCAAATAAATTCTTGTAAAGATCGTTAACTTGAGCCTCAGTAGACTTTGAACCTACTGTTGACTGTTGGTATTCATCTTGTGCGTGAATTTGTTCTGCAAACGCTGTTTCAGTAAGTCCGCTTCCTAACCAATATGTGATACCCGCGGGATCGCCAGGACGGCCGAAATATGCGATGTACTGCTGTTGAAGCTGGGTTGTAGTTAGTGTAGACATCGAGTGTGTAAGTGTCAGTACGTAGATAGGGAACTCCGCAGGTCCACTGCGGCTGCCGAGAAACCCTGTCTTGGGCCTGGCAATTGTGCATCTTTTGGAATTACTGTCTAATTAGAAGTAATCACAAAAATGCAGTTGGCCGGCTAAATATACTCACTAAGTGAACTAAGTCAAAGCCCCATTGTTTTTCAGTAGTGATATCAACACAAGAATTGAATAGTTTTCTCTACAATAATTCTTATTGATCATTTTTTTTTCAATCACTGAAAAGTACTGCTATTAAATGCTTCTCAGCGAATGTTTCGCTCACTTATTGAATTCCTAGATTTATTTTTGAGCAAACTTTCAAGTAGCACAGTCGAGAACACTAATTGAACTGGCACATACTTTTTTTCCAATATTGGCAGTACTTTTCCCATGTATTTTTGTTCGTCATGGATTTCTTATTAGATAAGATAGAAACAATTAGTGAAACAAATTCGCGCACCAGAATTATTAATTATGAGAGCCAAAGCGCTAGTGATTGGATGTTCGGGGCAAGACGGTTCTTATTTGATCAAGTATTTACTTAGTAAAAATTATGACGTAATTGGCACCTCAAGATTCCATAGAAGGTCGTATCCAAACCACGATGTACTGAAAATAAATGACAAATTTGTGATTAAAGAAATTGATCCAACAAACCTGGATAGTTTAAAAAAACTCTTTCTTAAAGAAAATCCTGATCAAATATACAATTTTTCAGCACAATCTTCTGTTGGATTTTCATTTGTAAATCCAATTGAAACCCAAAAAAGTATTGCAGAAGTAACAGTCAACATTCTTGAAGCATGTAGAGAAATTGATTTTAAAGGCAAAGTGTTTTTCGCTGGCAGTAGTGAGGTATATGGTGTTACAAAAATACCGGCCACAATAAACTCAGTCATTAATCCTCAAAGTCCCTATGGGATAGCAAAAGTTGAAAGTATGCTTCTAGTCAAATTGTATAGAGAAATATATAATCTTAATGTAATCACGGGTGTTTTATTTCCTCACGAATCTCCGTTAAGAAGCAAGAATTTCATTACACATAAAATCATTAATGGTGCAATTGAGTGTTCAAAAAACAAACATCATAAAATTCACATTGGTAATCTCAATATTGAAAGAGATTGGGGATGGGCAGAAGAATTTATAGAAGGAATTCATCTAATGATAACATCAGATTTACAAAAAGATCAAATAATTTGTACGGGTAAATCTACAAAATTAAGTGAATTTATTGAAAAATCATTTAAGAAGTTAAATTTAAACTGGAAGGATCATATAGTTATTGAAAAAAGACTATTTAGAGGTAAAGACATAAGCAAGAGTGTCGGCGACCCACGAAAAATGTTTGAAGAACTTAATTGGAGAGCTAATATTAAAATTGATGATATTATTGAAAAGTTAATAAATAGCAAACTTATTCTGAGATAGATTTTAACAAACTACATATTATAATAAAATAATTTAGTTAATAATTTAATTCAATACTTTGAATTAAATTATACAGCCTAGACCCTAATTCTCTAAAAGAATGTTGCTCTCGCCATTTCATTTCTGCGGAGGTAATAGGCAATCCATAACAATTATTATACCAGTCCATAATTCCTTCAGATATCTTTAGAGGAGTAACACCAGGAAGTTGGTAAACAACATCAAGAACATCTTGAAATATCGGCAAAGGAGTTACAGCGACTGAGGTCAAAGAGGATATTCCCTGTCTAACTGCTCCACTAGCTGATTCATTTGTTGATTGATAAGGAAAGACTACTAGATCTGTTCTAGAAAGGCATAACAAAGTTTCCTCGTCAGTAAGGAAAGCTGAATTGATTTTTACAAATTTCTTCAAATTTAAATTATCAATTAAATCGAGTAATTCTCCATGAAAAGTAGTTGAAATTTCAGAATCATATAATGCAGTAAAAAGCGTAAGTTTACAATCAAAATGATTTTTACGTAAAATATTTACGGCTTGAATAAGCTCAGGAAAGCCTTTATTAGGCAAACAAAAGCCATAAGCTGATAAATGTAATCTTGTTTTTTTATATTTGAAATTTTTACTGTGTTGATTCAGAGTATCGCTATTCAAAATACCATGTGGAAACAAAGTAACATTATCAACCAATCCGATGTTCTTTAACCGATTTAAATCTGTCGTAGAATGAACTAATAGTCGATGACATAAAGATAAAGCTTTAGATAAGTCTCGAATTTGCTTTGTTTTATCAATTGTAGGGTCAATTGTAGAATGCAAGAAAACAATGATTTTTATTTTTTGTCCATGAATTTTTTTTATAAAATTAGAAAAACTAGTAAAATCGAAAAAACCATAATTAAATTGCACGACAATTGAAGTAATATTATTATTAACAATTTGCTCGAATAGATTTTCGAGACTGTCATCACCCATATTCCAAGACATTATCTCATTATTATCATTTTTTTGATCTCTATTAGGTGTGAATAGAATATATTCACCTTTCATTTCTGATAATAGATGTTCTGAATATGTAGCAAGTCCACATCTAATTTTCCATGTAGATATCCATCCGATTTTTGGTTCTTGATTGATATTTTTGAAAGTAATATGAGGAATGAAATCAATATTTATATTAGCAACATTATCCCAAGTGTATTGAGATATAGACTTCTTCGCAGATTCGATCTTCGAATGAATTAATTCGGATGAAGAAGTATATATATCTTTCATGAGTTTCGCAAGATGATTACTTGAGGGTTTAGCCCATGTCGAAGCAAATAAATTAAAATGTGATTTTGAATATTCAAAATCATAATCTAATAACCAAGAATTCAGATCATTGCAAAAATCCATTTGCCCACCCCAAGAAGTAGTGATAACAGGAATACCAATTTTCATTGCTTCTGCAAGAGTTAGATTAAAACCTTCACAAAAGCTTGGCGCTACTAATACATCACATTGTTGATATAAAGATTTAATATCATAATCATTTAATTCCTGGTAAATAATATTTACATGTGGATAACTAGGATAATAACTTATATATTTTTCTAAAAGTTTTTGAACATTATTATGGGGATTATGGAATGTCTTGATAATCAAACTCACATCATCTTCATTAGTAAATGATTCACCGTAAGCCTTTAATAGGCAGTCAATACCTTTCCTAGGAAAGCATGAAGAAATATGTAAAAAAGCGTATGATTTTTTGGTAAAAGTAAAATTCTCACTCGCTTTAATCTGGCTTATATGATCAACTCCCAAACCACATACTCTTATCGGTAAACTAACACCACTGTCTATTAATATTTTTTTTACTTGATTTGACATCACTGTTATTCCATCTAAATAATTATTAAAGTCATTTACCCAGTTTTGAGGAAATAAAGATTCTTCCCATCCATAGGCGTGTAATAGTTTCAAGCCCGATCTTAGATCGTCAACCCTTGGCGGATATAAATTTCTTGTAGTTATAACATTTTTAGTTTCAGAAAACTTACACTTTTGATAAAGACTATTAATAATCGGATTATTAATAAGAAAATCAGAGTTAGGTATAAAGTCTCCAGGACCTTCAGTAGAATGCAATAAAACATCTTGCCCTGCACGAAAAAGAGCTAATGCAAAGTTTCGATTAAGAATAGCAAGACTATAAGTTGTATCAAAAGGACCTTCTACTCTCCAATTGAATCGATCAATTGAACTTTTCTTAGAATATAAAAATTTCCTTGATTGATTATTTACTAAATCTATTGAAGAGGCTAATCTTCTTAAATAAGAAATATTATATATTTTAGCATATTTTACGAGTTCGCTCTTCCTTAAATAAGTAATTAGTTTATTAAAACTGTTTTTATTAATCTCCTTTAAAGAAGATATTGTAATGTCATCATCAATATTAATAGATTTTGATTCTAGAATAGAAATGATAGATTCTACAGTATTTTTTGCTGTGATAGCCCAAGAAAAAGATTTTTTTCTAATCTTTGAATTCTTTTTTACTGATTTATAAAAATCTATATCAGTTAATATTTTTAGAATTAACTGATTTATTTCATCAATATCATAGGGATTAAATAAAGCAGAGTCAGAATTAACAATTTCTGGAATACTTGTACATTTTGAGGCAATTACAGGAGCGCCACAACTCATAGCTTCCAAAACAGGAAGACCAAAACCTTCATGCAAAGATGGAAATACAAATAAATAGCAATTTTTGTATAGATTGGCCAAATCTTGATCTGATACAAATCCTAAAATAATAATATTTCGCAAGCTTAGATTGCACTGAGCAATCCAAGTTTGTATGAGTTTAATTTCAGTATCAGAATAAGGACCAGTAAGTACTAATTTGTGTTTTAATAAAATTTGTAATGGTAATTGAGAATAAGCTTTGATCAAGCGATATAAATTCTTTCTAGGATCAACAGCACCTGTATAGAGTATAAATTTATCCAAGTCTTGCAAAATACTTTTTAAAGAGTCATCTTCACTTATATCTTTATTGAAAAGGTTTTGATTACAAGCTGCAGATATATTATAAATTTGATTAGAGTTTATTTTTGTATATTTCAAAATTTCATTTTTTGAAGATTCAGATATGGTTAGTATTGCATCTAATTTATGTAAATTTAATATCTTCTGATGATAGAAATATTTATATTCTTCATCATTATCTAAATATGTCTTTGGATTTATCAAAGGAATTAAATCGTATATTATAGAAACGATTAGAGGTAATTTATAATTATGATCTATATCAATAATAGTATTATCCTTAAAACCATCAAAGAAACTGGTAAGCAAAATTATATCGGCATGTAGCAAAGATAATGCGTATGATCTTAATTGACAAGCAATAGAAGTTTTGGAATAGTAGTATGTTAAATCCTCATTAATCTCTCCTACGGGTGACCATTCAAAATAAAATATATTTAATTTTTTATCGTTTAACTCATCTTTAAAATCATTCCTAAAATCATATAACGAAGAGTTAGAAAATAGAATATATTCATTCTCTGGATAATGTTTAATTAAAGATTTAACTAACTCCAACGAGAATCTTCCTATACCTCGAACACGGTTTCCTTCTCGCTGAAAACCCTGAAGATCAATAACGATTCTAATTTTTGATTTATAATTATGATTCATTTTAACTTATTGAAAATATTTTTAGGTCTAATAAATCTATTATAATGCAAATCTAATTTTCGTTCATCTGCATAAATAGATTGCAAATCCTCTTTAGGTTTTTGACTCATTTTTATTAATTTACCATATTTAAATCTATATCCCCAACACCTTGTAATCTTATCAAATGATTTACAAATTAAATAAAAAATTATCATATTTTTCGATAAAATTTTTTGAAGGAAATTATATAAAAAAATCAAATTAAAACGAAGAATTTTTTTCAGCCATTGCATTAATATCTTATATATTTTAATCATTTTAATAATTTTCTTCTCAATATCCTGAGATAAAATAATCATACATTTATATATAGGAGTATTTAATAAAATTTCTAATTTATAAATTCTAGATCTTAAACTACGAATTTCTTCTTCATTATTAACTAATGACAATCTTAATTGATGATCAAACTCAACTGCAGCATCAATTGTAGTTAATCCAAATTTTAAACTTTGTTCCCAAGATTTATTATTATTCAATTTTAAAGTAGTAGCTTTAGACTTAGTCGCTATCAATGACAAATCCTGAGCTACACCATTAAAAATTCTCGTCAATGAATATTTATCTTCATCTTGCAAAGGGCCTCCATTAAGATAAAAAATTCGTACCATATTATAACCAATTCTACCTAAAGTAAAAGCCAGTAAATCTGGATTTATTGGGTTTATATGTGTAGGATCAATATGAAAAAAACGACTTGATATTGATAAATTATCAATACTTGGTGTTTCAAGAATTAATAGACCATTATCCTTCAAAATTCTTTTGCATTCAATACATAAGGTATTAATAGAATCAAAATCTATATGTTCAATTATATGAAATGCTGAAATTAATGAGAAACTATTATCAGGGATATCCTTAAGTAAAGAAATTGCATCTCCTCTCAAAATATTTAATCCAATATTCTCGCAAAATTCTGCCATATCAGAATTTATTTCAATGCCAATAGATTCAAACCCAAGATCTGAACATTTTTGCAACCATTCACCCCTTCCTGATCCAATATCAAGCAATCTAGGATGATCATCTGTATCAAGAACATACTGAATTAAACCATCATAATTAGATAGAATATCTCTAATTTGGTTACGAGAACCTCTGAAATTATTTTCAAAATCCAAATAAAATTCAGCTTCCATCAAAAACAAATAAATAATTAGAGTTAATAATCAATGCTTAACAGATGAGATACTAAAAAATAATACAAAAAATCATCAAGATGAATTCATGATATACCAATAATGAAAGACAAGCAAAATAATATAATTTTCAAAAAAGTCTTGAAAGACTCAAAACATATTTAGGAGAATAGATCAATGCAGAAAAAATTAGTAATGTACTATTAATAATTTTTTTCAAGCCTTTTCAAAGCATAATATGATTGAAAACCTATCGCTTATTAAACATGCTTCCGGAGCCCCAGGTTTACGCCTATTTGGACTTGGAGCAGAATTTAAGCCAGTTAATGGTTTAAAAAAACTACAATCATTATTCAATAAAAATGCATTATGGGCAAAAGGTAGAAGAACTGCTCAACTTAAGAAAATGCTTGCCAATAGTAATGTCATTATCACAATATGGAATAATTATGAACTAATTGGGTTTGGAAGAGCAACTACAGATCAAGTTTATAGAGCTGTCTTATGGGACATAGTTGTTTCCCAAGATGTACAAGGTTTTGGATTAGGTAAATTAATAATAGAAGCGCTATTAAGTGATGAAAAAATCAAATCTACAGAAAAAGTCTATTTAATGACTACAAATGGACAGGATTTCTATGCTCAATTAGGATTTAAAGTTGAGAACAAACAAAGCCTAATGCTCATCAAGCAAAAGTAATGTTAATTTTGTTGGGTTATTAATTCACAAAGTTTCGCATCAAAAGACTTTGTTAATTTTGTGAGAGATTTCTTAAAATTATCGATTCTTTTCATTCTAGTGAGACTACTTATATCTTCATTTTCTGCGATGTCATTAAGACTAAAAATCCAACTATTGATATTATTAAGATCCAATAAGTTTAAATTACTATCTTGAACAGATATATTTGCTATTTCTTTGTGCGAGGGAATATTACTAGCTAAAACATTCAGTCCCAAAATATATGCATCTAAAACAGGGATTCCAAAGCCTTCTACACAGGAAGGAGAAGCAAAAGCATGTGCATTCAAAAATAACCAACATTTTTCAATTTCATCAACATAGCCTAAAAGTTCTATGTTTGAATTATTATTACAAAGCTTTTGAATCCCTAATCCATATTTATCATCATGAATTTTTCCAGCTACACATAATTTAAAACCCTTTGCAGCAATTTCACTATTTTGAAATGCCTGAATAAGAAAATGCAAATTCTTTCTAGGGACAATTGAAGAATTAAATAGAATAAACTTATAATTAATCTTTCTTATACAATCTAAATTACTTGCTAAATTCAAATTCTCAAAACTCAATGAAGGCATTGGATAAATAATATCATTTTTATATTTATCTACTTTTTTATCTAATAATTGACATATTTTTTTCTGGGATGTCTTTGAAATAAAACAACAATTACTCTTCATAGAATCTTGTAATCGATTGTAAAAACTATAAGGATGATCAGGATGCTTATAAAATGATAGTGGTATATAATCCATAATTAACTGAAGTAACTTAGAGGATTTTCTTTGTCTACCTTTCACACTAATGCTCAAAGGGCAAGTTGTAATTAAAAAATCAATATTATGCTTTCTTAAATCAATAACAGGCGACTTTATTAATATTCTTCTACTACGTAATGTTGAAAGTAAAAAAATGTCAGGTATTGATAAAAAACCATTTACATATTTTAAATAGTTTATCCTTTCATTCCCCCAATAAGGGCTCCTTTTTAAATCCTTTAATTCAATTAATTTACCAGAGAAATTAGCACATCTAAAATAATATTTAAATATTGGTTTAAATAAAAATATCGTTTTAAGAAATCTCCCTCTCACATTATTTATGAATTCAAAAAATTTCTCTAAAGTAGTTATATCTGGATCAATCTCATTTTTTTTCTTTTTATTCTGACTTTTTTCGTCACTTAATTGATCTAATATGTCAGCACTGTCAACCTCATTAACAGCAACATCATGCATTAGAAATCTCATTATAGGGCTTAAACGTCTGCCGTAAAATCCTGTCAATAAATATACTTGTGCGCCTTGATCAGACAAAGAGCGAATTAAAGATTTAGATAAATATGCTATACCACGATGTTCTGATTGTTCTAAGTCAACAGATGTTATTGCTATCCTCATGTTCGATAAAGGTTTCGATTGATCTCTAGTCCCAGATTCTTCTTCATGAAGCATCGAAAGAATCTCCTTTTGTTCTTTAGTTAACTATTAATTTATCATTCATTAATCTCAATAAGAACTTTTAGATAAAAATTATACCAACGACTCAGAAATAACAAATACATCTAATCTAGGTAAATATTATATAAATCATCATTTTTAAAATTATCAAATATGACATCAGCTGAATAAATATAATGATTAAAAATAGTTTTTTTTATCTGATAGAGCTACTTGTTATGTAAACCTCTTAGAGATCAATAATTTACCCAATAATTTAAGCGGATGAAGAGATTCGAACTCTCGACCCTCTCCTTGGCAAGGAGATGCTCTACCACTGAGCTACATCCGCAAAAAAATAATCTTAACTACATTTAGCATGCATCACAGAAGGGACCTTGGTCAATTGATTTACTCAATTGACAAATTTATTTAACTCAAAGCCTTCATTAGAGAACCCATCTCTATTGCTTGAAGAGCATAACTCCATCCAAGATTATTTTTTATTCCCGCTCTCTCTAATGCTTGTTGCATGGTATCTGTTGTTAAAACTCCAAAGATAATTGGTACCCCTGTTTCTCTCGAAACAGTAGCAATACCTTTACTGGCTTCAGCAATTACTACATCAAAGTGAGGTGTATCTCCTCGAATAACTGCACCGAGTGTAATGACTACGTCATACTTAAGTTTGCGAGCAAGTTCTTGAGAAATTATAGGTAGTTCAAAAGAGCCAGGAACCCAAGCAATATCTAGTTGAGAGCTTGACTCAGATATATCAATTCCATGTCTTGATAAACAATCTAAACAACCGCTTAAAAGCTTATTAGTTATTAGATCATTAAATCGAGCTACAACAATAGCTACTTTTAAAGATGATGATCTTTCAAAGGTACCTTCTATTGTAGCCATCTTTTCAAGGCATTTAATACTTACTCACAGTAACCTCTGATGAGTAAATTTAAAACATATAAATAAGAATCAGCCTATTTTAAGGAATTTTTGATTGTAAATCTTTCTATACATTCATTTGGTGGGTGATGTATTCACCAACTAATGCTTGAAGCAATACCAAGTGGAACCAAACACCAGCAAGGATTTCGATCTTTTTAATGTTTGGATTTCTATTATCCTCTGGATTAGTTTGGGTCATATAAAAGACCGGAACTCCAATTACCAAAAGCAAAGAAGAGAATAAAAGTGCGTTTGCGACAATGGAATTAATAGCCAGCATAGGAAATGAAGCGGCAGAACAAATTCTAAGTATTTAATAATTCTCCCATGCAAGCATAGGTTTCTACTCCTACTACTAAAAATTTGTAGCGAGGCTTCACATGCAAAAAAAATAACTTCTTATAAAATAAATATTTTACGTTGAGAAATCAAATGGCTGCCAGCCAAACTCCCTTACAAGGCAGTCTGTTTGAAGAATCAGAGAACAGAACAGAAGCTGATAATGAAAAAAGTCAAATTTTAACAACATCAAACGAAAACCTTTCACATAATCAACTTAAAGATGATGCTGCACTGAGACCACGGCTTAAGAAAGCATACAAAAATCAGAAAAATGACTTCGATAGTTACACCAATACAGGAATTGAAAGTCCTAAATGGTCACATCACAGTTTGCCAAAACTTGATGATTTGACTCCTGCTTTAAAACATTATGTGGAACTCAAAATAGAGAATCCAGATAGAGTTTTGCTTTATCGACTTGGAGATTTCTTCGAATGTTTTTTTGAAGATGCCATAAAACTCTCAGAGCTGTTAGAAATAACACTTACAAGTAAAGAAGGCGGCAAAAAAATTGGACGTGTCCCTATGGCAGGTATTCCTCATCATGCTTCAGATAGATATTGCACTCAACTAATAAAAAAAGGTTTCTCAATTGCAATTTGCGATCAACTTGAAGCTGCTCCTTCAAAGGGACATAAATTAATCAAAAGAGGAATAACTAGATTAATTACACCAGGAACAATTTTAGAAGAGGGAATGTTAAGTGCTAAGAAAAATAATTGGCTAGCTTCAGTACTATTAGATTCTAATTTAAATGACACTCAAATCAAATGGGCTTTAGCAAAAGTAGATGTGAGCACAGGTGAATTAATTGTACAAGAAGGAAAAGAAGTTAATAATTTAAGACAAGAATTAATCAAATTAGAAGCAGCTGAAATCATCTCTGAAAAGAAAACCATTCATAATTCTAAGTGGTTTACAAGTTCAATGAATATAACTGAATTTAATCAAACTTCATTTACTGAATTAGAATCTAAAACAACTATATTAAATCACTTTCATTTAAATAATATAGATGGCTTAGGTCTTCGCGAACATCCTCTATCAATTAGAACAATAGGTGGATTAATTGCATATTTAAATAAAACTCATCCTAATCTTGATAATCAATTTGAAAACAATTCAAGAACTCACATATCTCTAGATTATCCACAGATAAAATATGATATATCTGGACTAATTATTGATAATCAGACTCGTAAAAACTTAGAGTTAATTTCGACTCAAAGAGGCGGACAACTTCAAGGGTCTTTATTATGGGCTATTGATAAAACCTTAACTGCAATGGGAGCTAGATGTATAAGGAGATGGCTTGAGGAACCACTTACAGATATTTATGAAATTCATTACCGGCAAAAAATTATTTCATTACTTGTTGAATCCTCCTCTTTAAGAAGAAATCTCAGAAAGATACTTAGATCAATGGGGGATCTAGAACGTCTAGCAGGACGTGCAGGAGCTCAACAAGCAGGTGCAAGAGATTTAGTTGCAATTGCAGAAGGAATTAATAGGTTACCTTTTCTTAAGAAAAATCTGATTGAGCCAGTATTTAAAAATTTTAATTACTTCAAATCAATTATAAATTTAGATCAAGATTTAATAGAAGTTGCATCAAAAATAAATAATGAAATCATTAATAATCCTCCATTAAGCCTTACAGAAGGTGGTCTAATTTATGATGGCGTCAATCCAATACTTGATGGACTGAGAAATCAACTTGATGATCATAATTTATGGCTAAAAAACCAAGAATTGAAAGAAAGAGAAATAAGTAAAATCAATAATTTAAAACTGCAATATCATCGATCCTTTGGATACTTTTTAGCCGTAAGTAAAGCAAAGTCTTTGAATGTTCCAGATCATTGGATCAGAAGACAAACCCTCACGAATGAGGAAAGATTTGTAACTCCAGAATTAAAAGAAAGAGAGGGGAAAATTTTTCAAATAAAAGCTCAAATATCTCAACTTGAATATGAAATTTTTTGTGAAATTAGGATGCTTGTTGGAAATAAAGCACAAGAAATTAGACAGGCTGCAAAATCAGTTTCCTACTTAGATGTATTAGCTGGGCTAGCAGAGTTAGCCGCCACCAGTAATTATATACAACCTGAAGTCATTGATAATACTGATAAAGTTAATTCAAGAAGAATTTCAATCATTGAAGGACGTCATCCTGTAGTTGAGCAAATTCTTGTTGATCAAGTTTTTATCCCTAATGATATTGATCTTGGATCAAAAACTGATCTAATAATTCTTTCTGGGCCTAATGCAAGTGGTAAAAGTTGTTACTTAAGACAAATTGGTCTCTTACAAATAATGGCTCAAATAGGGAGTTGGATCCCAGCTAAATCTGGAACTTTCGGAATTACTGATCAACTCTTCACACGCGTTGGAGCAGTAGATGACTTGGCAGCAGGTCAATCAACTTTTATGGTAGAAATGATTGAAACTGCATTTATTTTAAATAACGCTACAGAAAAATCATTAGTGTTATTAGATGAAATTGGACGAGGAACGTCTACTTTTGATGGCCTATCAATTGCTTGGTCGGTAAGTGAATTTTTGGCAAAAACTATAAAAAGTCGTTCAATTTTTGCGACTCACTATCATGAATTAAATCAAATTTCTGAATATATAGAAAATGTAGAAAATTTCCAAGTATTAGTAGAACATAAAAAAAACTCACTGACTTTTCTTCATAAAGTTGCTAAAGGTGGGTCGATTAAAAGCTATGGAATAGAAGCAGCTAGACTTGCAGGAGTTCCACAAGAAGTCCTTCAAAATGCAAGAAAAATATTAGATGGGTTAGAGGAAAACAACTCCAATAGCATTAGAGTTATTTAAATAATAATTAAAAAGCAATAATTAATATTCATTTTATAATCCTAATACTCAGCAGCTCTCAATAAAGCATTTATAGTTGCTGCGGCTAGAGATGCGCCTCCTTTAGATCCTTCTAAAACTATATGAGTACAATCACTGTTTAATAAACGATTTTTACTTTCCGCAACACCTATAAATCCCACTGGCATGCCAATAATTAAACTAGGCATTTTGCTACCTTTTTCAATTAAATCTAACAACGCCATCATTGCTGTAGGTGCACTTCCAATGACAACAATTGGTGCAGGTAGGAACTCATCTTTTTTTTCAAGATCTAACCACATTTTACGCATGCCTATTGCAGATCTAGTGGTCAAAATTGCATCAAAAGACTTTGGAGCCATTTCTAAAATACAATTAACTGTTGAATTTAATGTTCGTTTTGCAACTGGAGCAACACCAGCTTCTGCCATGAAGGTATCAGTAATAATCTTTGCACCATTCTGCAATGCATTAACAGCTTTATCACAAGCTCCTGGACTAAATTTCAAGCAGGGATTCAAAGTCAAATCTCCACTGGAGTGAATAATTCGTTCAAGAATTGATTGTTGAACTTTATCGAGACCTGTTAAACCAATTTGAGATCTAATGTATTCAATGCTTTGAAGAAAAATTGGATGTTCTGGTGTTTTCACTGTGTATTATCTTGAGCTAATTTGAGATCGCATCTTTTTTCACGACTATCTTGCAGTAATGCCAATACATTTAATATGGGGAGATGACTATGAGGCAACTAATAGCGAAATTGACGAAATAGTGGAAACATTTATTGATCCTACTTGGAAGAGTTTTAACTATAGTCAAATTGATGGAAATGATCCAAAACAAACTTTAAGGGCATTAGAAGAAATTCAAAGTGCGCCACTTGGTAATGGAGCAAGAATTGTGGTAGTTAGAAGAAGCCAGTTTTGTAATGGTTGCACTCTGGAATTAGCTAGTCAACTAGAAAAAGCAATAAATTTAATCCCTGATCAAACACACTTAATTTTACAGAATTCCAATAAACCTGATAAGAGACTAAAGACGACTAAATTACTTCAAGAAAATATTAAATCCAGTCCTATATCTACAGAAAAAAGTTTTGTTCTACCTCTACCGTGGGATATTAATGGTCAGAGGCGTTTGGTCAGCAATATAGTGAATCGCTTAAACTTGAAAATGAATCAAGAAGTCATTGATTTACTAGTAGAAAGCTTAGGGAATGATAGTTCTTTAATTAATACAGAGCTGCAAAAAATCGCATTATTATCTGAAGCAACTAATAAAAAAACTAATGAAATTACTAAAGAGCTAGTGAAGAACCTCATACAAAGTACTTGTACTAATGCCTTAGAAATTTCCAATCTTTTACTTAAAGAAAATAAGATTTTAGCTTTAAGTAAAATCAACTCCTTACTTGAAAATGGTGAGCCAGCTCTGCGTTTATTATCAACGTTAACTAGTCAAGCCAGGGGATGGCTTTGGGTAAAAATATTGGATTCTGAAGGGAAACAAGATATTAAGGAAATCGCAAAACTTATTGGCATTTCTAATCCAAAACGTATTTTTGTAATACGCAAACAAATTCAAGATGTATCTCCATACAAATTACTGCAATTGATGAAAAAACTTCTGAAAATAGAATCCTCTATAAAATCAGGATACAAACCAATGGATTCTTTTAAAGATAATCTGCTAACAGAAAGTAAAATTCTTACTAACAACTGAAATAATCAAAAAGTAAACGAGAGTTCAATGACCTTGCTGGTTCAAAAATTTGGCGGCACCTCTCTAGGTAGCATTGAGCGTATTAAAGCTGTTGCTCAAAAAATAAAAACTTGCAAGGACGAAGGAAATGATCTTGTAGTAGTTGTTTCAGCCATGGGACATACAACTGATCAGTTAACAACTTTAGCTTCAGGTATAACACTCAATCCTCCTCAACGCGAGATGGATATGCTCCTTTCAACTGGAGAGCAAGTTTCTATATCTTTACTAGCTATGGCCCTAAATGAATTAGGACTTCAAGCTATCTCATTAACTGGTACTCAAGCAGGAATCATTACGGAATCAGCGCATGGGCGAGCAAGAATACTAGAGATAAGAACAGAACGAATACAAAATCTTTTAAATCAGGGCAAAATTATCGTCATTGCTGGTTTCCAAGGAACCAGTTTAGGTATAGGAAGAATTTCTGAAATAACAACTTTAGGGAGAGGAGGATCTGATACTTCTGCCGTCGCTTTAGCAGCAGCTCTTGAAGCCGAGAAGTGTGAAATCTATACCGATGTTCCGGGTGTCTTAACCACTGATCCCAGAATTGTTAAAAGTGCACAATTAATGAAAAGAATTAGTTGTGATGAAATGTTAGAGCTGGCAAGTCTTGGAGCCGCTGTTTTACACCCTCGAGCAGTTGAAATCGCAAGAAATTTTGCAGTAACTCTTGTAGTCAAATCAAGCTGGGAAAACCTTGAAGGAACAACACTAACTAGTAACAAAAAGCATATAGTTTCTAAAGGTGGAATAGAGCACAGGAGTCCAGTAGACGGCTTAGAGTTAATCGAACATCAATCAGTTATTGCTCTATCTAATATCCCAGATCGTCCTGGGATTGCTGCTGAGCTATTTGAAGCCCTATCTGAAGGAGGAGTGAATGTAGATCTTATTATTCAAGCAACACATCAAAATAATAAAAATGATATTACTTTCTCTGTAAAAGAAGATGAATTAAATAATGCCAATGCTCAATGTAAAAGACTAATTGATTCTATAGGGGGTGAAATATCTTCACAAAATAATCTAAGCAAAATCAGTATTTTTGGAGCAGGAATAATGGGAAGGCCAGGGATAGCGTCTTCTTTATTTCAAACACTTTCTGATGCTGGTATTAATATAAGGCTAATTGCAACTAGTGAAGTCAAAGTAAGTTGTGTAATTGATTCCGCCTCAGGGAAAAAAGCCTTACGTTCTATTGGAGATTTCTTCAAACTTAATGATAAACAAATTAATCTTAATCCTGTTTCAAAAGATAATCATGAACCAGAAGTAAGAGGTATAGCTTTAGATAAAGATCAAATCCAGATTAGTGTAAAAAATGTCCCAGATAAACCAGGAACTGCTTCAATAATTTGTTCAACATTAGCTGAAAATAGTATATGTTTAGACACAATAGTTCAATCTGAAAGAAAACATAATGACAAAACCAAGGACATTAGTTTTACATTAAAGAAAAATGATAGAAATGAAGCTAAGTACGCTTTGGAAGAATTAATAGCAAATTGGAAAGGAGCTATTATTGAAGAAGGGAATGAAATCGTTAAAATTAGCGCTGTAGGTTCAGGAATGCCTTTTACAAAAGGGACAGCAGCTAAAATTTTTAGGGCACTAGCAAACAAAAAAATTAATATTGAAATGATAGCAACAAGTGAAATAAGAACAACTTGTATTATTTCTGAAAAACATGGAGAAAAGGCTTTAAATGAAATTCATTCTTGCTTTAAATTAGACAATAATGATATTGATTAATATATTAATTACCTACAAGCCTTTGTCTTAACTTTTTTATTCGATCTCGTAGAATTGCAGCATTTTCGAAATCTAAATCCTTAGCAGTTTGTTTCATTTTAGATTCAAGCTTTTCTATTAATTCAGGTAAAGATTCTAAAGAGAAGTTGTTATCAGAGTCTTTTGAGGTGTGATCAATTAATTTATCGGCAATATCAACAAAATCATCAGAATTGCCATCTTGATTAAGTCTTCTAGAAAGCTCTAAAAATGAAAGAATCGAATTATTTGCTTTCTTACCAGCTGGTTTAGGAACAATACCATTTTCTTTATTGTAACTTTCCTGTATCTCTCGCCGTCTTTCAGTTTCGCTAATAGCTTTAGCCATTGAATCAGTCATCTTATCAGCATAAAGCAAAGCCAAACCATCTACATGCCTCGCAGCACGACCGATGGTTTGAATAAGAGATCTTTGTGCTCTTAAAAATCCTTCTTTATCAGCATCAAGAATTACAACAAGAGATACTTCTGGCAAATCTAATCCTTCTCTTAATAGATTCACTCCAACCAAAACATCATATTCACCAAGTCGCAAATCTTGAATAATTTCAATTCGCTCTATTGAATGAACCTCAGAATGTAAATAACGAACTCTCACCTTATTCTCAGATAAATAATCAGTAAGATCTTCAGCCATTCTTTTAGTAAGTGTTGTAATCAAAATCCTTTGATTTTTCGTTGCTCTTTTCCTAATCTCAAAAAGTAAATCTTCAACTTGACCTTGGGTGGGTCGAACTTCCACTAAAGGATCTAATACACCAGTTGGTCGAATAACTTGTTCAACTATATTTCCTTGTGTTTTTGATAACTCCCAATCACCAGGAGTGGCACTAATAAAAACAGTTTGTTTAGCCTTATTCCAAAATTCTATATCTTTTAATGGACGATTATCGGCTGCACTAGGTAGGCGAAACCCATGATCAATTAAAACTTTTTTCCTAGATTGATCTCCATTATACATTGCTCTCAATTGGGGACAGGTCACATGACTTTCATCAATAAGCAATAACCAATTATCAGGAAAATAATCAATTAAGCATTCTGGAGCAGTTCCAGGATCTCTTCCAGAAAGATGACGAGCGTAATTTTCCACGCCATTGCAATAACCAACTTCTTTTAACATTTCTAAATCATAAATAGTTCTTTGTTCTAACCTTTGTGCTTCTAGTAATTTACCCTCTTGATTAAGAAAGTCTAATCTATCTTTTAATTCTTTTTTAATTTCTTTAACTGCACAATCTAATCGATCTTTAGGGGTAACAAAATGCTTTGCTGGATATATATTTATTTCTTCAAGTTTGTTTAGTATCTCCCCAGTTGTCGGATCAACATAACTTATACTTTCTATTTCATCACCAAATAACTCTATCCTAACTAACCTATCATCATATGCAGGACCTATTTCTAAAACATCTCCTCTTACTCTAAATCTACCTCGACTTATTTCTATGTCATTACGCGCATATTGATTAGAAACTAATAATCTAAGGCATAATCTTAGATCAATACTATCTCCTACCTTAAATTTTATAGAAGCTTTTAAATATTCACTTGGAATTCCGAGACCATAAATACAACTAATTGAAGCTACAACGATTACATCATCTCTTTCAAATAAAGATCTTGTAGCAGAGTGCCTCAACATATCAATCTCTTCATTAATTGATGATGTTTTTGCTATGTAAGTATCACTAACTGGAACATAAGCTTCTGGTTGATAATAATCGTAATAAGAAATAAAATATTCAACTGCATTATTAGGGAAAAACTCCCTTAATTCATTACATAGTTGAGCAGCAAGAGTTTTATTATGAGCCAACACTAAAGAAGGCCTACCCGTTTGAGCAATTAAATTAGCTATCGTAAAAGTTTTTCCTGTTCCAGTCGCACCTAGTAATGTTTGAAATTTTTCACCTTTATTTACACCGGCTACAAGCCCTTTAATAGCTGCTGGTTGATCTCCTTTGGGAACATACGGAGCCTTAAGCTTATATTCAGACATATACACCTATAAGCCCAAAAAACGAAACTCATAATCTGTTAATTTCATTTTTTCACTTTCGATCTATCTAATGTTCTAAATTACCTTATTCAGAGCATTAGTTAATCGTGGGAACCATTAAGTAAGAATCTAAAGCTGAACGTATTCCTTTTACAGTCGCAACCATTGCTAATTCGTTATTTAATTTATTTATAGCTGAACCAATGCCAACTCCACTTGCACCAATAGAAATAGCCATTGATACAGTTGCTTCTGAAAGCCCAGATGCACAAATCAAAGGAACAGACTTTTGATTCTCTTTCAAAGCAGAAGATATAGCTATAGTTGCTGCCAAGGTTGGCGCAGCTTTTTCTATTAAACCTAAAGTTCCAGCACTTTGTGGTTGAGAACTTGTACCTCCCTCCGTCTGAATTAAATCAACTCCGACTTCAACAAGATCGAGTGCTAATTGAGCTTGACAATCTAAAGGCAGTGTATGAGGAACGGTAACCGACAAAACCACTTCAGGTAAAAGACTGCGTGATTCAGTAGCCAGTGCTAATACCTCGTCTGAACTAAAGAGACGTCCATCTTTATAAAAAGTATCGTAATTTCCAATTTCTATAATTGATGCTCCCGAAATAACAGCCTTAGGGAAAAGCTGTGGTTCAATCGAACTCACACAAATTGGAAGATTAGAAGCTTCGATTGCCAACTTTACTAATTCAGGGTCGCAAGCGATATCCAATAAATCCGCACTCCCAATTCCAGCAGCTTTCGAAATCTGAAATACAGATTCTGGATTAAAATTATTCAATCCAGAAATTACTTTAAAAACAGATCTATTCTGAAGACTCTTTTGGAGTACAACTGGTAAAGAATGCAAACGTGACATAGAAGCAACAACTATTACTCTGATTGTGACACTGACTCAGCAAAAGAACTAAAAAAATTTAATTCCGGCTCTGAAACCAAAGCAAATGTCAGAAACTCCTCAAACGAAAAAGCCTTGGAGCAAATGGCATTTGCGTTTGCATAAAAGGCTCATACAAAACAATTCTTTGCTTCCACGCAACTCAATACTTCTCTTGGCTATATCTGGAGGGCAAGATTCGATGGCCCTACTCAAATTACTTTTTGATTTGCAAAGGCTCTACAAATGGCAAATTGAAGTTTGGCATGGAGATCACCAATGGCATAATCAATCCGGACAAATTGAGACAGAACTGAAAAGTTGGTGTCTGCATAGACAAATATCTTTTCACTCTAATAAAGCACAAAAAGAAGATGTAAATAATGAAGCAAAAGCAAGAAATTGGAGATATAAAAATCTAATAATGAAAGCTAAATCATTAGCATCAAATAACATTAATAAACGTTCTATAAAAATATTAACTGGTCATACAGCAACTGATCGGGCTGAAACAATTATTATGAACTTGGCTAGAGGAAGTGATTTAATTGGGCTTAGTTCACTTAGAGAAAAAAGAAACTTGGATCATAACTTTGAGTTAGTTAGACCACTTCTAATCTTTACAAGAGAAGAAACTTTACAAATTTGTAAAGAATTAAATTTACCAATATGGCTTGATCCTTCGAATGAAAATTTGAATTTTGCAAGAAATAGAATTCGCAAAGAAATTTTACCAATATTAAATTCAATTCATAAAGGTGCAGATTTAAGAATAGCTACATTAGCAAATAAACTTGAGACACATAATGACGATCAAATATTTTTTGCAAAAATAGCGATTAATTTCTGCAAAGAAAGAAAAATTAATTATCTATCTCGAAAAAAAATAATAAAATTCCCAAACTCCGTAAGAAAAATTATCCTTAATACTTGGCTTAAATCTATGGGAGTAAAAAAATTTACTGCTATGCAAATAGCAGAAATTAACAACAAAATAGATGAGAAAAAGCCACCTGGATCTATCTATCTTCATGGCAACTTTGTCCTAAGTTGGAACAAAGAGAGAATTTCTATTCAATGAATTTAAGAACTAAAATTATGAATTATCAGCTAACTGCAGATCTACGACGTCTTGTTCTACCTGAAGGCATATCTTCTGATTGATTTTCATTATTTACTGTTGATGTTTCTGTTTTAGGATTTGTTTCTTTAATTGGAACTGAGGAATTAGCTGAATTTAAGGATTTATCAGCGGTTTTTCTTACTACTTGCTTGGAATCAACTTGTTGTTCTAGTTGAGGTTTATAAGCACGTGTTCCGCCTGGAGCTGGCTGAACAAGACACAATATTAAAGGCTCAGCTTGAACCTCTCTTCTCAATCTACGAGATAAACCTGATTCCACCTCTCTTTGTAAACCAATCCAGTCAACCTCAACTGACTTTCCACCTGTCTTCAGAACAAGCTGTTTCCATCGATTCTCTAAAACCCAATTAATTTCCCTCTCTGTCCAATTGACCATTGTTTTAGCATCAACATTAGTAATAACTCCTCGAAGATTTACTCGAGGTGGCGCCACCATTACTCCATCAGTACTAATTGGAGTAAGAACAGTTATAACCCCGTCATCAGCTAGTTGCTGACGTTCTTTTAACACTCGAGTATCAACTACTCCAGTTCTAGAAGAATCAAGTAATTCTACTCCTGATTTAACTGGCGAACCTTGTATCAATGAGTCAGGTCTCAATTCAGCAACGTCCCCATTTTCCATAACTAGGACATTTTCTGGATGAACTCCCATTGATACTGCAGTTTTTCCATGGAGAACTTGCATTCTGTACTCCCCATGAACAGGAATGAAATATTTTGGTCTAGTTAATCCAATCATCCATTTCTGATCTTCTTGGCATCCATGCCCTGACACATGAATACCCTTATCTTTTCCGTAAATAACTTTTGCACCCAATTTTATTAATTTATCAATTGTGTGCATAACAGAAATAGTATTTCCAGGAATAGGACTCGCTGAAAAAATCACCGTATCACTAGTTTTTAACTGAACATGTTGATGCTCTCCTCTAGCGATACGACTCAAAGCTGCCATTGATTCTCCCTGGCTACCTGTCATCAATAAAAACGTTTCTCTATCAGGTAAATCTCTAATCTGTTTTATTGGGAAAAACAAATCGTCAGGGAAACGCATATATCCTAGTTCTCTTGCTTTTCCAACTACATTCAGCATTGATCGACCTAGCAAGCCGACTTTTCTACCATTTTTCATTGCCAACTCTAGAAGCATGGCGACGCGATGAGTAGAACTAGCAAAAGTAGTAACCATCACTCTCCCCTCAGCAGTAGCAATATATCTATCTAAATTTGGAAAAACAGAATATTCCGAAGGCGTGAATCCTGTGACTTCTGAGTTAGTTGAATCTGACAAAAGGCAAAGAACACCTTTATCACCATAGTGAGCCATTCTAGCCAGGTCTGAGGGCTGTCCATCAGGCGGAGTATGATCAAACTTGAAATCACCAGTAAAAAATACTACCCCTACTGGAGTTGTCACAGCAAAGGAATAGCTATCAGAAATTGAATGTGTATTTCTTACAAATTCAAGTGAAAAATGTTGTCCAACTTTAATAACTTCTCTTGGTCCACATACTTGTATTGTCGTTCGATCAGCAACGCCTGCTTCTTCCATTTTTCCTCTAAGCATAGACATTGCTAAAGGAGGGCCATAAATAATAGGAATATTGAAGTTCTTTAAATGATGAGAAATTCCACCAATATGATCTTCATGTCCATGAGTAACTACCAAACCCCTTATTCGACTTTGATTTTCACGTAAATAAGTAGTGTCTGGCATCACAACATTCACCCCATGCATCCCATCCGTAGGAAACGCCAGCCCAGCATCAAGAATCATGATGTCGTCACCATATTCAAAAACACAAGTGTTTTTACCAATTTCTCCAAGGCCTCCTAAAGGAATAATCCTCAAACAAGGAGATTTTGATTGATTATTTTTTGAACTTTGAGAATTCATTGAACTTGATGTCATGGAAATGTATGTAAAAAACTTGGTTGTTACTTAAATGAAAGTCAGAACGACTTAAAACAGTGGGAGTCGATTAGATCAACTGCATAGAAGAAAGTATCTTCAAAAGTTCTTCTTTCATTTCGCTGTTTAAAGAGACTAAAGGACTTCGAGGAGGTCCAACAGACCAACCAATTAATTGAAGTGCCGCTTTGATAGGAATAGGGTTTGTAGTCGCAAAAAGGGATTTAAAAAGAGGTTGTAAAGTCTCGTGCAAATAAAGTGCATCTGCATATTTACCTTCTAAAAAACTATCTATGATTTTTTTTAAATTAGGACCAACTAAATGGCTTGCCACACTTACAACACCTACTGCTCCTACAGCAAGCATTGGTAAAAGTAAAGCATCATCGCCGCTATAAATAGCTAAATCTGCTCCACAATAGTTTCTTAATTGAGTCACTTCCTCTGTTGTTCCACTTGCAGCTTTAAAACTGACTACATTACTGCAATCCATAAGCTTACTTACAATACTAGGCGATATCGAACACCCTGTCCTCCCCGGAATGTTATATAGCATCAAAGGTAACTTTGGAGCTGCATTTGCAATAGCTCGAAAATGAACTTCTAATCCTTCTTGCGGTGGTTTGTTGTAATAAGGAACAACAACTAATGCACCATCAGCGCCTGCTTTAGCTGCTTCCTTTGTCGCTTCAATCGCCTCAGACGTAGAATTACTTCCCGTGCCAACTAAAACCTTAGCTCTAGAGCCTAAAGCACTTCTCACTGTTTCCAGCATTTTTTGTTGTTCTTGCCAAGTTAAAGTTGGTGATTCTCCTGTAGTTCCGCATACGACAATGCCATCAGAACCTTGGTGTACTAAATAATTCGCCAAATCAGCAGCCAGAACGTAATCTACTTGCCCATTTTTATCAAAAGGAGTCACCATGGCAGTTAACATCCTTCCGAAAGGAGCGGGAGATAATAAAGCTGACTTACTCATAAATTTTTTGGTAAAAGAAGTTCAGCGATTTGCACAGCATTAAGGGCTGCACCTTTGCGAATTTGATCTCCACATAACCATAATTCCAAAGCATTTGGGTTACTTATGTCCTGTCTTATACGGCCCACGGATATCGGATCCCTACCTGTTACATCTAATGGCATGGGAAAACGATTCTTTGTCAAATCCTCAAGTATCTCAACTCCGGGTGAGGATTCCAAGATCTCATAAGCTTCTTTCACTGGGAAAGGCCTTGTAAATTCAATATTTACTGCTTCAGAATGAGCTCTTAAAACTGGAACTCTGACACATGTTGCAGTCAAAGAAAGCTCTGGATCTCCAAGAATCTTTCTTGTTTCATTAACCATTTTCATTTCTTCCTCACAGTAGTTATTTGATTGCAAAGGTGAATTATGTAAAAAGAGATTAAATGCCAAGGAATAAGGAAGAACTTTACTTCTTGGATTCAATCCATCCAAAACTTCTTGACTTAAATTTTTTAATTCTTCCATCGCCATTGCTCCTGCACCACTGGCTGATTGATAGGTTGATACAACAATTCTCTTAATAGGAATATGTTTACTCAAAGGAGCAAGTACCAAGGCTAGTAAAATTGTTGTGCAATTAGGGTTAGCGATTAAACCTTGGTGCTTAAATGCATCGTCGGGATTGACTTCAGGAACAATCAAAGGAACATCATCTTCCATTCGAAATGCACTAGAGTTGTCAATCATCAAAGCTCCAGAAAGTTTAATTGCATCTTTCCACTTACGAGATATCGAACCCCCCGCTGAAGCTAAAATTAAATCTATATTTTTAAAACTATCTTTAGTTGTTTCTTCTACTTTCAACTGAGTTCCACAAAAATTTTGAATCTCACCTGCTGAACGATGAGAAGCTAATAAAGTTAATTTATTAATCGGGAAAGATCTCTCTTCGAGCAAAGCCATTAATTCTTTCCCTACGGCGCCGCTCGATCCAAGGATCGCTACTGAAAGAGGTTTGTCTGGTAGAAGAAATTGTGAGTTCAAACTTGATAAAGAGAATTTACAGGATTAACAAAAAATTTTTTCTTATTGGAAAAATCAACAAATAACAAATTTTTCGATGCTTTTTAGGCCACAATAGCTTTGGAAGTGAAATATCGCTTTCTTACGCTAACCAAATTTGAGAATTCCTTTTAATGAGTGCTGCAAAATTAAAAGTAAAAACCAGTTCAAAGCCTAATAGCAGAATTGCTGTAGAGGTAGAGGTCCCTTCAGACCGTTGCAAAAAGAGTTACGATGAAGCTTTAAGCAAGCTAAGCAAATCCATCTCAATCCCAGGTTTTCGTAAAGGTAAAGTACCCAAAGCAGTAATAATTCAGCAACTTGGAGTCAAAAGGATACAAGCTTCGGCACTTGAATCACTCCTACAAAAAGTATGGACAGAAACATTAGATCAAGAAGGGATTGAGCCTTTGTGTGAGCCTGAACTAGAAGATGGATTTGAAAGTATCTTGGACAATTTCAACCCTGAAAAAATTCTTACATTAAAACTTGAAACTGACATAGCTCCTACTCCAACTTTAAAAAAATCTTCTGGTTTAACAGCTGAAGTCGAGACTTTAATCTTTGACAAAAAGAAAGTAGATGAACTAATTGAGCAATCTCGCTCTCAACTTGCAACTAAAATTCCAGTTAGCGATCGAGCAGCCCAAAAAGGTGATTTTGCTCTATTAACCTTTAAAGGCAGTTTCTCAGATGATGGAAGTCAAATTGAAGGTGGAAGTGCAGATTCAGTCGAAATAGAACTTGAAGAAGGTCGAATGATTCCAGGATTTATTGAAGGAGTAATTGGAATGAATATAAACGATGAAAAAACTTTACAATGCGAATTTCCCAAGGATTATCATCAGGAAGATGCAAAAGGAAGAAAAGCTGAATTCAAAGTAACTCTGGAAGATTTGAAAATAAAAGAATTACCTGAACTTAATGATGAGTTCGCAAAACAAGCAAGTGATAAAGAAAGTTTGGCCGATCTTCGCTCAGATCTTGAAAAACGACTTAAAGAAGATAATGATAAAAAGCAAGAGAAAAATCGCCAAGACTCACTGCTGGAAGCTTTAGTGAAAGAACTTGAAGTTGAGCTACCAAAAAGTCTTATTGATCAAGAAGTACGCGTAATAGTTGAACAAACAGCTCAGACGTTTGCGCAACAAGGTATTGATGTTAAATCAATGTTCACTCCAGAGCTTGTGAAATCACTAATGGAGTCTTCAAAAGGAGAAGCAGAGAAAAAGCTTCGTCAAAAACTGGCGTTAAATACTTTGGCTAAATCAGAAAAAATAGAAGTTTCAGAAAATGAAATCAATTCCAAACTTAAAGAAGTAGAAGCTGATATAAAGCTTTCAAACGAAAAGAATATCGACGCTGATCGCCTAAAAGAGGCTATTACTGATGAATTATTGCAAGAGAAATTATTTGTTTGGCTTGAAGAGAACAATACAGTTGTAGAAAAAGCTCCAAAAAAAATTAGCAACCAAAAGAACGAGATAGATTTAAAAAAGAAAACTTTAAAAACAAATAAAGAAAAGAAAAGTACTAAAACCCCCAAATCTTAGTTTCTACACATAGATTAAAAAAGTTAGTTCTATAAACTTTATAAAGGTGCTAGAAGCAAGCAGAAATCATCCTGTAAATAGTTTTTGGAATAACTCTTGCCTATTTTCTGGTCCAGGAGTACTGCCTACTGTTATTGAACAATCAGGCCAAGGGGATCGTGCCTTTGACATATATTCACGATTACTTCGTGAAAGAATCATCTTCCTTGGTACTGATGTTAATGATCAAGTTGCAGATGCACTGGTAGCTCAAATGCTTTTTCTAGAGGCTGATGATCCAGAAAAAGATATTCAACTATACATAAACTCACCAGGAGGTTCCGTTACTGCCGGTCTCGCAATTTATGACACCATGCAACAAGTCAGTCCTGATGTCATAACAATTTGTTATGGACTTGCTGCAAGCATGGGAGCTTTTTTACTGTCTGGAGGATCAAAAGGGAAACGACTTGCTTTACCAAATTCCAGGATAATGATTCATCAACCTCTTGGTGGAGCCCAGGGCCAAGCTGTAGAAATCGAAATCCAAGCCAAAGAAATTCTTTATTTAAAAGAAACTCTCAACTCACTGCTGGCTGAGCATACCGGTCAAAATATTGACAAGATTTCAGAAGACACTGATCGCGACCACTTTCTTTCTCCTCAAGAAGCGGTTGAATATGGCCTGATCGACAAAGTAGTTTCAAATCTCAACTCCATATGAATCATTAAGGAAAGCTGACAAGGCACTAATCCTCAATGATCCTATTAAGTGAGACTGAATAAAATTCATTATCGGTCTATTAAAGCTGTTTTTTTTAGAGCTCGATGGCAAAATTTGAGGCCCATCTTAAATGCTCCTTTTGTGGCAAAGCCCAAGATCAAGTGAGGAAACTCATTGCTGGTCCAGGAGTATACATATGCGATGAATGTATCGACTTATGCAATGAAATTTTAGATGAAGAATTAATAGATAACCCGACTCATAACAGAAATGGCGATGATCAAAGCCGTAAAGCCAAAACCGCCTCTTCCAATACACCCAAACCTGCACCCACTTTGGCTTCGATACCAAAGCCAATTGAAATTAAAAAATTTTTAGATGATCAAGTAGTTGGGCAAGAAGCAGCGAAAAAAATCCTATCTGTAGCTGTCTACAACCACTACAAGAGACTCGCTTGGAAAGGTGATGGGGCTGGTGAAACTGATTTAACAGCTACAAAATTACAAAAGTCGAATATTTTGTTGATAGGTCCAACTGGATGCGGAAAAACTTTGCTAGCACAGACATTGGCTGAAATGCTTGATGTTCCTTTCGCTGTTGCTGATGCAACCACTCTCACTGAAGCTGGCTATGTAGGTGAAGATGTAGAAAACATTCTCTTACGTCTTCTACAAAAAGCGGATATGGATGTGGATTTAGCACAAAGAGGAATTATTTACATTGATGAAATTGACAAAATTGCTCGTAAAAGTGAAAACCCATCTATTACTAGAGATGTTTCAGGAGAAGGCGTTCAGCAAGCTCTATTAAAAATGCTTGAGGGAACTGTTGCTAATGTCCCCCCACAGGGAGGCAGAAAGCATCCTTACCACGATTCTATTCAAATTGATACCAGCCAAATACTTTTCATTTGTGGGGGTGCATTTGTTGGTTTAGACGAGGTAGTTCAAAAAAGACTTGGAAAAAATTCAATTGGTTTCATACCAAATGAAAATAGAACTAGAACAAAATCCAATAGAGATCGTAAAGGAGCAAACTTAATTAATGACTTAGAGCCTGACGATCTTGTGAAATATGGTCTAATTCCAGAATTTATTGGAAGGATGCCAGTAAGTGCAATTTTAGAACCATTAAATGCCAAAGCACTTGAATCTATTCTCACCGAACCCAGAGATGCATTAGTAAAACAATTTAGAACTTTATTAAGTATGGATGATGTAGAACTTTCCTTTGAAGAAAGTGCTGTTGAGGCAATTGCACAGGAAGCCTATAGAAGAAAGACAGGAGCAAGAGCTCTCCGAGGAATTGTTGAAGAAATTATGTTAGATCTAATGTATAGTCTTCCATCTCAATCAAAGATCAAAAATTTCAAAGTAACAAAAAAAATGGTTGATGAAATAACAGGTGGAAAAATTGTTCCACTTCTTTCAAATGACAAAAGAATTGTTAAAGAATCAGCCTAAGTTAGTTTTGATTTATTTAAATCCTTTTTCTTTAAAAAAAAATTAGCTTAAGTATATAATCAAAACAAGTTAATCAATATTAAATCCATAAATTCTTTTTACTTAAAATGATAAAAGCTTATGAGCCTCTGCATCATAAATATCGGCCTACAAGATTTGATGAACTTATTGGTCAAAGTCCGATTACCGCGACACTAAAGCAAGCGTTAATAAGTAATCGTATTTCTCCTGCTTATATATTTTCCGGTCCAAGAGGAACAGGTAAAACCTCGAGCGCAAGAATTTTTGCAAAATCTCTAAATTGTTTAAAGAGTACAAAAGCTACAACAGAACCCTGCGGTGAATGTGATCTCTGTAAAGGTATTAACTCAGGTAATGCTTTGGATGTAATTGAAATTGATGCCGCCTCTAACACGGGTGTTGAAAATATTCGTGAATTAATAGAAAGATCTAGATTTGCTCCAGCCAAAGCTCGATGGAAAGTTTATGTCATTGACGAATGCCATATGCTTTCAACAGCAGCTTTTAACGCACTGCTGAAAACATTAGAAGAACCACCACCTCAAGTTGTATTTATACTTGCGACAACAGACCCTCAACGTGTTTTACCAACAATTTTAAGCAGATGTATGCGATTTGATTTTCGCCGAATAGGACTGCATGATTTGAAAAATCATTTAAGCAATATTGCAATCAAAGAAACAATAGACATTAATAAAGAAGCGATAGCATTAATTGCAAAGCATTCTCAAGGAGGTCTCCGTGATGCAGAAAGTTTGCTTGACCAAGCAAGCCTACTTCCCTCGCCCATCACTCAAGCAACTATTATTAATTTAATAGGAGCTATCCCAGAAGAAGAGTTAATAAAATTAGCGAACTCATTAATAAATAAAGATCCAAATTCAATTTTAAATACATGTAGTGATCTCATCAATAAAGGCAAAGAACCTATTGCAATCCTGCAAGGTTTAGCATCTATATTAAGGGATTTAGTTGTGATGAAAGTTGCAAATGATCAGACAAATTTATATAATATATCTCAAGAAAATAGTCTAGCCTTAAACAAATTATCTAATTCAATTGAACTTGATCAAATACTAGAACTACAATCAAAATTAAGAGGATCTGAAAATTATATAAGAAATAGTCACCAACCAAAATTATGGCTAGAGATTCATTTACTTGGAATGCTTTCCAAAGAAAGTTCAATCGCAAGAAAAATGACAAATCAACCAATAATAGAAAAAAGAAATGCAAATAATATTGATAAACCAAATGAAAAGAGAAACGAAGAGCCTAATAATCAAAAAGAAAGAGAAATAGACGAAGTGAAGAATGTGACTATCCAAGATAATAATTTAGATAATATATGGCAAAAAGTTATCGCGATGTTAGAGCTACCCTCTACAAAAATGTTACTATCTCAGCAGGCTAAGTTAATAAATCTAAGTTCAGATTCTGCAGAAATATCTATCTCCGAGAAATGGATAAATATGATTCAGAGTCGCAAAAAATTAATTGAAGATGCATTTTATAAAACAACTGGATCTGCAATAAAAATCTTTTTAATACAAGAAAAAGATAAATTATCTATTAAAAAAGAAAAGGAGATCTTTGATGAAACAAAAAAAAGTATAGTTGAAGTTAAAAATAATATTGAGGAAAATAAAAGTAATTTAAATCAAACAAAAGAAAAACAACTAAAAAATAATTTAGACATTCATACAATTGATAATCAAGCAAAACAGTTTGCAGATTTCTTTAATGGTGAGATTATAAATCTTGAATAAAGCTAAAGCAGAATCACAAGCCAACATGGTTAGTTTTTGCCCAAACTAACTTCTTACTGTATAGTGACATCTTAAGTACCACAAGAGGTATAATAATAAACCAATGTGCAAGATAAATAGTTGCTCCTAATATATTAATTACATTAGGGGATGGCAACTTTGGACCTTCACTATTTTTACCACAACCTTTCCAAAAAGCTAATGAAGATATACTCAATGCGACTAAAGATAAGGGCCAATATAATGGCATTCTTGATAAAATAATTGATAAAATAAAATCAATGCATGATACAACAGGTAACACATACTGTAATAAGAAAAAACAAGCTAAATCTAATTTTTTTAAGTTTGTTAGCCGTTTAGAAATCAATAAAGGCCAATAATCAAAAAATCTTTGAAGTCCTCCCTCTGCCCATCTTTCTCTCTGTCTAAAAAGAGCAGAAATTGACTCTACTGCTTCTTCTTGCACTGGTGGATCCCACATTATTACTATGGGTGCTCTAGTTAATAAAAAACGAAAGCTTAAATCCAGATCATCTGTAATAGTCTTTTCATTAAATCCACCACATGATTCTAATATTTTTCTATTAACTAATTGACCATTACCTCGTAACTCAGCAACACCTCCACTAGAAAGTCTACCCCTTTGAATAACAGCGTCCATTGCCATTTCCATTGCCTGGAAAGCAGCAAGTTGATTAAACTCACAATTGACTACTGCTTTTCTTAATTGCACAGCAGACCATCCACCTTTGATAGCAAGTTTTATTGCTCGAAGTAACACATTGCTTTGTAATTGAGCATCCGCATCAAGAATAAATAGCCATTCTCCATCAGTTTTCGCCAATACAGAGTTAAGAGCACCAGATTTACCACCCCCACTCATTCTTGAACGACTTAAAACATTTAGATTATTAAAATTTTGACTTAATTCTTTTAATAATTTAGGAGTATTATCTAAACTTCCATCATCAATTATCCAAATAGATAGTTTATCCTCTGGATATTCAATTGATACAAGTCTAGCAACTAATCTTTCGATAACATTTTCTTCATCTCTTGCAGCAACCAAAACATCAACTTTTGGAAGAGTCTCTAAAAACTCTTTTTCCTTAGATATTTCTTCATTTTGTAATTGATAATTTTCTCGCCGATCTCTTAGGACAACTCTTAATCCATAACCTCCCAAGAAAAAAGCCAAAGTAATCGAAGGAATTAAATTCTTTGTGGGGTCAATCAAATGAGGAAAGATACCTGCCAAAACACAGCAAATCAAAAACAATATTGACTTACTGCGACGGTTTTCTCCACTAATTTTGGCTAAAGCCATGGAGTAATCCTTTTATCAACTAATGACTCTAAGTGGCTGTCATCACTCAGACAAAAATCCATATTTTGTTTTTGGATAATAATGAGACAGAATTTGTTTAGTAGTCCATCCATTTTTTGCTAACTCTATAGCCCCAGACTGCGACATTCCTGATCCATGGCCAAAACCTCCACCTGAAAAAAGCCATTTATTTTCTTTAATTTCGTTAACAAGAAATAAGGTGCTTGGTAATTGTCTAAAAATACGCCGAATGCCATCACGTTTGAGAAAAATCTCGGAGCCAGTTTTTCCCACTATTTTCAAAGAAGTGACTCTCCCACTTGAACCTCTACTTACAACTTTAATTGTTTTTGGATAAAAAGAACTTGAAGAGGCTTTAGCTAACTTTAAACTTTTAGCGATTTGAGAAGATTCAAGAGTCCTATTCCATCTGAATAATCGATGCGAAGAACCATAAGCCTCTAAATCAGACAATAAAAAAGATTTTAAAAAATTTTCATTAGATAATGGTAATTGCACTCCACGAGACCATTGCAAAGGTCCATCTAAACGCGCTTGTAAATAAGGTACTGAACTTGTTGACCATGACTCATTAACCGAAGCCATAACTCCACCATTGTTGGCATGATATACAGCCTTGATTGGTTTTTGATCCCAAGTAAGAATTATTCCAGCGGTTTTTTTAATGGCTGTTTTAATTTTGTAATTAGCTTTTGATGGATCTTTATAAACCTGACATTGAGTATCGTTGCAAAGGTTGTACCCATCAACTTGGAATCGATGACTATTAGCAAAAGCCCATGTTCTTGCTAAGACTGCTTGGGCTGCCAAAGCAGCCTCAGGAGAATCAGAACCTATCTCATAAGGTACAACTCCATTCAAATATTTCTCAATAGGGACATGTTCAACCAATGTCCAACTTCCATAGGCATTTAACTGAATAGAAAAAGGTCCGTTATAAATGCCATTTTCCCAAAGCAAACCGTCAGGAGCATGGAGGGAAATAGGCCCTTGAAGGATTATCTTTCCATTATTTCCTTCTAAAAAAGGAACAACAGATTTAGAAACTTTGATTTTTTTATAAGTCGACTTTATTGATGGAGGGATTTTTACTTGACCCGAGACCCAAACCTCCCAATCAAGTGGGTGTGCAATAAGGGATTTGATACCTTTCTCTTTTAAATCATTGACTACTTTTTCAGCAGATTCGAAACTAGCCAATGGCCCAATTACTTGACGAACATAGACTCGGGAAGTGGTTAATTGTTTTGCTTGCCAACCAATATTGATTTCTTTAGCCTTTCTGATCACACCACTGGCATCCTTTAAAATTAAATTCTCACCATTGCTTATCAGCCGAAGTGGAGGTGAATCTTTGTTATTAATAATTTCTTGGCCTAAGTAAGGTTTAATCCCAACAAGGAGGACATTTTTTTCAGTGCTTAATGCAATTGTTTTGGGAGGAGCATGATGGGTAGGGAAAAACTCAACTTTGATTTGATTTGATAAGTATTGTTGATTTGCATGTTGCAAGCCAATCAAAGCAAGGCAACTACAAGCAAAAAAACTTTTTTTAGCCTGCCAATAGCTTTTAATCACAACAAAAAACTCCTTCAATAAAGAATTTAATAATTTTTGGGTTGGCTTA
>CACFCB010000008.1 GCA_902564695.1 uncultured Prochlorococcus sp. | reverse complement strand
AGATTGATAAAAACTATTATTAAAAAATAATATTTCTTTTTTTTCTATAAGTTTATTTGATTTTTTCAAAATTTAACTTGGTAAAGTTACTCTTCCCATTCTTCATCAGATGGTTCCTCTTCAGCTTTATAGTCCTCTTTTTCTCCCATTAAAGCAGAAAGCTCTTCTTCTTCTATTGTGCTTATTTCTTGATCATTTGAATCTTCATCAGCAACTAATCTTCCACTAGTTTCAAGCCATGAAAGTAAATCGGGCTCTTCTCTAAGAGGGAGAACAGGAGCTGGCTCTTCTCTTCCATAACGAGTTAGAGCGGGGTTAATACCGTCTAAATCTGATAAATTGATTTTTACTAGATCGCTCATATCAAGATTTTGATTAATGAATTAACATAATGCATTATAGATTAATTTTCTAATATTTATGCTGACTTCAAAGCTGAAATTGATGTCTTTAATATGGGCCATGGCTCTGTTAGTCAGTATTTGTCTTCGTATAGTTGGAATTGTTCATCCGAGTCCATTTTTGGGAAATCATTTTTTAATATGGTTTCTAGTTTTTGCACCTTCTTTTTTGCTTCTTGTTTTTTTTGGGTTGAAAAGAATGCATTTTGTTGAAAAGGTACCTTAATTATGAGGATCAATTGAGTTTAAAATTTTTATCTTTTTACTTGATTTTCACTTCAAATAATGATGTTCAAAATTCTCTAATTTTCGGGAGAGATATTAATACCTGGTTAGTATATGTACTTATTTTTTTTTGTTTCACTTTCTTAGCTTTTGCCTGGGTTTGGTTATCAGGTTTTTGGGTAGAAAAAAAATCAGGAAAATCTATTCAACAGCCATGGGAGTGATTTTGATTGTCAGTAATTGTCTAATGAAATTTTTATGTATCAAAAATCTTTTGGTTGGAGAATTTCTTTTTTCAATTTGAATTGATTATCTAAATCTGAAATATTGCCCAATAGTTCTCTATATTTACTAGAAAGAATTGAAATTTACCTAAGGGGAGAATCATATGGGAAAAGCTCAAAAGGTTGTTTTGGCCTATTCGGGAGGAGTAGATACAAGTGTATGTATTCCATATTTGAAAAAAGAATATGGAGTAGAAGAAGTCATTGCTTTTGCAGCGGACTTAGGCCAAGGTGATGAGCTTGATGCAATTAAAAGAAAAGCAATCTCAGCTGGTGCCTCTGACTCTATTGTTGGTGATTTAGTAAAACCTTTTATTGAAGATTTTGCTTTTCCAGCAATTAGGGCTAATGCTTTATATCAGGGTAAGTATCCTCTTTCTACTGCATTAGCGAGACCATTAATCGCGAGAAAACTTGTTGAAATTGCAAGAGAATTAAACGCTGATGGCGTCGCGCATGGTTGCACAGGTAAAGGTAATGATCAAGTTCGATTTGATGTAACTATTGGTGCTTTAGCCCCTGATTTGAAATTGATTACGCCAGCACGAGAATGGGGCATGAGTCGGGAAGAAACTATCGCTTATGGAGAAAAATTTGGGATAGTGCCACCTGTAAGTAAGAAAAATCCTTACTCTATTGATTTGAATCTTTTGGGAAGAAGTGTTGAGGCTGGCCCTCTTGAAGATCCATTTGAGATTCCATCTGAAGATGTTTTTGATATTACTTCTTCCATTCTTCATGCTCCTGATGAGCCAGAGATGGTGGATGTCTTGTTTGAAAATGGAAATCCAGTAGCTATTAATGATCAAAAATTAGATCCAGTATCAATTATCAAAAAGGCTAATAGCCTTGCTGGTAAACACGGCTTTGGACGTTTGGATATTATTGAAGATAGAGTAGTAGGAATTAAAAGTAGAGAAATTTATGAAACACCTGGATTACTTTTGTTAATTAGAGCTCATCAAGAACTAGAGAGTCTAACTTTACCCGCAGATTTATTAAATACAAAATTTAAATTAGAGAGACAATGGGCTGATTTGGTGTATCAAGGTTTTTGGTTTAGTCCATTGAAAGAAGCTTTAGATGGTTTTATTAATTGTTCTCAAAAGCAAGTGAATGGAACGGTAAAAATAAGGCTTTTAAAAGGTAATGCTGATGTTGTTGGTAGAAAGTCAAAGAACAATAGTTTGTATATTTCAGATATGTCCACTTATGGCGTAGAAGATAAATTTAACCACAAGTCTGCAGAAGGATTTATTTATGTATGGGGTTTGCCTAGTCGAATTTGGTCTTGG
Source organism: uncultured Prochlorococcus sp. (assembly GCA_902564695.1). GTDB lineage: Bacteria > Cyanobacteriota > Cyanobacteriia > PCC-6307 > Cyanobiaceae > Prochlorococcus_B. The sequence continues at coordinate 43,076 of CACFCB010000008.1, read as the reverse complement.
ATTAATAAATCAAAGAACTGATTGAAATTTGTTGATTTTTTAAAGTTTTATTCTTTAGAATCTTCTTCTTTTTCTCCTTCTTTTTCTCCTTCTTTGTTAGTTGATTCGGCTTTCTCCTCTGTAACCTTTACATCTTTGTTTTCCGTTTCAGATTTCTCGGTTTCATCCTTGGCTGTTGATTTTGGGGTTGGTAATGGACCTTCTTGTTTAACTGTCAGATATCGTATGACATCTTCACTTAATCTCATAGCTCTCTCTAGGACAGCAACTTGTTGTCCATTGCCTTTATGGCTTAGCTGAACGTATATACCTTCTTTATGTTTTGCTATGGGATAAGCAAGTCTTCTTTTTCCTCTCATTTGACTATCTAAAACTTCCACACTTGATTCAACAAGCATGTCACTGTATTTCTTGATGTGACTATCAACTTCTTCTTCCGGAATATCCGGACGAAGAATGTACATTGTTTCGTAATAAGGTTTTTCAGACATAGAAATTTCCGACTAGGACTTTATGGCTCAAAAAGAGCGGCGGATTCATAATCTTATACTGAAGTGGTAACTTTTTACAATTGTAATTTTGCTGCGTTGCTAATTCCAGGTAAATCTGGTTCTTTGCCTTGTACACAGCACCAAACAGAATAACTAATAATTGAAAAAAGACTTATTAGTAAAGTACTTGAAAAAGTTCTAATGATTAATGTGTTTCCAAAAGGATCTAAGAAAATTTGGAAAATGAAACTAATTATTATTATGCCAATATTTATTAATAAGGCTTGAAGTGCATTAAATCTTAAAAAATAAGATATTTTGGTATTTCTTACTATGCCAATAAATACGAGTAAAAATAATAATAAATTTCCAAAAGGTATAGATCTTTCGATTAAAATTATTGGAATTGCTGGTAATTGAATAATTTGAATAAAAGGGTATTTCAAGTATAAATGATTACCAAATCCAAGAGAATCTGCCCATGGAATCATATATAGAAGAATCCCTAATAATTTCCCTCCAAGAGTTGGCATGTTGGTTTTTAATTTTGTATAGATTAAGCTATTAAGTGCTTTTGCGCAGATGATTTCATTATTTCAATAGGAATTTCATTAAAACCACTCCAAAGTTTTATTGATAAGGCACCTTGCTCAACAAGCATGTCCAGCCCGTCAATTGTTTTACAATTTTTGTGTTGTCCTAGTTTTAACCAGCTTGTTGGTCTTGGTGTGTAAATTAAATCATATAAAGTGGTCTTATTAGAAAGACAATCCCAAGTCTCTAATTCAAGCGGAATATTCGTTTCTTTTTGAAAATTTGTTCTATTCATTCCTACTGGTGTTGTATTAACAATTAAACTTGCTTCCTCAATATATGGCTTAATGTTAGATTTTTGATTATTAATACCTTCAATTTTTATATTGTTTTTTCCTGATAATTTCTTCATATCAATGATAAAAGAATTTAGTGAGCGCTCATTTCTACCAATTATTGTGATTTGCTTTAGATTTATAGAAGTTAATCCCATAACTACTGCTCGAGCACTACCACCACAACCAATCACCACAGTATTTTTGTTTGTTAAATCTTGATTTTTAAGTGGTGTAAGAAATCCTTCTACATCAGTATTAGCTCCAATCCATTGATTATTTTTTTCTGGTATTAATGTATTAACAGCTTGAATATTATTTGCAATCGTAGATAATTTACTACAGGCTCTAATAATTTCTTGTTTATGAGGAATTGTTATATTTAATCCTTTACAGCCCATTAATCTTAATGATTTGGCTACTTTTTCAAGATCTGTTTTTTCGCACGGAATTGCCAGATAGCACCAATTAAGACCCATCTCTTCATAAGCAGCATTATGAATAATTGGCGAGAGCGAATGATTGACTGGTTGTCCAAGAAGTCCAACAAGATTAGTTTTTCCAGTGATAGTGCTCATTTTCTACTGATGTTGAGTCAAAATTTTTGAGAGGCTGTTCGGGAACCACGCCTCGCCTCAAAGTGGTTTGACTGACGAGGATGTTTCTTAAAGAAAGAAATCTAACTGGAGATCATCACCCATGGGGAAGGTTGTCGGAATCGATCTAGGTACTACAAATAGTTGCGTAGCTGTTATGGAAGGGGGTAAGCCCACTGTAATCGCAAATGCTGAGGGATTTAGAACTACACCATCTGTGGTTGCATACACCAAAAATCAAGATCAATTGGTAGGTCAGATTGCCAAACGTCAAGCGGTGATGAATCCAGAGAATACTTTTTACTCCTCAAAGAGGTTTGTTGGTCGTCGTGTAGATGAGGTTAATGATGAATCAAAAGAAGTCAGTTATGGAGTTGAGAAAGCAGGTTCTAACGTTAAATTGAAGTGTCCAATTCTTGATAAACAATTCTCTCCCGAAGAAGTTAGTGCTCAAGTCCTTAGGAAACTTTCTGATGATGCTGGTAAATACCTTGGTGAAACAGTCACACAAGCTGTAATTACAGTTCCTGCATATTTCAATGATTCCCAGCGACAAGCAACTAAAGATGCTGGGAAAATTGCTGGATTAGAAGTTCTTCGAATTATAAATGAACCAACTGCAGCTGCTCTGGCTTATGGTCTAGATAAAAAAAGTAACGAAAGAATCTTAGTTTTTGATTTGGGCGGAGGAACTTTTGATGTATCTGTATTAGAAGTAGGAGACGGAGTTTTTGAAGTTCTTTCAACATCTGGTGATACACATCTTGGTGGAGATGACTTTGACCGTGTAATTGTTGATCATTTGGCTTCTACATTTAAAAGCAATGAAGGTATTGATCTTCGTCAGGATAAACAGGCTTTACAGCGTTTAACTGAAGCAGCTGAAAAAGCAAAAATAGAGCTTTCTAATGCTACTCAGAGTGAAATTAATTTACCTTTCATTACAGCTACACCAGAGGGCCCCAAGCATCTTGATTTAACTCTTACTAGAGGGAAATTTGAAGAACTAGCTTCAAATCTTATTGATCGTTGTAGGGTTCCTGTGGAACAAGCTTTAAAAGATGCCAAATTATCTACTGGTGAAATAGATGAAATTGTGATGGTTGGAGGTTCTACACGAATGCCAGCTGTCAAAGAGTTAGTCAAAAGAGTAACTACTAAGGATCCAAATCAAACGGTTAACCCTGATGAAGTTGTTGCTGTTGGAGCGGCAATTCAAGGGGGAGTTCTTGCTGGAGAAGTTAAAGATATCCTTTTACTTGATGTAACCCCTTTGTCTCTTGGTGTTGAAACCTTAGGTGGTGTTATGACAAAAATGATTTCAAGAAATACCACCGTTCCAACTAAAAAAGCAGAAACATATTCCACTGCAGTTGATGGCCAAACCAATGTAGAAATTCACGTTTTACAAGGAGAACGTGAGATGGCTTCTGATAATAAAAGTTTGGGGACTTTTCGCTTAGATGGGATCCCGCCAGCTCCACGTGGCGTTCCTCAAATCGAAGTAACTTTTGATATTGATGCAAATGGTATTCTCAGCGTCACAGCGAAAGATAAGGGAAGTGGAAAAGAACAAAGTATTTCCATCACTGGAGCATCTACTTTGTCTGACAATGAAGTAGATAAAATGGTTAAAGATGCAGAAATGAATGCTTCAGCTGATAAAGAAAAACGTGAAAAGATCGATATTAAAAATCAAGCCGAAACGCTTGTTTATCAAGCTGAAAAACAAATTGGTGAACTCGGAGATAAAGTAGATGATGCTGCCAAAAATAAAGTTGAAGAAAAACGTATTAAGTTGAAAGAGGCAACTGAAAAAGATGATTATGAATCTATGAAATCATTAGTGGAAGAGCTTCAACAAGAATTGTATTCACTAGGTGCCTCTGTATATCAGCAAGCAAATGCTGCTTCTCAAGCTGCTGAAGATACAAATAATAATAAGAAAAACGATGGTGATGATGTTATTGATGCTGAGTTTACTGAGACTAAATAGTGAAAAACTTTTTATCTAAGAATTATAAGTTTTCAATTTTAAATCCAATCCATTCAGCACAAGCAGGTGCTAACAGAATCCCGTTTCTGTAATGTCCTGAGTTAATTAATAATCCTTTCTCTAATTCTTTTAATAATGGAGAGGGTTCACCTATTGGTCTCGCTCTTAGTCCTTTCCATTCATGGTTGATTTGAGCGTTTTTTATCCAATTCGGAGCTGAGTTATTCATATTTAACATTTTTTGTTTATCCAAAACACTTGCTTGAATTCCTCTTTCAATAGTTGCTCCCATCAATATGTGCTTTGGTTTATGGTGTAAGAAATTTATAGATTGATAATTTAATACCGCAGGCCATTTTTCCCAATTTTTAGTTTTATGCTCTAATTCCAACTCAATAACTTGTCCTAATATTGGTTCTAAAAGTATTTTATGACCTAATGGTTTTAGAAGTTCTTGAGTATTTAATGCGGAACAAATCACGACACAATCTTGATTAATAGATTGATTATTGTCTAAATAAATATTCCAGCTTTTATGAATTGAATTATTATTTCTTTTAATTTGCATTACATTATTTTCAATTTTATTGACCTTTAAATTATCCAGATTATTCATCAAAATATTTAATAAGTTTGTAGGATTTAATCGACCATCGTTATGAGATGCTAGACCGCCTATAATTTTTTTTTCAAAGATTGAGCTCCAGAAATCTATAGATATATTATCTAAAAGTTCAATTCCATATTTTTTTTTAGTTTGACTTATTTTAATCATAGATTGATATTCTTTTTCTGTATTTGCTAATTGAATCAATGGCTTTTCTAATTTAATAACTGATTTAGAAGGATCTATTTGAAATAGCCATTCTCTCCATAATTGCATACTTTTATTTCTTAGTAAAAAGGCTCTTCCTTTTGATCTTTTGTAGCTATTTCCCATCAATACACCCAATGCTGCTTGTGATCCATTTTGTGGAATTAAATTATTGATTTTTGAGTTAACTTTTGGGTCAATTAAATTTACTTTATAACCTTTTTGTACAAGATGAAAAGCAGTTGTAATTCCAGCTATTCCACCTCCGATAATTGATATTTCTATATGATTTTTTTTTGCTTTTTGCCTATCCATTTGCACAAATGCTATTAAATTTGCTTGTTAATTTGCAATGAGTGGTCTAAAAAAGAGAATAGTTAAATTTAATGGATATAGAAAGAGTGGACATCAAAACAGTTATCTTACAGTTCATTTGTCCCGATAAGCCTGGACTTGTTAGTGATTTGGCAAGTTGGATTGCAAGTAAAAATGGGAATATTAGACATGCCGATCACCATACAGACTCTGATGCAAAATTGTTTCTTAGCCGGATTGAGTGGGATTTCGATGGGTTTTTGTTAGATAAAAATGAAATCAATTCTGAGGTGATTTTACTAGAGCAGCGATTGAATGGAAAAGCAGTATTGAGTTTTTCAGATGACATTCCTAATGTTGCAATTTTTGTGAGTAAGCAGAGTCACTGCTTAGTTGATCTTTTATGGAGAGTTAAGACGGGCGAATTATGTATGAATGTTCCTTTGGTTATTTCAAATCATTTAGATTTAGAGGAAATTTGCTTAGGCTTTCATATTCCTTTTAAGCATATAGAAGTAAATAAAAATAATAAATCAGATTCAGAAAGTAAAATTTTAGAATTAATGAATGAGTATAAAATTGATTTAGGGGTTTTGGCCAAATATATGCAGATTTTAAGTAGCTCATTTTTAGATAAGTTTCCCCACTTAATTAATATTCATCATTCTTTTCTTCCAGCTTTTAAAGGTGCTCAACCATATCATCAAGCTTGGGAAAGAGGGGTAAAATTAATTGGTGCAACTGCACATTATGTCACTAAGGATCTTGATGCTGGTCCTATAATTGAACAAACCATATCAAATGTGAGTCACCGTGATGAGGTTTCAGACTTAATAAGAAAAGGTAGAGATTTAGAGAGAGTTGCCTTGGCAAGAGCTTTAAGATTGCATTTAAGAAGGCAAGTTATTGTTTATAACGGAAGAACCGCTGTATTTACATGATTAATGGTGTTAACTTCTTTAATTTAAAAAATAATTTATTAAAAAACATTGGTTGGAGCTGTTTTCAAATAGGAGTATTTTGCTTGCCTTCAAGTGCCGTAATTTCTTATATATTTTTGCTTGTAGCTCTTATTGAAGGAAGTTTTAATAGAAGGGATTTCTATTGGAGGGAATATTGGAATTATCCTTTAGTGCTTGTATTTGTTTTGATGTTAATTGGTTGCATTCGCTCCCAAACTGGATGGTTAGCATGGATTGGTCTTTTTAATTGGTTTCCATTTTTTTGGTGCTTTTGGGGCTTACAACCATATTTAGTAAGTCAAGAAAGAAGAAAAAAATGTGCTTCTTGGCTTGTTTTGGGGACTTTACCTGTTTTGATAACTGGCTTTGGTCAATTATGGCTTGGATGGCAGGGACCTTTGGAGCTTTTTAATGGTTTAATTATTTGGTTTATTGCTCCAGGCGGAGAGCCTTTCGGTAGATTGTCCGGGTTGTTTGATTATGCAAATATAACTGCAGCATGGTTATCGGGAGTATGGCCATTCTGTTTGGCATCTTTTCTGCAGCCTTTTATTTTTGGAAGAAACCGACTTATTCCCTTTGCTTTTTTGATTACATTTGTTTTGGCAATGATTTTGACTGATTCTCGAAACGCATGGGGAGCAATATTTTTAGCATTACCTTTAGTTTTTGGATCTGCATCTTGGGGCTGGTTAATACCCTTAATGCTAATTAGTTTTCTTCCAGTTATAATTGCCGTCTTACCATTTTTTGATTTTCAAATACAACAATTTGCAAGAACCATTGTACCGGAATCAATCTGGATGAGATTAAATGATATGAAGTTTGTAGATGCCAGACCTCTTGAAGCAACACGTATTGGTCAATGGAAAATTGCGATTGATTTAATTTTTGAAAAACCTTTTTGGGGATGGGGAGCAGCAGCTTTTTCAATTATTTATCCTTTGAGATCAGGTTTATCTCATGGTCATTCACATAACTTGCCTTTAGAACTTGCAATTAGTCATGGTATTTTAGTTTCTCTTTTGATGAATATATTTGTCTTTTTCTTATTAATAGTTTCATCTTATTATGGAATCTTTCATAAATTAAATGATCAAAAAATTTCAATTATTGATCGTGCTTGGTGGACATCTGTTTTGATTCTTATTTGTTTCCATGCTACAGATATTCCATTATTTGACAGTAGAGTTAATATGTTGGGATGGTTATTATTAATAGGTCTTAGATGTATTATTATTAATTCTAATGTGCACAATATTTCATTTAAAGAAAGTTAAAAATTATTGTATTAATTCACCTTCTTCAATCTCAATTTGTCTTTCATAAATAGAATGTGCATTAAATATTCTGGCGGTTAAAAAGCTTGCAATACATGTAATTAAAAGGGGTTTTAGTATAAGTAGATTTTTTGTTAATGCAAATGCTAAAAACATTGCTGTTAATGGTGTTCTCGAACAGCCAGCAACAAATCCTCCCATGCCAGCAAATATGTATGTTGAAGGCACATGGCCTGTTAAGGTTTCTACTCCAATACTACTTGCTAAACCTATTGCTCCTCCAAGGGTTAACATTGGATAGAATAATCCACCTGGAGCTCCTGATGCAGCAGCTAGACCAGATGAAAAAAATAATAATAAAAATATACTTAATGAGAGTGTAAAACTGCTACTTTCATTAACAATTAACTTTTGCAATCCCTCAATATTATGAAAATTTTCAGGAACAATTGAATATATTGTACCTAATATTAAACCCGATAAACTCATCCTTTCAACAGTTTTATTTTTAAAAAACCTGTTTCCAATTACTTGCATTTTTAGAACATATTGACAATAAATTTCCGCTAAGAGTCCAAGCAAAATGCCTAAAGCTATGAGATATAAAAAGTCTATTGGAAAGAACTTTATTATTGGTGTATATGCTCTCTCTAATTGAAAACCTAAATTATTTACAAATCCACCAGCTTTTTGATCCAGTCCAATTGCTTGCAAAATATCAGCACAACTATCAGCCCAGAATGTTGTTACGACCACTAGCAATAGGACTACTGGTCTAGCCGAATTTAGAAGTTCTTCTACTGCATAGATAAAACCACCAATTGGTGCACTGAAAATAGCTGCGATTCCAGCCCCCCCTCCTGCTGCGACTATGACTCTACGAAATGAAATTGGAGCTTTTAACCATTTTGCCATTTTCCATGCTACTGAACCTCCCATTTGTACTGCTGGGCCCTCTGGTCCCAGTGGGAATCCACTACCAATTGCAATTATTCCAGCAAATAGTTTGACTATTCCAACTCTCAATCCCATAGGGACTGGTTTATGTCGAAGAAAAGCAATGATGTGGCTAACTCCTGCTCCTTTTGCAGCAGGTGAAAAATTTTGAATTAGTGACCCAGAAATTAGTCCTCCTAATGTTCCTAATATTGGTAAGACTATCCATCTTGGTATATGTCTAAGAAGATTTGATCGATAATTTTCTAATGTGTGAATTCCCGTTTTAAATAATATTCCTGTTAAAGCGGCACCTAATCCTGTAAGGATGAGAGCAAGAATGACAGTAAGCCATTTTTTCTGAAGTAATTTTTTTATGCTTTGATTTGATTTTTTTTGTATAGGACTTTGACTTGTACTTTTGATCATTGAAAGCAGCTTAGTTTTGTAAAATAGAGGCTTCTTGTTCTTTTGTTATTACACGACCATCTTCGATAAAATTTGGTATTTCATTAAAGTTTAAGTACCTGTAAATTTCGTTAGTTAAAGGGGAAACTTTTCTTGAAGCTATTTCAAGATACTCTTTAGTTGTTGGGATATGACCAAGTAAAGCGCAAACTGCAGCTAGTTCGGCACTTCCTAAGAATACTTGAGCACCTTTTCCTAATCTGTTATTAAAATTCCTAGTACTTGTCGAGAATACAGTTGTATTGTCTTCTACACGAGCTTGATTACCCATGCACAGAGAACAACCAGGCATTTCCATTCGGCTTCCAGCTTTTTCAAAAATTTCGTAATAGCCTTCTTGTTTTAAAATTTCTTCATCCATTCGCGTTGGTGGACATACCCATAAGCGAGCGGAATTTTTTCCCTCTCCTTCGAGGATTTTTGCAGCTGCTCGATAATGTCCAATATTAGTCATACAAGATCCAATAAAAACTTCTTGAATAGGAGTGCCTGCGACGTCGCTTAAAAGTTTGACGTTATCGGGATCATTTGGACAAGCTAAAACGGGTTCTTTTAATTCATTTAAATTTATTTCGATAATTTCTGAGTATTTAGCATTCAAATCAGCTTTTAACAATTCCGGTTTTTTTAACCAATCTTCCATTTCTTTAATTCTTCTACCTATTGTTCTTGCATCTTTGTATCCTCTTGCAATCATATTTTTTAGTAAAACAATATTGCTTGTTAAATATTCACTGATTGTTGCTTCAGATAGTTGAATAGTGCATCCTGCACATGATCTTTCTGCACTTGCATCAGTTAGTTCAAAGGCTTGCTCTAGTTTTAGATTTGGGAGTCCTTCAATTTCTAATATTTTTCCATTAAATATATTGACTTTGTTGCTTTTTTCAACAGTTAAGAGACCTCTTTGGATGGCCATCCATGGGATAGCATTAACGACATCTCTTAAAGTGACTCCAGTTTGTAAAGACCCTTCAAAACGGACAAGGACTGACTCTGGCATGTCTAAAGGCATAGAACCAATTGCAGCTGCAAATGCTACGACTCCTGACCCTCCTGGAAATGAAATGCCCAAAGGAAATCGAGTATGGCTATCACCACCGGTGCCTACAGTGTCAGGTAAAAGCATCCTATTTAACCAACTGTGAATAATCCCATCACCAGGTTTTAGGGCTATGCCTCCTCTTTCAGCAAAAAAATCAGGTAGTTCTTTTTGAGTCTTGATATCGACAGGTTTCGGATATGCAGCTGTATGACAGAAACTCTGCATAACTAAATCAGCAGAAAATCCTAAACAGGCTAATTCTTTCATTTCATCTCTGGTCATTGGGCCGGTCGTATCTTGACTACCTACTGTTGTCATTATTGGTTCACAACTGGCACCAGGAAGAACTCCTGTTAAACCACATGCTTTTCCAACAATTTTTTGTGCTTGTGTGAAACCATGCTTGGATACTGGTGGCTGGCCTGGACGAATAAAAAGATTAGAAGGTGTAAGTTTTAATTTTGCTCTGATTTTGTCTGTTAAGGCTCTTCCAATCATCAAAGGAATGCGTCCACCGGCTCTAACTTCATCAGTAATAGTTTGAGGTGACAAGTCAAATGTTGATAAAAGTTCTCCAACGTTTGCTTCATTGGTATATCTTCTAATCTCTCCTTTATAAGGAAAAATAGTTATGACATCACCTGTTTTGAGTTTGCTTACATCGCATTCAATAGGAAGTGCTCCTGAATCTTCAGCAGTATTAAAGAAGATAGGAGCAATTTTGCCTCCTATTACGACCCCACTCCCTCGTTTATTTGGTACGTAAGGTATATCTTGTCCTATATGCCAAAGTACAGAATTGATTGCTGATTTTCTTGAGCTTCCTGTTCCAACTACATCGCCAACATATGCAATTGAATGTCCTTTGTTTTTTAATTCTTCAATAGTACTTAAACCATTTGGATCTCTAGTTTCTAGCATTGCTAGAGCATGAAGAGGAATATCTGGTCTAGTTGTGGCATGAGTTGCTGGAGAGAGATCATCTGTATTTGTTTCTCCTTCAACTTTAAAAACTGTTACTGTAAGTTCTTCTGCCAAAGGTTTTTTATTGGTAAACCATTCTCCATTGGACCAACTATTGATAACTTTTTCTGCATATTTATTGTTTTTTGCTAATTCTAAAATGTCATTCAAAGCATCATAAACTAAAAGAGTATTACTCAGTGATTCGCATGCTGAGGTTGCTAATTCTTTATTTTTAGATTTTAGTATTTCTATTAAAGCTGCTACATTGTATCCCCCAATCATTGTTCCCAAAAGTTCAGTGGCTTTTAAAGGACTAACCAATGGGCTCTTTAATTCTTCTTGAGCAATTGAGCTCAGCCAAGTTGCTTTAACATAAGAGGCTTGGTCAACTCCTGGAGGAATTCTATTGATAAGAAGCTCCAGCAAGAAATTGGCATCGATTTCTTTATCTGGCTTCTCTAATAATTTTGTTAAAGCCTGAGTCTGTTTTGCATCTAAAGGAAGCGGAGGGATACCCAAAGCTTTTCTTTCTTCAACATGTGATAAATAATTTTTCAGCATTTTAAATCTCAAGAGAGGATGTATTTGAGTGAGAGCCTTTTATTTTCATTTTTTACAACCGCATGTTTCTTGAACAAACATTCAGATAATGCAATTTATTACCCCCCTATGACTGATACTTCTCTAATCTTATATCTATGATCACGTTTTAAATGTCCACCTCATCATATTTTTCAATGGTGGATAGCACCTCTGACCTTCATGTGGTCGAAACTCGTCCATTAATGTCACCAGCATTAATTCATAGGGATTTGCCACTAGATAAGGCTGCTTCTGAAGTTGTTTCTACTACTCGAAAAAAGATTCAATCAATTCTTCATGGTATTGATCCACGCATTTTGGTCATTGTTGGACCATGCTCTGTTCATGATGTAGATGCTGCTCTTGAATACGCAAAGCGTTTAGCCCCATTGAGAGTTAAACATAGTCAAGAGCTAGAAATTGTTATGCGTGTTTATTTTGAGAAACCACGTACAACCGTTGGTTGGAAAGGGCTTATTAATGATCCTCATCTTGATAATTCCTACGATATAAATACTGGATTAAGAAAAGCACGAGGTTTATTGCTTGACTTAGCTAGACAAGGCATGCCAGCAGCTACTGAATTACTTGATCCAGTTGTTCCTCAATATATTGCTGATTTAATTAGCTGGACTGCTATTGGAGCAAGAACTACAGAAAGTCAGACACATAGAGAAATGGCTTCAGGCTTATCTATGCCGGTTGGGTACAAAAATGGTACTGATGGGACTGCAACGATAGCAATTAATGCGATGCAGGCGGCTTCAAAACCCCATCATTTTTTAGGAATTAATAATGATGGACATGCATCAATAGTTAGCACTACAGGCAATCCAGATGGTCATCTTGTTCTAAGAGGCGGTAACAATGGCACTAATTATCATCTTGATGCAATTAATTTAATTGTAGATGAATTAGCAAAATTTAAGATGCCTGAAAGAGTTATGGTTGACTGTAGCCATGGAAATTCAAATAAGGATTTTCGTAAGCAATCAGAAGTTTTACGTAATGTCGCATCACAGTTAAAAGGTGGATCAAAGAATGTAATGGGTGTGATGATTGAAAGTCATCTTGTGGAAGGCAATCAAAAATTAAATTCGGATTTGTCAAAACTTACCTATGGACAAAGTGTGACTGATGCATGTATAAATATTTCTACAACAGAAATTTTATTAGAGGAGCTAGCTCAATCAGTCAAATAAATTAAATTAGGTAATTTTTATGTACCTATCAGCCATATTCCTAGACAGGTGACTCCAATTGGAACAGTTATATTGTCAATACCCCATGGACTGATTTGTTCTAAAAAAGTTGCTATTAGTGATATGACTATTATTTCTAGAGACTCTATTTCAAGATTATTTATTGAAGAGATTATTGAAGTAGTAATAGCTACTACAGATAACATAGTGACTGTTCCAGCGATTGATTTTGTTTGACCAAGTACTAACCATTTTGGAGAAGTAATTGATCTTCCAATTAACCCTGCTAATCCATCACCAAATGCCATCGCTAGGACACCTATTGAAATAGATGATGAGTAGTTTGGCCAGAAAATTAAGAGTAAAAGCGTAATACTCATACCATAGGCAATTGTTCCAAAACTTTTTCTCTCTATATCCTCAATGGCGGGTAATAACCGGAATTGATAATTAATACCTAAAGCTATGGTTATAAAAAATGCAGAAAAGAAAGCTATATTTTTTGGAATATTCAATAATTCAGCTAATAAAATAACTGGACCTGTTCCAATATGAATGATTTTGCGACTTAACTCTTCTTTTTTGGGAAAATATTTTTTACATAAAAATGCAATTATTAAAATTGCTATTATCCAAAAACCAATAAAAATAATAGCTATTTGGTCAGGCAATGTTTAAGCAGCGTTTTGATGAGTAGTCATTACCCTTAATTTTAAAATTGCTTTTGCCTCTAGTTGTCTTACACGTTCTCTAGATACATTTATTTGTCTTCCAATTTCAGCAAGAGTAAGTGGTTCTTCTCCATCAAGACCAAATCTAAGTCTCATGATTTTTTGCTCTCTTTCATTTAATTGAGATAACCACCCACCGAGGTGTTCTTTTTGAATACTCCTATCCATGCCTTCCATCGGCTCATCATAATTTGGATCTGGAATTAATTCGCCTAGAGTACTACGATCTTCTTCTCCTCGTGCATGAGCATCAAGAGATGCACACGGAGCACTTTGCGATACAAGATCCTCTAGATCTTGAGGCTCAATTCCCATTGCATTGGCTAGCTCTAGTCGATTTGGCTGCCTTCCAAATCGGTGTGATAATTCGCGTGATATACGGCGCATTTTTGAGAGTTTTTCGCTGATATGTATTGGTAGTCGAATAGTTCTGGCACTATTATCAATTGCACGAGTCATACCTTGTCGAATCCACCAGTATGCATAGGTAGAGAATTTATAACCCATTGCGGGATCAAATTTATCAACAGCTCTTTCAAGACCAATTGCACCTTCTTGTACTAAATCAAGTAATTCTAAACCTTGATTTTGGTATTTTTTTGCAACGCTTACAACAAGTCTTAGATTCGCTGCCATCATACGATCTCTGGCGCGTTTACCCATTTTTATTTTGTGTTTCTGACGAGTTGTGCGTTCTTCTAGAGGAAGGTTCAACAAATCTTTCATTTGTTGAACGTGATGTGCAAGTTCAATTTCTTCTGCAGGAGTTAAAAGTGGGACTCTTCCAATACTTGTGAGATAGAAACCTATTGCATCAGTAGCTAGACGGTTATTTTGCTTTTTTGGTCCTCGAGTTTTTTGACTACTTACAGTTGATGTAGCTACTTTTTCAGTTGTATTTGCCGAATTTGACTTCTCTGATGAAACGTCAGAAAGATCTTTGGCAGATTCCAGCGGGATCCCCATCACCCTGGCCTCTTGAAGTTAGATTTATTAAGAAGTTAGCACTTATAAGGAGAAGTTGACTAATTGAAACGAAAAATTTATGTTTTTTGTGCTAATTAGGTATAAAGCGCATCAAAAAAATAGTTAAAATGTTTTTATAAAATTTTTACACAATCAATTTGCTTCTTTTCTATAAAGTTTGATAATTTTTTCTTGAATATATATTTTTTTGTCATTCATAGCTTTATTTTTAGTGTAGCTTCCGTCATTTTGCATGGTCCATGCATCTTTATTTTCTTCTAAGTAAAAATCTAATAAGTGTTTGATTTCTTTTTTGATTTTTATATCTTCAACTGGTGTTACTGCTTCCACTCTTCTGTCTAAATTGCGCCTCATCCAGTCTGCACTTCCAATAAAAACTTCAGAATTCCCATCGTTATTAAACCAAAAAATTCTTGAATGCTCTAAAAATCGACCAATAATGCTTGTTACTTTTATATTTTCGCTTAACCCTTTTTTTTGGGGATATAGGCAACACATACCTCTTATTATGAGTTCAATTTTGACTCCTTCTTGTGATGCTTCATAGAGTAATTTTATAATTTCTGGATCAACAAGTGAATTCATTTTAGCTATTATTTTTGCAGGCAAACCATTTTTTGCATATTTGATTTCTCTTTTGATTAATTTTTCTATTCCATTCCTAAGAGTTACTGGAGCAACTAATAATTTTCTATAGGATTGTTGTTTAGCAAAACCTGTTAGATAATTAAATAGTTCAATAAGATCTTGTCCCAGTTCAGGTTGACATGATAATAAGCCAATATCTGTATATGTTTTAGAAGTTTTTAAATTGTAATTTCCAGTCCCAATATGAAAGTATGTTCTTAATCTGTTTTTTTCTTTTCTTATAACTAAGGCGATTTTTGTATGGGTTTTAAGTCCAATGACTCCATAGACAACATGAACTCCTGATTGTTCAAGTTGCTTTGCCCATTGTATATTATTATCTTCATCAAATCTGGCTTTGAGTTCAACTAGAGCCATTACTTGCTTCCCTTTTTCAGCGGCTCTAATTAGTGCATCAATAATCAAAGAGTCTTTTGAAATTCTATATAAAGTCATTTTGATTCCCATTACTTGAGTATCTTCGGCAGCTTGATTTATAAACTCCTCGACTGATGTTGAGAAAAGATTGTATGGGTGATGAACTAATAAATCATTACGTCGAATAATAGAAAATATGCTTTTAAAACTATTTTTATTTCTTATTACTAAATCTTCATTATCTCGTAATTGACTATTTTTAAGTAAATTATGTGTAGTTCCTTGATGCTCTTTAAATTTTAGCTCTGGAAAATTGATACTTGTTAACTCTATTAGTTCATCTAACGCTAATAATCCTTCAATTTGATATAAATTTTCTTTTTCAACATGCATTCCTTCTTGTAAAAGATCAAGAATACTTTCTGGTGTATTTGAGGAAACTTCGAGTCTTACTACTTCACCTCCCTTTCTGCGTTTGCGTAGGCCTTCTTCTAGGGCGCTCATCAAATCATCAGCTTCAATATCTCTAAGTTCAAGATCAGCATCTCTTGTTACACGAAAGAAAGAATATTCTTTAACTTCCATTCCTGGAAAAAGCATTGATAGATTATTTGCAATAATTTGTTCAATAGGAATCCCTGTATAGATTATTGACTCATTATTATCTAGTTCGAGTGGAATACTTATAAATCTAGAAATACTCTCGCCTGGAATCTTTATACGTGCAAACTGTTCTTTTTCTGATTCTTTATCAACGATAATAGCAGCTAAATTTAAACTAAGATTGCTTATGAAAGGAAATGGGTGAGCTGGATCAACCGCTAATGGAGTTAATATCGGGAAAATTGCATTGATAAAGTAATTATCAATCCAAAGCTTTTGCTTTTTGTTTAATTCTTTATATTCAAGTATAAATAAATTATTTTTTTTAAATTCTTCTGTTATATATTCTTTTGTTTTATATTGTTGTTTTTTTAAAATAGGATCTAAATAATTTCTTATTGCAATAAGTTGTTCTTCGGCTGATTTTCCATCTTGGCTTTTTTTTAAGATACCACCATCAACTTGTGACTTTAATGAAGCAACTCTAACCATAAAGAACTCGTCTAAATTATTACTAAAAATTGAGGTAAATTTAATTTTCTCAAGTAATGGTGTCTCTTCTTCGATAGCAAGTTCTAGTACACGCTTATTAAAATCTATCCAACTAAGTTCACGATTAATATAAGTTTCATTGTCGATGTTTGGAGTACTCATATCTATTAATTATTTATTAATTCACTTTAACTTTAATATCTTACTCCTCTATAAGTCTAGACGTTAATTTTTTTATTTTTGCCAGAAATTAAAAACATAACGAATAGCAAGAGCAATATTGTCCCCAAAAATGGACTTCTTGGACCAAAAAGATCATATGAACGCCCAGCAGCTATAGCGCCAAGAAAGGTTCCCAGACTTTGTAAGCCTTGTAGATTTCCTAATACTGCACCTTGCCCAATAGAGTTTAATCGTCGAGAAATTATTGCTCTTAAGCTAGGTGTGATCACTCCTGTTCCCATTGCAAGTATTGCTACGCCCGAAAATACAAGAGGAATGGAGGTGTCTATTTTGGCCAGTGTCAAAAGAATACACCCAGTCATTACAAAACCAATACCAATAAAAGTTAATCTCGATTCTCCAAATCTTTTCACTAAAGGACCTATTAAGGCACCTTGTACAATCATTGCGATAACTCCAACGACTATAAAAGCTGCACTGCATAATTCTGGACTCCATTCAAATTTTTCTTTTAAATACAGTACTAAAACAGCAGTAAAGCCATTAAATGCCATAAAGAAAACAAAAAATGATAAACATAATCGCCTGGATAATGGATTTTTAAATATAATTAATAGTTGACTAATTGGATTAAGATCTCTTTTTCTTGGTAATAAATTTCTTTTACTTTTCGGTAAAGTTTCAGGTAAAAACCAAATCACAAAAATAAGATTGAATATTGCAAATCCGCTTGCTACCCATACCGGTAAAGTAACACTAAACTTAGCAAGTGCTGTTCCTAATCCTGGTCCAAGAATAAAACCTAAACCAAATGCTACTCCTATTAATCCAAAAGTTTTTGCTCGATTTTCAGGAGTAGATATATCTGCCAGTATTGTAGTTGCAGTTGCAGCTGTGCCTCCACTTATTCCATCTATTGTTCTTGCTAAAAATAGTAAACTTAAGGGTAAAGTTGAGGCCCATAAAGGTAAATAATTATCCCAGTTTAGAGTAACAGTTATTGCAAATAAACATATTCCAATGACTGAGCCAGATACGCATGTAATCATAATAGGCTTTCGGCCAAAACGATCACTCATCGCTCCAATTAATGGAGATGCAGCGAATTGAGATATTGCATAGGTGCCTGTTAAAAAACCAAGAGTAGTAGCGCTTGTTGTGAATTGCTCTAATAAAAAAGGTAATAAAGGTAAGACTATAGTTTCGCCTAATCGATCATCTAGAAGTGTTATGAAAGCTCCTAAAAGGGTAGGAATTTTTAGCCTTCTCACAGCAAATCACTCATAATTTATTCACCCTCTCATATTTTCATAGAACTTGGAATCTTTTTATCAGACAAGCCTAAATCGATATTTAAGACCTTGTGAGATTTCTGATGAAATAGCTCTAAGAGAAGTCTATGAGGATGCTATTCGAACTTGTGATAAATCCTTGTATAGTCAGAAACAGATTGATGCTTGGTCAGCTTTAGCTTATCTGCCTGGTGTTTTAGATAAACCTCTAAAGTATGGTCGTGGGTGGGTAAGTTGTGTTAATAACAAGATTGAAGCATTTGGATTAAAATATCCACATGATCGATTGGCATTACTTTATTGCAGAGGACGTTCATCACGACAAGGCCATGCCACTGCTCTATTACATCAAATTGAGCAAGATTCCTTAAAAGATAGACCTATTAATTTACAAACTGAGGCAAGTTTATTTAGTTATAAACTTTTTTTACGCCATGGATGGACAATCATTGCACCGCAAGAAATTCAAATAGGTGGTGTAGATTTTTCTCGCTATTTAATGGAAAAAACTTTGTATTAAATATTTTTTCTAATTTTTTCTTAATTAATATTGTTTTCTTTCCAAGTAATTAATTTTTCTAGGTGATTCAACGCAATTCCTGATTTCATTATTGTTTTTGCTTGATCAATTCCTTCTTGAATATCAGAGCTTAAGCCTGCATAAAAAAAATAAATGCCTGCATTCCACTCTAGCGCTCTAGTTAAAGGGCCCTCGCCGTTAAGAGCTTGTAAGGCAAAGCTCTTCCATTCTTTGATATCGCTCCATTCAACATCTTGTCCTGAACATCCATAGTCTTTGGCATGAAAAACTTTTCTAGTTCCTTGTTGATTTTTGTACTGTCCAATTGTTGAAGAACGACTTATTGAAAGATCTGTCCCACCTTCAAGTCCTTTGATAGTAATTATATTTTGTTCTCCCATCATCTCAAGTGTTTTCCAGTGTCTTTCTTCAGTAGGAGAATGAACATAGCCACTTATATGTAGATGACTTCCTTGATGACATGTCCAGATTAATTCCATACTTGCTAGAGGTGGTCGCTTACCTATTTGATCTCTGTAAGGAATTAAATTTTCAGCTAGTGGAAAATGATCTGGTTGATGTATTAAAGCTAGGTCGTTATGGTTGAAAAAACTTTGCAGTTGTTCTATGGATAGACCGGTTAAATTTATTCCTAGGGCTTTAAAGAGTTCGTTATGGGTAACTCCATATTTTACTGGCATACGAGAACCACCATGCAAAATAACAGGCTGTTTCTGAGTTAGTAATAGTAAAGTTGTTAGAGGGTAAATTGGTGCTGTTTTTTTTCGACCATCAAAAGGCATCCCAAAAAATATAGGTTCACGTTTATTACTGGGTGATTGAATCTTTGGTCCTAGTTCTATATATGCATCTATCATCCCAGCTAATTCTTCAGGGATAGGACGTCTAATTCTATGTGCAATCAAGAAGCCACCAATTTGGGCTGCACTTGCATCTTCTTTCAGCATCATCTTAAGAGCTGATTTAGTTTCTTCACGAGTGAGACTTTTTCCTGTAAATTCCCCACTACCTATTTTTTTTAAATAGGTTTTAAATTCTTCATATTTTTTTGTCATTAGAGTTTATATTTCAAAGTTCAGTTGTTTTTTTGCAAGTTCTTTGCGCTTAGAATTCTTTAAATTTTTAACTAAATCTAATAGGATATTTTTACTAATGGTAGTTCCGATTGAACCAAGAGCCATTAGTCCATAGTATGCAGATTTATCCGAGCCTTTTTCTATTACATCGCTTATAGCCAAACAGATTTCTAAGCTTTCACGTCTTTGAATGATTGTCAGTGTTTTGATCACTATCTCTTCTCTGAAATCATTTAAAGGTGATTTTGCTATGTCAAGTAAATCAAAATCAGAAAGTAAATGAGCTTTAAATTTTAGTAATTCAAGACCAGCTATTTGCATTTTTTCACTTTTTTCTTCTAATATTTTTTTGATAAGCTCAATCGGTAATGTTCCTCCCCAACAAGCCAAAGCTTCTACGACTTTGATATTCACAGTGTCATCACTATAAAGATGTTTTAAGAGCCATTCTTTGGCATCATCTTGATAAGTAAGTCCTGCAGCTAGGATTAGTTCATCTCGGTTGCCATATGTATGAATTAGATCTTTGATTTTGATCCATCCTACTTTTGATAATTGTCCTAAGCGAATTGCGATTTCTTGCCTGAGTTCAAAGTTAATATTTGGATTGTATGCATTTTTAAGCCACTCAGCGCTAGGCTTGGTTTTTTTTGCGTTATTAATGGCATCCCATATATTGCTTTCTTCAATAATCATAGAATTTAAATTGGGTGGATTAGAAAATAATTAATTAGAGTAATTTTTTAACTTACTATTTGTTTATTGATCAAGTCAAGTATCTGATTTGTTTAGAGATTAATTGAAAATGGTTTAAAACCCTATTAATAACTATTAAATAGTAGA
Organism: uncultured Prochlorococcus sp.; assembly: GCA_902564695.1. GTDB lineage: Bacteria > Cyanobacteriota > Cyanobacteriia > PCC-6307 > Cyanobiaceae > Prochlorococcus_B. Next base: position 22,801 of record CACFCB010000008.1, on the reverse strand, counting down.
CATATTAAGAAAGCCTAGAATACAACTTTCTAGGCTTTCTTAATTTAGTTTAAAATTTAATTTTTTTAATTTTATCTTGCACCAAGTTGTGCTTCGAGCTCTCGTTCTAATTTTTCATCTTTTACGTCTGGTAAAACATTAGAGAAAGGAGTTTTGTGGGTGCTATAGAACAGCATTCCAATAAATACCATTCCTCCAACAATATTGCCAATGGTCACTGGTAAGAAATTCCAAAAAATTACTTTTGTAAAAGGAATACCCGAACCAAGTAGAGGGCCAGTTGTATGCAAAAACATATTAACTACTATGTGCTCCATTCCCATTGTTTGGAATGCAGTTATAGGTAGCCAGCAAGCAAGTATCTTTCCTGGAACACTTTTACTTACAAGCGCCATTGTTACACCTAAACAAACCAGCCAGTTTGCAATTACTCCACGTAAAAATGCAAGGAAAAAACCAGTACTTCCAAGCGCTTCATATTTCACAACTGTGTTTGCTTTATGTATAGCTATTATTTTTGCTGCTACAACTGCCCATCCTTTTCCACCTTCAGCTGCAGTTAAAGGATCTACATTTCCAGCACTAGATAAACTAATTGAAAGTAATACGGCAACAAATGCTGTACCTAGAAAATTACCGATCCAAACCCATAGCCAATTTCTTACAGTTGCAGTCCAAGAACTTTTACCTGCCCATACAGCCATAGGCAGTAAAGCAAAATTACCAGTAACAAGTTCCATTCCAAAAAGAACAATACTTGCAAAACCAAAAGGAAATATGAAAGACCCTAACCAAGGCATCCCAGATTGAATACCTATAGTAATTGCAAGACATGTCGCTAAACCTAAAATTGCTCCAGAATAGAAGCCTCTTATTAGCAAGTTTTTTACGCTTACAGATGATTTCTTACCACCCGCAGCGATCATTCCATCTACCAATTCATTTGGTAGGACGTAATCCATCTGAGAAGCACTTTGAGTCATAAATTTAAAAAGTAATAATAAATAATTTTTTATAAAATCGAATTAATTACTAATTCGATTCATAAATTTGGAAAAGATGTCGGGGCTTCCATTGGCTCTATTCACCAAGGGTTTCTCTTTGCCAAGGTTGTTAAACCAATTCATGAAACGAGAAATTGAATCTTTAGGTAAGACGTAGCTCATTTGAGAAGTACTTTGAGTCATAAATTTAAAAAGTAATAAAAATAATTTTTTATAAAATCGAATTAATTACTAATTCGATTCATAAATTTGGAAAAGATGTCGGGGCTTCCATTGGCTCTATTCACCAAGGGTTTCTCTTTGCCAAGGTTGTTAAACCAATTCATGAAACGAGAAATTGAACCAGATTTTTTACTTGAAAATATTTTTTCTTTTGCCTCAAAATTTGAAATAAGTAAATCTTTTAGTACATCTTTTAATTCATCTTGAGGGACAGATTTTTTTATTAATTCTCCTAATTTATAATTAGGCCCTTGTGATCCACCAATGCTTATATCATAAGCTTCAACAGTTTTTCCTTCTTTATTTTTAGCTTTTTTACCCGTTAAACCAATTCCTCCCATGTAGGCTTGACCACAACTATTAGGACACCCAGTCCAATGAATCTTTAATTCGTCTTTCAAATCTAATTCTTTGTCTAATTCATGCGAGATTTTTAAAGCTTGATCTTTTGTATTTGTCAGAGCGAAACCACAATAGGTATTTCCAGTACAAGAAACAGTACCTGCGGCAATATTTTCTGGTTTTAATGGAAACTTGTGTAAGATAGATTGCTCCTTAAATTCTTCAATTAGATTTGTATCTATACCAGTAAAAATAATATTCTGGTCTTCGGTAAGTCTTATTTCTTTATCACCAAAATTCTCGCATATATTTGCTATATCTTGTAAATCTTCAGCCAAAAGACGACCTACTGGCACATGAATTCCTGCAAAATATTTGCCTTCTTGTTTTTGAGAATGAATTCCAAAAAATGACCTTGGTTTATCTGAAAATATTGAACCTGGATCTTCTTTTAATGCTCCATATTGCTTTTCGATAAGATATCTAAATTTTTCAATGCCAATTTTATCTAAATAAAATCTAAATCTACCTTTAGGTCTTATATTGCGTTCCCCATTATCTCTCCAGAGGGATAAAATAATTGATGTTAATTCATATATTTTTTCTTCTTCAACCCAGGCATTCAACGGAACTGCATATTCATTCATTACTGATGAAAGTACACCGCCAATCCAAACGCTAAAACCTAAAACCCCATTAATTTCAACTGGATGAAAAATCAAATCATTATGTAAAAGAAAATTATCTTTAGACCCTGCTATAGCTGTGTTCCATTTCCTTGGAAGATTTGAAAATTCTGAGTTTCCTTTACCTTCATTAGTTAAATAATCTTGCATTTTTGATGTATATTTTCTTGTGTCTATAATTTCCTCTGGATCAACTCCAGCGATGGGATTTCCAGTAACATTTCTTGGATTATCAAATCCAGATTGAGTTGTTGATATGTTTACTTTTTTTAACCTATTTAATATCTCGGGCAAATCACTAATCAAAACACCTCTAAGTTGTATATTTTGTCTAGTTGTTATATCACAACTTCCATTCTCTCCATATCTCGCAACAATTGATGCAATTACCTTTAATTGTTCTGCATTGATTATTCCATTAGGTATTCTTAGCCTTAACATAAACTTTCCAGGGGTTTTTGGTCTCCAAAACATCCCATACCATTTCAATCTTAATTCTAAATCAGTTTTATCCATTTGCTCCCATCCCATTTTAGCAAATTTGTCTATATCCTTTCCTATTTCTAGTCCATCCTTAGCAGCTTTATTTTTTTCAATTTTATTTAGTTTTTTGCCTTCTAAGTAGTATTGCACCATTAGGATTGAGAGTTTGACTTTATAATTAACCTTTAAAATATGAATCTTTGATGTATCAAGTTTTACCAAATTTTTTATTTCTTTTGGTATCATTCAATACATCATATCTATCCATTTAATTGATTAATTGGTTTCAAAATTTCTCATTTAGTATTGGCGTCCAATTTCTCCGAGGCTTCTAATCGCTCCACTTTTGAGCATTTCCCAAACCTCTTTCATAGCAAAGAGGTCTCTATGAAAAGTACTTTTGAATCTTTTTCTTCCTCTGTATTGAGTGTTTCTTCGATCAACGCCTTCTCTTCGTCTGAAATTATTTGTTCCCGAGTATCTAAAATTTCTCATCATTTGAATTTTAATAAATTAGTTGAAAGTACTAATACATCTTCAGATGTCCATCAAAAGTTGTCTTTGTTACCAAATAGAATTAATTGTGAGTCTCCTCACCATTTACATTTATTAGTTCATGGTTCGCGAGCTGGTGAGATACATCCATCTCTTCTTTCTTTGGTTGACCAATTAAAACGACTTAAAAAACGCTCTGTTTCAATAGAGGCTTTAACTGATGACAATCCAGAACCAATTGACATCGGTAATAGGTCAGTGTTTTTAGTCCCTCTTTTTTTGTTACCTGGAAGTCATGTTTGTATTGATGTACCAAAAATATTTAAACGTTTGCAAGAAGAGGGACAAAATATAAAATTGTTTCCTTTCCTAGGTTCTTTGATGCCATGGCTATCATTAATAGATGATCTGATAACTAGTCAGAGTCCTTTTGTCCAACCTGCATTGATTCATCACCCTGTCTCTTCAGATACTTCAAGTGTTTTTCTTAAGTCCTTAGAAAAATTACTAAATATTCCTTTTTATTCATGGTCTAGATGGAATCAAGATACTGTTAAAAAGGAAAAGAATTATCTTCCTATTCCTTATTTGTTGACTCCAAATAAAAATGTAGAAATTGATAATAAAGGAGAACAGCTTAAATCTTTGCTTGAGATTGAAGTGATTCACCTAGGGCTTGTTAATCTTTTAGGAAACTTGCCATGACTACAGATCAGTTTGGCACTGTCTATCTTGTAGGAGCAGGTCCTGGTGATCCTGATTTGTTAACAGTTAAAGCACAAAAATTAATTAGCCAATGCGATGCTCTTGTATACGATTCTCTAGTTCCAGTTGAATTACTTAAATTAGTATCGTCTAATTGTCAACTTCACTCAGTGGGTAAGAGACGTGGTCATCATTCAGTTCCTCAGAGAAAAACGAATGATATTCTTTTTGATTTGGCAAAGACTTGTTCTTCTATAGTCAGATTAAAAGGTGGTGATCCATTCTTGTTTGGTAGAGGTGCGGAAGAGGCTTCCTATCTACATAAAAAAGGTGTGCCTGTACAAGTTGTACCAGGAGTTACATCTGGCATTGCTGCTCCAGCGTACGTAGGCATACCTATTACTCATAGGCTTGCTGGATCTTCAGTAACTTTTGTGACTGGACACGAAGGAATCGATAAAAAGCGTCCGGCCGTTAATTGGCGCTCTCTTGCACAATCTAGTGATGGATTAGTTATATATATGGGTGTTCATAATTTAAAGTTTATTTCTATGGAGTTAATTGCAGGGGGGATGGATCCAGCTACCTCTGCGGCAGTGATTCAGCAGGGAACCATTGTTGGACAACGCTTTATTAAGTCTCAATTAGTGAATCTTTTTGATCGAGTAGAAGTTGAAAATTTCGTCTCTCCCTCTATCATTGTAATAGGCTCTGTTGTTGATTTTCAAATAGAAGCTTGTTCCCCTCCGCCGGCTGAAGTGACATTCCCAATTCCTATATAGAATAGATAGTTATTAAGACATTAATTTTTAGATTTTAATAAACTTAGCCAAAACTGTTTAGGATTAGTTGATGTATTTAATTCTTTTTGGTTGACTTTATGAATTGGATGACAACTTAAACTATTGATTAAAAACCATTCATCATTGTTCTCGGGCTTGGCTTCAATAAGTGTTTCTTTTATTATATTTAAATCTATTCCTCGTTGACGCATTATTCCAGGTAGACAACCACTGCTTGATTTAGGAGTTAGCCACTTATTGTTCCTTTTTACTAATATGTTCGCTGTTGTAGAACAACATATATCACCGTGATTATTTAATAATAATGCATCATTAAAACCTGCATTTTTTGCTTCTAATCGTGCTTGAATTCCTTGGTTATAAGAAAATGTTTTACAATAACTTAAACGGCTAAAAGAATTCCTTCTTTCAGTTTGACTAATCATCGTAGATATAGATTCAAAACTTGGTTGATATGAATCCATCTCCAACCAAAAACTATGATGGTTTTTCTGACTGATATCAATTCCACGTTGCTCGGATTCTCCTCTAGTCCAATTAATACGAACAACTCCATTGATGTTATTCAATTGTGCTCGGTTGATACCATCTTCAATGAGTGAAGTCAACCATTCTTTAGACGGTGGGGGATTCATTTCTAAAATACTTGCACTTTTTTCCCATCTATTTAAATGCTCATCAACAAGCTGTGGCATTCCATTCAAAATTAAAATTGTTTCAAAGATTCCATCTCCAAAGTTTAGTCCTCGATCATTAATTGAGACTTTTAAATCTTTGAAGACTCCCCAGTGACCATTAATCCAGCCTAATTTTTTGTTTTTATTTTCAATCATGTTAATGCTTTTAAAAGCGGCATTAATTTCCAATTCATTTCTTCAGCTTCTTTTTTGCTATCTGAATCTGCAACAATTCCACATCCAGCATGAGCGGTGATTGAGGTTTCTTTAATCATTAAAGATCGAATCAGAATATTGCTATCAAGGACGCCATCCCAATTAATATTTAATATAGATCCACAATATGGACCTCTAGCTGTTGGTTCGAGTTCATACAATCTTTTACAAGCTCTAAGCTTGGGTGCCCCTGTTACTGAACCACCTGGCCAGCAGGCTTCAAGTAAGTCAACCCAAGTTTTATTTGTATTTAACTTACCTTTAACTACTGATGTTAGATGATGGACTTGAGCATAGCTTTCTAATACTAGTAGATGTGGTACATATATTGAGCCAGGTTTGCATACTTTTCCAAGATCATTTCGTAGAAGATCTACAATCATTATATTCTCTGCACGATCTTTAGTACTACATATAAGTTCTGCTGCCCAATCAGCATCTTTATCTGGATCTTGATCTCTTGGTCTGGTGCCTTTGATTGGTCTGGTTTCTACCTCTCCATTGGGTAGAGCTTTTAAAAATCTTTCTGGTGAGGTTGATATAATAGCTTCTCCTTTTGTCATTTTATCTCCAATAATGACTCCAGAAAACGGAGCAGGAGAGCTTTTTTTAAGTTTTGAGTACAAGTCTATTGGACTCACCGATTTTGGTAATAAGGCTTGGCAAGAGGTCGTTAGATTCGCTTGAAAAATATCCCCATTGGCAATTAAGTTTTTTAGCTCATCAACCTTTTTAGAATATTCTTGACTTGTTAATTTCCAATTCCATGACTCGAGAGGGATTCTATCCATCTTTTCTATTTGTTTTGGTTTCTTATTATTAAGTTTGGAAAATTTATCATTGAAAGAATTCTTTAAAAATTTTTTCATAATAGATATACGTTTTGGATCTTGTCCTTCTATCCATAATTCTTTTTTTTGAAGATCAAATTTTAAAATGGGGTCATGTGAAGCTATCCATAGAGTTGCTATAGAACCCGATTTCCATGGATTTTGTGGTTCTGTCCAATATGCAGCTTCATAACTTAACCAGCCAGTCCAGTGGCCTGATGGTAATTCTCTTAGGATTTTAAAAGGATTTGATTCTTCCTTGGAATCTTCTAATCCTCTTGAACAAAATTGTTCCAGAGGATTAATCGCTAATGTAACCCATCTGCCTAATGTACTTCCATCACCATCAAGCCATATAAATCCTGCCTCTCCCCATTCTTTAATTAATTTTGAAGCTACTAGCTCAGGTTGCTCCCACTGGCAAAGTAGTCGTTTGAAATTACTCACTATATGTTTTGGCTGCATAAATCTTTACGTCCTATTATCTCTAATGCTTGATCTCTAATACGACAACTATCACATTTACCACATGGTTTAATACCACCTTGATAGCAACTCCATGTTTTTTCAATAGGAACTTTTAAGCGCAATGCTTCTTTAAAGATTTTTGTTTTTTTCCAATTTAGTAATGGTGCCCAGAGTGATATCCCTTTTCCTTCTCTTCCTACTTTGCTAGATAACTTAGCTAATTCCTGATATGTCTCTAGATAATCAGGTCTACAATCTGGATATCCAGAATAATCCATAGCATTTATGCCTAATGCTATTCGATTGGCTCCACGAGCTTCTGCAAGGCTCAAGCCAATAGCAATAAAAATAGTATTTCTGCCTGGAACATAAGTATTAGGAATAATATTTTTTTGTATACCTTTAGTAGGTATTGTTTGTGATGAGTCTGTTAAGGAAGATCCACCCCAAGAAGATAAATTAATCTTTATTGTTAGATGATCTTCAAGATTTAAATCTTTTGCTAAATCTTTTGCTGCTTGTAACTCCTTTAGATGTCTTTGACCGTAATCAAAAGATAATCCAATTACTTTTTGTCCATCTTCTAAAGCGATACAAGCAGCAGTAGCTGAATCAACCCCTCCAGAGAGCAATGCAATTGTTGTCTGTTCCATCATTATTTTATTTTTACCCTAATGCAGAAATCAAATTTATGTAGATGGTTAAAGTACACCTAACCATTTGTGAGTTTGCATACTTAATCTCCAATCGGGATTATTTTTTACATACTTTATTGCCATTGCTTTCGCCTCTTCGTTATCCCAGCCTGCTTGTAAAAATAATTTGGGTTTAATATTTCCATTACTTTTTATTAAATCAACCATCTTTTCAGCGAAGTATAAATCCTCTTTGTTCTGAACGACAACTTTTAACTCTTGGCAAGATAATAGATTATCGAGACGTGGAGGGAAATGTCGTTTAGGTGATAATGTGATCCAATCTGGATTACCACTTAATATATCTACGCCACTGGTTTCGAGATGAATTGGAATAGATTTATTTTCTAGACTCAGTGTACACTTTCTGATTTCTTCGCAGAGAAGGTCTAAATTATGATGCAATGGTTCTCCTCCAGTGATCACAACAAAAGCTGCACCTTCTTTTTGGGCTTTAGCTGTACATATTGATAAATCTATTAAACTTCGTTGTGGATGAAGTTCTGAGTTCCAGGATTCTTTAGTATCACACCAGGGGCATCCAACTTTACAACTAGCTAATCTAATGAAGTAAGAACTCCTACCAGCATGTTCTCCTTCTCCTTGTAGAGAATGAAAACATTCCACTACTGGTAGAGATGATTCCATTTATTGTTGTTCTAGTGATTTCTTTTCAATGATTTTTGATTGAGGATTGAATGCCTCAATGGGTGATGATGGTACACGCATTTGTGCAGCTTGAATCAAGCCACTAAATAAAGGGTGTGGTTTCCCTGGCCTTGATAAGAATTCTGGATGATATTGGCATGCAATAAAATATGGATGGTTTTTTAATTCTATTAGTTCTACCAAACGACCATCAGGTGAAGTACCACTAACTACATACCCAGATTCAATGAACAGGGTTCGATATGAATTATTAAATTCATATCGATGTCGATGTCTTTCGTAAACAACTTCTTCTTTGTATAAACTTTGACCAATTGTGTTTGATTGTAGTCTACAAGGATAAACGCCTAATCGCATTGTGCCACCAAGATCAACGACGTCTTGTTGTTCAGGTAGTAAATGAATAACAGGGTGCTTAGAGTTGGGATCAAGTTCAGCACTTGAGGCATTATTCAAGCCAGCTAAATTCCTAGCCCATTCAATTACAGCACATTGCATTCCTAAGCAGAGCCCAAGAAATGGTACTCTTTGTTCTCGAGCCCACCTTATAGCTGCTATTTTTCCATTTACCCCACGATTGCCAAAACCTCCAGGGACCACAATTGCATCCATTCCCTGAAGTAGGTTTTCAGCTCCTTCTGATTCAATTTTCTCTGCATTTATCCAATGAAGATCTAAAGATGCATCTTGCGATATACATGCATGACGTAATGCTTCGACTACTGATAAATAGGCATCATTTAATTGTACATACTTTCCAACTAATGCAACTTTCACAGAAGGCCCTGGATTGCGTAGTTTATGGACTAATTGCTCCCAGCTCTTTAAATCACTCTCGTGATCAGTAAGACTCAGGCCATCTAATACTTCTTTACAGAGTCCTTCATCTTTTAAGGCAAGAGGCACAGAGTAAATGCTATCGGCATCAAGGGAGGCGATGACGGCATCAGAGTGCACGCCACAAAAACCACTGATTTTATTTTTTAAGTCCTCATTAATGGGTCGATCACTCCTGCAAACTAAAATATCTGGCTGAATACCAATGGAACGTAATTCTTTTACTGAATGTTGTGTTGGCTTAGTTTTAATCTCTCCAGATGTACCTATGTACGGTAATAATGTTACATGAATATAAATAACATCTTTTCTTTGAACGTCACCTTTGAATTCTCTTATTGCCTCCAGAAAAGGTAAGGATTCAATATCTCCAACTGTTCCCCCAATTTCTGATATCACTACATCTGCGCCACTATTGTCTGATACTCGGTGAATTCTTTCTCGAATTTCACGAGTGATGTGGGGTATGACTTGAACTGTTCTTCCATTGTAGTCACCTCTTCTTTCTTTGTTAATAACTGATTGATAAATTGAGCCAGTAGTTACACTGTTAAGTCGCGACATTGCAGTATCTGTAAAGCGTTCATAATGCCCAAGGTCTAAATCAGTTTCAGCGCCATCTTCAGTTACAAAAACTTCTCCATGTTGAAAAGGACTCATCGTGCCAGGATCGACATTTAAATAGGGATCAAGTTTTAAAATAGAGACGCTGTAACCTTTCGATTTTAATAATCTGCCAAGACTTGCGGCAACAATTCCTTTGCCAATACTTGAAACTACTCCTCCAGTTACGAAAACAAACTTTGCCATTTACTTTTCATTCATCCTTTAAGCTACCTTGATAACGATAAAGGCCAAGAAATCTACATATTTTCTCTTAAGGATAATAGCTTTCAGCGTTAATTTCTATCAATTCAATCAGTTTCTGTCCATGTAGATGCAATGTGGAGTTCCTCTAATTGCTTTTCTTCAACATTTGAAGGAGCTTGAGCCATTGAACAACGAGCTTGTTGGGTTTTGGGAAACGCAATAGTATCTCTAATTGAATCTTCACCTGAAAGGAGCATTACAAGTCTGTCGAGACCAAATGCAATACCACCATGCGGTGGGGCTCCCATTGAAAGAGCATCAGTTAAAAAACCAAATTGTTCCTCTGCTTCTTTCTTAGATAACCCTATTGTTTCAAATACAGTTTTCTGAAGTTTAGGATTGTGAATACGCAAAGATCCACCACCTATCTCTAATCCATTAAGAACTAAATCGTATGCCTGAGCATTTGAATGAGGAAGATTTTTTGCCCATGAATTCTCTGATTCTCCAATGTCTTCAGGTTTAGGAGCACAAAAAGGATGATGAATTGCTTCAAGACGATTTTCATCAGAATTGAATTCAAACATAGGAAAATCAGTGACCCATAGAAAATCCCATTGAGTTTTTGACTCCTTTGTGGAGATTAGGTTTAGATCTTGAGCAATAAATTGACGAACTCTATCTAAAGTTCTATTAACAATATTTTTTGGTCCTGCACCAAAAAGTATTAGATCACCAGGCTTTGCATTTGTTTTTAATAAAAGTTCTTTTATTTGTGATGTAGTTAAATTATCTTTTATGGCTCCAATAGTATCGACTTCTTCATTATCTCGAACTCTAATAAATGCGAGTCCTCCAGCACCTGCCTTTTGGGCTTCGCTAAAAATATCTCCACCTGGTTTTATTCTTACATTACTAATTAACTTATTGCCATTAACGATAGTGATGCATTTAACGCATCCACCAGAAGAAATAGCATTTGAAAAAACTTTAAATCCAGTTTTTGAGAATAAATCATTTGTTTCAACAAGCTCCATTCCATATCGGGTATCAGGTCTATCAGTCCCAAAACGATCCATAGCTTCTTGCCAAGTTATCTTAGGGAATGGAGTTGGGAGATCTATTCCTTTAATCTCTTTCCAGATGTTTACGATTAACTTTTCATTTAATTCAATGATATCTTTTTCCTCCATAAAACTCATTTCAATATCTAATTGAGTAAATTCTGGTTGCCGGTCTGCGCGCAAATCTTCATCACGAAAACATCGTGCGACTTGGTAATAACGTTCAATCCCGCCAACCATCAATAATTGTTTGAATATTTGAGGTGATTGGGGCAAAGCAAAAAATTCGCCTCCACATACACGAGAAGGCACTAAGTAATCTCTAGCTCCTTCTGGAGTTGATCGAGTTAAAACAGGTGTTTCTACTTCTATAAACCCTTCCTTTTCAAGAAAACTTCTAGCTGTTTTGATTGTGTTATGTCTTAAGTTCAGATTTCTATTCATTCTCTCTCTTCTAAGATCTAGATATCTATGCTTTAGTCTGATTTCTTCTTTGACATTCTCCTCATCATGAATTGAAACTGAGAAAGGAAGGGTAGTAGTAACTGCATTTAGTATTTTGATTTTTTCAGCTAAAACTTCTATTTGACCTGTTGGAATTTTTGTATTAATTGCGTCCTGAGGTCTCTCTTTAACTAATCCATTGATTTGAAGAACATATTCAATTTTAAGACTCTCAGCAGTACTGAAAAGATCTTTTCCTTGATCAGGATCAACTGTAATTTGAATAGTTCCAGAGCGGTCTCTTAGATCGATAAAAATTACTCCACCATGATCCCTTCTACGATCAACCCAACCACAAAGTTGAACATTTGCGCCTATTGCGGAAGCTCGTAGTTCTCCACAAGTTTTATTGCGCATAAACCCAATCATCATCAACAATGAGTTTCCCATAAAGATGGGCTTTTGTGCACAACACAGTTTTTACTTGCTCAAAAACTTCTTTTATAGAAAGGTCGTTTAACGATGATTGCAGGGTGTATCTTCCCTCGAATTTTTATTTCTATTTGAGTGTTGATTTTTGCAATTTCGCTGGGAACATAGGCTAGAGCAATAGGTTCTTTTAATGTTGGAGACCAAGTTCCGCTAGTTACTATTCCAACATTTTCTTTGTTGTGTAAAACGGGATATCCTTTTCTAGCGATTCCTCTATTTTGGATTTTTATACCAACAAGCTTTTTGGAAGTACCTTCTTCCACCTGCTTTTCTAGAGCTTTTCTACCTATAAAATCATGAGGCATTTCTAAATGTACTAACCAACCTAGTCCTGCCTCTAAAGGGGATGTATCTAAGTCGATATCATTGCCATATAAATGCATACACGCCTCAAGACGAAGTGTGTCTCTTGCTCCGAGGCCACAAGGAGTCACCCCGTAGTTAATTAAATTCTTCCAAATAGATCGAGCCGTCTCTGGTGATGATAAAAATTCGAAACCCTCTTCTCCCGTATAACCTGTACGAGCAATAAAAATAGATTCTTTTGCATTGATAAGATTTGGATTGGATTTAGAAGATATAGTTCTGTGTCCAAAACGTGGCAAATTGGATAATGGTTCTTTGAGAATATGTTCCAATGCCTCTATCGATTGTGGCCCTTGTATTGCTATCAATGCTCCTTCAGGCATCAATTCAGATATTTTGATTTCGTCGTTAGCTAGATTTAAATTTAACCATTGAATATCTGATTCTTTTCTTGCTGCATTTATTACAACAATAATACTTTCTTCTTGTGACTCTGAAGTTCCTTGATCATAAATTATTAGATCATCTTGGATACCACCATTTTCTTTTAATAAAACTGTGTAACACGCTTCTCCCGTTCCAATACGAAAAAGGTCTGAAGGCACCAGATTTTGTAATGCTCTCTTGAGATTGTTACCTTTTAATTGCAAAACCCCCATATGTGAAATGTCAAACATTCCAACTTTTTGTCTTACTGCATTATGTTCTTCGATTAATCCAGAAAAACTGACAGGCATCTCCCAATTTGCAAAAGGGACCATCTTTCCACCTAATTGTTGACATTCCTTATAAAGAGGTGTTTGCAGTAATTTCATTTTTTCATGAATAATAAATAGAAATTCCTTAGTGCTTACTTCAATTTATAAGAATTCCTAAAACTAAATTTAATGCTTTATGGCTGAATACGGAAACTTTTACTACTCTATGAGTCTAGATTGATGACTAATGACTGCAAAAAGGTGCTGTAGGAGCTGTAATCAATGCGTATCAAGTAATTTTGATTCATTTTATTTGTGCAAAATAAGAAAGATCAAAATTCACTCTGAGATTGCTTCATTTGTTTCTTGTTACCATTGGATCAAAAAAGAACCTAATTTACCAAAGATTTCTGATAAGTTTGTTAACCAACAACTCGATTTCGGTAAGGCATTAATTTCAAATGAGAATTGAAAACCAATTTCATAGATTATTTGTCTAATAACATAATTAAAGAACGTATAACTTTTGCAGCAAGGATACTACTAATTCCTGAATTATCTATTTTGGGAGATAGTTCGACTACATCAGCACCAATTAGGTTATGAGATTTAAGAATTTCTACAATTGCTGCGAAATCTTTCCAGAAATAACCTCCTGGTTCAGGAGTTCCAGTTCCAGGCATTAGGGATGGATCAAACCAATCTAAATCAAAAGTTATATACAAAGGTCTTCCAATAAAGTTTATGAGAATTTCTTCAAAGTGTTTTAAATTATCTCCAGAATTAAAAGTTATTAATCTTTTATTATATTTCATTTCAGCAAATTCTAATTTCGTGCCACTTCTTATACCGATTTGAAAGATTTTCTTGCTAGGGAGTATTTCTAAACATCTTTTTATAGTACAAGCATGACTATATTTATTACCTAACCATTCATCTCTTAGGTCTGCATGAGCATCTAATTGAATCATTATACAGTCAGGATAATGCTTTACTATTGATTTAATTACCCCACTTGTTATGGAATGTTCACCACCGATAATTAGAGGTTTTAAATTATTTTGAAGTAAAAGATTTGTAGCTTTTTGAACATCACTAATCATTATTTGTGTATCTCCAAGAGGCACATCTAATGAACCTAAATCAGCAAAGTTTATATCCTCTAAATCTAAATTTAGTTGAGGACAATAGGTTTCGATGCCATAACTGTCTTCTCGAACAGCAGAAGGGCCAAATCTAGCACCAGGTCTAAAACAACTAGTTCCATCATAAGGAACTCCTAATAATGAAACTTTGCAATTCTCTATGTTTCTTTTAGCCCCCATAAATATTGCACCGTCGGTATTAAATGGAGATAAGTTTTTTAAGTTTGACAAAGTCATTCCTTTGTTAGCTCCCTTTCTATGAATGCTGGAATTGTATTAAATGCTCCTTGTTGCCATCGCTTGCTCCAAATCTGACAATTTTTAGATATTTCTTCCACTCGATTTTCTTTGGGATATTTATAAGTTGGATGTTCCATGGATGCAAATGTCCAGCTCCATAATCCGCTTGGATATAAAGACACGCTTCCATAGATAGGGTCTGCATAGTCAAATATTTGACGAAGAATTTTGACAATATTTATATGAATTTCAGGAAAAGCTTCTGGCGATTCACTTTGGGTTGCCAAAATCCCTCCTGGTTTAAGTATACGTTTGCAATCACTAAGAAAAGAATTGCTATATAAACCTTTAGATGGACCAATAGGATCTGCGCCATCAATAATAATGACATCATAATAATCATTTTTTGTATTTTTTACCCAATCAATTCCATTTTTAATTCTTAAATTTAATCTTGGATCAGACCATGCTTTACCCCCAACTGTAGTTAAATATTTCTTACTTAATTCAACAACTTGTAAGTCAATTTCAATTAAATCTACAGATTTGACTTCTTGATATCGTAAACATTCTCTTGCACTCCCTCCATCTCCGCCGCCGATAATTAAAATATTATCTATTTTATTAGATCCACATAAAGCAGGATGAATCAGTGGTTCATGGTAATATCTATCCGATTTTTCTGTTGTCATCCAGCAATTATCAAGTAATAGTGCCTTGCCATATCTTTTGCTTTCAAATATAATAATTTCTTGAAAAGGACTAATTTCTTTTATTAATAATTTTCCTTCTAGACCATATCTAACACCTTGATGATATTCATCCATCCAATCTAGGCTCTCTTTTAAGATTCTGTTCATTACTCGAAGATTAATGGTGTAGATTTATTTTTGCTAATTCCCAATACTTGTTTATTTGTTCTTTAGATTGAATATTTAAGTCTCCTTGGATATTTTTCTCTATATATGTCAATCTTTCTAAGAATCGTTTATTAGTTTTTGCTAGACCTTCTTCTAAAGAAAGATTATTCCACCTTGCAATATTTATCAATGTAAATAAAACATCACCTATTTCACACTCAGCGATAGATGATTTATTTTTTTTTATAGCTTCTTTTAGTTCTTCTAATTCTTCGTATAATTTATCCCATATCTGATCAACTTTACTCCATTCAAATCCATTTCTGGCGGCTTTTTTAGAGATTATCATCGCTGCATTAGTAGCTGAATGAGGTTTTATTTTTAATTTTAATTCATCGCTAATCGGTGTGATTGATTTCTTAGTTTGCTTTTCTTGATTTTTGATACGATTCCATGAATCTTTCACTTCTTCAACACTTAATTTCTGTCTATTGTGAAATACATGTGGATGCCTTCGAATAATTTTTTCAGTAATTATGTCGATGATGTCATTCATATCAAACAATTTTTTTTCTTTTGCGATTTGAGCATGCAAAATTATTTGTAATAAAAGATCCCCAAGCTCTTCTTTTAGATTATTTGGGTTTTCTTCTCGTATTGCATGCGCAACTTCATAGGCTTCCTCTAAAACATATGGTATCAATGAAAGATGAGTTTGCTCCAGATCCCATGGGCAACCATTGACGGGGTCTCTTAAAGCTGAGACAACCTCAATGAGTTTATGAATCTTTTCTTCTGAATTTAAGTGATTGGTTGTGCTCATTTCTATTTGTCTTGAAGTTGCGGCTATTTAAAAGTTCAGAAACCGATTTTTTTGAATAGTTGATTTAATTATGATTAATTCTCAACAACTGAGCAGCTTGAGGTATAAAGTAATTGAATTAGTCCTAAGACTAAATGCATGGGCGATTAGCTCAGCGGTAGAGCGCCTGCCTTACAAGCAGGATGTCCCTGGTTCGAACCCTGGATCGCCCATCAAAATTATTCTCTTTTCATGCAAAATGGTCCTGGTTTGACAATTTCAGCAACTGCAGTTGCTGAATTAAATCGACAAGCTGCTTTTAGTGGTACTCCTGGGATTATGCATATTGATTTATTGGATGACAATAGTACTGAAGGATGGAAATTTATCAGGATTAGACCTGGAAAAAATAATGGGGTTCCAATTGCTAGAGCTGATGGAGTGACGTTGTATGCACCGCAAGATCAAATAGCTCTCTTTCAGAATTTGAAACTTAATTATTTTGGGGATTTAAGTGGGGGTGGATTTCTTATTAGTACGCCAATAGGTGCTGAGGCTTCTCCTTGTGGTTCTGGATTTAAAAAACTTTCAAAAGTTGAAAATATCGCCTGATTAATATTTTTTATTGCAGTACGATTTCATTCATCAGGAAACAATAATGATGACAGCTCATCAGAATCTACCTCATAGACACGAGCTAAGCTTGTTTCAATTGCGCTGGTAACATCTCCAGGCAAAAATCTCATTGCATTTAATGCATCATCGGATATTTCCTCTGTAAGCAATTTCTCCTTACTATTCAGCTTTTCATCATTGATTACTGCAATTACCCAACTTTGATACGCAAAAACAAGATCGGAGAACTCAAGTTCAGGGTCGTTCAGATCCATGACAAATAAATAGATAATGAACAATAAATACTATTTTGGCTGTAGTTGGAGAAAATGTCTTCTATGGAACAAATATCTCGTTCGTCCATACAAGCAAAAGTATTTGAGTTTGCGTTGCTTGAATTGATTTATAGTAAGCGAGATAGCTTTCATCCACTATGGACTGTAGAAAGTTGGGTTAAATTTCTAATTTGGCTAAGTTTAAATTGCGGGATTTCTGGAGACAAAGAAAGTCTGGAATTATTTGCAAAAGCTATGGGGTCTCATTTAACAACGCGAATGAGAAAGATATTTTTTGAGAGAGCTTTAGAAGATTTGTCATTACATGTGATGGCTGATCCCGCTGAGGGAGAAGTTTTAGTAATGCCCTTATCTCGGGAGAAGAAAATCAAAAAAAATGATGTAATTAAAGTTTTGGATAGAGTTGATTTAATCAATAAAGTTTCTTTAGATTCGGTCATATGGGAAAGATATGACTCATTAGTAGCTATTCCTTGGAATTCAAAAAGTGACATTTGAATTTAGGAAAAGCAAGAATGGTGTAAAAATTTTTGCAGGTATGAGTAAATTAAATTAAACATATTATTTTTCAGTGATAGAGCAGGCAAAAACTAAAAAAGTATTGGAAGCCTCAAGACTTCCCAAAACATATGATCCAGTTGGTACTGAAAATCGCTGGCAGCGAGCCTGGGAAGAAAAAGGAGCTTTTGAAGCTGATCCAAAAGGACCTGGAGATCCCTTCTCAGTAGTTATTCCCCCTCCAAATGTCACAGGGAGTCTGCATATGGGTCATGCTTTTAATACTGCTTTAATCGATACAATTGTTAGATATAAAAGATTACAAGGAAATAATGTTCTTTGTCTTCCAGGCACAGATCATGCATCGATTGCAGTTCAAACAATTCTTGAAAAACAACTCAAGGAAGAGGGCTTAAATCGTCGTGATCTTGGTAGAGCCTCTTTTTTGGAAAAAGCTTGGGAATGGAAACAAAAAAGCGGAGGAAGAATTGTTGATCAATTAAAGCGAATGGGCTATTCCGTAGATTGGAGTAGAGAAAGATTCACCCTTGATGAGGGTTTAAGTAAAGCTGTATCAGAGGCTTTCGTTCGTCTATATGAGAAGGGATTGATCTATAGAGGTGAGTATTTAGTAAATTGGTGCCCTGCTTCTTGCTCTGCCGTGAGTGATTTAGAAGTTGAGATGAAAGAAGTAGATGGACATCTGTGGCATTTTCGATATCCCTTAGTCAAACCATCAATATTGAAAACTAAGGAAATTAGTTACTTAGAAGTCGCTACTACACGTCCTGAGACAATGCTTGGTGATGTTGCAGTTGCTGTAAATCCATCAGATGAAAGATACAAGGATCTTATAGGTAAGAAACTTATGTTGCCATTAGTTGGAAGAACAATTCCTATTATTGGCGATTCCCATGTGGACAAGAACTTTGGAACTGGATGCGTCAAAGTTACCCCAGCTCACGACCCAAATGATTTTGAGATAGGTAAGAGACATAATTTACCTCAAATAACAGTCATGACTAAAAAAGGGACAATGAATAATAATGCTGGTCAATTTGAAGGATTGGATCGCTTCGAAGCTCGTAAACTTGTTGTTGATTCGTTAAGGGAGATTGGTCTTTTAACAAAAATTGAACCATATAAACATAGTGTTCCTTTTTCTGATAGAGGGAAAGTACCAGTAGAACCATTGCTTTCAACTCAATGGTTTGTAAAAATGGATCCGCTTGCTAAAAGTTGTAGTGAATTTCTTGCTGAAGGACAACCACAATTTGTACCAAATAGATGGTCTAAAGTTTATCGAGATTGGTTAACTGATATAAGAGATTGGTGTATTAGTAGACAATTATGGTGGGGACATCGTATCCCAGCGTGGTTTGTTGTTAGTCACACAGATAATAAAGTTGTTAATGAAACACCTTATATTGTCGCTCGAACAGAAGAAGAAGCTAAGAAAATTGCTAAAGAAAAATATGGAGATTCAGTAAAAATTGAACAAGATGAAGATGTTCTAGATACATGGTTTTCTAGTGGTTTATGGCCTTTTTCTACTTTAGGTTGGCCAGAAGAAACGCATCCTGATTTCCAACGTTGGTATCCAACTAATACTTTAGTTACTGGTTTTGACATTATTTTCTTTTGGGTAGCAAGAATGACAATGATGGCTGGAATTTTCACGGATAAGATGCCTTTTGACGATGTTTATATTCATGGACTTGTTAGAGATGAACAGAATAGAAAAATGAGTAAAAGTGCAGGAAATGGAATTGATCCTTTATTACTGATTGAAAGATATGGAACTGATGCTCTGAGGTTTGCTCTTGTTCGTGAAGTTGCTGGAGCTGGTCAAGATATTCGTCTTGATTTTGATCGTAAAAATCAAACCTCAGCAACGGTTGAGGCATCTAGGAATTTTGCTAATAAGCTTTGGAATGCAACTCGATTTGCTCTAATTAATCTTAAAGATCAAGATTATGAAACTTTAGACAAATACGATTTTTCTCAGTTGCAATTAACAGATCAATGGATTTTATCAAGACTTGCTCGAGTCAATCGTGAAACTTCTAATCAATATGAAAATTATGCTTTAGGTGAGGCATCCAAGGGATTATATGAATTTGCTTGGAATGATTTTTGTGATTGGTATTTAGAACTAATTAAACGTCGTTTGAATAATTCGGAAAATCTGTCTCCTAAAGAATTATTAGATCAAAAAATAGCCAAGAGTGTCTTGTACAAAGTTCTAAGTGATCTTTTGGTCATGCTTCATCCGCTCATGCCCCATTTGACTGAGGAGCTTTGGCACGCATTAACAGGTTCATCTGATGATCAATTTCTAGCTTTGCAACCTTGGCCAAAATTAAATGAAAACCATTTGAATCTTGATTTAGAGTCTTCTTTTGTTGATTTATTTGCATCTATCAGGCTAATTCGCAATCTTCGAGCCGTAGCTGGTTTAAAACCTTCTCAAAAGGTTCCTGTCATGCTGGTTTCTGGTAAGGAGGTCTTGAAAAATACTTTAAAAACATCAATTTATGATATAGCTGTTTTGGCTAAGGCTAAGGAAGTTCAAATATTGACTCCGAAGCAGGCAAAATCACTACCGTCTATGAAAGCTTTAGCAGCGGTAAGTGGAGAGCTAGAGGTTGTTTTGCCTATTGAAGGATTGGTAGACATAGCATCTTTACGATCTAGGCTAGAGAAAGATTTAAATAAAGCACAAAAAGAAATAGCCAGTTTGTCCGGACGTCTATCCAATAAAAACTTTGTTAATAAAGCGCCTAAAGATGTTGTTGATGAATGTAGAGCAAATTTAATTGAGTCAGAAGCACAAGTTCGATTAGTAAAAGATCGACTATTGAGGTTGGAATAATTTGTTTTAGCTATGAATAATCAATTAGAAATTCTTGTAAATAATTTCATCCCATTCTTAAGTAGTCCTTTAGGTATTTTTGTTTTTGCCTTGTTCTATGTTTTTTGGGTATCTTGTTTGCTTCCAGGTTCATGGCTTTCGATGTTATCAGGTTTTCTTTATGGAACCTGGCTTGGAAGCGCGATTGTGTTTTTAGGTGCTTTTATTGGAGCTCATCTAACCTTTTATTTAGGAAGGACTTTTTTAAAAGAATGGGCTCAAAAAAAAGTCTCAAATTTTCCAAAAATTCAAATAATGGAAAAGGCTGTCAAGAATGAGGGACTTAAAGTAATTCTTCTTACTCGATTATCACCTGTATTTCCATTTGGTTTGCTTAACTTTACATATGGCTTGAGTGAAGTCCGAGTTATGGATTTTACTATTGGAATGATTGGTATAATACCTGGTACAGTTTTATATTGTAGTTTAGGTTCACTAGCTCTACAAGTTTCAAATTTCGGGGATGTGCTTGCAGGTAGATCTGAAACGGGATCTTTTATTTGGAGTTTGATTAGTATTTGTTCAACAATTTTAGTTGTTATTTTGATTTTACGTTCGACAAAAAAAATTGATCAGGACTCTATCAATCTTTAGCTTTTAAATTCCAATCTTGAATTGCTGCAAATATTATGAACCAATAAAGTCTTATGCGATTTAATATCCCTTTTTTCGAGGCTAGGCTCTCATATTTTGCACGTCCGCATTCAGTCTTAATTAATGAGAAAACAGTCAATTTATTCATGTTTTAAATTCATAATTATTTTTATAATAATAGCTTGAAATCATTTTCGTTAATTATGTTTACTCCAAGTTCATGAGCTTTTTTTAATTTCCCCCCCGTTTTTTCGCCTGTTATTAGATAATCAGTCTTTTTACTAATTGAAGAACTTACTTTTCCACCAGCACTTTCAATAATTTCTTTTGCTTCATCTCTTGTGAGTGAATTCAAAGTTCCTGTTAATACAAAAATTTTACCCTTCAAAAGATTTGAATGATTTGAGTTGTAATTTAAATTATTTTCTTTTAGAGAGAATCCTATTGATTTTAATTGCTTAATTAAATGTTGATTATTAGGATCATCAAACCATTTAACTATTGCGTCAGTAATCTCACTTCCAAATCCATAGATATTAGAGATATTTTCTGGTGTCTCTTTGGCACTTTTGAAGAGTTCTTCAATACTTTTAAATTTTTTTGAAAGAGACTTAGCATTTGCTTCTCCAATATGAGGTATTCCTAAACCATAGAGTTGTTTATGCCAATTATTCTTTTTAGATGCGTTTATTTCTCTTAACAAATTATTTGCTGACTTCTCCCCAAATCTTTCAAGATTTAATAGAGAATTAATTTCGAGTTTATATAAATCAGCGATTGATTTTACATATCCTATATTTACTAATTGATTAATGATTTTTTCACCTAATCCTTCTATATTCATAGATCCTTTACTTACCCAATGAAGTAACAGTCCTTTTATTTTTGCTGGGCATTTAGAATTAATACATTTTGTTATTGCTTCGTTAGATTCTTGAATTAACTTTGAATTACATTCAGGACAATTAAATGGAAATTGTACTAATTCAGAATCAACTTTTCTGAATTCTTTTATCACTCGTATTACTTCAGGAATAATTTCTCCAGCTTTTCGAACTACCACAGTGTCTTTATAATGAAGATCTAATAAAGCAAGTCTTTTTGTATTATGAAGAGTTGCTCTATTAACAGTTGTACCTGCTAGTTCTATTGATTCAAACTCTGCGACAGGTGTGATTGCTCCGCTTCGTCCTACTTGGAAAACTACTTTTTTTAACTTGGAGGCTTTCTCCTCTGCTGGGTATTTGACAGCAATTGCCCATCTTGGAGCTTTATTTGTTGACCCTAAAGTGTTTTGTATTTTGAATTTATCTATTTTTACTACTATTCCATCAGTTGCATAATTTAAAGAATGCTTTTTAATTTCCCAATATTTATAATATTTGCTTCAGTTAAATTTTTTTTTATTTCAGAAGTTGCATTGACTTTAAAACCAATATTTTTTAAAAACTCAAGTGCTTCAGACTGAGATATTGGCTTTTTATAATTGTTTTCTTTTGGCTCCCAATTTTTAGGTAGATAAAGACTGTATGCGAAGAAATCAAGTTTTCTGGATGCAACTATTTTTGAATCTAATTGTCTTAATGTGCCTGCGCATGAGTTTCTAGGATTGGCAAATAGCGCTTGATTAGTATTCTTTCTTTCTAGATTGAGTTTATTAAAGATTTCATTGGGCATGAAAGCTTCGCCTCTAATTTCAATCCAGGGAGGTGGATTTTTTAATAATAAACGTAGAGGTATGGAAGAAATAGTTCGGACATTTGTAGTGATATCTTCTCCAGTTTTTCCATCTCCTCGAGTTGCCGCTTTAGTTAAAATACCATTTTCATAGCGAAGTGAGATTGCATTTCCATCAATTTTTAATTCACATATTAATTCAGGACTTTTAACT
>CACFCB010000007.1 GCA_902564695.1 uncultured Prochlorococcus sp. | reverse complement strand
ATTTAATTTTTTCAATCGTTCCTTTATATCTCTGCTAGTTAGTTCTAATTCAATAGAATCCGAATCAGATAAAGTAGATAATGCAACTTTGGGAAGTATTTCAGTTAACTCTTTTTTCCATTTGGAATAAGGACTAATGACTGTACTACCAGCAAGAATATCTCCTCTACCTGCAAAACTTTTTGTAAGTGAGCTGAAAATCACATCTGCATAAGGAGTCAAATGAACGTTTAGAGGTGAACCAATAGTGTCATCAACTATTACAAGGATATTTTTATCCCGGGCTAACTTCGATATGGATACAAGGTCAACACATTGTAATAAGGGGTTGCTTGGTATTTCTATGATGAGGATATCTGGATTTCTTTTCTCGATCTCTTCTTTTACATGACTTAACTTTGTTTTTACTATTAAATCACTTCCCTTAAAAACAATCTGTGGGAGCTTAAGTACGTCCACATATGGAAAGCCTATCTGAAGAACTTGATTATTACCTTTAATAAATTTGATAGCAGATAATGTAGCCGTTAGGGCAGCCATGCCTGAACGGTGTAGTTGAATTAAATCAAAATCACATTCATATATATTTGCTAAACGGTTAAGAACTTTATTTCTTGCAAGATGACCATCTGAAGTAGATGGTTTTTTCTCTTTCCCAAGGGCTATTGCGGCTTCACGTGAGGACAACCCAAGACCAGTATGTTGCCAAAAAGCTTTAGCTGTAGGAGTATTCTTTTTATCAATGATTAAACAATAAACTCCAAGAAACTCCTTTATGCTTGAGTAATGTTCGGAATGATTTCTATTACAATGTTGTTGTGCACTCAATGCAGAAGCGATGTTGGGATAAGGCCAACAACTTTTTTGTGATTCTCCATAAAATGCAAGACATTTGCGAACCACCTCTGCAATTAAAGGGTGAAATCCGAATCTTGGGTAAATGGCCTTTAATGAATTTATACAGGCAGGATCCTTCTCTTCGTATGCAACTACATCTTTCCATGTAGGTAATGCAACGGATACGGCATGTGTGCGGCTTGGAATAGGCTCACCTAAATCTTTTGCACTCCAACAAGGATCAGTAAGTAAATTTCGTTCAGTCAAGATAGGATTTCCAAAGCTTGATATAAGTCACTAATTAAGTCCTCAAAATCTTCACATCCAACCGAAAAGCGAAGAAGTGAATCAGTAATTCCAATCTTTTCTTTGGTTTCTTTGGAAACTGAGGCGTGTGTCATTGTCGCTGGATGGCAAACAAGGCTTTCGATTCCTCCAAGACTTTCTGCCATTTTGAAGAACCGAAGACTTTTACAAAATGAGTAAGTTTGGGTTTGATTTGCGTCAAGAGTGGCTGTAATAATTGCACCTCCCAAAGTCATTTGCCTTTTTGCTAATTTACATTGTGGATGATCATTTCTGAATGGATAGATAACTGATTTTATTAGTGGATTATCGGCAAGTTGATTAGCAATTTTAGAAGCATTGTTGATTTGTCTCTCCAAGCGAAGTGGAAGAGTTTTTATTCCTCTTGTAATAAGCCAGCAATCAAAAGGAGAAGGGTTTAGACCAAGAGCTTTTTGGGAAAAATTTAGTTTGTCGCGCCATTCAAGACTTTCGGTGCAAACAGCCCCCCCCAGTGCATCTGAGTGACCATTAATATATTTAGTTGTGCTTGTTAGAGAGAGGGTCGCTCCAAGTTTAAGTGGCCTTTGTAGTATCGGCGTTGCAAAAGTGTTATCTACAACAACAGGGATTTTCATCTTATTAGCGAGATCGCAAATTTTTTCAATATCAATAATTTTTAGTAGTGGATTAGTTGGACTTTCAATCCATATCATTGCCGGATTGTGATTCGAAATGACTTCTTGGACATTAGAATCAGTAAAGTCTATCCAAATACTTTTTAATCCGAAACGATGAAAAACTTGTTCAAATAATCTAACCGTACAACCATAAAGGTTTTCCTCGCAAAGTATTAAGTCGCCTGCTTTGAGAGAGGAGACTATTGCAGTAATTGCAGCTACTCCAGAACTAAATACACATGCAAACTGACATTCTTCAAGTTCAGATAGTACTGATTCAAGAATTCGAAAATTTGGATTTCCTGAACGTGTATAGTCAAAGCCACATTCATTGCCATGAACGAAAGTTGAGGTTGGAAAAATAGGAGGCATTATTGAGCCTGTCTCTTCAGAAAAATTGTCTTTGTGATGAATGACTCTTGTGTTGACTCCTTTTCTGAGTTCGTCCTTTCTTTTATTTGAGCCCATATTTATTTAGTTAATTTTCTCTAGGCTATAGAAAAATATTAAAAAGCCCCTAAAAAAAGGGGCTGAATAACTAAATTTAATATGCAAAAGGTTAAGTAAAGCTTTATACCTTTCTTGAGTAGTACTCAACCACTAACAATTCATTAATTTCTATAGCAACCCATTCCCTATCTGTCTTCGCAGAAATCTTCGCAGAAAGCTTAGCTTTATCAAGTTCAAGATGAGGGGGAACATTTGCAAGACCTGGAAATTCCAAGTTGGCTTGAGCCAATTTTTGACTGGCTTTACTATCTCTGATAGCAATAACATCCCCAGCCTTGCACTGATAGCTTGCTATATCTGTGATTTTGCCATTTACAGTCACATGTCCGTGATTTACTAGTTGTCTTGCACCTGGGATTGTTGGGCCGAATCCAAGTCTAAAACAAACATTATCAAGCCGATTTTCTAGAAGCTTTAGAAGATTTGTTCCTGTGGAGCCATCTTGAGCACGAGCTTTCTTTACGTAACGAACAAGCTGACGCTCAGAAATTCCATAATTGAAACGAAGTTTTTGTTTTTCTTCGAGTCGGATCGCATATTCAGAGCGCTTGCGACGGGCTTGGCCGTGCTGACCTGGTGGATGAGACCTTTTTGCGGCCTTCCGGGTGAGACCAGGGAGGTCTCCCAAGCGTCGCGTGATCCTCAGACGAGGTCCGCGGTATCTAGACATAGGGGTTTAATTTAGAGAAGGTTTGCTGGACAGAGTAATCTGGATGGAATCCATTAACCCTGATATTTACCAGTTCATTATTCTATCTAAAGATGCTCTCAAAGATCAATAAAGCTATGGCATTTGTTTTGCTTGGTTTAATAAGATTTTATCAACAGTGGATTTCCCCTTTGCTTGGACCTAGTTGTAGATTTATTCCTAGTTGCAGTGAATATGGAATAGAAGCTGTGACTAAACATGGTCCTTGGAGGGGGGGGTGGTTAACTTTAAAAAGATTAAGCAAATGTCATCCTTTGACTCCCTGCGGGTGCGACCCTGTTCCTGAAAAATGAATTCAGAGGTATTGATTTTATATACACGAAAAGGCTGCTGCCTATGCGAAACTCTAGAAAAAAGATTGTCAAATATTTGTCTAAAAAACTTAAATCCTGAAATAGTACTTTCTATTATTGACATAGATAGTGAAATAGTCCCTGCACATACATATAGAAAATATACGAATGAAGTTCCAGTATTACTTCTTAATTCAAGAAAACTACTCAAAGAAATTGAATTACCTCGAGTTTCCCCACGTTTAAAAGAAGATATGCTTTCATCTTGGATTCAGAAAAATCTGAATACTTTTTATCAATTAGACTAAGAAGAAATTCAATACTGTTTCAGTAATTGATTTAATTATTTTAATTAAATTAAGTATGATTTTCTTTAATAACTTAAAGCTATGTCTTTTATAGAGAATTTTATATCTCTTTTTAATAAATTAATAATAAGCGGATCAGACTTGTAGTGAAAATTATGTATTTCTTTTATACTTTTAATGATCCTTCATCGTTTTTTTTCTGAAAGAGGTTTGTTTTGTCTCGTTTTCTTCACTCTTTATTGAGAGGAATTGATCTAGAAGTCCCTTCAGGATTAGTAAATCCTGAAATAAACAATCTTGTATGTGATTCAAGAGCAATTAAAAAAGGTGATTTATTCTTAGGTTTAGAAGGTGAAAAAGTTGATGGAGGCACCTATTGGGCAAAAGCCATTGAGAGAGGTGCTTGCGCGGCTATTATTAGTAAAAATGCATCTCTTTTAAATCCACCAAGGAAGGAAGATCCAGTAGTCATTTTCCCTGATCCTGTTTCGGTATTCATGGGTGAGTTGGCGGCAAATTTTTGGGGTAAACCATCTAATCAAATTTGTTTAATAGGTGTCACTGGCACAAATGGTAAAACGACTACCTCATTTCTAATTGAGTTTTTAATTTCTTCTCTTGGGAATTCATCTGCTTTGTTTGGAACGTTAATTAATCGATGGCCTAATCATGAAGAAACTTCAACCTATACAACTACTTTCGCTATACCTTTGCAGGCAAAACTTTATCAAGCTGTTAAGGCAGGCTCTAAATACGTAGCAATGGAAGTAAGTTCACATGCTTTGTCTCAAAATAGAGTCGCAGGTTGTCATTTTAGTGGAGCTATTTTTACAAATCTTTCGAGAGATCACTTGGATTATCATGAATCTATGGAATCTTATTTTGAGGCTAAAGCTAGCTTGTTCAGATCACATTTAATTGAAGATGGTAAGCCTAGATCAATAGTGAATATAGATGATGAATGGGGAGCCTTATTGGCAAAAGAGCTAAAACAAAAATGTTGGACGTGTTCGTTAAATGAGCAGTCTAAGAGCAGAGAGAAACCAGATATCTTTATAAGTGATCTTCGAATTACTCAAGATGGGTATAAGGGAAAATTACATACGCCACTTGGATCAGGAAACTTTTTTTCACCACTAATAGGAGATTTTAATTTAATGAATATTTTGCAAGCAGTAGGTATTCTTGTTCAGCGAGGGTTGCCATTGAACGATCTTCTGGTCGCTTTAAATAATTTCCCTGGAGTCCCTGGAAGAATGCAATTAATAAATATGGATGGTTTTAAAGTTAAAGATGGTTATCCACTGGTGATAGTAGATTATGCTCATACACCTGATGGCTTGCAAAATGCTTTAGTCGCGTCAAGATCATTGACGAAAAACAAATTAATATGTGTGTTTGGTTGTGGTGGGAATAGAGATAAAGGTAAAAGATCTAAGATGGGAGAAATTGCTTCTAAGTTTGCAGATTATGTAGTCGTAACATCTGACAATCCTAGGCAAGAGAACCCTACGCAAATCATTAAAGATATTCAAACAGGTATAACTTTAGATTCTGAGTTCTTTGTTGAACCAGAGAGATCAGTAGCAATTCAACTAGCCATTACAAAAGCCAATAAAAACGATGTTGTTTTAATAGCAGGTAAAGGTCATGAGGATTATCAAATTTTAAAACATCAGACAATTTATTTTGATGATCGTGAGCAAGCTAGAAAAGCACTATCTTTAAAATAGTATTCTAGATAAATTTTTCAGTTGCGATAAAATTGTTTAATCCAATAACAAGATTATCTATTTCGGTTAAATCTGTGGTGATGTGAACGCAGGCACGAAGCCATTTTGGATCTTCGAGAACTCTTATCCACAAATTTTTTTGACCAAGATAGTTGACCACATTTTCAGGAGAATTGATTCCATTAATTGCAAAACTAACAATTCCTGAAGGGGGAGAACTTTTTAAAACAAGTTCAATATTTTTAATTAAGTTTAATTTCTCCCAAAGGATTGAACTGAGGTTCTTAATCTTGGAAAAACGTTCGGTTTCAGAACCTTCATTTTTTAACATTTTTAGAGAGCTCTTGAGACCAGCTAGAAGAGGTACACAAGAAGTAGCTATCTCAAAACGTCTGCCATCTGAATGAAAAGGAGTTTTATTATTGATATAAATTCCTTCTTCAGCTTTTAAGCTTTTCCAACCAACTAATGTTGGGCTTGAGTCTTCTAAAACTCTTGTTGAAAGAGCAACAGCTCCAAGTCCTTCAGGGCCATAAGCCCATTTATGTCCTGTAAATGCATAGATGTCTGCTTTGTCACAAGCACCTTTTATTGGAATATGACAAAAACTTTGAGCAGCATCAACTAATAAATAAGGTTTGTTTGGATGCTCTTTAAGTTGTTTAGAAATAAGTTCAATTGGCATGATTTGCCCTGTATTCCAAAGTAGATGTGATAGAACAACAAGCTTAGTATTGTTTTTTAGATTTTCTTCTATTAATTTAATAATTATTTTATACGTCTTGTTTTTATTGTCATTGCCTTCAGATAACTGCGATACAGGTAGGATCCCTATGTTTAGCTTCTTTTTTCGAGCTAATTCTTTGCATGCTGCGACTATGCCTGGATGCTCGCAATCACTTATTAACAAATGATCGCTTTCGGAGAATGGTAGCCCTAGCAATGGTAAGACACAGCCGGACGTGACATTCTCAGTCAAAGCAATTCTATTAGGATGAACACCGCAAAATTCTGAGAGAAGATTTTTGGTGCTTATTATTTCTTTAGTGATGTATGGCCAAACATTATTTGTGAATGGACCTAAGTGTTGGATTTCTCTCCAACTTGCAATTATTGCATTTAATGATTCAGTTGGAAGTGGCCCTTGACCTCCATAATTAAAGTAGTTTTTATTTTGCAAGGCAGGCATATTGTCTTTGAGAGATATTGATAACATCTTTAAACGCTTAGTCGTGATAATTAAGAATATCTTTTTTTAGTCAATTTACCAATTTTAAAGAATTCTTCTAGTCATGTGATCTAAAACGCCTATGATTGATGAATTGACTACGAGCATCTTTGATTTTCAATAAAATGTATTAAAGTAATATAGTTTTTAATATTGATTTCTCTATGGACGTCAACAAAGAACAAAAAATCAAAGCTCAAGAATGGATTGTTATGTTTGATGGTCAAATAAAAAGAAGCGAGAAAGAAATTGATGCTAATGAGCATCATTTGAAAATTAATAATCAAAAAATGAATAGACCCGAAAATCTACTATGACTAGTTAATTTGGTGGAAATATTATTCTATTGAGATTGTTAATGTAAAAATTTGGGTAACTTGTTTGTAATTAGTGGATTTGTAGATAGATTGAGTATTAATTCATATAAAATGGCCTTTAGAAGGAATTTTTTATGGAATTATTTCGCTTTCTGTCAGTTTTTGTATTAAGGTAATGAATCAATACTCTTACCCTAATGAAAATTGATTTTGGGCCTATTACTTTTAGTAGGATTGCAAGTATCCTTTTAATACTAGGTTTTTTTGGACTTTTAGCTTATAATTCAACTCTCTAAAAATAGATTTAAATATAAACAAATTTAGATGATAAAAATAAAAAAGTATTGTAGATTTTCTTTTAAACCATGAAAAGTATTTCTATTTAAAAAATAATAGTAGTTTTTTGTAAACACAACTATCTATGGTTTCTGGAATATGAGATGGAACATAGTTATAGGCCAATCTAGATAGTTACTGTTGAATACTCTCGTTGTCTTTATCCATGCAGTAGAATCATTTAAATTTTAGAAACAAATGGAAACCTCAACTACTGACCCAACTTTATTGATTTTAATTGGAGGAATAGTAGTTTTACTTGCTGGATCCGTTGCATATGGAGTCTATTCAACATTTGGCTCTGGTTCAAAAGAGCTTAGAGATACAATCGACGAACATGCCAAAATGCATGAGTTAGGTATTGCGCATGGACATGGTGGAAATTCAGATGCTTATGAGATGTCTGGAAAACTTCAAAAAGATCAAATCTCATAAAAACAGTTTATTGTTTTTTAATATAAATTTTTAGAATTTCTGTAAGTATATTTTTTCTATAAATGAACTTCTGAGATGTAATATTACTTGGTTATGAAAAAAAAAATTACTCTTCTTTATAAGAACAATACGTATTTAAAGAAAATCATTTTATTAAATCTCTTGTCATGGTGATTAGTATATTGACTGGTTTTGCGGCTGGAGCAGTACATGTAGTTAGTGGTGCTGATCACATGGTTGCAATGGCGCCTTCCGCTATTAAAAAACCTCGAATAGCTTTAATGGATGGTTTAGCATGGGGTGTTGGACATTCAGCGGGTGTTCTAATACTTTCAATATTAGGGATTTTGGCTAAGGATTTAATAAATATTGACTTAATGTCTTCTTATGCAGAGTTTCTTGTAGGCATAAGCCTTTTGATTGTGGGAATGTTAGCTATCAGAACATCTTTAAGAGTAAACATTCATATGCATCAGCACAACCATGGAGAAGAAATGCCTCATAAACATTTTCATTTTCATTCACTTGGAAATAAATTTCATAAAAGTCATACACATGCTGCAACGGGATTAGGGGTTTTGCATGGGTTCGCAGGAGCAAGTCATTTGGTTGCAATTATTCCTGCATTGGCATTGCCAGTAGTTGGAGCATTTGCTTATTTGATTGCATATTTACTTGGGTCAGTTTTTGCAATGGGATGCGTAGTTTTAGGCATATCTTTTGCAACGAATAAAGCTAATAAAATGTTTTACCCTTTTTTAATGCGATCAATAGGAGGTCTATCAATAGTCACAGGTGTATTCTGGCTTCAAAAAACTTCTATTATTACGTTTTAAAAGTCTTTTTTTAATGAATTATACAGCTAGTATTATTGCATTAGGAGCATTTTTTTTATGGGTTGTTGTTGCTACATTCATTTGGGCTAGAAGGATGAGGAAGCTTAAATATGAATATTTTCAAAATAAATCCAAACCTCAAAGATAATTGATACGTTACTAATCATCTTTAGATACATTTTTCTTGGTAGAAATGATTAAAGTTTATGTATGATTATTTTTTTTATAAATAAAATTGATGAAAGGTTTTTTGTTTTTCTTGGGTTCTATTTTTAGATGGCCTGTTCAAAAAACTAAAGAATTCCTGAACTTGCATATTTATCTTTTAGGAATATATGCAATAACTTTTTTATTAAATAACATTGGTTTGGGCTTCTCTAATCTAATTTTTACAGTTGGGTTAGTAGCTCCAATCGGATATCTTATTTATCAAGGTTTGCCTTTGGATTGCCTTAATTATAAATCTGCAATTAAAAGGGAATTGAATTCTCAAAGTTAAATAATAACGAATTGAAAGGTATTAATTTAGAGAACTTGTATTACTTCACTAACCTCTGGAATCATTTCCCTTAGCTTTCTTTCGATACCCATTTTTAGTGTCATTGTGCTGCTTGGGCAACTTCCGCAAGCTCCTTGAAGTCTTACTTTGACAATTGGTCCATCTATCTCAGCTATTTCTACATTTCCTCCATCAGCCATGAGAAATGGTCTTAATTCATCAAGAACCTTTTCAACATTTTCAGTTGTGAGGGCTAAAGTTTCGTCACTCATTTCGGCTTACTTAAATAATTTTGCTTAGCTTAGTTAATTGCAGGATATTCTATATGTAATCTTGATAAAGATTTTGTTTAATACTAGTTCCTCAGATTCGGAAAATACTTATGACGCAATATTAGTAGGTGCAGGAATAATGAGCTCAACTCTTGCAGTTCTTCTGCATGAGCTTGATCCTGAGTTACGATTACTAATTGTTGAACGACTTTCTTCTCCTGGCTTAGAAAGCAGCAGTGCCAAGAACAACGCTGGGACAGGCCATGCAGCTAACTGTGAGCTGAATTACACTCCAATTGATGAGGATGGAGTTATAAGTACTAATAAAGCGTTTGAAATAAATAAATCCTTTGAGCGAAGTTTAGAATTTTGGGCCTCTTTGGTAGAAAAAGGAAAATTGATACCAAAAACTTTTTTAAACAAATTGCCACATATAAGTCTTGTTTTTGGTGATAACGATATTTCTTTTCTCAAAAAAAGGTTTTTTGAAATTAGTTCTCATGCCGCATTTTCAGAAATGGAATTCACCATGGATCATGTTGAATTAAAAGATTGGATTCCATTAGTTATGGATGGTAGAGAAAAGAGTGAAAAGATAGGTGCAACAAGAATTAAAAGAGGAACTGATATTGATTTTGGTAGCTTAACTCGATCATATATTAATCAAATTGAAGGGCAAGATTCTATTGATATTAATTATTCAACTAATGTTGAAAGACTTCAAAAAGACAGTGAAGGAGATTGGTATTTGTTTTTAAAAGGTACTCAGAAAAATAGAATTGTTAGATCAAAGTTTGTATTTCTAGGTGCAGGAGGGGGAGCTTTATCTCTTTTGCAAAAATCAGGAATTCCAGAAGGATTGTTATATGCAGGTTTTCCAGTGAGTGGAAAATGGTTGATTTGTGATGAAGAGAAATCCACAAATACTCATAATGCCAAGGTTTATGGAAATGCAGCAGTTGGAGCACCACCAATGTCTGTCCCTCACTTAGATACTAGATGGATAAATGGGAATAGATCTCTTTTATTTGGCCCTTTCGCTGGGTTCAGTTCAAATTTCCTAAAATATGGATCAAAATTGGATTTATTTAGATCAATAAAGCCAACTAATTTTTTCTCTATGCTGCAAGCAGGATTAGATAATGTTGATTTGGGAATATACTTATTTAATCAATTAATACAAACCAATGAAGATAGAATAGAAACTTTAAGAGGATTTCTTCCCAGAGTCTCACCTGGAGATTGGAGACTTTCAGTGGCTGGACAGCGTGTTCAAATAATAAAGCAAACGGCTAAAGGCGGGGTTTTAAAAATGGGGACTGAAGTTGTAACTTCATCTGATGGATCCTTAGCGGCTTTGCTTGGTGCTTCTCCAGGTGCTAGCACAGCAGTAACAATTATGATTGAAGTCTTAAATCGTTGTTGGCATGAAAATATGAAATCAAGTCAGTGGAAAAAGAGAATGCTAGAACTTTTTCCCAGTATGGGCACTGATATTAATTCAAATCAAGAAGCACTTTTGGCAATTCGCAAAAGAAACGATTTCTTACTTAAATTAATTTAAAATTTAGTACTGGTGAGTTATATTTGATAATTATTAAAAGTTGATTTGATAAGTCAAGACTTTGTTCCTTTAATTATTTTCGTATGACTAATGTGCCTATTTCACGTCTAAGAAACTTCTGCATAATTGCTCATATTGACCATGGTAAATCAACCTTGGCAGACAGACTTCTTCAGGATACTGGCACAGTCTCTTCTAGAGACATGCAAGAACAATTTTTGGACAATATGGATCTTGAGAGAGAGAGAGGAATAACTATAAAATTACAGGCTGCTCGAATGAATTATAAAGCTAATGATGGTAAGGAATATGTTTTGAATTTGATTGATACTCCTGGTCATGTTGACTTTTCTTATGAAGTAAGTAGATCATTGCAAGCTTGTGAAGGCGCTTTGTTGGTTGTTGATGCTAGTCAAGGAGTTGAAGCTCAAACTTTGGCCAATGTTTATCTGGCATTAGAAAATGATTTAGAAATTATTCCGGTTCTTAATAAAGTTGATTTGCCTGGAGCTGATCCTGAAAAAAATCAAAAATGAGATTGAATCAATTATTGGTTTAGATACATCAAAAGCAATTTCATGCTCTGCCAAAACAGGGGTTGGAATTCCTGAAATACTTCAAGCAGTAGTAGATAGAATCCCTTCTCCGAAAGATAATGTTGATCATGCAACAAAAGCACTTATTTTTGATTCGTATTACGACCCTTATAGAGGGGTAATTGTCTATTTCAGAATCATGAGTGGCGGTATAAGTACAAAAGATAAGATTTTACTTATGGCTAGTAAGAAAAGTTATGACTTAGATGAAATAGGCGTGATGGCTCCTGATCAAGTCAAAGTAAATGAACTTCATGCAGGAGAAGTTGGATATTTAGCTGCATCTATCAAAGCAGTTGCGGACGCGAGGGTTGGCGACACTATTACTTTGCAGGACAGTCCTGCTGAGGAGGCTTTACCTGGATATACCGAAGCAAAGCCAATGGTTTTTTGTGGATTATTTCCTACAGATGCAGATCAATATCCAGATCTAAGAGAGGCTTTAGATAAATTGCAGTTATCAGATGCTGCATTGAAATATGAACCTGAAACTAGTAGTGCAATGGGCTTTGGCTTTCGTTGTGGCTTTTTAGGTTTATTACATATGGAAATTGTCCAAGAGCGTTTAGAACGTGAATACGATTTGGACTTAATTGTTACTGCACCATCGGTTATTTATAAAGTCAAAATGATCGATGGTGAAGTCTTGATGATTGATAATCCAGCTACACTTCCTGACCCTCAACAGCGAGAAACAATAGAAGAACCTTACGTAAGAATGGAAATTTATGCTCCAAACGATTACAACGGCACTTTAATGGGACTTTGCCAGGACAGAAGAGGAGACTTTGTTGATATGAAGTACATAACAACTGATCGAGTAACTCTTATATATGAAATCCCTCTTGCTGAAGTTGTCACTGACTTCTTTGATCAGATGAAAAGTAGAACCAAAGGATACGCCTCCATGGAGTATCACTTGATTGGATATCGAAAAAATGAGTTAGTAAGGTTAGATGTCTTGATTAATTCAGAACGAGCAGATCCTTTGACAACAATTGTGCATAAAGATAGCGCTTATGCTGTAGGAAAAGGTCTTGTGGGGAAATTAAAGGAACTCATTCCTAAACAGCAATTTAAGATTCCTTTACAGGCTTCAATTGGGAGTAGAGTCATTGCAAGTGAAGGTATTAGTGCTTTACGAAAAGATGTTCTATCCAAGTGTTATGGCGGTGACATTTCGAGAAAGAAGAAATTGTTAAAAAAACAAGCTAAAGGAAAAAAACGAATGAAGTCTATGGGCAAAGTTGATGTTCCCCAAGAGGCTTTTATGGCCGTTTTGAAATTAAATAATGATTAAGGGACACTTCTAAGTCTCTCAATTTTTCGCAAAACTTATTTCACTTGAATTATTGATAATCATTGAGACCTCTTGAGTCCCTTTGTCTTTAGATAGGTTGCTCCATATGAATCCAATAATGAGTATTGCTGCAATGGTTATTGAGAGCTCGCCTACGGTGAGTCCATCGTTTTTTAAATTCATCTTTAATTGTATTTATAAATGTATTTAAGCAATTTTTTTGTTGATTTCTACCTTTTATAGTTAAATTCAATATGGCTTTATTATTTTAAGTTGAAACTGAGAAGGTTTTTTAGACATAAGGATTTGTCGTCACAGTTATTGTTCTCTGGGCTGATAATTCTTTTTGTATATGTAAGCATATCTCTTATTATTCCCATATTAATTTCTTTGAAGATTGTTCCTGATGGTGAATTTGGACTAGGGAACCCAATCTTCTCAGCTCCATCTATGGATCATTGGTGTGGAACTGATCGGTTAGGAAGAGATGTGTGTATTAGAACTTTGGTTGGAAGTGGAGTCGCACTGAAAGTGGTTTTTGTTGCTGTATCTCTTGCAGTAATAATTGGAATACCTCTCGGACTTTTTAGTGGTTATATTGGTGGTCTGATAGATAGAGTATTGGTTCTTTTGATGGATACTATGTATACCATTCCTGTCCTACTCCTTTCTGTAGTTATGGCATTTCTATTAGGAAGAGGAGTTCTAAATGCGTCAATCGCGCTATGTGTTGTTTATATACCTCAGTATTTTCGACTTGTTCGTAATCAGACGTCACAAGTTAAATCAGAGCTATATGTTGAGGCAGCTATTTCAATGGGAGCATCTTCATTATGGGTTATAAGAAAATACCTTTTGAAAAACGTCCTTACTTCAGTTCCTGTGGTCTTAACAATGAATGCTGCTGATGCAGTACTAGTTCTTGGAGGATTAGGCTTCTTAGGATTAGGATTGCCAGAGGATGTTCCTGAGTGGGGAAGTGATTTAAATATGGCGTTATTAGCTTTGCCGACTGGCATTTGGTGGACAGCTATTTATCCTGGCTTGGCTATGTTTGTTCTTGTCTTGGGTTTATCCTTTATTGGAGAAGGACTAGAAAGTTTTATAGCTGAAACTGATTAAGAGACTTAAAACGAATAGAGAGGTTTTGCAAATTCTTTTTAGTATCTCATTTTTTCTGATCTTGGCAATTCTTCAATAATTTCACCTTTTTCATTAAGCTCTGGATAATTTCTACCTACATTTTTGCACCAATTAGCAACCTCAGGATAAGCCCATTCAAATATCTTTTTTTTATACATAGATTGGCTCATGCCTTCTCCTGATTCAGGAATGATATTTGCTACTTGTCGTTGCCTTATTGCTTCAAATAGTAATGCAGATGCTGCAACTGATACATTCAATGATTCCACCATTCCTCTCATTGGAATATGAATATGTTCATCCATTAGACTCGCGGCTTCCTCACTAATGCCCCATTTTTCGGCACCTAGTACAAATGCTGTTGGGCCCTTAAAATTGCATTTTCTGTAGTCAATTGATTTTGGATTCAAATTAGTTCCATACAATTTAAATCCTTTTTCTTTTAGAGTTTTTATTGCCTTTTTAGTATCCTTGTATTGGTTTATTTGCACCCATTTTTGGCTTCCTTGCGCAGTACTATTAAATGTTAAAAATTTTTCTTTGTTGAAGATTGCATATGCTTCAAGGACTCCAACAGCGTCACAGCTTCTTATTATTGCTGAGAGATTATGTGGTTTCTCTACATTTTCAATTAAGATCGTGAGATCTGAAATTCTTCGATTTAGTACTGATTTAAGTCTTTCAAAACGTTTAGGTAGTAAAGGCATTTTTGATGATTTATAAAACAGTTGTTGCTTTTTGATGAGGATAGTGGGTTTTAATGCTTATGAAAAAATCAAATAAATAATTATTAGTTTTTTTAAAATAGTTAATAAAATTCATAAGTTAAATAAAAAGCTCCTGTCCAAAGGACAGGAGCTTTTTATTTAACTTATGAATTTAGGTTCTTAATTTATTTAGAAGCTAAATGCAGTTTCAACAACAACACCAGAATCATCATCACCAGTACTTGTATCCTCTACAGTGAAGAAACCAGGAGTGATTGTAACGTTGTCGTTCAATGAATAAGTGTAAGAAACTTCAAATCCTGTTGAATCTAAAGCATCACTGCCATCAACATCAGTTGAGTTGTATGCAGCACTTAATGTTCCAGGGCCAACTTCATAGT
The DNA here is from genome assembly GCA_902564695.1 of uncultured Prochlorococcus sp. Classification (GTDB taxonomy): domain Bacteria; phylum Cyanobacteriota; class Cyanobacteriia; order PCC-6307; family Cyanobiaceae; genus Prochlorococcus_B. The sequence goes on along the minus strand of CACFCB010000007.1, from coordinate 32,011 downwards.
CAACACCAATGAACAAGTCAGTAGCATCAGAACCAGTTTCTGGATCTTGTGTGTCATAAGCAACGCTGAATGTTGCATCAATTGACTCAGGGCTGTAGTAGATACCACCACCAAATGTGTCGTATCCATCTGTTCCGCCTTCGCCATCGTTGGAAGCGATTACAAGACCACCACCAAATCCTTCGCCGTTATAGCCAAGAGTGAAAGTCGAAACATCATCACCATTGTCTGCACCGATTCCAACTGTAGAATCAGCACCGCCAACAGAAACGAAGCTAACAGAAGCAACAATGCCGCTGTCGTTAGAATATGCAACAGCAACTCCTGGACCAGTTTCGTCACCAGCTAAGGAATAAGGCATGCTGCCTAGTCTGAATGCGTCTGAATAAGCAGAAGTTGTTGCAGCAACAACATCATCCTGGTCAACCAAAGGTCCAACAGTTACTTCTAGATCGCCAACTGGGAATGCATAGAAAAGAGAAGCAACGTTTAATGTATCTCCGCCTTCAACAGCACTGTCCATGCTTGCAAGTGGACCACTAGCATTACCAGCTTCAATACCTGCGTAGAATAGATCTTCACCAGTGAAGCTAGAATTTACATCAAGTTCATATGCATACTGCATATAAAGCTCTTCTTCATTATCAGTTACTCCACCATCAGCTACAGAACCAACTGTGAAAAAAGCAGTACCAGATAGAGTTGTGGTTGATGAAAATGCAGTATCTGCATTAACTGCAACTGGAGCCATTAGGCCCAAAGCAGCAGGAGCTACCAGCAAACGCTGAAAAAGCTTCATTGTGTCCTCACACATAAAGTTTATGTAACAAATTTTACACTGCTGCAAAAAGTCTGAAAGTGCCATTTGTTACACCTTCATGGCTGTCCTATTAAAATGATAATCATTTCCATACGTGATGCCTGAATCCGCTTTGATGGGAAAACCTTTTGCGCTCTGTGGATTAACATCTTAATGCTTGCAACTTTAATGTTTTCTGGCCTGACGATGTCTTGCTTTGAATAAAAAATTGTTGCCTATTCGAGGCTTGAAAGCAAGGAAAGCTGCTTGGGAAGTGATCCAGGCCGTAGGGAGAGGTGCATTTGCAGATGTTGCTTTAGAAAGAATTTTTAATCTTTATTCTTTTGAGCCAATCGATAAAGCCTTGATTACTGAACTCTCTTATGGAGCGATTCGTCAAAGGTATTTCTTGGATTGTTGGATTAATTTTTTAGGAAAAGTATCGGCTAAAAAACAGCCTCCGCAATTGAGATGGTTGTTACATATTGGGCTATATCAAATTTTAAAAATGGAGCGAATACCCCCAGCGGCTGCTATTAACACAACTGTTGAACTTGCGAAAAATTGTAAACTAACAAAGCTTGCACCTGTTGTTAATGGAATCCTGCGATCTGCTCTTCGAAGTAGAGAAAAAGGCTCTCTGTTGCCTCATGCAAATAATCCTAGTGAAGAGCTAGCAAAAAATGAGTCTATACCAATTTGGTTGGCAGACGAATTAATTTCTTGGAAAGGAACTGAAGATGCTTATAATATTGCAAGATCATTTAACACCATAAGTCCTATTGATATTAGGGTAAATAAATTACGCGCAGATTTAAAAGAGGTACAAGAGATTTTTGATTCCTGCGGGATTAGTAATCGATTAATTCCAAATTGTCCTTACGGTTTGGAAGTCCCTGCTGGTGTAGGTGAACCTAAGAAATGGCCCGGTTATGAGGATGGGAAATGGAGTATTCAAGATAGATCTTCTCAACTAATTGCTCCATTTCTGGGCTCTAAGCCAGGAGAAAAGATTCTTGATGCTTGTGCCGCACCAGGCGGTAAGTCAACACATATTGCTGAAATCATCTATAACAAAGGTGAAATATGGTCTGTTGATCGATCATCTCGTAGAGCTCAAAAAATACTAGAGAACTCACAGAGGCTTGGAACTAATTGTTTGCAACTATTAGTTGCTGATTCGAATGAGTTATTAACTAAGCATCCTGAATGGAAATCTTATTTTCATCGTATATTAATTGATGCTCCATGCTCTGGTTTGGGTACTCTTGCTCGTCATCCTGATGCAAGATGGAGAATTAACAAAGATAATGTCCAAGAACTTATTCTTATCCAAAGTCAGTTGCTCAACTCTTTAGCACCTTTATTGAAAAGTGGAGGTAAATTAGTTTATTCCACTTGTACTATTCATCCAGATGAAAATTTTAATCAAATTAAAAATTTTCTAAAAATAAAGAATGAATTTGTATTGGAATATGAGAAGCAGATATGGCCTGGGAAGGGAGGAGCAGGAGATGGTTTTTATATCGCAGTCTTAAATAAATTATAAAAGAATTGAGAAGGTTTTTATTTTAAGATTATTTATAATAAATACTTTTAATTTGATTTTGTGAATTTAATTACTTTGAGATCTTTCTCGATTGTTTGAATATATTTCTTCCAGGCCCAAGCAGCATTTCCACTATTCATAATCGTCTCATTATTGTTGTCATTACCAAACCATACGCCTGTTGTTAATTGTGGTAATGAGCCGATAAACCATAAGTCCCTATTGCCATCAGAAGTTCCAGTCTTACCTGCTACTGGCCTTGTGGGTAAAGAGGCAGCGCTTCCAGTCCCTTCACTTACTGTTTGTTCTAGCATCCAGTTGAGAGTATCAGCTACTTTTTTAGATACGACCTGCTTCTTTTTTTTGTTGTCTTGGTTATAATTCCAAATAACCTTGTTATTTGGTCCGATTATTTTTTCTATTGGACTTGGTATTTTATAAATACCTCTATTAGCTATTGCGGCATAAGCAGAAGTCATATTCATTAATGTTTCTCCATAGGCACCTACTGCTAGAGGTAGATACTTCTCTAATTTTTGAGTCTTGCCAATCCCTAACGAATTAGCTGTAGCAATAACATTTTCAAAACCTAATTTATCTAATAATTCAACGGCAATAACATTTGATGAGGTTGTAAATGCTTTGGTTAACGATATTTCCCCCAAATATTGATTATTATAATTTTGGGGACAATAATCTTTCCAGCATTTTGGCAGATCAATGAATTGACTATTAGGTTTAATACCGTTGCTTAAAGCAGAGGCGTAAATGATTAGTTTAAAGGTAGATCCAGGGGAACGTAAGGCTTGCGTAGCCCTGTTAAATTGATTGTTTTCAAAATCCTTACCACCAACAAGTGCTCTTACTAAACCAGTGCCTGGTTCGATAGAAATAATTGCGCCTTCAATATCTTTAGCGCTGTAATTTGTAATTACTTGTTTTGCAGCCAATTGCCATTGACTATTAAGACTCGTGATTACTTTTAGTCCTCCAACTTCTAATTGCTTATTTGTGACTATTTCAGGAAGCTTTTGATATACCCAACTTGTAAAAAAAGGAGCTGAACTTTTGAGGGGGCTTGAAATTCCAGGTTTTAGATTTAGGGGTTTTTTTCTACTTTTTTCTAATTCGATTTGAGATATAAAATTTTCTTTTTTCATTCTTTCTAAAACAATATTCCTTCGCTTAATTGCTAAGTCGGGATTAACAAGTGGAGAGTAAAGAGATGGAGCAGGAGCTAATCCAGCAATTAATGAAACTTCTTCAAGGTTTAATTGATTAGGAGTTTTTGAGAAATAAATCCAAGCAGCGTCTGAAATACCATATGCATTAGAGCCTAAATAAACATTGTTTAAATAAAATCTAAGTATCTCTTCTTTCGAAAAACTTCGTTCTATTTTTAGAGCTAAAGCTGCTTCTTTTATCTTTCTTGTGAGAGTTTTATTTTGATTTAAATAAACTATTCGAGCTAGTTGTTGAGTTATTGTGCTGGCGCCTTCTTTAAACCTTCCTCTTTGAGAATTTGTAATTAATGCTCTAACTATTCCAATAAAGTCAATACCTTTATGATTGAAGAATCTTCGGTCTTCTGCTGAGATAAAAGCTTGTTCAACTTTTGTTGGTGTTTGTCCATTTTTTAGTTTTTTTCTGGGTAATGGACCAATCCTATGTATGATTTTTTGATTAGTAGATAAGAAAGTTATTGAACCACGTTGATTGAAATGTTTTATTTCATTAACTTTAGGTAATAATGAATCAGTGAAACTTGTTAGTAATATTTCAACTAATGCAGTGGAACTACCCAGTAAAACAAAAGAAATGGAAGCAATTATCCATTTTGACTTCACAGTTGATTCTTATAAAATAATTAAAGAACTATGTCCTATTGCTATTGCAGTTACAAGCATTCCTAAGATTAGGAATGGTTGTGCACTGGCTTGATATTTAACATCAAAACTTAATGGATCTCTTAGCAGCCATATATCTTGAAAGGTTATTTGAGGAATTATAAGTAAAACAAGAATCACAGATGCAAAATGTTGTCCTATAGCTATTAAAACCACTACCATAGCTAACTGAAAAATATCTATCATTCCTGCACTAATACGACTTGCATTCTTTATGCCAAAAACTACAGGTAGCGAATCAAGCCCAAGGCTCTTATCCCCTTCAACACTTTTAAAATCGTTTATTACAGCAATGCCTAGGCCCGATAAACTGTAGGCAAGGGTAAGCAAAGCAGTTGTCCAGGTTAAATGGCCAAAAAGAGCCTGCCCAGCCCACCAAGGAAGAGCTATGTAACTTGCACCAAGTGCATAATTACCAAGCCATCCATTTTGCTTAAGTTTTAAGGGGGGCGCTGAATAAATAAAGCTTACAAATGATCCGCCTAATGCAAGAAGAAGTACTGATGGGATTGTGTGATGTGCCCATAAATCTAATAAATATGCAACCCCAAGACCAGCTATTAATAGAACCCAAATTTGAAGTTTTACTTGGAAAAGGGAAATTGCTCCTGAGGGAATTGGTCTATTAGGCTCATTTATTGCATCTATTTCTCTATCAAAGTAATCATTAATTGTTTGGGTATATCCAGTAAGAAGTGGACCACTCATAATCATGCAACTTATAGAAGCAAGCACATTGCTTATTTCCCAGTGGTAATTGCCACTGGCGGCTGCTCCACAAATGACTCCCCATAGCAATGGAATCCAAGTTATGGGCTTCATTAATTGTAAACGAAGCTTCCAAATGTTTTTTGTTTCAGAACCTCCTTTTATTCCAAGGAGTTGCCTAGCATCACTCACTTTTGAACCTCAGGCTTAAGAAACTTCATCTTCAAAAAACCAATGTTTGCTGCCATCATTCATTTTTATTACCACACCAATTCCACCTCTGCCATCAGTCATCTTGTAATCGATTACAGTTCCTCTTGGGTCCTCCGATAGTTGGTCAATCAAATAAGAAGGTATGCGATCTCTTACACGTTCAATATTAATCTTAATTTTTGAACCTATCCTTGAAAGGGAGGTTGGCTTAGCCATGGAATTAAAATACTTAATTTCGGGCACCTTAACAGTTCCTCTGTTTAAAAATCATGGTTGCATTAAGATTGATTCCTTGTTTGGATGTTTCAAATGGACGAGTAGTAAAGGGAGTTAACTTCGTTGGATTGCGGGATGCTGGTGATCCAGTTGAGTTGGGATGTAGATATAGTCAGGCGGGAGCAGATGAATTAGTCTTCCTAGACATTACCGCTACATACGAAAAAAGAGCTACTTTGGTTGATATGGTAAGACGTACATCTGAGGCAGTCACAATTCCTTTTACTGTTGGAGGAGGTATAAGTTCGTTGAATGGAATTAATGAATTATTGAGAGCAGGGGCTGACAAAGTAAGTTTAAATTCAAGTGCGGTAAAAGACCCTTCTTTGATTTCCCAAGGAGCAAATCGTTTTGGGTCTCAATGTATTGTTGTTGCAATAGATGCAAAAAAGAGCAAATATATTCCTGACAAATGGGAAGTTTATGTAAGTGGGGGAAGAAAAAATACAGGTTTGGATGTTATTGAGTGGGCTGAAAAAGTATTTGAACTTGGAGCAGGAGAAATCCTATTAACTTCCATGGATGGTGATGGGACGCAAAATGGTTATGATATTGATCTAACTAAATCTATTTCTGAGAAAGTACCAATACCAGTCATAGCTTCAGGAGGAGCTGGCTGTTTGAGACATATAAAAGAGGCTTTTACACTTGGGAAATCTTCAGCCGCATTACTGGCTTCATTGTTGCATGATGGACAATTGACCATAAGAGAAATAAAAGAATATTTAATTAAGGAGAATTTATGTATAAGACCACTTGAATAATAAGTGTTTTTATTAAAGGATGCAAAATAATACTTAGCCATTAGAATTCTAATGTGAGAAAAACTATTTTCAATGATTTTATGAAACCAGGTAATAGTAGAGAGATAGAGAAATTATTTAATTCAATTTCTTCAAAATATGATTTTCTAAATGATATTTTTAGCTTTGGATTGCATAGGTTTTGGAAAAGAAAATTGCTACATATACTTAATCCAGCTTTAGGAGAAAAATGGATAGATCTATGTTGTGGAACGGGAGATATGACAATACTTTTGGCTAAATATATGAAAAGTTCTGCAAATATTATTGGAATAGATTCAGCTTCTCAAGCATTAGTAGTTGCTAGAGAACGATCAAGAGAAGATTACTCTTTAATTGAATGGATAAATGGTGATGTTCTGGAGACAAACTTTGAATCAAATCAATTTGATGGCATTTTGATGGCTTATGGACTAAGAAATCTCTCTAGCTCTTATGAAGGCCTTAGAGAGGCTTTTAGAATATTGAAACCAGGGGGAAGAGCTGGGATATTAGATTTTAGGTCTTTTGAAGGTGTTTCAATGCAAGGACTGTTTCAAAAAAGCTATTTAAGTTTTTATGTCGTCCCAATCGCATCATTTTTTGGCTTAGGGAAAGAATATTCATACATAAAAAAAAGTTTAGTTAATTTCCCTTCAGGCTCTAAACAAATTAATATGGCACTTTCAGCTGGATTTAGAAAAGCTGAATATCAAACATTAGCAATGGGACAGATGGGTATTTTATTGCTTGAATCCTAAGTATTTTTTGTTTAATTAACTTTCAATTCTTTTCTTCTGCAAAAGCTGCATTTGCCCCATAATTTAATTTCTCCCTTGGGAGAAGGTACTTCGCATAGGGGACAATTGAGTATTCCATTCTTATCAGTTCTACTTGGGTGCTTTTCCCATATTTCTTCTTCACTTTCTTTGGTCACCAAATCAATTGGATAATGTTGTCTAATACGTATTTCATTTATTTGATATCCATATGATTTTAAAGATTCAATTAACTCCAAACGGTTGTACTGGAGAGCTTGCCTCCACTGGGGATGGCTTGCTCCAATTGTCAGAACTTTGTTTTGAATATTAAGGGGTGTGCAATTCATTGAGAGTTTCTCTCCAGCAATTGCCGACCAATCTTGAATAAGCCCTCCTAGATTTTCTTTCCATGATGACTTGATTTTTTCTAAGCATGTATAAATTGACGTTCCTCTTTTTGCTTTTGTTTTATGTTTTGAGCCTTCTAAAATCAATTTAAATTAGACACTTAAGATTGGTTATTGCTTAAATCTAGCTAATATTTTTTTTGATTGCATAAAAATCCTAATGGGATTATTAGATAGATTAAGTCGATTACTAAGGGCAAATTTAAATGCTTTTGTTAGTGATTCAGAAGATCCAATAAAAATACTTGATCAGTCTGTCATTGATATGCAAGAAGATTTGGTGAAACTTCGTCAAGCTGTTGCTATTGCTATTGCAAGTCAAAAAAGATTAGAAAATCAGGCAGCTCAATCAAAAGAGCAAATTAAAAATTGGTTTACAAGAGCTGAATTGGCCTTGAAGAAAGGAGAGGACGATTTGGCTAGAGAAGCATTGAGTAGAAAAAAAACTTTTCAAGAATCTTTTCAATCTTTGTCGTCTCAGTTTGAATCACAAAATGGTCAAGTTGAAAAACTAAAAAAAAGTCTTTTGTTATTAGAAAGAAAGATTGCTGAAGCTCGAACAAAAAAAGATATGCTTAAAGCGAGAGCTCAGGCAGCAAAAGCTCAGCAGCAAATTCAAAGTGCGGTTGGCGATTTAGGAAGTAAGTCTGCTATGGCTGCTTTTGAAAGAATGGAAGACAAAGTCGAGGCATTAGAAGCTTCTAGTCAGGCAGCATTAGATCTGGCGGGTGAAGATCTTGAAAGTAAATTCTCAGAATTAGAAGGAGGTGATGATATAGAAAAAGAATTAGAGACATTAAGGAGTCAATTAAAATCTGGAGTTGAGTCAATAGCTTTGCCTCCGTCTGATTTGAATTTGAATGAATTAAAGACAGTAAAAATCCAAGAAGTTGAAGTTGAATTAGAAGAACTTAAAAAGTCAATTGATAAGTCTTGATTATTTCAGGAGTATCTAAAACATTGAAAGATGAAAAATAAAAAACGCTTTAGAAGTGTGGGACTGATTTATCGATATCACAAATTAAATCATCCATCTAATAGGTCTTGGAAAATAATTTTGAAATCTATTTGTGCAAGTACTGAAATAGAACTATCTAAATGGATTGTAGATAGTCCAGTTAAAGATAATCACTACAAAGCAATTTTTGCTTCTTCTCAAAAATATGGTTATGGACAATTTGGTCGTAATTGGCATTCACCAAAGGGAGGAGTGTGGGTTAGTGCCGCTATTCAAAAAAATGGTTCTAATTTAAAAAACTCTGCGATGTTCGGCCTAGCGGTAGCGTTAGCTTTGACTGAAAGGATTGAATGTTTAGGTGTTGATGTCAAAATAAAATGGCCAAATGATCTTTTGGTTAATGGAAAAAAAATAGCTGGAATTTTACCTAGAATATTTTCAAGAGCAGGGAAAATTAGATTATTAAGAGTTGGAGTTGGTTTGAATGTTTTTAATAATGTTCCTAATGAAGGAATTTCACTAAAACAACTTTTGGGGTCCAATAACATGAATATAAATTTCTGGTCATCTGAAGTTTTATTCTCAATAGAAAGATCTTTAGATTTACTTGATGATCCAAAAACTTTATGCTGTGAGATTGAAAAAAGATTATGGTCAAAAAAATATATTGATAAAGAAACTGCCTACCAATGGGAAATAAAAGGTATTGACTCTATAGGAAGATTGATTCTTTTTAAAGAAGGTCAAGAGAAAATTTTATCTAATTATAATTAATTAATTTAGAGAAATTTCTATTACCTTACCATCTCTAAATCTTGCAATTTTTTTTGCTCTTTGAGCAACATTGTCTTCGTGAGTAACTAAGACAATTGTTATTCCTTGTTTATGAAGTTGGTCAAAAAGATTTAAAACATCTTCTGTAGTTTTGGAATCAAGAGCACCAGTTGGTTCATCTGCTAATAACAGAGATGGTTTATTAATTATTGCTCTTGCTATGGCGACACGTTGTTGCTGCCCTCCCGACAATTGATTTGGAAGATTTTCCAACCTATTCCCAAGTCCTACTTGAGTAAGAGCCTCTATAGCACGTTTTTTCCTTTCTGATGAGGGGACACATGCATAAATCATTGGAAGCATTACATTCTCGAGTGCTGTTGCTTCTTGGAGTAGATGAAATTGTTGAAAAACAAAACCAAGTTCTTTGTTTCTAATATCTGCGAGCAAATCATCATCAAGCTTTTCTACTGAAGTTCCGTTTAATTCATATTTTCCGTGAGTAGGACGATCAAGGCACCCAAGAATATTCATTGCAGTGCTTTTACCAGATCCACTTGCTCCCATAACTGCAAGGTAATCCCCTTGGAAAACTTCAAGATTTAGGTCGTCAAGAGCTTTAACTTTTACTGAGCCTTCCCCATAAAATTTATTTACATTAGTCAAACGAGCTACAGATTTTTTCAATGATTTTGATTGGTTAGATAATTGAACTTTTATTTGCAAGAGTAATAGCCTCTTGAAGTAATGGTGTGCCGCTTACCGCACTATCAGCAAAATTAAAGAGAGGGTTTGAGATGATTCCTCCAATTGCAGTAACTAAAACACAGAAAATTAAAGCTACTTTTAAAGATGACATACCCGAAAGTGACCATTCTATAGATGGATAGGCCTTTACAACATCTGAAGCCTCTTTTGGTTCTTTTACAACCATCATTTTTATTACTGAGATGTAGTAGTAAATAGAAATCACTGAAGTAATCAAGCCAACAGTTACAAGTAAATATTGGCCATCAGCCCATCCGGCAAAAAATAAATAAATCTTCCCAAAGAATCCAAGCATTGGAGGTATACCTCCTAACGATAGAAGGCATAGACTTAATCCTAAAGTTATTAATGGATCTTTTTGATAAAGCCCTGAATAATCAGAAATTTGATCACTTCCTGTTCTGATTGAGAAAAGTATTATGCATGCAAATGCACCAAGATTCATAAATAAGTAAGCTGCCATATATAGAACCATCGCTGCAAAACCATCTTCAGTTCCGCAAACCAATCCAATCATTACAAAGCCAGCTTGCCCAATTGAGCTATAAGCCAGCATTCTCTTCATTGATTTTTGAGCTAACGCAACAATATTTCCAAGTGACATACTTAGAACGGCTAAAACAGTAAAAAGTAATTTCCATTGAGTGTCAAAAGCGCTAAAACATCCCACTAAAATCCTTACTGCCAAGGCAAAACCGGCTGTTTTTGATCCAACTGATAAAAATGCGACTACCGGAGTCGGAGAACCCTCGTAAACGTCAGGAGTCCATTGATGGAAGGGTACAGCAGCAATTTTAAAGGCTACTGTAGACAGGACAAAAACAAGCGCTAATGCAGATAAAGGAGTAGGTGCACTTATTAATGTTAGTCCTATTTCCTTTAGGTTTGTAGATCCACTAATTCCATAAAGTAGAGATGCTCCATACAGGAATACTGCAGCAGCAGCTGATCCAACTAACAAATATTTTAAAGCTGCTTCTGAGCTTCTTGAATCTCTTTTGAGGTATCCAGAAAGTAGGTAGCTAGCAACGGAGAGTGTTTCCAGTGAAACAAAAACACTTACTAAATCAGTTGAGCCGCATAGAAGCATTGCTCCAAGTGTGGCAGCTAATAATATTGCAGCAAATTCACCAATAGGACTCCCATTTTGCTCAGCGTATCTCCAGCTAATTAGTAGAGAAATAAGAGTAGAAAGAACTATAACCCCTCTAAATGCAATAGCAAGATTGTCTGCGACAAATGCTCCTAAGAAAGATTCTTGCATTTCTCCATTCCATTGCATTGCTAGCAAAATCAAAGAAGAACCAAGACCTGAATAACAGATAGGCGGAGACCATCTGGCTGAAATCTTTTCACCAGCTAAATCAACTAACAGGGTGCCGAGCATTGCTATTAGGACCGCAGCTTCTGGGAGAACGGTTTTGGCATTTAAAGAGAGATTTAAAAGCTCTACAGGAGTATTTATGAATATTTGAAAAGAAAAAATTTCTCCCATTTGTGTATTGTTTTTAAGCGATGTCTGATTTTATGACTCTAGCGAAGTTATAAAATATTCCTTTTTTATTATTTTGGACTATGCATTTTACCTTTCAGTACGTTAGATAAGAAGGAGGGAAATTGATCTGATGCCCACTGACCATACTTTGGTAATTGTTGAAAGTCCCACAAAGGCAAAAACTATTAAAGGTTTTTTGCCTAAGGATTTTCAAGTTCTTGCGTCAATGGGGCACATAAGAGATCTGCCCAACAATGCCTCTGAGATCCCTGCGAAACACAAAGGAGAAAAGTGGGCAACAATTGGTGTTAATACAGCTGCTGATTTTGATCCTTTGTATGTAATCCCCAAAGACAAGAAAAAAATTGTCAAGGAATTAAAACAATCTTTGAAGGGTGCTAGTGAATTATTACTTGCGACTGATGAAGATAGAGAAGGAGAAAGTATTAGTTGGCATTTGATGAATGTGCTTGATCCAAAGATTCCCGTAAAGAGAATGGTATTTCACGAGATAACTAAAGAAGCTATTTCTAAAGCCCTCTCTAAGACTAGAGAAATTGATATGGAATTAGTTCATGCCCAAGAAACAAGAAGGATTTTAGACAGATTAGTTGGATATACTTTATCTCCTCTTTTGTGGAAAAAAGTTTCTTGGGGTTTATCTGCTGGAAGAGTCCAATCAGTAGCTGTAAGATTGCTTGTTTTGCGTGAGAGAGCAAGAAGATCTTTTAAAAGTGGAAGTTATTGGGATTTAAAAGCAAAACTTGAAAAAGAAGGTAGTGAATTTGAGGTTAAAATGACCTCTATCGGTGGGCAGAGAATCGCTAGCGGTAGTGACTTTGATGAGTCAACCGGATTATTGAAATCTGGTCGAAATGTAAAATTACTCAAGGAAGAAGAATCCAAGAAAATTGCTCAAAAATTAACTATTGATACATGGAAAGTTATTAATGTCGAAGAAAAACCTTCAATTCGTAAACCTGTTCCTCCTTTTACAACAAGTACATTACAGCAAGAAGCTAATAGAAAACTTCGGCTATCAGCAAGAGAAACCATGAGATGTGCGCAAGGTTTATATGAAAGGGGTTTCATTACATATATGAGAACAGATTCAGTTCACCTGTCTGATCAGGCTATTAATGCCTCACGAAAATGTGTTGAATCAAAATATGGGGTTGAATATTTAAGTAATAAGCCGCGCCAATTTTCAAATAAGACTAGAAATGCTCAAGAAGCTCATGAAGCAATTCGTCCTTCTGGTGAGAGTTTTAAAACACCAAAAGAATCAAACTTGCAAGGACGGGACCTTTCTTTGTATGAGCTCATCTGGAAACGTACTGTTGCTAGTCAAATGGCTGATGCAAGATTGACAATGCTTAGTGTTGAATTACAGGCCTCGGATGTATCTTTTCGGGCAAGTGGAAAAAGAATAGATTTCCCTGGTTTTTTTAGAGCTTATGTTGAAGGAAGTGATGACCCTGATAGTGCACTTGAAGGACAAGAAGTGCTTTTGCCTAATTTAGCGGTAGGAGATACTCCCATAGCTAAGAATGTAGAGGCATTGGGACATCAAACTCAGCCTCCTGCTAGATATAGTGAAGCGTCGTTAGTTAAAACACTTGAGAAAGAAGGTATAGGTCGACCTTCAACATATGCAAGCATCATTGGAACAATCGTTGATCGAGGGTATTCAGTCTTAAACAATAATTCTTTGACTCCTAGCTTTACAGCCTTTGCTGTTACGGCACTTCTTGAAGAGCATTTCCCTGACCTTGTAGATACAAGCTTTACTGCTCGTATGGAATCTACACTTGATGAGATTTCAACAGGTAAGGTGAACTGGTTACCATATCTCAAGGGCTTTTATAAAGGTGATACTGGTTTAGAGAATCAAGTGCAACAAAGAGAAGGAGATATTGATGGAGGACAATTTAGAGCAGTATCTTTGGAGGGGCTTTCCTCTTTAGTTAGGTTGGGCAAATTTGGGACGTATTTGGAATCCAAACAACTTGGTGAAGATGGTAAGCCAATAACAGCGACTCTCCCACAGGAAATCACTCCTGCAGATTTGGATGAAGATAAAGCGGAGATGCTTCTTAAGCAAAAAGCTGAGGGACCTGAGTCGATTGGCATAGATCCGGAGACGGGGGAGAAAATCTTTTTACTGTTTGGAAAGTATGGACCTTATGTTCAAAGAGGGGAGATTGTTGAAGGAGAAAAATCAAAGCCCAAACGTGCATCCCTTCCGAAGGGAATAAAACCAGAAGAGTTGACTTTGGTTGATGCTCTTGGATTGCTTCAGTTACCTAGACTTTTAGGTGATCATCCAGATACAGGTAATGTGCAAGCAGGTTTAGGTAGGTTTGGGCCTTATGTGGTTTGGAATAAAGGCAAGGGCGAAAAAGATTATCGATCATTAAAGGCTGAGGATGATGTTTTGTTGGTTGAGCTAGAAAGGGCTTTGGAATTATTAGCTATGCCTAAAAGAGGGCGAGGTGGAAGAACTGCTTTGAAAGATTTGGGTGTACCAAAAGGGGCAAAAGAAAATATTCAAATTTTTAATGGGCCCTATGGGATGTATGTAAAACAAGGGAAGACAAATGCCTCTTTGCCAGAAGGCAAAGGTGCTGAAGATGTCTCAATTGAGGAAGCTATAGAATTGTTGGAAGCTAAGAAGACAAATAAAAAGACAACATCTAAGAAAAAAAAGCACTTCAAAAAAGACTACTAAATCAGCCAAGAAAGTTTCGGATTCAACTTCAGCTAAAAAAACAAGCACTTCGAAAAAGACTACTACATCAGCCAAGAAAGTTTCGGATTCAACTTCAGCTAAAAAAACAAGCACTTCGAAAAAGCCATCTACAACTAAAACCGGACGTCTACGAGCTAGTAAAGTAAGAGTTATTAAAACCAAATAGACTTTTGAATTTTTTAAGATTAATTGATAAAACTGTCATTAAGTTTTTGCTAATATTTATATTTTTACCTTTACAATCATGTTCAAATACTGTGATTGGTGAAAAACTAGAAAATAGCTTTGATATTAAAAAAAATTTAACAAGCTCTTTAGATACTAGTAAAGAAGATAATAAACTAAATGAAATACAAAAAAATAAATTAAGCCCGAATAGCGAGAGAAAGTTAATTGATCAAGTTAAAGTTAAAATTGTAGAAGAACAGACAATATTAAAAAATGATAAGCTTGTTCAGAAATCAAATAAATCCTTAAAGAAGGTAATATTTAATCCACAGCCTTATAGAATTATTTTGAGGTTATCAGGTGCGGATCCTTCGGCACCGGCTGAGACAGTTACAAAAGCTTTAAGAAAAGCAGGTGTTCAGTTTGAGGTTGAAAAGATTGAACGTTTCGATGAGAAAAGTATGCTTAAAAATACATCTTTAAAAAGATAAGAACTTTGAACCTAGAAAATAAAAAACTTCCAAAAAATAGCTCGTTTCATAAAGTTCCTCTAAGCAAAAGGAAGGCATTGAAAATTGTTGAGTCTTCATATTTAGCTGCTTCAACTTCTTTGATTTGGATAGCTCTTTATTATCTACCTATCGGTGGAGCGGTTTTTCGTCTTGCTTTACCATTGCCTCTGGCTCTTCTGCAGATTCGTAGAGGTACTAAAACAGGTATTGAAGGAGTAGTGATTTGTGTGATGTTGTTAGCTGCTTTAATGGGTCCGTTGAGAGGACCTTTGGTTCTTTTTCCTTATGGCTTACTTTCCTTGTGGTTGGGATATAGTTGGCTAAAAGGTTGGAGTTGGTGGTTGAGTTGGAGCGTTGGTGTCTCAATTGGAACAATGGGTTTTCTAGTTAGGGTATTTGTTTTATCTATTTTAGTTGGTGAGAATTTATGGGTTATTATTACTCGAGCTGGAGCAGCATTACTCGAGAAAATAATAGATATGTTCAATTTTCCGTTTACTCCTGACATAACGCAAGTTCAGATAGTTGCACTAGCTTTAGTCATAATTCAAGAAATTGTTTACGTTCTTTGTTTACACGCTTTGGCATATTGGATTTTCCCCAGACTTAAATCCTCTATGCCAGCCCCTCCCACTTTATTGGATAATTTAATTTCTCTTGAATCTAATTAAGAATTCATGCTAGGAGACCACTACGTTTTATTGCCTTCGGGAGTATTAGCTTTTGGGGAAGGTATTCAGAAAATAATGATTGATAAAAGAGTAAAAAGTTGGCAAAAAAATCCTATGAATGTAGCTTTCTTTTTAATCCTTGCTGGATCTCAAACCGCAGAGATTGAAGGAATATCCTCCGCTGGATTAACTCCGATTGCTAGACGTTATACAGCTGTTGCAGATGCTGAACTCTTATTGAGAGGCCCAATGGGGGCAAAAAGATGGCCTTTGCCCCCATTGCCAGCGGGTGTCTCCCCTGCTCTAATTAGTTATGTTGCTTCAAGGTTTTTAAAACTCAAGCCGATCGTTATTAGTTCAGGACTACTTCAGAGACCACCCTTTCGACATGTTTGTCTTGAATCGCCAGATATGGGTCCTGCTAGATGTTTGAGTTCAGGTAATGCAATGGACGATAGTAGAGTCAAGCTTTTGCTTGATGGTGGTTTTCAGATAGGGAAAAAATTAAAAGAACCTCTTTTGATCACTGAATGTGTTCCAGGTGGTACAACTACAGCTTTTGCTGTTTTAACTGGATTAGGAATGAATGTTAATGGTCTTATAAGCGGAAGCAATATAAATCCGCCATCAGAATTAAAAATAAAATTAGTAAAACAAGGATTAAAAGCAGCAAAATTAAAGAAGAATCCCTCTTCAATTGATCTTATGGCTGCAGTTGGTGATCCATTTCAGCCGATTGCAGTTGGTCTTTTGATGGGAGCAAGAGAGGCGGGGCAAGAAATTTTACTAGGAGGAGGTTGTCAGATGTTGGCAATATTATCTTTAGCATTAAATGAAATCCAACCTGAATTGCGCTCTCAATTTGTAGAAAAAACTTTAATAGGGACTACTTCTTGGTTAGTGGAGGAGACACTTCCTACTTCAAAAAAAAGAAATTCTTTTGTTCATTTAATGAATCATGTTGCTACACATTTTAAAGTTAATATCTTTGGTTTAGCTAGTGGACTTAGATTTAATGATAGTACGCAAAAAGTTCTTCGAGATTATGAAATTGGACATATCAAAGAAGGCGTGGGTGCAGGTGCCTTATCTTTACTTGCACAAATTAATGGCATGACTAAAAAAGATATGATTAAGAATTGTGATCGGGAGGTAAGTAATCTATTGAAGAAAAAAGATAAAGAAACTTTTAAGGTAATTGATTAATATGGAGACTGAAAAATTTGGAAGAAGGAACTTTATAAAGTATGGGTTAATCTCTTCTCTTTTTGTCTTATCAGGTTGCTCAATTTCTTCAAAAAGATTGGCTTTGAGAGGGGTTGCTAATACCTTCCCAAGTGAATTTGTAGATTGCTTATCAACAGCTTGGAAATTTGACGAAATAGAAAATATTGAATTAAAAAAATCCCCTTACAAGTCTACTCTTCAGGAAAAAAGTGATTTGTTAGTTTTAAATGATGGATGGATATCTGATTTACCTTATAGATCTCTTAAACAAATAAAAGCAGATAGTATCAGGCCAAATTTAAGTAAGCAGGCAAGCTCTTTTTTGGAGGGATTAGGTGAAGATTATAAAAATAGAATTTTCCCTTTAGCAGTTAGTCCTTGGGTGATGGTTTTGAGAAATGAAGATTCTTTAGCATTAAAAAATAAAAATTCTTGGGAAGTTATTTTCTCAAGTGCTCTAACAGATCAAATAATATTTCCCAATAGTCCATATCTTTTGATTTCAATTGCTCAAAAATTAGGCTTTTTGAAAGACTTCTCAAAACTAAAGCGTCAAGCCAAGTCATTTGATGATCGTAATGCTTTGAATTGGGTCGTTTCAGGTAGAGCTAGGGCAGCAATTTTACCTTTATCAAATTGTATTGAAAGTCTTGTTAGAGACCCTCGATTGTCTATTATTTTTCCTAATGAGGGTAGTCCATTGAATTGGACAGTTCTTGCTTCTCCAATATTATCTCCAGAACCTTTCCCTTTGGATTGGTTTGATAATCTTTGGGGGCCACCTTATTCGAGACGTGTCTTACAAAAAGGATTTTTTCCACCAACGACTTTTTCACATTTAAGTAGAAATAGTATATCTCTCTCTCAAATGAATCAATCTAAGTTTTCAATAAACGAAAGTTTATGGGAAAATTGTTGGTCATTGCCTATATTGAAGTTAGAGGACCAAAAAAAGTTAGCTTATTATTGGAATAATTCATAATTAGTAAGTCAGAGAGATTTTTAAAGAGCTTTGATACTTCTTGAACTTAATTTAAAATTCAAATATACTTTTAAAGACATTATCTACTACTATAACTATTATTCGAAGAGTTGTAAGAGTAATAATGTTTACTGGCTTAATTCAGTCTATTGGAACGATAAAAAAAAATAGTTTAGGGGTAATTGTTGATGGGTGTAAGCCTTTTTCTCCATTGCAACTCGGTGATAGTGTTTCTGTTGATGGAGTTTGTTTAACAGTTTCAGAATTGATGAATGATTCTTTTTTGGCCAATATCAGTGAGGAGACTCTTCAAAAAACAAATCTTGCAGAAAAAGCTCAGAAAAATGGTTGTGTAAATCTTGAGCCAGCTTTACGTCTGTCAGACCGCTTGGGAGGTCATATCGTTAGTGGACATATAGATGGGGTGGGTAAAGTTGTTTCAATTGAAAATTTAAAAAACTCTTGGAATCTTAAAGTTTCATGGAATGATTCAAAGTTCTGTAGATATATGTGTGATAAAGCAAGTATTAGCCTTAATGGAATTAGTTTGACTATTTCAGAGATATTTGATAACGGCTGCGAGTTTTCGGTAGCCGTTATACCTCATACTTGGTCTAATACATGTTTGAAGTTTTTACATATTGGTGAGATGGTTAATTTGGAAGTTGATTTGATGGCTAAATATGCTGAAAAACTTTTGAACAAAAATAAAGATTCTATTCGTCAACATAATCAAATTATTAGCTCCCAGTGGCTTAGTGAGCAAGGTTGGACGTAATAGTAACTATGATTTAGTAATTTTTTGTAAGAGAACTATCATTTTTTTAGTGGTAACAAACTTATTGCACCGGATTCTTTTCTTACATCAATACGAAATTCTTGACCAGGTTCAAGGCCTAGTTTTTTTGTATAGGCATGACCAATAAGAAGATTTCCATTCCCATGAACTTTGGTTCGGAATTCTGCTTGTCTGCCTCTTGAAGATCTATTTCCAGCTCTACCAGGACCATTCGAGCGAAGTTTATAACCTTTGGCTTCAACAAGAGCACGATAAAAACTTTTACGTAAAACCCTGCCACTTGGTCCCACATAACCACATCCTTTGGCAATTTCGTCTTCTGGACGATTGCTCAAAGATCTAGCTTTATCTAGGAGTTCTTTTCCAACAAGCATTTCAGACTGTTTTAATTAACTGAATTCTGACCAATAAGTGGAGTTGTGGCAACAAATTAATTGAAAGTTTCTTTCTTAGTATTAATATTTACTGCTTAAAGCAGATAAAGGATGATGAATAAAACGACCCAAATCCCGTCTACGAAGTGCCAATAGAGCTCTACTGCTTCAAACGGAAACTTATTATGTTTATTTACTCGACCATTTGGGATCCGTGTTTGCCACCAAATAATCATTATCATTATTGATCCAAGTGTCACATGCAGGCCATGAAAGCCAGTTAATGTATAAAAAGTGCTAGCAAAAAGGTTATCCGTCAATCCAAAAGGCAGAGTAAAATACTCAAACATTTGGCTTATTAAAAATGCGACTCCCAAAACACCCGTAATGAGCAACCATTTTTGACATTGCTTCGCTTCACTCTCTTCTAAAAATTTTCCAGCTCGATGAAAAGTAAAGCTACTAACTAGAAGCAAAACGGTATTTAATGTAGGTAAAGGAAGTTCTAGTTCATAAATAGCATCTGGACCTATTGGATTGACTGCCTTAAAAGTTAGATATGCAGCAAAAAATCCTGCAAATGTCATACCATCTGCAATTAAAAAAGCTATTAATCCAAATAAACGAAAATCCTCATGTTCTTCAGCTGAAAGATCTTTTTTGTTTTCTGAAGATTGCTCTTTTGGAACGATTGATGTCATTTTCTTTGCTCCGGAGTTTTATTTATATCTTTTGCCCCATAACCATATGGTTCAAGTACAAGGGGAGCTTCACCTTCCCAATTCTCAACAGGAGGAGGTGAAGTTGTTAGCCACTCAGGAGTAAGAGCTTCCCATGGATTGTCTCCAGCTTCTACCCCTTTGATAATGCTTTGAATAACGTTCCATAAAAAAGGTAATGTACTGAGTGCCATTAATAAGGCCCCAAAGCTACTTATTTGGTTAATTAGTTGAAATTGTGGATCATATTCTGCAACTCTCCTTGGCATTCCATTTAAGCCTAACCAGTGTTGAGGGGCGAAACAAAGATTAAAGCCTATAAAGGTAAGAGTGAAGTGGAATCTTCCAAGGTTTTCGTTAAGCATTTTTCCTGTGAATTTTGGGAACCAATGATAAATCGAGGAAAAGATAACAAAAACAGAACCTCCATAGACTATGTAATGAAAATGAGCAACAACAAAATAGGTGTCGTGCACATGAACATCAAAAGGCACTTGAGCTAGAGCAACGCCAGTTATACCGCCTAAAACAAAGTTAATAATAAATCCGCATGAAAATAGCATGGCAGAATTAAGTGAAATTTTTCCTCCCCATAAAGTTGCAACCCAATTAAAAAACTTAATCCCTGTGGGAACAGCTATGAATGCTGTAGCTATTGTAAAAAATAAGCGCATCCACGGAGGAGTACCACTTGTAAACATATGATGGGCCCATACAACTAGACCTAAAACAACTATACCCATTATTGAGAAGACCATTGTTGTATATCCAAAAAGGGGTTTTCTACTATGGATTGGTAGTATTTCACTTACCAAGCCAAAGGCAGGTAAAACCATGATATAAACAGCAGGATGAGAGTAAAACCAAAAAAGATGTTGATAAACAATTACATTTCCTCCAATACTTGGATTAAAGAAACCGGTATGAGCAACGATGTCAAAGCTTAAGAGGATTAAAGTGCCAGCAAGAACAGGAGTTGAAAGAACAACAAGAATACTTGTACCAAGCATTGCCCAGCAATACATTGGTAATTGCATTAATTTAAGCCCTGGTCTTCTTAATTTGAGTATTGTTGCGATGAAATTAATTCCACCAAAAATTGAGCTTCCACCTAAAAGTAAGACACTTAAAATCCAAATGATTTGACCTGCAGCAGGAGTGGTAATACTCAAAGGTGGATACGCAGTCCAACCAGATTGTGCTGCACCATTTATGAAATAGCTGGTTATTAACATCAAACCCGAGGGAGGTATTAGCCAAAAAGCAACTGCATTTAGTCGTGGGAAGGCCATATCCCTTGCTCCTACATAAAAAGGAATTAGATAGTTTCCAAAAGCACCATTTACTACAGGCACGATCCATAAGAAAATCATGATGGTCCCGTGGAGAGTAAGAACTTGGTTATAAACCTCTCTTGGCATGAAATCTGAGAGTGGGCTAGTTAGCTCTACCCTTATTGCCCCAGCAAGTGATCCTCCAATTAAATAAAACAAGAAACCACAAACTAAATATTGAAGACCTATGACTTTATGATCAAGACTAAAACTAAGATATTTAAGCCATCCAGTTGGTTGAAGCTTATCTGGAGGAGAGTTAGAAGGTTTAAGGGAGAGAGTCATAATTTTAAATTGTTTCCTTAGAGTTTTCTCTTAGCCAAGCGTCAAAGTCTTCTTGCTCATCAACAATTACATTTGATCTCATTCCACCATGGTATGGACCACATAACTCTGCACAAATAATTGGAAAATTTCCTGCTTTGGTTGGAGTGAAATTTAAGATAGTTGGTTGGCCTGGTATGACATCTTGTTTGAGTCTAAATTGAGGAACCCAAAAAGCATGTATGACATCTTTAGATTCCATTTTTAAACTAATTTGTCTTCCAATTGGAACATGAAGTTCGCCAGAAATGATATCTCCTTTTGGATAATGAAAGATAAAAGCAAATTGCATTGCTGTTAGTTCAATTGGTAAGGATGATGAATTTTTTACTGATGAAGTATCAATTGGTCCTGAACCAATTCCCCCCCAGACCCTCTCAGATTGACTCTCCATTTGACTGTTATGATCATGCATTAAAGGTTGCATTCCACCCATTCGATCATAAATATCGTAGCTATATAAACCTACAAATAAAACAACGATTGCAGGAACTGCTGTCCAGAAAATTTCTAGAGAGATGTTCCCTTCTAAATCTATTCCATCACCAGTTTCATCGGGTCTTCGTCTAAATTGTATAAGGCTATATATTACTAAAGCAGTCATACCTATGAAAAGTATGGAGCCAATAATAAATAGAACTCGATAAAGCTCATCATAAACAGGAGCATTTAAGCTCGCGCCTTCCGGCAGCATATCGACGTTGTAAGCAATCCAGACCCCTCCAACTCCAAGAACTAGACTTGTAATAAGAGTTAGGATGGCCGGCAGTTTCGGCAAGAAAATCTCCTTATCTATACATAGGTTATGGGGAAAATTAATTTATGTATTCACTAATTGTTAATTCAAGATGAATAATTTTTTAAAAAAAGAGAATATTTATGTTGCAGTCCGCTTATTCAGGTGACGTCTATCAGGTAATCGCTACGTTGAATTAATAATGATTTGATGGATCTTTGCATACGTGCAGGTTCTTTTTCCACCAAAGCCTCTATTTAGATTGGGTCAGCTTGCTGCCCACGTAGTAGTTGCTCTAATCACTCTTGTTGTAATTGGCGGAGCAACTAGAGTTATGGAGGCTGGTCTCGCCTGTCCAGACTGGCCTCTCTGTTATGGATCTTTTTTGCCTGGTAGGCAAATGAATGTAAAAGTTTTCCTTGAATGGTTTCATCGCTTAGATGCTTTTTTCGTGGGAATTGTTTTAATTGTTCAATTTGTCCTCTCTTTGTGCTGGGCTAAATTTTTACCTAAATGGCTACCTTGGACTTATGGCGCCTTGACTCTATTAGTTGCTTTTCAGGGTTTCTTGGGAGCTTTGACAGTAATGGAACTATTGCCATCTTTAGTCGTTGTGGCTCACCTAGCAGTTGCATTTACTCTTGTTGCTGTTATGAGTGCTGTAACTCAACAATTACTTAATCCCGGGAAATCAATTTTCCCACCTTGGCTTCGTTTTCTTGGCTTTTTATCTCTTTTCTCTGTAATTGCTCAGTCTTTACTGGGTAGTCGAGTTGCAACTTCATGGGCTGCTCACAGATGTTTGAATCTTGGTGATTCTTGCAATCTCATCGAACTTCATCGAAATAGTGCCTTTCCTGTAACTTTTGTCGTTATTTCATTTGTGATTATTTCTTTTATTCAGAGAGATGTTTTTATTAATCAATGGCCTTATTTCTTGACTATTTCTCTTTTGATTATTTTACAAATCTTTTTAGGAGTATTTTCAATTCAACTAGGTATGAGTGAACCTGGCCTTGTAATTGGACATCAATTAGTTGCTTGTTTGTTAGTGGCCTTTCTTTCAGCATTGAATTTTAAGGGCAGAGTAATTGACGGATCTTCTCAAACATTTTTTACAACCGAATCAACTTTGGAGACTTGTCATGGTTAGCTCAACATCTGATGTGATTGCACAACCAGTTAATCGTGAGGATATTGTTCCCTCTCGAAAACGAATAAAATTACCAGCTTGGTTGGAGGTTGCTAAGCCACGGTTAATCCCTCTTTTACTTGCAACGACTGTTGGTGGAATGGCTCTTTCCGAAGAATGGCCATTACCCTCTCCTCGATTGGTATGTACATTGGGTGGAGGAGCTCTTGCAGCAGCAGCAGCAGGAGCTCTGAATTGCTTGTGGGAGAAAGATCTTGACAAGCAAATGAAACGAACAAGTAATAGAGCATTACCTTCAGGACGGCTTTCTTCGTCATCAGTTTTTATTGGAGCAATTTCTTGCACTCTTGCTGCCTCAGTACTTTTGGTAAGCGGGGTTAATTGTTTAGCTGCAGGATTAACACTTTTAGGACTCTGTAGTTATGTACTTCTATATACAGCCTTTTTAAAACCTAGGACATCTCAAAATATTGTTTTTGGGGGAGTCGCTGGAGCAAT
This sequence comes from uncultured Prochlorococcus sp., assembly GCA_902564695.1. Classification (GTDB taxonomy): domain Bacteria; phylum Cyanobacteriota; class Cyanobacteriia; order PCC-6307; family Cyanobiaceae; genus Prochlorococcus_B. The sequence continues at coordinate 8,365 of CACFCB010000007.1, read as the reverse complement.
ACCTCCCTTAGTTGGAGCTTCTGCCGCGGCCGGGCATATTGGATTAGGGGGGTGGTGGTTGTTTTCTTTGGTTATGGTTTGGACTCCAGCACATTTTTGGGCTCTGGCTATCTTGCTAAAAGAGGACTACCGATCAGTAGGTATTCCTATGCTCCCAACAGTAAGTGGTCCTGTTGTTACAGCTAAAGCAATATCTTTTTATGGTTATTTAACTGTAGGTTTAAGTTTTTTAGGATGCTTTGTTTTACCTGAGGGGGGTTTGTTATATGGAATGTTATTACTTCCTTACAACTCAAGACTTCTTCAAATGGTCTCAAGATTAAGAGATAAGCCAGAGGATCTAGATCGAGCGAAAGGTTTGTTTAGGTGGTCTATTCTTTATATGTTTGGAGTTTGTTTTTTGCTTGTTATTAGTAGAATGGAAGTATCTATTATTTTTAATGATCAGTTATTAGCTTTGCTAAATGATTTCTCTATGAGGTTTTAGGTTTTCTTCAGTCTGAAAAATAAAAATAAAAACTTTATAAACTTGCTCTCTTTTATTAATTAGAATTCGTTAGAAGATATTAATTAACTCTTTAGGCAATCTGTTTCTAGATGTTTTTCATCCAACTTAAAGATTTATTCAAGTCATATGGCTCAGTCAGGGCTTTAAATGGACTTAACCTTAAGGTTCCTAAAGGTAGTTTGTATGGTCTGTTGGGGCCAAATGGGGCTGGCAAAAGTACTGCGCTGAGAATTATATGTACTCTCCTTCAGCCTGATTCAGGTGATGTTCAGGTCGCAGGAAAGAATGCTTTGCTTGAAGAAAAAGAAACTAGACGTCGATTAGGCTATGTTGCTCAAGATGTCGCAATCGACAAAATACTTACAGGTAGAGAATTACTTCAGCTTCAAGGAGATCTTTATCATTTGAATAAAAACTTCAAAAAAAAGAGAATTGATGAATTGATTCAGAGACTGGAGATGAAGGAATGGATTGATAGAAGATGTGGTTCTTTCTCGGGAGGTATGAAAAGAAGACTTGACCTCGCTTCAGGATTGTTACATGAACCAGAACTATTGATTCTTGATGAACCTACTGTTGGATTGGATATAGAAAGCCGTTCAGTAATATGGGCATTATTGAAAGAACTAAGAAACAACGAAACTACAATTCTCTTGAGTAGTCACTATCTTGAAGAAGTAGATGAATTAGCAGATGAGATGGCTATTATTGATAAGGGAAAAGTGATTGCTAGTGGGAAACCCGAAGATTTAAAAAGTGAGCTGGGTGGAGATAGGGTTACACTTAGAGTTAGAGAGTTTAGTAATTCATTAGAAGCTGAATCTGTAAGGAAATTAATAAAAAATATAAATGGAGTTTCTAATGTAGTAATAAACAAAAAACAAGGATATTCTTTAAACTTCTTAGTGAGTAGTAATGATGTTATCTCAAGTTTGTCTGATCATCTTTCTCAAGAAAATTTTGAAGTCTTTGCACTTTCTCATAGTCGTCCAAGTTTAGATGATGTTTATTTGCAGGCGACTGGTAAAACACTTATGGATGCGGAATTAGAGCTAGCTGGGAAAAGAGATTTTAAGCTTGAGAATAAGAAATCGATGCGGTAATTAATTCTTTAATCATCAATTCATTAAACAAATGACTATTACTAATTCATCCCTTCATCAAGAAGAACATTTCAGAAATGATTTGGGTGAAATTATTCAAGAGACTTCGGCGCTGACCTGGAGGCTTTTTATTCAATTAATTCGCCGACCTTCAACATTATTTGCTGGCATCCTTCAACCTTTAATATGGCTTTTGCTTTTCGCAGCACTATTTTCTAAGGCTCCAATTGATTTTTTACCTGGGAGCAGTAGCTATGGTGAATTTCTTGGAGCAGGATTGATAGTATTTACTGCTTTTAGTGGGGCTCTTAATGCCGGACTTCCTGTAATGTTTGATAGAGAATTTGGTTTTCTTAATAGACTTTTAGTTGCTCCATTAAGTAGTAGAAGTTCAATCGTAATTTCTTCTGTGATCTACATAACTACTATTAGTCTTATGCAGAGTTTTGCCATAATGGCAACGTCTGCTCTTTTAGGTTATGGTTGGCCCAGTTTTGGAGGTTTTCTTCTAATAGCAATAACTCTATTGTTGCTGATTTTTGCAATAACAGGTCTTAGTCTTGGTTTGGCTTTTATTTTGCCAGGACATATAGAGCTTATAGCAATTATTTTTATTGCAAATCTCCCAGTCCTTTTTGCAAGTACCGCACTAGCTCCTATATCTTTTATGCCTAAATGGCTGGGATGGATAGCATCAATTAACCCATTAACATTTGCTATTGAACCGATACGAATGGCCTACAATAATTCTGTGGATATGAAATTGGTTTTGATTAATGCTCCTTATGGAGAATTGAATGGATATTCTTGTCTCGTGATTTTGTTTATTCTTACAGTTGGGTTGTTTTTTCTTATCAGACCTCTTTTAAACCGCAAACTTGCTTGATAATCTTAATTTAGTGATTTAAAAGAACCTTGGAGTCTAGAAAGTATCAGTTACAACAACAAATTTTAGAGGCATTAAAGGCCGATGATCAAGAATTGTACGCCTTACTCAAATCTCAATGGGCACATCGTTTTGGAGTTGAAAGTTTGGAAGAATTGAATAACTTAGATTTAAACAAGGTTATTCAGAATCTTCCCTTTGGAGATAATCAAAAAAGTGATCAATCAGAGGATATTCTCTTTAAGAGAAACGAAAAAATTTCTATGAAAGAAGATGATAATCAAGAACAACAACTCAAAAAAAATAACCAAGAAGAGTTTAACTCAGTTAATCTTGAAGATAAAATATCATTAAAAACCACATCTTATGAAATTGCTAATAACGAAAAGAAAGAAAAAAAAGTAATTTCCACATCTAAAGAGGTAAATAATCCTCCTAAAGTTAAAGCCTTAATCCCAATACCCCCAAAACCTAAATATGGTTATTTGAATAAGTGGGTATTTAGAAATAGGTTCTAAACACCCAATTTATTTTAATTTTCGTATATTTTCTAAGTTTAATTAAATCAGATATCTATTTTCTCTACATCATTCCAGGCATACCCATTCCACCCATTCCACCCATTCCACCCATTCCACCCATTCCACCCATTCCACCCATTGGGTCACCACCATCAGCCCCAGGAGAAGAAGCTGGTTCAGGTTTGTCAGCGATTACTACTTCAGTTGTTATAAGCAATGAAGCTATTGAAACTGCATCTTGTAGAGCAAGTCTTATCACTTTGGATGCATCTAAAATACCTGCTTTGAGTAAATCTTCGTACTCTCCTGTTTGTGCATTAAAGCCTTTTCCTAAACGTTTGATATCTGATACAACAACATCTCCATTAAATCCAGCATTAATGGCTATTTGTTTTGTTGGGGCTGTTAAAGCTCTTTTGATGATTTCAACACCTGTTTTTTGGTCACCCTTTAATTTCTTCGTTAAATTTTCAAGCCCTTCACTCAATGAAAGAAGAGTCGTTCCACCACCAGCAACAATACCTTCTTCAATAGCTGCACGAGTAGCATTGAGAGCATCCTCTATTCTTAACTTTCTGTTTTTAAGTTCAGTTTCAGTAGGGGCACCAACTTTGATAACAGCAACTCCACCAGCAAGCTTTGCGATTCTTTCATTTAATTTTTCTTGATCATATTCAGAATCAGTTTCATTAAGTTCTCGTTTGATGGAAGCAATACGATTAGCTAGTTCAGAATTTTGACTTTCGTTAGCAACAATCGTTGTGCTGTCTTTTGTGATTGTCACTCTCCTTGCTTTTCCTAAATCAGTTATTTGCACTTTTTCAAGACTCATTGCCTTGTCTTCACTAATTAAAGTCCCACCAGTAAGTACAGCTATATCTCCTAACGCTGCTTTTCGTCTTTCTCCAAATGATGGAGCTCTGACTGCGGCAACTTGAAGTACGCCACGATTTTTGTTAACTACTAAAGTGGCTAAGGCTTCGCCTTCAACCTCTTCGGCAAGGATTATTAAAGGTGTTCCGTTTTTTTGAACTGTTTCTAAGACTGGAATCAGATCAGTAATAGATGAGATTTTTTTGTCGGTTATCAGAATTGAAGGATTTTCAAATTCACAAATTAATCGATCTTCATCTGTAACAAAATATGGTGAGCTATACCCTCGGTCAAAGGCCATACCCTCTGTGATATCTAATTCGGTAGCTAGAGACTTAGATTCTTCAACTGTTATTACACCATCAAAGCTTACTTTGTCGATAGCATCTGCAATCATTGAACCTATTTCCTCATCGCCGCCAGCGCTGACAGTTGCTACTTGTTTAATGGCGTCACCACTTACTGATTGACTTTTGGTTTTTAGATCATCAACTATTTTCGCAACAGCCTTTTCCATCCCTCTCCTTAATTCTATAGGGCTTGCTCCTGCGGCAGTATTCCTAAGCCCCTCTTGAACCATAAATTGGGCAAGAACTGTTGCAGTTGTAGTTCCATCTCCAGCTTTTTCTTTGGTTTTGGAAGCAACTTGTTCAATTAGTTTTGCTCCAATATTTTCAAAAGGATCATCTAGGTCGATTTCTTTGGCAATAGTTACTCCATCATTAACAATATCTGGAGCTCCAAATTTCTTTTCAATGACTACATTTCTACCTTTTGGTCCAATAGTGACTTTCAGTGCGTTAGCTAAGTTGTTCACACCTTTTTCTAAAGCACCACGAGATTCGTCAGAAAAGCTTAGTAGTTTTGCCATATCTAATTTAGATTAAAGTTAATCTCCCACAATAGACTCACATTAGGGGAGGCTAAATAAGTGGGGAAAGCCGAATTGTAATTGAGAAAATTCTCCCAATTTTTCTAGAAGGTAGTTAGTGTCAACTTATGAACGATCCTGGAGCTTTATTTTTTGTCCTCATGGCTGGATTAGCTGGGACTATGACTTTGATTTATTTTCCTTTGAGGATATTTCTTACGGCTACCGCAAGAAGCAGAAGACTTAAGCTTCTTCAACGTATTCGTAGATTGAGAGATGAACTCGGTCAACCTATTCAAAATTAATACGTAATCAGCTCATTACCATTCCACCATCAACTTGAATTGTTTGACCAGTTATATAAGCAGCAGAGGGGTCTGCAGCTAAAAACTTTACTACTCCCGCAACATCATCGGGATTTCCAAATCGTCCCAGTGGAATTGCGGAAAGTATCGCCTCACTATTTAGGTCTTTTGTCATATCTGTAGAAATAAAACCTGGAGCGACAGCATTTACAGTTATCCCTCTGCTTGCAAACTCTTTAGCTGCACTTTTAGTTAGACCAACTACTCCTGCCTTGGCTGCAGAATAATTAGCTTGTCCTGGGTTACCCATTAATCCAACTACTGAGGTTATGTTAATTATCCTTCCTTTTTTTTGCTTCAACATTTGCCTTGAAATCGCCCTTGTGCAATAAAAAACACCACTTAAGTTAAGGTCTAAGACTTCCTGCCAATCATTCGTTTTCATTCTCATAAGAAGCCCATCTTTAGTTATACCTGCGTTGTTAACCAAAACGTCAATTTTTTGACTTTTATCTAAAATTTTCTTTATTAATCCATTTACAGAGTTTTCATTGGAGATATCGGCCTGTAGAGGGTATGCCTTGCCGCCAAAAGAGTTTATTTCTGATACGACTTTATTTGCATTCTCTAAAGAAGATGAATAATTGATTATTACTTCTGCTCCTTCCTTTGCTAAGGATTTTGCTATTGCCTTACCAATTCCTCTGCTGGCACCAGTAACTAGTGCTGTCTGACCCTCTAGTAATTTTGATAATGTCATGATTTTATGATTTTAAATTGTTAGTATCGAATCTGGATTTGTTTAACCTACTATTGAGTCATTTATTTTTGAAAAGAGTTTAAGTTCAGATACTAAAAATAGTTATTTTTACTGTTTGTATATATTTATTGAATAATCTATTGAGAGGAATCTTGTGCATTTGTTAATTGCGGCTGCAGGTAGTGGAAGTCGAATGGGTGCAGATAGAAATAAACTTTTATTGAAGATTGCAGGTAAAACAGTATTAGAGTGGACTTTGAAGGCAGCTTTAGCATCTAAGTCAATACATTGGATTGGAATTGTTGGACAACCCAAAGATAAAAGCTCTATATGTTCAATCCTTGATAACTCAGTGAAACTAATTGAATGGATCAATGGTGGATCAACTAGGCAGCAGTCAGTGCAACTGGGGTTATCAGCTCTTCCCTACGATGCTAAGTATGTACTGATTCATGATGGCGCAAGATGCCTGGTTAGCCCATTTGTTTTTGATGAGATTGCAAAGATAGTGTCAAATGGAGATGCTGTAATCGCAGCGACACAAGTTACGGATACTATAAAAAAGGTTAATAAAAAAGGAGAGATAATTGGTAGCCCTCCACGTTCAGATTTATGGTGTGCGCAGACTCCACAGGGTTTCCCTGTGGAGAAACTAAAACATGCTCACATGGAAGCACTTTCTAGAGGATGGAATGTCACTGATGATGCTTCTTTATTTGAACACTTGGGTTTTCCAGTTAAAATATATGATGCAGGACCTTCTAATATTAAAGTAACAACCCCATTTGATCTGGTAGTTGCAGAGTCTTTATTGGCGACTAAGAAAGACTGAGACGACCGGTGTTGCCGTTTATAAATGCATCACTCCCTATTGGGAGTGATGCATTTCCATGGCAATGACCAATAGGTAAATTTGAAATAATTGGTATTTTAAGGTCTTTGGTCCTATCTCTTAAAATATCATTTAGCTCGAATGACTTACTTTTGTTGACGCCCGCTTCATGATCACAACAATTAAATGAGCCAAAACCTAAGCCTGACAACTGTTGTAGGATTCCAGCTAGCCTTAAGTGAGTTAACATTCTGTCAATTCTATAAGGAGCTTCACCAATATCTTCAATAATAAGTATTGATTCTTTAAAGTTTGGTAAATGCTCTGTGCCAATTAAATGAGTCATAACAGTGAGGTTCCCAACTATTAAAGTCCCTTTTGAGAATCCTCCTCCCCAGGGGTCTCCAAAAATATCTGGCACAGGATTACCAAATAAAATTGATTTAAGTCTGTCTTTACTCCAGTCGGGCTCGGCTCCAAGCGTTGTAATAAGTGGTCCATGAACTCCTCCAAGAAAGCCACTTGAAAAACGTGCAAGAAGGATTGAAGTTAAATCAGAGAAGCCAACCATCCAACCATCTTTCCATGGTTGTATTTTTTCTAATAATCTTGCTGATCCGTATCCACCTCTAGCAAAAGCAATAAGAGGAAAATAGTTTTTGGGGTGCAGTTCATTAAATCTGAGTTCATCACTGCCTGCTAAATAGCCCCATGATCTATCTATTGAGTCGATGTGATTACATATCAAGCCCCAGTCTTCAAGAACTTTGATACCTGAGTCAAGGTCTTTTTTATTGCTAATTGGTGAACTGGCTGCAACTATGTGAAATAAATCACCTTTCTTTAGAGATTTAGTCATTTACAAATCTTGCTAATGGCATTGATTAAAAAATTTTGCTTAAGATCATGCCAAAAAGTAATAAACTACCAATTCGCACTTGATTGCGGAAATGTAGCCCTGATGCAGAAATCCCTTTTGATCTTGAACTTAATAAGAAAACCTCTCGTTGCATTCCTAAAGTTGATATTAACCAAAAAGGCCAAAACAGTATTCCTAAATTTGCTTTCAAAGCAGATATAGCTAAAAAAGAACAGCATAAAAAGTAGCATAATGAAACTGTTTTTATTGAGTTTTCCCCGAGACTGATAGCACTACTATTAAGACCGATCTTTTTGTCGTCTAATTCATCCGCCATTGCATAAACAGTATCAAAACCAAAAGTCCATAATATCGTTGCTAACCAACAAAATATCAATGTGACGCCTCCTGATAAAGAAGATTGACTTGCTGCCCAGGGGATTAGGACTGAAAATCCCCAGCAGATAGCAAGAATAAGTTGGGGATATTTAAACCATCTTTTTGCTGAGGGATAAATAAGAATAAAAGGTAATGATAAAAAAGACAGTTTTAGGCATAAGTCCCGACTCTCTGTGGGTATTAGGAGAACTATAAATAGGCTAAGAAGCAATAAAGAAAATAGTAGTATTAATGAAGTTTTAAGAGATACTTTCCCATTGGCTAATGGCCTTCCTTTCGTTCTTGAAACTTTTTGGTCAAAGCGACGATCCCATATATCATTCGCAATACATCCTGCACCACTTATAAATATCCCACCAAAAAAGATGATTCCAAGAATAAATAGAGACGGTGGTGCTGAAGGAGTCAACCAAAGAGACCATCCGGCTGGGATGAGAAGTATTAGCCT
>CACFCB010000006.1 GCA_902564695.1 uncultured Prochlorococcus sp. | reverse complement strand
CTCGGTGATCATTAAAACCTTGATTTATACAATACTGATAATATTTTGTTGCTTCTGGAATATTTCCTTTTAGATGAAACTTAATTGCTTGATTTATTATTTGTTCTTTAGAAGGTTTAGAAGGTTTAGAAGGTTTAGAAGGTTTAGAAGGTTTAGAAGAAGTATTGGTATTAAAAGTAATATTTTCTTTGATTTCTCTTGAATCAAATGGAACATTAAATATTTTTACTTCAGTGATTTTTTTCTTTCCTTCTTCTTCTTGACTAGAACTATCCATATTCTCTTATCCTTTCTCTCGTATGATTCTTCAGATTTTACTACTTATGTAAAGCGGATACTTGAAATTAGTTGATGTTCAGAAGTTGGTTAAAGATTTACTGACCTAAACTCTTCTGCATAAACTCCCACGCTAATATTTTAATAGCTTGCTTCTCCTTGAATGATCTTCTTTTGTAAGTTTTTTCTCAAATAACTCTTCAATGACTACTAACCACTTATCCACACTTCTGAAAATTCTGAGGTAACGAAGTCCCCAGAATTTCCATACTAATGACTCTTAAATGAGAAACAAAAAACAACTCCTAAAAAAATTTACTGATATGGAAGTGGTATGGAAGTTCTTTTTAAAGCACCATACCTAGACATTTGTACTTTTCCCCTAAGGTATAGATAGTGTTTCTTCATTATTTTTTTGTAGTACCTAGTTCCAATCTGGGTCCTGGGAGCATTATTAAACACACGAATGAGTGCTTATTTAATGTGCAGACACCATTTTTGATGTTCTCGACGAGGCTTTCTATTGAAATGGAGGTTCTTCTGGTTTTCAAATTTACATGGCATTAGTGAAATATATTGCAAAGTCAAATGAGCTGAATAATTTTTATCGCCTTCATTAGCGGGCGATTTAAACTTCATTAAATTATTTTTAGAGATAGCCTATTATTACAAACTTGCAAAAGAGTGGATGCTGTACGCAAAAAAATAAAAGATCATTTCAATATAGAGTTATCATAAATGAAATAGTTAAGAGACAATGAACCTTTTACTTGGAGTTCAAAGCACATTTGATTTATCTAAAGTTGATTTCTCTTCAGGGTTGGGCATAAGCTCACCAGATTTGGCAGGGATTGCATTTTTAATGGTTATCTTCTCTGGGGTTTTAGCATTAAGACTAGGTACAACTCTCAGAGATTCTTAGTTTTCATCTTATTCTTAAGATCAATAATTGAATACATAAAAAAAATTGATATCAGAGGTCTAAAAACATAAAAATATTTTTTATTGAGTAAGGTCTACATTCTCTTACTTACTTCTCCTCCTTAGACAGTTAATTAGCACTAAAAAAATAACAATAACAAAGACTAAAAAATCGTTAATATCTGGCAAAATTACTACTTCATATTCAAATTTATTTTACCAATAATCATAATTTATGTTGAAATTTGAACAATATGTCTTCAAATCCCTTTGCCTTAATTCAAAAGGCCTTGATGATCATGATAAAAACTTCTAAAAATCATTCTAAATACTTAAATAAATTACAAAACTGGTCGAATATTGATTATTTTTCTAATATTCTTACTATTAAAAATCTTAGACTAATCAACTATTTGGATATTTATTATGAATTTAGAAGTGTCTAATGAGAATTCATATAATAATGCTGATAGCTTTTCAATGGCATTCGATTCAGCCTGGAAGAGTTGTAATATAAACAATAATAAAAACCTTCATATAGAAGAGAAAATTCAATTGACTTTCAATAAAATCAAGAATCATCCTTTTCTTATCGAGAATCCTATAGAATCAAAAAATATAGCCTTTTTCAGAATAAAATTATTAGGACTTTCCTAAGTTTTAATTTATTCATAGATAAAATGAAAGTTCAAGAAATACTCTTAAAGTAATTTAAATACCATTCCGAGAATAAACGAATACCATTTTCTATGGATGTTGATGGTTTGTAACCCACCCATGAATTAAGCAAGTCCATCTTTGCAGCTGTTGAAATAACATCTCCTGGCTGCATAGGTTGTAAATCCTTTATAGCTTTTTTCCCTAAATTCTTTTCTAACAGCTCAATAAAATAAGTAAGTTGAATTGAACTAGAATTGCCTATATTGAAAATCCTGTAAGGTGCTAATGAAGTTGCAGGATTAGGATTAAGAGGATTAAAGTTTTCATCTATACGGGCTTTCTTAAAACAGCAACGGGTTATACCTTCAACTACATCATCAATATAAGTAAAATCTCTTTTCATCTTTCCATGATTAAATACCTTAATTGGCTCATTTTTTAAAATAGATTCTGCAAAAATCATAGGAGCCATATCTGGCCTTCCCCATGGACCATATACAGTAAAAAATCTAAGGCCAGTAGTTGGCAAATTATATAAATGACTATATGTATGCGCCATTAACTCATTAGATTTCTTGGTCGCCGCATACAAACTTACTGGGTGATTTACAGGTTGTTCTTCATAGAAAGGGAGATTCTTATTACCTCCATAAACAGAACTGCTAGAGGCATAAATTAAATGAGATACATTGTTATGCCTACATCCTTCAAGCACATTAGCAAAACCTACTAAATTGCTTTGAACATATGCAGAAGGATTTTCTATTGAGTAACGGACACCAGCTTGAGCCGCAAGATGAACAAAAACTTCTGGACTATATCTATCAACAATTTCTTCAAATAATTTATGATTCTCAATAGCAACTTCATAAAACTCCCATTTTCCATTTTTCTTAGCAACACGTTCTATTTCTGATAATCTTGATCTTTTTAATGAAGTTGAATAATAATCATTTATATTATCAAGCCCAATAACATTGAGGTCTAAACAAAGTAGATTCTTTACCAACGCTGCACCAATAAAACCAGCAGCACCAGTAACTATAATTGTCTCAATATTTTTCTTTGAATTCATAGGCATTTTATGCTCTTTTTAATAGAATATTTATTCTATATTCTATTCCTACAAGGATTACTTTTTAATAGGAAAAGTTTTTAATTATCTAAAGGTTATAAATCAAAAGTAACATAATTAAAAAATCTACCTATAAAAATTAAATAGTAAATTTTTTAGAAAATTTTATGGCTCTTTCAAGAGTTAAGATGAAACAAGAATAATAAAGACTTGATTTTCTTTTTTTCATAATGAGATGTCTTCTTATAACAGGAGCGGCAGGTTTCATTGGTTCTCATACTTCCCTTGTGCTTCTTAATGCTGGCTATAAATTATTTTTATTAGATAATTTCTCAAATAGCTCACCAATAGCTTTAGAAAGAGTAGGGCGTTTGAGTAATCTATCCAATGAAAAAGTTAAAGAAAGAATGACAATAGTTAATGGAGATATTCGCGATTTCTCTTTATTGGAAAATATTTTTTTAAGTGCAGAGAAAAATGGTGAAAAGATCATATCAGTTTTCCATTTTGCTGGATTAAAGGCAGTTGGAGAATCTTTTGAAAAAGCATTTGACTACTGGGACAACAATGTTGGGGGGACCATTGCTTTACTTAAAGCAATGGAAAAGTACTCTTGCAGAAGCATTGTTTTTAGTAGTAGCGCAACAGTTTATGGGACCAAAAACAATAAAGCTTTAATCGAAACAGATCCCATTTCACCAATTAATCCATATGGATTAACAAAAGCAACAATAGAAAAAATGCTAGCAAATATTGCAGGATGCCACTCAACTAGAGTTGCGAAACAAACTAGTCCGAGAGGCTGGAGGATCGCTTGCTTACGCTATTTTAATCCAGCAGGAGCTCACCCAAGTGGAGAAATTGGGGAAAATCCAAAAGATATCCCAAATAATCTATTTCCCTTGATAAACCAAGTCGCAATAGAAAAAAAAGAGTCAATCACTATTTTCGGGCAAGACTGGCCAACACCTGATGGAACAGGGATTAGGGATTATGTTCATGTGATGGATATTGCTGAAGGACATAAAGCGGCTCTGGATACACTTATTTCCTCTAATCCACAACTGTTGATTATAAATTTAGGAAGTGGTGAAGGTACTAGTGTTTTAGATTTAATAAAAATATTTAAGCTTTCAATTGGAATCGATATACCTTACAGATTTGGACCAAGAAGAAACGGTGATACAGCTATATCATTAGCTAATCCTGGGGAAGCCTTAAAATTTATAAAATGGAAAGCGAAGAGAAATATTGAAGAAATTTGTCGAGATTCTTGGAACTGGCAACACCAAAACCCAATGGGATATAAGTAGATTGAAATTTATTATTCAACGCTTAATATTTTTTGAAAATATTCTCTTGTAATTTCTAATCCTTCATTAAACAAAATCTTTGGTTTCCAATTCAATTCTTTTCTTGCAAGATCGATTGAGGGTTTTCTTCTTGAAGGATCATCTTCTAATTCACTTAAAAACTTAAGATTTAATTCTTTTTCAGATTGATCTCTTATAAATTTAGCTATTTCAAGTATAGATAATTCTTCTGGATTACCTAAATTCATTGGTCCTTTATTGTTAGAATTCATTAATAAGACTAGACCATCAATTAAATCATCAACAAAACAAAAGCTTCTTGTTTGCTTTCCATTTCCATATATAGTCAAGTCTTTTCCATTGATTGATTGAGTTAATAAATTACTAATAAGTCTTCCATCATTTAATAACATTCGTGGACCATAAGTATTAAATATCCTCGCAATTCTTATTTGTGTTTTGTGCATCCTCATATAGTCATAACATAATGATTCAGCGACACGTTTACCTTCATTATAACAACTTCTTATTCCTGTAGGATTTACATTCCCACTATAATCTTCTGTTTGGGGATGTGTTATGGGATCTCCATAAACTTCAGAGGTACTCGCGAATAATATTCGAGCACCAACTCTTCTTGCTAAACCAAGCATATTATAAGTTCCAAGAAAACTAGTTTTGGCTGTTTTAATAGGATTAAATTGATAATGAATAGGAGAAGCAGGGCAAGCTAAATGCCAAATCCTATCAACATCAAGCTTTATTGGCTGAGTCACATCGTGAATAATAAGCTCAAAAGATGGATGACCAATCCAATGATCAATATTTTTTTTGCTCCCAGTAAAAAAATTATCTAAACATATAACTTTTTCTCCAGATTTGATTAAGCGGTCAACTAAATGAGAACCCAAAAATCCAGCTCCTCCAGTAATCAAATTCCTTAGAGAAGATTTAGACATAGGTTTTTGGGTTGTAAAGGTTTATTTTAGTCTCTATCAAATGATGATGAATTTGTTTAATTATCTATCACGTAAATCTTTATAGAATAATGAATATTCGCACTAATTAAAGAGCATAATTAATTTGAACACATCGACAGCCCTTCTCAACCTTATCTAGGAGTTTAATTTGAGCAATCAAAAGAGCTTATCTCTCATAACCCTTGCAAGGTATAGCTTGTTTCAAGGTTGTTTGGGATGTTTAGCAGTCATTTTTGCGGGAATGCTTAATCGTGTAATGATTTCCGAACTAGCATTCCCAGCCCTACTTGTTGGCGGAGGACTAGCTTTTGAACAATTGATGGCACCATCAAGAGTATTTTTTTGGAAATATTTCTGATAGATGGCCAATAAATGGAAAAAAAAGGACTCCTTATATCCTTTTAGGGGCTTTGGGTTTTTGCAGTATGGCGATAATTTCAGTACCTTTTATCTTTATTACGGAAAAGGCCTTATCAAAGGGAGATTTACTACCAATAGTTTTTTGCTCTATTGGTTTATGCATCCTTTTTTCTCTTTACGGTCTTGCTGTTTCCATGGCAACAACGCCTTATTTAGCTTTAGTTATTGACTTAACCACAGAAGAGAAAAGACCTCAAGCAGTAGGAATAATCTGGTGCATGCTTACCATAGGAATAGTTATCGGCGCAATATCTATTTCAATTGCAACTAAAGGACTTGATGGTGTAAGTGACCCAATTGTTCTAGAGACCGTACTGACAAAATTCATGATTTGGGTAAGTGGAATAGTTTTTTGTATTACTCTTTTCGCATGTTGGAATATTGAACCCAAACAAAATAAAAAATCAGCTAATAATGTTTCAAATCAAAATAATGAAATTGGACTCAAAAAATCCTTAGAAATAATATTATCAAGCAGGCAAATAAAAATATTTTTTACTTTCTTAATTCTTTATACTTTAGGTCTTTTTCTTCAAGACCCTATTTTAGAAAGTTATGGTGCAGAAGTTTTTAATCTGCCAATATCTAAAACAACTCTTTTAAATGCATTTTGGGGAGTGGGAACTCTAATAGGGTTATTATTTGGTGGGCTTTGGATCACTCCAAAGCTAGGGAAATTAGCAACATCAAGATTAGGTTGTTGGCTGATATTAAGCTCACTAGTATTATTAATTTTAACTGGCATAACAGCAAATTCGAATGGTTTGTTTGGTGTTTTAGTAATTTTCGGTCTAGCTGCAGGGATTGCAACTAACAGCGCCTTATCCTTAATGCTAGATCTGACGCTACCAAAGATGGCCGGAACTCTTGTTGGAGTTTGGGGCCTAGCGCAAGCTTTATCAAGAGCTATGGGTAAAATATTTGGAGGAGGATTACTTGACATAGGACGTATTTTGAGTGGTCCCGACAATCCCTTCTTAGCTTTTTCATTTGTATTTATTCTTGAAATTTTAGTCACCGCTTTAGCAATTCTAGTTTTGAATAAAGTAAGTGTTAAGAGATTTAGAGAAGAAACGTCTGTAAGCATGGAAAGTTTATTTTTAGCAGAGATGGACGGTTAAAATAGAATCCCATAAAATATCGATATGTTAAATATTCCTCATAAGGCACTTAATATCGGTGCAGAAAATAAAAGCCAAAGTCCAGTTAAATATAATAAAACAAGATTATCTGGAAGCAATAAAACAACATATAATTTGCATATTAAAGGTGCTTCTATGCCAGGCTGTAAAGAGAAATTTACTGCGACCTCAATAACAAAACCTGGACTAAGTTCAGATATGTACAATAATAAGATTATGCAAGCTTTTAAACTAAAGAATAATGGGTTTTACAATTATCAAACATCTAATTACAAAAGAAAAGATATAAAGCCACTTGAATATAATGAATTTGTTCCTAATGATGATGATACATTGCTAATAGCAATAAATGCATTATATCGACATATTTTCGGGAACATGTATATTATGGATTCACAAAGACCATTTAATATAGAAAGAAGACTAAGAAATGGTGATATTACAATTAAAGAATTCACGAGGCAGCTTTGTCAATCAAGTATTTATCAATATCATTATTTTGACAAAATGAGTCAATACAAATCCATAAAACTAAGATATAAACACATCCTTGGGAGACCAGTCATGAGTCAACAAGAAATCAATGAAAGCTCGGTCTTATTAGATACTTTGGGATTCAAAAAACATATAGATTGGTTAGTAGACTCTGAAGAATACAAAATCAATTTTGGTGATGATATAGTTCCATATATGAGATCCTGGAATTCTCAGGTTGGTCTAAAAACAAAAAGTTTTTTAGATACATCCTTACTAACAAAAGCTTTCGCGACAAGCGACATTTGTTCATTCATTTAGTTACCTAAAAATACGCTTAAAAACTTTCACAGGAATAAATGGAAATTGAAGAATTTTTCTTAAAAAGTGTAGGAGAATGGAATTCCATGAGAAGCGGACATTCGCTTGCCTTTCAAGAATTTGAAGAAGTCAGAAGCAAAATTAAAATAATTCCTCTCAAAAATAATGATCCCAGACTTAATGAATTATTGAATAATAATTTGTTAACTACAAATGAAGTTAAGAAAGCATTCTTAATTAATTGGAAAGCAAAAAGTGAATGGGGTTACCAGCCTCATGAAGGCAACTCCTCTGGTGAAAGTATCTTGGTACCATTAGAACTTTCTAAAACAAAAGGAAAGATAATTAGAAGCGTTGGTTATACTGAGGCTATACAATTAATCTCATTATATAAAATCCTTGATGATGGAACTCTTATTATATATTCAGACTATAATAACATAACAACAGAAGAAAGAATTTGGTTTGTCTCTAATAATTTAAGAAGTAGGTCATCAGTTACTAGAGCAATTGACTCTTTAGCTATTCTACAAACCTCATATGCATCTGAAATTCGTTGTATAAAAAAATAAAGATAATTTACCAGATGAAAAATAGTTCTATCTTAGAATTCGCGAAAATAATTTCAGGTATATTTAGCAATAAAGACCAAGCTTTAAATAATCCAAAAGAATTTGCACATATTCAAATACATTTTCGACCATTATTTTTCAAAACGTTTAATTGTTATTCTTTTTATTCTGAACAAAGATATCAACATAATATTTGGAATCCATATAGACAAAGTATAAATAAATTAACTCAAGAAAATGATATTTTTATTATAAGTAACCATAAAATTGAAAATAAAGAAAGATTTACGGGTGGTGCTTTTGATATGTCTCTTTTAAAGGAAATTTCAAAACATGAATTGCATAAAAGAGATGGGTGCTCAATGCATTTCAAAGAAAATGATCCAGGAAATTACTTAGGAAATATAGAACCTGAAAAAAAATGCTATATCCAAAGAGGAAAAGAAAAAACAATTGTAAAAAGTCAAGTATTATTAAATGAGAAAAGTCTTATTTCTGAAGATTCTGGATATGAAATAGAAACCATGAAAAAAATCTGGGGGTCAGACTTTGGTCCATTAGTTTTTAAGAAAATTAAAAATTTCGACCACTTTATTGATGAAAATTGGGAATAAAAGTTTCCTCTTAAGTCTATTCAGGATGAATATATTTGCTTGGCCTTCAATCTGACAAATCTATGGCTATCACTTAAAAATAATTTAGCAAAATCTTTCTTAGCACTAGTATGTTTATCTTGCAATACTAACAAAGTTGTGTATCTATTTTTCCAAAAAGGTGTTAGCTTCTCATCTGAGAATTGATAAATATTTTGAAAGAATTTAGCATCATTTAAGTAACCCAAAATTTGTATTGCAGTGGATTTAAATTTGATATAATCAGGCCAATTATTCGATAGTAAAAATTCTACTTTAGCTTGAAGCTCTTTATCATAGAAACCCTTTAATAATAGAAATCTATATATATTAATAAAGAAATATATAGCTCCATAATCTACTTTAGCTTTATCCCAATTAATATTTAGGTGATACAATATTTCATTACACGAAAATTTCTGTAATTCTTTCATTGAATAATAACATCTATTAAAGTCTGTATGAAATAGTTGATCAATTAAAAAGGTTATATCTTTTTGAAAGTTTTGAAGTTCTAAAGTGGTTATCTTTAATGGATCATCAAAAATAACTAAATCAAGAGAATTAATTAGACTAACATTATCATTAAATAATAATTCGTTAGGCCAAAGTGAATCTATTGCTTGTATTTTAAATGATGGAGAAATTGGAGCCTTTACTAAAAAAGGTATCATAGATAAATGACCAGCATTAATAATATCCTGAACTGCACAATGTCTATCGTTTTGATTAGATGATCTCAAAAAATCTTTAAGTTCAGTAAGCTTATTTTTTTCACCAGCAAGTTTTATCAAGGCAGCTAGACATGCTCCTTTGAGGGCATTAGAGGATTCTTTTTCGTTTAATAAAGATCTAATCTTTTCTATTTCTTTTTCAACTCCTAAATAGGTTAATGTTTGTATTACTACTCTTTTATTATTAGAGTCCATATATAAAATTGAGCAAATTTTATTAATAATATCAATATCATTACATTTAAGTTTTCCTAAAGACCAAACAGCTGTCTCGACAAGATAAGAGTCATCATTCTCTAAATAATCTGCAATTATTGGTATGGCTTTCTTACAATCAAAAAAAGCAAGGACCTCAACAGCCTTCCTTCTGGCTATCTTAAATTCAAGTTGGTTATAATCTAATGTAATAAAATTAAGAAGTGCAATTTCCGACTCTTCACAAGGATAATTTGCCAAATGAAATACTGCCTTATAATAGTCCGCTGAATGTTTAACCTCATTAAATGGTTTTTTAAGAATATTTATAGCATCTATTTTATTTAGTTTAGGTAGATTATTAAAAGGATTGATTTGCACTTTGAAGACAAGAATTTTTATTTGTTAAAGAAGCAGAAGACTCCAAAATTAAAATACATTTTGATGATAAAAAAAAACATTTTATTTATGAAAATACATGTATCCTAGCAATAGTAAATAATTTAATCTAGATTACATAACATGTTTTCAAGTTGATTATAACAAATTGGATAATGACTCTAAAAGCAAACTTAAATCTAAGAAAAGAAAATGCAAAACTTAATGAGATAAAAAATATAGGTAAGGATAGAAAAAAAGCAAATAAAAATCAAGACATCATAAAGTTCTTAATCAAAAGTCTTTCCAATAAAAATGGTTTAGAAAGACGCATGTATTCAGAAAAATTAGCTAGCTTAGGTAAGGAAGCCTTACCTGGGTTAATCAATGCGCTTCTAAATAGTAAAGACGTTATTCAGAGAAGAGCAGCCGCAAAAACCTTGAAGCTACTTGAAGATCAAACAGCCTTACCTTATTTAATAAAAGCACTTACCAATGATTCAGATCCTGTGGTGCAATGCTCCGCAGCGGGCGCAATCGCAATATTCGGTGAGCCTGCAGTGAATCATTTAATTCTTATCCTTGAGAATCAAGAATACACAGAAATGCAATATGGTCTTGCTACCTGGTGTTTAGCTTTTATTGGGGCTAACGCACCAGATGCAATAAAAAAAGCAGCTAAATCAAAAAATGCAAACGTTAAATCAGCCGCAATTTCAGCACTTGAAGAACCAATTAGACAATTACAAGATAAAGAAGCACTTCAGCTATTAGAGAGTGCTATTAATGATAATTCTGACAATGTTCAGATTGAAGCTATTAAGTTAGTTGGAAAATTATATAAAATAGATTCTCTAATTCCTATCGTAATTTCAAAATTAAAAAATCAAAATTCAGATATTCGAAAAGCTTCAATAATCGCATTAATGCAACTTAATGCCAAAGAAGCTCTAAACCCACTCAAAGAGCATCTAAAGGTTGAGAGTGAACAAAATATAAAAAAAATATTTGATTTAGCTATAAAAAAAATCGGTACTCAAAAACTTGATATATAAACGAAGCTATTAAATTATTTTATCTCTTAAAATATCTTCTTTTATCATTGGATCAATTGATTTGTCATTTAACAATTGATCTAAAAAATCATTAATAACTTGATCTTTCATTTCTATAAGTGCGCTAACAGAAGCTTTAGCTCTTAATAAGTCTTTATCCCTACAAGTTTTCATCAAAATATCTCGGCCATTTCGTCCAAGTTGCCTTAAAAGAGAAATAACAGTCAATGTTATTTCAGGAGAACTTTCTGTCAGTGCTAAATCTATGACTGACATTACATTTTTATTTAATTCTTTTAAATCAGAATTAACAATAACTTTAATAATCGTTTTAAGGCAGCTAACTCTAATAATATTTTTGTTACTATTGAAATACAATGGCACGATTAAATCTAAGATTTCTTCACCAAAAATTCCTAAAGCTAATATAGATTTTCTTCTTATAACTATATCTTCCTCTTTTAAATTAGTGATAAGATCATCCACAAATTGAACTGCAAATTTTTTTTTCAAAAGAACGACTGCCTGAGAATTAATATTTGGATTTGGATGCAAGAAATCTTTATATAATTCAGTATATTGATTAAAATCAAAAGAATTGCTCATAAAAGATTGAAACTATTACAAAAAAAATATATAAGTTATTTCAAATTAAATCTATTTACTTTTCAAGCTAGTGCATTTATTAAATAATCTAATAATCCTTTAAATTCTGTTTCAGCTTGCTGACTCATAACCTCATTGATTTTAATTTCATCTCGGATGAACATAAATGCTTCTACGTATGCAGCAGTTGGCAATAACTGAATACGAATAATTTCTCTCATGCCTGATATTCCCCATTCATCTAAAGGGCCAGTACCACCAGTGACTAGGCAATAATTAATAAGCCGCAAGTAATGATGAATATCTCTGACACATTTATCTTTATTAGCCTGTTCATATGAACTATTTTGATAAACAGCATCAACAGCAAGATTAGTAAATTTATCAATACAAGAAGCCAGTTTTTCTGCAGCCTCTAGACGAGATTTAGCCCTATCAAAAGAACCTTTTACAGACTCAAAGTCGCTCATGCTAGGGAATCTTCCTGCTGCATCAGCTGAACTAACAACGGTTGTAACTGCAGATTTCATGGGAAATGAGTAAAAATTTGATTAAAGTTCATTAGCAATAGGTAATGGATTGAAGTTGTCATATCAACTCAAGGCCTCTATTACAAGATCAAAATAAGATGCAGCCTCAGCTGCAATATCCTGACATTGAGCTCCTGATCCAGAATTAATCCCTTTAAACATCTTTCTTCCAGTATTTGTCTCGGTCATAATTGCAACTGTAGCAATCTTCATTATTTCTATTGCCCTAATAGCATTGGAAGTTGGGACTCCAAGAGCAATATAAGTTTCTTTTAGGCCATTAAGACATCTATCTTCAAGAACAGATGGATCGCCAGCGAGAAGTGCATAACTAACATATCTCAAAATAATTTCCCCATCCCTCAAGCAAGCTGCCATCCTCCGCGTTGGATAACAATGTCCTCCTGGCTGAGTCAGTCCAGTGTTTTCACAAACCATTCCTGCAATGGCATCTGAAGCTATGCAAGAAACATTTTGAGTTATTGCAAGAGTTGCATCAATTCTTTTATTTGCATCGGAAACGTACTTTCTTAAATCTGCAAGATCCTCACTTCCAATTGCTGCACCCTTGGCGTCAGCACTAACAACTTTTCTGGAAAACGCATCGAGCATCTTTTAACTTGTTAGCCTCTAAAAGTAAAAAAGTTGAAGTAAAGACTAAATAGTCATTACTTATTCAACTTAAGACTTACAGTCAAAATTCACTAAAAGAGATCTCAGAACGAAATGCTTCTTAACTGTAAGGTTGAGGTTTTCAGCAAAATCGCCACAAAGTTATCTAAAAAAGCTTAAAAGCAAAGGGGATGTTATTAATTTGAGCTATTGTAAAAAAAAAACAATGCAAGGTCCTACAGAAGAAGAGTTAAAAGAATCCATTCGAGAACTAAGCGAATATAAAAACCGCTTAGAAAATGAGGTAGTAACTATTTCACAAAAGCTAAAAATGCCTCACAAAAAAATAAAATCTATTATTCACTCTCATAAAGAACTTAATAAAATAAAAACAATACTTTCAAGACTTAATAAGCAAAAAGAGAAGACAACGTCAAATTTGAATTTATAAATTATTATTCTCTACTTAAATAAAACAAAAAATGAACTCCTTAAATTTAGTAAAAACTAAATCTATTTAAAACCTAGAAGATGAAAGAATCAAAAAGTATATTTTTAAATGGATTAAATGAGGCTCAGTCTCATGCAGTTGATCATTTTCATGGTCCATTACTAGTAGTTGCAGGAGCAGGAAGTGGAAAAACCAGAGCTCTTACTCATCGTATTGCACATTTAATTACTGAATATAAAGTTGATCCAAGCTCTATTCTTGCAGTTACTTTTACAAATAAAGCGGCAAGAGAAATGAAAGATAGACTTGAATTACTTCTAGCAAAAAGATTATCAAATATTCGCCATGGAAAGCCCTGGTCAACTTTACAAGTAACAGAGCAAAGACAAATTCGTAATTGTATATATCGTGAAATCAGTCGTGAATTATGGATAGGAACTTTTCACGCTTTATTTGCTAGATTGTTACGCTTTGATATTGACAAGTTTAAAGATCCCGAAGGTTTAACATGGACCAAACAATTTTCAATATATGACGAAACAGATGCACAAAGTCTAATCAAAGAAATAGTTACACAAGACTTACAATTAGATCCTAAAAGATTTGAACCTAAAAAAGTACGCTGGGCAATCAGTAATGCAAAAAATCAATGCTTACTTCCTGATGATTTATCAAAGAATCAAGAAGGTCAAAGAGGCAAATTAGTTGCTGAAACTTATAGACTTTACAGGAAAGCCTTAGCAGCTAATAATGCTTTAGATTTTGATGATCTACTATTAATCCCTGTTCAATTACTGCAACAAAATAATGTTATTAGAACCTATTGGCACAATCGTTTCAAGCATGTATTAGTTGATGAATATCAAGATACTAATTGGACACAATATGAATTAATTAAACAATTAGTTACAAATGGCAAAGACCCATCTTCTTTTGAAAATTGGCAAAATCGTTCAGTTTTTGTTGTTGGTGATGCTGATCAAAGTATTTATAGTTTTAGAGCTGCAGATTTTAGAATATTAATGGGATTTCAAGATGACTTTGGAAAAAAAAATCAAGACAATGAAAACGACTCTACTCTCGTAAAACTTGAAGAAAATTACCGATCTACTTCTACAATTCTTAATGCCGCTAATTCTTTAATTTCTAACAATAAAGAACGAATAGATAAAGTTCTTAGAGCAACGAGAGGAGAGGGTGAACCAATTAAATTAACAAGGTGCGACGATGAAGTAGCAGAGGCAGAAGCAGTTATACATAGGCTAAGAATTTTAGATGCATCTAATCCAGAATTAAATTGGGGAGATATGGCTATTCTTTATAGAACTAATGCTCAATCAAGAGCAATTGAGGACTCATTAGTTCGCTGGAGTATTCCTTACATAGTGGTTGGAGGATTGCGTTTCTACGATAGAAGAGAAATTAAAGATCTTTTGGCCTATTTAAGACTTTTAATAAATCCATCTGACAGTGTCAGTCTTCTAAGAGTTTTAAATGTTCCTAAAAGGGGTATTGGCAAAACAACAGTTCAAAGACTTAGTGATGCTGCAAGTCAACTAAAAATTCCTCTTTGGGAAGTTGTAAATGATCCCGAAGCTGTAAGATCTTTGGCTGGAAGATCAGCTAAAGGTCTTTTGATTTTTAGTGAGCTAATTAATGAATTACAAAGTCATCTACTTTCTTCAAGTCCTGCTGAATTAGTACAGTTAGTTTTGGAAAAAAGTGGCTATTTAAGTGAATTAATTGCAACAGGGACAGATGAGGCAGAGGAAAGAAGGCGTAATCTTCAAGAATTAGTTAATGCTGCTTTGCAATATCAAGAAGAAAGTGAAGAAGCAAATTTAGAAGGATTTTTATCAACAGCTGCCTTATCAAGTGATGCAGATAATAAAGATACTGCTTCGAATCGAGTCACATTAATGACTCTTCACAGCAGTAAAGGCTTAGAGTTCCCTGTTGTATGTCTTGTTGGAATGGAGCAAGGCTTATTTCCAAGCTATAGATCGCTTGATGACCCATCTTCTCTGGAGGAAGAGAGACGACTTTGTTATGTAGGACTTACCAGAGCAAAAGAAAAACTATTTTTATTTCACGCGACCGAGAGAAGAATGTGGGGAGGGATGAGAGAACCTGCCATAGCCTCTATATTTCTATCAGAAATTCCTGACGACCTTGTAAAAGGTGATATCCCCTTGTCTGGTGGCGCAACATTAAGAAGAGAAAAAAATTTAGATAGACTTACAAGAATTGATCGTCAAAGCGGAAAAAAGTCTTTTCTTAGTGAAGCTGAAAATGGAGTAAGAAAAACATATTCTGGCCCTTCCCCTGGGAAGAAATGGTCAGTCAACGATAGAGTTGAACACTCTTCTTTTGGAGAAGGACAAATCACTCATGTTTTCGGTTCAGGAGAAAAAGTCTCATTAGCAATAAAATTTTCAGGGATGGGACCAAAAATATTGGACCCAAGACTAGCTCCAATAAAATTAATAGATAAATAATGCTTAGAATAAAATAATAATAATTAAAATTTATATATCAAATGGAAATATTTAGTAAAGACAACATTGAAAAAGAGATCCAAGAATTACCAGATGGAATTCTAACTACTTTGTTAGATGTAGCTATATCAAATAATATAAATAAACTTGCAATTGTTGGTGGAATAGTAAGAGATCTTATAACGAAATCTAGAAATAAAGATTATGAAATTATATTTAATGATCTAGATTTAATTATAGAAGGAGAAGCCAAAACTTATGTGAAAGAATTACAAAAAACTCTTAGTGAAGAGAGAGTTAAAGTAATTCGTAATAATAAATTATATAAAACAATAGAAATAATAATTGATGGAATCAAAGTTGATATTGCTAGTGCTCGCAGTGAAAATTATCCTATCCCAGGGGGGAATCCAATAGTTGAATTATCTACAATCAAAAATGATCTGTATAGAAGAGATTTAAATATTAACGCAATGGCAATTGACCTTAAAGAAAATAAATTAATAGATTTATTTTCTGGCTTGGATGGGATTTACAACATGAGAATAGATTTCTTACATGAATTAAGTATCCTAGAAGACCCAACACGTGTTGTTAGAGCTTCTCGCTATTCAGCCAAACTAGGCTTTAATATATCTAATAGAGCATTAAGACAAATACAAAATACACTAAATTCTTGGCCTTGGGATTGGCAAATTGGCGATAAAACTGATTTAGCACCTTCATCTTTATCAATAAGGTTAAAAATGGAGCTTGAATTACTTTTCAAAAGTAAAAATTGGAAGAGTGCATTAAATAATCTGCAAGAGTGGGGTGGGCTAAAAATAATAGATGCACAATTACAAAATGATCAGAGGCTATACGAAAAAATATTTACAGCAAAGGAAGCAAACATTGAACCTCTTACGGCATTTGTCTATGAAGCTGAAAATCCTTTGTACCTAGCTGAAAGGCTGCAGTTAACAGAGACACAAAAAGAAATTATTGAAGGGGCTTGTCAATTAAATTACGCGCTTAAAAATATTGCAAAAAAACAACTTTATATACATTGGTCTCCATCAAAATGGACAAGTATTTTAGAAGAAATAAATGCAAAAGAATCTTCTTTCATACTCGAAATATGTAGAAATAACCCCTTAACTGTATATTTAAAATCTTGGCTCTATAACTGGAAAAAAAATAAAATCACCAGTTAAAGGAGATGATTTAATAGCTCAAGGTTGGAAATCAGGGCCAGAATTAGGAATAGAAATAAAACGACAAAGAATGAAATTAATTGATGAGCAAACTTTAATCTAAATGTATCTAGAATCATTTACTAATTAATAAAACCTATTTTTTTCCAGGGTCCATTTTTAATAAGTTTTTCTGAATAAATAGATGAACAACTAATAACTAAAGGTCCACAAGTTTGAGGATCTAGTAAAACTTTTAACATTCTATTATACAAAGGACTATCAGATGAAAATTCTTTGCTTCTAAGCTCAATTCCTAAGTTTTTATCAGAATAAATCTTTTTAAAAAAGATTTTATTTGAAGGAGAAAAAGTACTCTCAAAACCTTTATCCAATAGCTCTTTAACTCCATAAAAAACTGGTATCTTAT
Source organism: uncultured Prochlorococcus sp. (assembly GCA_902564695.1). Lineage (GTDB taxonomy): Bacteria > Cyanobacteriota > Cyanobacteriia > PCC-6307 > Cyanobiaceae > Prochlorococcus_B. Next base: position 33,393 of record CACFCB010000006.1, on the reverse strand, counting down.
CAAGATCAAGAATAATTTTCATTGGTTCTAAATTCATCTTTATTTGATTATTATTTGTAGCTTTAAGCATTTCTGCTAAATGACCCAACAAACCAAAACCGGTTATATCAGTGCATGCACTTATAATATTTGAATAAGGGTTTATATTTTGTAAATAAATAATATAATTTACAATTTCATGCTGGCTTTTATTCATTTCTTTTAAGACAGAATCAAGAACAAAAGGTTGTACTTGGCCATTCATGAATGCTGAAAAAATAACGCCAGTTCCAAGAGGTCTACTAATTAGAATTTGGTCACCTTTTTTCATACCACCCTTAGACCAAAAATTCTTTTTATCTTCAACAATTCCATTTACCGTTAATGAGCTTTCTATTTCTATAGAGAAAGGCTCTTCAGGTGTTTTTATTGATTCCAAGGTATGTCCACCTATTAGTTTTGCGCCTTGAAGATTTAAAGCAGAGTTAATACCTTCAAGTACCTGAAACAGCAATTCTTGTTGTAAATCATTAGACAATGAAGGTATCTTAACAACAGCCTGAGCAGAGAGAACAGACCCTCCACAAGCCCAAATATCAGAGCAAGAATGAAAAGCTAAAAGTCTTCCATTAAGCCATGGATCACTTATCAAAGAGGGGAAACCATCAACACTTTGTATTAAAGTTTTCCCAGAAATTAATTGAGCTATATCAATAGAATCATCAGAAAAATATTCTGATGAATTTAATTGTTTCAAGGCTTTATTTAATGGCATATAAGCTAATTTTGCTGCACATCCTCTACATTTAATCATCTCATTTTGCGGAAACATATCGGGAACTAATTTATTAGCTAGATCAAATCTAGAAATAAAATTTTTATCAATTAACTCTTTGTATTTTGAAAATATTTTATGTGGTCCTATTATTAATCCTCCCCATGATAAAAAAGCTCTAGAGTCGTTTTTACTAGAATTAATATCTAATATTTGTATTGCTCTTTTCTGAGGTTTCCATTCATTCATTATCAGACTTTTTCTTGTAGCCTCTAAATTCTTTGCTAAAGGTATTGAAGATCGAACAGCCCATACTCCAGAGGCAGGACGATTGTTATGCTGAATAACGCCACAATCACCTACAGCAAATAATTCAGGATGATTAAGAATTTGAAGAGTTTTTTTTGTAAAGATTCTTCCATGATTATCCAAAGGCAAGTTACTTTTTCGTATCCAATCATATGCTTTATTGCCCGTGCATAATAATTTCGGTAAATAATTAGATGGGTCATTTTCTATAATCTGAATATTTTGAATTTTTAAACTTTTTATTATATTTTTTGGAAGTTTTTTATCTGATTTAACTTTTAATTGAATTGTTCTTTTAGGCCATCTTTTTCTTAAAGAAAATGCTATTTCTATCCCAGCAAATCCAGCACCAACAATAACAAATGGTATAGCTGAATAATCATCCTTGTATATATCCTGATCAGAAATCCATTTTAGTGATTTAGAAAAAGGTTTTATTGGGCAAGCTAAATTTTCCTCTTTTGCATTTACAGTTTTTGGATTTATATTAGTCTCAGTTCCTATATTTAATGATAATGAGGAATAAGAGATTTCTGGACGACCTGCTAAAAGTAATTTTTTCTTCTTGGTATTAATTCCCTCAATTTCTGCCATTAGAAATGAAACCCCTGCTTTTGAAGCAAGCCTCCTCAAATCTATTAATATTTCATCAATTTTGTATTTACCTGCTATTAAACCTGGAAACATTCCAGAATAAATAGTTGTACTTTCTTTACTAACTAAAGTAATCATTCCAGCAGGCTTCAATTTTGGATCCATTGCCCATCTGAGTAAAACAAGGGCATGCGTATGACCACCACCAGCTAAAACAAGATGATCACTCAACATGATTTTTTAAATATTCCTGAAACGCCATCAGATTCCTATGATTTTAAAAAAGCAAGATTAGGGATTATTGGTGGAAGTGGTCTATATAGAATGGATAATTTAGAAAACATAGTCGAATTAAGCTTAGACACTCCGTATGGGAAACCTTCTGACAAATTACTCATAGGCAATCTTTTTGGAATAGAGGTCGTTTTTCTCTCTCGCCACGGAGAAAACCATACTTTAAATCCAAGTGAAATTCCATATAAAGCTAATATCTGGGCTCTACGCTCCTTAAATGTTAGGTGGCTAATCTCAGCATCCGCGGTCGGTTCATTAAAAGAGGAAATAAGACCTTGCGACGTTGTTATACCTGATCAATTTATTGATAGAACTCATCAAAGACCTTTGACTTTTTTCACAAATGGGATTGTGGCTCACATAAGCATGGCTAATCCTTTTTGCAAAATTGTTTCTCAAATTCTTTCTGAGGAAATAAAAAAAATTTTAAATAAAAAGAAAAAATTACATATTGGCGGAACCTATCTTGCTATGGAAGGGCCAGCATTTTCAACTCTAGCGGAATCTAACTTATATAGAAATTGGGGATGCTCAATTATTGGAATGACCAACCACACAGAGGCCAGATTAGCGAAAGAAGCCGAGATCGCTTACTCAAGCCTATCAATGGTTACTGATTACGATTGCTGGAATCAAAATTGCGAAAATGTCTCAGTCGAAATGGTCATTGAAAATCTCCAAGAAAATGCAAATTTTGCAAAATCTATAATCTCAGCTGCTGCCAAAAGAATCTCATCATTAAGACCCATAAGTCCCTCTCACAATTCATTAAAAAATGCCCTGGTAACATCGAAAAATCATGTACCAGATATAACTAAAAGTAAGGTCAAATTATTTACTGATAAGTATTGGCTTTAAATAAAAAACAACCGACATGAAATATGTCGGTTGTTTGATGATTAATTTGAAATTAATAGTATTTCTCTAGTTAAAATTAACCAGCGTTACCAATACCAGTATATGAACCGTAAAAGAAAATACCAAGAACAAAAATCACAGCTGTTCCCCCTGCAGTAGCAACTAACCATAATGGAAGCGCACCTTCCGTCCATCGTCTTTGCCAGGAGATTGCAGGACGGCCATCGGGGAGACGATCTCCTACTCGTCCATCAGGTCCTTTTAATTTGCTCATGATAAAGAGATTTAGTTAAAGAAGTAGCTGGAAAATAAAATTCCCATTACAAAAACAAGTAAGAGTCCAAGATAAAGACTTGTCCGGTTTAATTCAACCGGAACCTTATTTGGATTTGGATTGACTTGCATGGATAAAAAAGCAATCAGATGAAATTTGGTTATTTCAGACGAGTGTCAAGTTCAGCCTTGGAATCAAAGCGCTGAACAACAACAGGAGCTTTGGTTTCTCCAGCCTGAAAATACGTATCTGGTCTAGGAGTTCCAAAAGCGTCGTAGGCAAGCCCAGAAGACACAAATAGAAATCCTGCAACGAAGATCGCAGGTAGTGCCACAGCATGGATAATCCAATAGCGGACACTAGTAATGATCTCAAAAAACGGGCGTTCCCCGGTAGATCCGGCAGCCATAGCCTCACTTAATCAGCTCAGTGATCTTATCAAGCGAAAATCAAAAGAATGGATCTCTGTTGCAAGCTGGTTACACAGAGTCACGGAAATCATCAAAAATTAATTGTTTCAACCCTGCCATCGCAACAAATTCCCCCTTTCACCAAATACAAATCCTTTTGAATTGACACTATTTAAATCGTCCACAAACAAGATTCTTATGAAATTTGTAGGAACAGAATCTCCAACAGGATCTTGTTCCCAAGTTTTACCATCATCGTTACTAACTAATAAAGTTCCATTTCCACCTGCGGCCCAAATGGAATTAGAAGGATCCCAAGCAAGGTCTTGATAGTTATAACCATTAACTATTGGGATTATTGGTTTAGACCATGAATCAATATCATCAGGATCTGCATTGAACCTTATTTCAGCTCCTCTAGAGAGCATCCATAGCTCTCCATTAGGCTGTTCACCAACACTTTGAACTCTCTTACTACTTGCTCTTTGATGTGGACTCCAAGTTTCCTGTTCTGGTCTGCGAACTGAGAAGAAATTCCCTAGGCTACTTACACTTATGTAACTACCATTTTTCGTACGTCTTAGCTCTCTAATTCCTCCAGAGCCTGAAGTATCAAGAACTATGGCCTCCCAATTTGTGCCACCATCAATAGTTTTATAAATTGCACCAGCAGTAGTTGCCAGCTCAGCAACATCAGAACCAATAGTAGTTATCAAATAAGGATCACCTGGCAATTTATTTCCCAAATCGAGACGAGTCCAATTCTTTCCTCCGTCAAAGGTATGAAGAATCAAACCTGGTTGCCCCGCTATCCAACCTTCTTCTCCTTTGAAATCGATACTTATTAGACGAAAATTACCTTCGCTAGGAATATCCAAGTTTCTTTCTTTCCAGGTAATTCCTCCATCATTTGTCTCCAAAATCAACCTATCTGTTCCAACTAAAAAGCCATTTTTGTCATCAACGAAGTCAACATCCAATGGATTTGCTTCAGTATCCAAATCGATAGGTGACCATGGACTTGATGTTCTCATGGCTGCATTGCTAACAGTGCAACCGCCAAGAGCTAAACCAACTATCAAAACAAGGGTCAAATTAATGACATTTGAAAACAGGCGTTTCATTTCAAAGAATAAAGAGAGAGAAAACAGGCAGCGGCTAAAGCCAGGCTTCCAAAAATAAGTACGTTTTTCTGGCCTGAGGGAAGTTTATTAAATCCAAAGCCATAAGTTAAGTTTTCTTCAAATCCACTAGGCTTTGATTTAGGTCCAATATCTTTATATCCTCCAAATCCTACTCGACAAACAGGACATCTGAATTTCTCTTGATCTAAGTCTAAAAATGCTGTTCCTGGAACAATATTAAGCTTTTTTATCCCCTCATCAGGATCATAAATGAAACCACAACTTAAGCATTCGAAGCGATTGAATTTCGGATCAAAATTCTTAATTGAGTTTTTTTGATTAGATGCAAAAACTTGATTTTGTTTTTCATCAGATTTCAAATCATCTAGAGGATTTGAATTTGTTTTAGTGTCTTCACTCACAGTTTGCACTTTCACATATAACAACTCTATGCCACTAATCTAGAAAATGACTGTCAAACTGATATTGAAATCAGTAATTCATTAATGTTTTCGCTTCAGGGTTATGAGTATTTTTTAGGCTTTCTTATCCTTTCTGGCGCGGTTCCTATTCTTGCTCTTACTACAAATAAGCTAATAGCTCCAAAAAGCAAAGCTGGGGAGAGACAGCTGACATATGAATCTGGGATGGAGCCAATTGGAGGGGCATGGATTCAATTTAATATTCGTTACTACATGTTTGCACTTGTTTTCGTTATCTTTGATGTGGAAACAGTTTTCCTTTACCCATGGGCTGTTGCTTTCCACAAACTAGGATTATTAGCATTTATAGAAGCCCTTGTTTTTATCACAATCCTGGTTGTGGCATTAGCATATGCATGGAGAAAAGGTGCCCTTGAATGGAGTTGAATCCTTTGAACGAATCTACCTCATCAAAAGCCGTAAGAGACCTACGAGAGGCTTCTTGTGGTCCTGTTGGCAATCCATCAATAACTAATGACTTAAGTGAAAATATTATCTTGACAAGTCTTGAAGATCTTCATAACTGGGCAAGATTGAGTAGTTTATGGCCTCTTCTTTATGGAACAGCTTGTTGTTTTATTGAATTTGCTGCTCTGATTGGTTCTCGATTTGATTTTGATAGATTTGGATTAGTGCCAAGAAGTTCTCCAAGACAAGCAGATTTATTAATAGTGGCAGGAACAGTCACGATGAAAATGGCACCTGCTCTTGTAAGACTTTACGAGCAAATGCCCGATCCAAAATATGTAATCGCCATGGGAGCTTGCACTATCACTGGTGGAATGTTCAGTGCAGATTCAACTACAGCTGTTAGAGGAGTTGATAAATTGATCCCAGTTGACCTTTATTTACCTGGCTGCCCACCAAGACCAGAAGCAATTTTTGATGCTGTAATCAAACTAAGAAAGAAAGTTGCAAATGAATCTATTTCTGAAAGATCAAAAATTACTCAAACCCATAGGTATTTGACTATCCCTCACAAAATGAAAAGAGTTGAGCCAAAAGTTAACGGGAAATATCTAAATGCCAAATCACAACTAATAGCATTAAATCCTTCAATATCAGAAGAGTTTGATCAATCTTTAAAAGAGGTCCAAAAAATATCTCAAGAGATCTCAAGTAATTAAATTCTCATCATTAATTATGAAAAACGATTCTGAAAATCTAATAGAGAAAAAAAGTTCTGATCAAATAAGCAACTGGCTTTCTAAAAAAGGATTTGAAAATATTTCTCTCGAGAGAGACCACTTAGGTATTGAAGTAATCAAAGTAAGTCCAAGTAATTTATTAGCTATAGTAGAAGCATTAAAAATTGATGGATTTAATTATCTTCAATGTCAAGGTGGATATGATGAAGGACCAGGCTTAAATATTGTTTGTTTTTACAATTTAATTGAATTGCATGAAAATACAAAAGATCGCTCTCCTAGAGAAGTCAGATTAAAAGTATTCCTCAATCGTGATGGAGACTTAACTGTTCCAAGTTTATATAGTCTTTTCAGAGGAGCTGATTGGCAAGAAAGAGAAACATTCGATATGTATGGTGTTAATTTTAAAGGTCATCCACATCCCAAACGACTTTTAATGCCTGAAGATTGGAAAGGATGGCCACTAAGAAAAGACTATGTTCAGCCAGATTTTTATGAAATGCAGGATGCCTACTGATTTATTTTTCTCTTTTATATCTTCTATAAAATCTCATTATTGCTAAAGCAAGACTTCTTGGATCATGCCTTAATGTTGGAGTAACTTTAGATCCCTGAAGTGAGGCTTGATAAACCCTATATCCTCGAGACTGAAGATCATATTTATCACATATTACTGGTTCAGCCCCTTTTGATTTGTAGTATTCCAGCAAAGGTGATGGAGATAATTCATTTTGTGCAAGTATTGAGCTGAATATTTTCTTTGTAATTCCTCTTGAAGCCAACTGAGCTTCAATAGCCCTTACATGGCCAGTAACATCAAGTCCATCAGTTTCTCCAGGCTGTGTCATCAAATTACAAATATATAATTTTGGAGCTTTACTTTTTTCAATTGCTGCAACTATTTCTGGAACTAGTAAGTTTGGAAGAACTGAAGTGTATAAACTTCCAGGTCCAATTAAGATAATTTCAGCATTTTTAATAGCCTCAAGAGCTCTTGGAAGAGCTGGGGGTTTTGATGGATAGCAACCAATTCTAACTATTGGCAGCTTGGCTTTACCAATAGCTGATTCTCCCTCTATTCGATCACCATTTTCTAGCTCTGCCCACAATTGAACATCTACATTAGTTGCTGGTACAACCTGTCCTTGTACAGCTAGTACTCGACTAGATGCAGTAATTGCTGTTTCTAAGCTTCCAGTTATAGCAGTTAAAGCAGAGAGAAAAAGATTGCCAAAACTATGTCCCTCTAAACCACTACCTGAAGAGAAACGATACTGAAAAAGCCCTTTTATCAATGGCTCCTCTGTAGCTAAAGCAGCTAGACAATTTCTAATGTCACCTGGAGGTTGAACTCCTAACTCTCTTCTAAGAACTCCACTACTGCCTCCATCATCCGCAACCGTTACTATTGCTGTTATTCGACTGCTATATCTTTTTAGGCCCTTCAATAAAGAAGATAAACCTGTTCCTCCACCAATAGCAACAATGCTAGGCCCTCTATTTAATTTTTGTTTAGCTCTTAAGGCATCAACTAAAAAAGTATCTTTTTTTGTACCTAAAGCCTGTTTAATAGAATCAAAACTTCTTCCTTGTCCCCAAATTAATAACGATATCCCTATAATCAAAACTATTGGTCCTGAGACTGTTCTCGGTAAAAAAGTAGTTAAAAATCCTAAAAACCAAAAAAGTATTTCAACAATCCAATAAATAGGTCGAAGGTCAGCCCAAATACAAGCACCTATTAAAGCAATTAATAAGCCTAATCCAGATGTCATTATCCACCTTTTTACGACCAGTCCTGGTAAAAGCCATCTAATAGCTCTTTTTAATCGGGAGTAAAGATGAAAAGATAAACTTGCGAAAAAACTTTTACGCAAATTAGATCTTCTGAAATTTTTGTACCTTCTTTTGTTCAATGGATTCAATTTAGAGAAAAATTTCTACACAGAGTCCTAAATAATTAATTCACATAAACTCTAATTAAACTTCCCAATTCAAACATCTCATACACAATGAGATAGATAAACCAAAGATTAGGAGTGGAGATTGTCAAAAAACACTCAAGTGATGGGTATGAACGATCTCACTGTTCAACTGGGGTCCAATCAAGTTCTTAAAGAAGTCAATCTTTCCATGAAATCTGGAGAGAGACTCGCAATTATTGGCCCCTCTGGTTCTGGTAAATCAACAATACTGCGACTACTTGCTGGATTAATATTGCCTTCTAAAGGGAGTCTTCAAATATCTGGTAAAGAGCAAAAATATTTAAGGCTTGATCAAAATGATCCCCCTGACGTGAGATTAGTTTTCCAAAACCCAGCATTATTAGCATCGCTAACTGTTAGAGAAAATGTAGGTTTCTTACTTGAAAAGCAAAAAGTCTATTCAGAGGAAATAATTCAAGAAAAAGTCATCAATTGTTTACAGCAAGTTGGCTTATATGATGTAGCTGAAAAATTTCCCAATCAACTTAGTGGCGGAATGCAAAAAAGAGTTAGTTTTGCTCGAGCTTTAATAAGTGACTCCAAACAAAAACAAGGATCTATTCCTCTGCTTCTTTATGACGAACCAACTGCTGGTTTAGATCCAATTGCTTGCACTCGAATTGAAGATCTAATTATTAAATCAACCAAAGTAGCAGAAGGATGTTCAATTGTTGTAAGTCATGTTTCCAGTACAATTGAAAGAACCGCAAATAGAGTTATTTTGCTTTATGACGGTAAGTTTCAATGGGATGGATCAATAGAACAATTCAAACAAAGTGAAAATAGTTATGTAAAACAATTTCGTACAGGTAATCTTCAAGGACCAATGCAACCAGAGGACTCATAACTTATGAGAAGAAGTTTAAGAGATGCATTTGTTGGATTTTCCTTATTGGGTGGACTAGTAATCTTTTCGGGAGCAATGCTTTGGCTTAGGGACTTTCGCTTAGGTGCTAAGAGCTGGGAGATATCAGCAAATTTCAGAGATGCAAGTGGACTAGCAAGAATGTCCCCTGTTACTTATCGGGGGATTATTGTGGGCTCTGTTCAAAAAATAGATTTCACACCAAACACTGTTGAGACAAAAATAAAATTAAATAACCATAATCTAATTCTACCGAAGCCTGTAATTGCTAAAATAGTTACGAGTTCAGTACTAGGTGGGGATGCTCAGTTATCACTAATTTCTTTAGGTAAACCATTAAAAAGAAATGAATTATTTAAAGTAAATAAAAACTGTCCTAATACAAGGATTTTATGTGATGGAGATAAAGTAAAAGGTGAACAAATGGTTTCCATATCAACGTTAACAGAAGGTTTAGATGAAATTATTGATCAAGCTGATAGACAAGCAATAGTAAGTAAAGTTTCAGAATCTATTAAACAATTTGATAGAACACAAGCTAATCTTGACGAATTAATTTTGTTATCTAAAGAAGAACTTTTACGAGCAAAACCAATAATCTCCGACCTAACAAAAGCTTCTTTTCATTTAAATAATATTCTTGAAAGCTTAGACAACCCTCAAACATTAAAAGATATTCAGGACCTTGCTTCAACATCTAGTTCATTAACAAAAAAAATGGACGAAATGAGTTCAGACATGGGAAATATCTTGAAAGACAAAGAACTTATTAATGCTCTGAAAAGAGTGACTATAGGTTTGAGTAAATTATTTGATGAAATATATCCTTGAAAAATTGTCATTTTTTAAGTCACACTATTTATTGCATCCATTGCAATTGAAGCAATAGCTTGATCACTTGCCTTTGGTAATTGAACATATTTACCTCCAGACACCTCAGCTAAATCTTTACCCATACCACTTGCAATAAACTTTCTTTCTGTATCAATTACCAGCAATTTAATTCCAAGAGTGCGATATCGAGCAGCGACATCAAGGACCTCTTGCTTTAGATCAGGAGGTTCTTCTCCCTCAAGAACTGGTTGACCTAATGAAGTACTTAATGGAACATTCCCTCTTCCATCGGTAATAGCCACTACAACAACTTGACCCAAATCCCCTGTCGCCAAAGCATTTGCTCCGACTCTGGCAGCTTGTGTAAGTCCATGCGCAAGGGGAGACCCACCTCCACATGGCATTGCTTCAAGTCTTCTTTTTGCGGCAGTTATTGATCTTGTCGGCGGAAGTAATACTTCTGCTTGATCTCCTCGAAAAGGAATAAGAGAAACTTCATCTCTATTTTCATAGGCTTCAGTAAGCAAACGAATAACAGCTCCTTTTGCACTTTGCATTCTGTTTAGAGCCATTGAGCCGCTTGCATCAACAAGAAAAATTACTAATGCCCCTGCTTTTCGCTGTAGCAATTTTGCACGCAAATCTCCCTCCTCAACGATAACTTTTCTGTTAGGCTCTTTTTCCCTCCTAGCTTTCTGATAAGGAGCTGCAGCTCTTAAAGTTGCATCTACCGCAATTCTTCTTACGGGTCCTCTAGGGAGAATTGGTTTTACATATCTCCCTCGATTATCACTTAAGACAGCTGATCGACTTCCACTATTACCGCTTTTTGATTTGGCAGCTGAAAAAAGCAATAAATCAGGATCTACAGCGCATGCTTCTGGATCAAGCATAAATTCCTCTGGGATCGGAGGAGATGATTCTTGATCTTGCTCATCTTCTTGATCCTCTTCTTGGTCTTCTTCTTGATCATTTTTGTCTTCAGATTCATCTTGCGGCGGCGGTGGCGGCGGTTGGTCTTCAGGAGCCGGGGGTTCCATTTCTTCTTCTGAAGGCATTTGCATAGCCCTTGGAGCGATTACAAGTCTTACAGCAGCCTTCAAATCTTCAGCGTCTACTGAATCTCTTCCAGATAAAGCAGCATGGGCCTTTGCAACTCTTGCTGCATACAGCTCTGATCTATGTCCCTCGACTCCTCCCCGAATAGCTTCTAAAACCAAATATTCTATTTGTGCTTCACTAATTTGAACATCAGGGAGCCATTGTCTCGCTAAAAGCAATTGAGTGGATAGAGATTCAGTATCTTCGGCCCATTTTTTTGAAAAAGTTTCACTTGACTGGCCATGTGCAATAGCAGATTGTGTTATTTCAACGCGCTGTTCATTTGTTATTAATTGATCTGCGGATAAAACAATTGCAAATCTATCCAAAAGATGATCTCTTAATGCTCCTTCTTCCGGGTTATAAGTTGCAATCAATAAAGGACGACATGGATGACTTAAACTAAGTCCTTCTCTTTCTACTCTATTTTCACCAGCACCCACTGAAGACAAAAGAAGATTGACGATGCCATCATCTAATAAATTCAATTCATCTATGTACAAAACTCCTCTATGGGCCTCTGCTAATAATCCTGGCTGAAAAATTGGAGCTCCACTTGACAGTGAAGCAGTAACGTCAACAGAACCTACAAGCCTATCTTCAGTTACTCCCAATGGAACTTGAATGAAAGGAGCAGGAATAACTTTTTTGGGAAGATTTTCTATCTCATTATTATTTTCAAGACTCCGTGTTTTTCTTCTAATTAGGTTTCTAGTCAAATCATCCCATTCTCCAGGGAAAGAAGGGTCTAAATTTCTTCCAGCTGGATAAATTGATGAATTATCTTGATTTTCATTATTAACCAATTGTTCAAAGTCAATTATTTCAATCGGCGGAAGAAGAGCATGTAACCCTCTAGCTAAAACAGATTTACCAGTCCCGCGACCACCAGCAATTATTACTCCCCCCAAACCTGGATCAACGGCCGCAAGCATTAAAGAAAGCTTTAAAGTTCCATGGCCAGTTATTGCAGCTAAAGGGAAAGCACGGTTTGCTCTATCAATAACAGCACCATCTCTTGAAGCAGAGGTCATTTTCTTGCTATTTAATCCACTTGAAACCATAGGGTTGGATAAATCAATCAATTTTTTTAAAGTCTTTTAATATTCGCATGACTTATGCAAAACCAAAACCAAACTTGAAACTCGTCATTTCAATAGGCGCAAATATCCCAGGCAACCTTGGAGATCCCATAAAAACAATCGCTGCTATAAGGCCGCAACTTGAGAAAAGCATAATTGATTGGAATATTGCTCTAAATTGTCCAAAAATCCAATATCAAAATATTGACAAGTCTTTATCTTTTAAATGGGCACCTTTATTTGAGACCGATCCTTTAGGTGGCCCTGCTGATCAACCTAAATTTATTAATACTGTTCTTGTTGTAGATGGAGATGAATTTGAATCAGTCAGTCCAAATGAAAAAGCAGCTATTTCATTAATGAACAAACTTTTAGAACTAGAAAAAATTGCTGGAAGAGAAAGAAAAAAATCAGAGATTTTTTGGGGACCAAGATCTTTAGATATTGACTTCATTTCATGGGGAGGACTTCAAGTAAACACAGAAACTTTAATTTTGCCTCATCCAAGATTAAGTGAAAGAAACTTTGTTTTAATTCCACTAACAGAGATTTTATCAAAATCTCAGGGGAGACCGAAACGGATCAATACTCAAAACATTTGGCCAGAGTAAAACTCGTAACATTAATCACCAACCTTTTCTAAAAAAATCGGTCATCCTAGTATAAATAAAAAAAATACATGCCTATTCCTGGACCTGAACCCTCAGAAATTCTTGAAACAAAAGCTTATATTGATGCAAAAAAAATTCGTTTTGAAGTTAATAAGTTTCTTTTACCTAATTCAATGGAAGGCGAATTTGGGATCATTCGACATCCAGGAGCTGCCTTGGCAGTGCCAATCACTAAATCAGGAGAAGTTATAATTCTTCGTCAATACAGGTTTGCTTGCTCAAGAAGAATTCTTGAGTTTCCTGCTGGAACCCTGGAAGAAGGCGAAAGCCCACTTGAATCAATCAAAAGAGAAGTCCAAGAAGAAAGTGGTTATGCGGCAAAAAGATGGGACAAACTTGGAGAAATGCTCCCTTGTCCAGGTTATTCAGACGAAACAATACATCTCTTTCTTGCCAGAGATTTAACTAAACTTAAAAAGAAGCCTCAGGGCGATGCAGATGAAGATATTGAAGTATTAAAAATCACCCCCGAAAAGTTAAATGAACTTATAGCAAGTGGAAAAGAATCACTTGATGGAAAATCTATTACTGCATGGTTCAGAGCATGCCAGATATTGAATGTAGAATGACAAAGTTTCGATCAATTTTTTGGCATAGAAGAGATTTAAGAATTGAAGACAATATAGGTCTATTCGAAGCATCTAAAAATTCAAAAAATCTTATTGGGGTATATATTTTAGATCCCAATCTCTTAGATCTCAATAGAACTTCATCTGAGGCAAAAAATTGGTTTTTGGGCGAAAGTCTTCTAGAACTACAAAGAAATTGGGAAAGCAGAGGAAGTATTTTATTAATATTGAATGGAAACCCTATTATATTAATCCCTAAATTAGCTAAATTAATTAAAGCTGATTGTATTTACTGGAACAGAAATATTGAACCTTACGAAATCAATAGAGACAGGCAAATTATAGAAGAACTTGCAAAGGAAAAAAAGACAGTACATTCCTTTTTAGATCAATTAATAGTAAATCCAAATATTATAAAAACAAACAATAATGAACCATATAAAGTATATGGACCTTTTTTTCGTAAATGGATTGATATCCTAAATAAAACCAACAAATTAAATAATAATTTAATACAAACTTCATCAACACCTACAAAGATAATAGGTCTCGATGCTAGAGCATTATCATCAATAAAAAATTCTGATTTAAGCTATTGCATATTTAAAAAAAGTAAATCTTTATTTGATTTACTTTCTTCAAATAGATTCAAAAATAATAATCTATGTCCTTGCAAACCAGGAGAGTCACATTCAATCAAGCAATTAAACTTTTTCATAAATTCAAGAGGTATAAATTCTTATGCTCAAGGAAGAGATATTCCATCTTTAGAATCAACTTCTTACCTAAGTGCTGCTTTAAGTTTAGGTACAATAAGTTGTAGATCAGTATGGAATGGAGCTCAAAAGTCAAAAAATATTGCGCTTGATGAATATCAAATAAATTCTATTGATACATGGATAAAAGAACTGGCTTGGAGAGAGTTTTACCAAAACGCTCTCATTAATTTTCCAGAGCTTGAGAAAGGTCCATATAGGGAAAAATGGTTTAATTTCCCATGGCAAAACAGGCCTGATTGGTTTGAAGCCTGGAGTTCTGGATTAACTGGTATACCAATAATTGATGCAGCAATGAGACAACTTAAAGTTTCTGGATGGATGCATAATAGATGCAGAATGATTGTTGCTTCTTTTCTAGTAAAAGACCTTCTAATTGATTGGAGATGGGGAGAAAAATTCTTTATGAAAAGCTTGGTTGATGGAGACTTAGCATCGAACAATGGAGGATGGCAATGGAGTGCAAGCAGTGGAATGGATCCAAAACCTATGAGAATATTTAATCCTTTTAGACAAGCTTCTAAATTTGACGAAAATGGTAAGTATATACGCAAATGGATTCCAGAGTTATCACATGTCGCAACAACTGATTTACTTTCTGGTGAAATAATACCTTCGGAGAGGAAAGACTATCCAAAACCTATAATTAATCACAAATACCAAACATCAATCTTCAAAGAGTTATATTCTAATATTCATTAGCTTATTTTTTAAATATTTCCTTTATTTTATCAATGATATATGATTGCTGAATAGCATTCAACTCAGGGAATATAGGTAAACTAATCACCTGATTACATACTTTTTCAGTAACAGGTAGAGATCCTTCTTCATACCCTAATTCTTTATATATAGGTTGAAGATGTATTGGTATTGGATAATAAATTATTGTATTTATTCCAAGCCTCTGAAGTTCAGTCCTGAAAAGATCTCTGCTTTGATTATCCAAAACATACTCTGAATTAGCTTTTATATTTTTAATAAAAGAATTGTCTACTATTCTTATCACAAATTGATTCCAAGAATGAACAGATGTATTAGTTAAATTATCAGATGGCAATCTTATTGATTCTATCTCTGATAACTTATTTATATAATTAAGCGCTATTTCTTTTCTCTGTTTGATCCATTTATTTAATCTATTTAATTTAACATTTAAAATTGCAGCTTGTAAGGAATCAAGTCTACTATTGTATCCAATATTTGTATGAAAATATCTCTTGGGCATCCCGTGAATAGCCAATTGCCTAATCGTTTGAGCCAAATTCAAATCATTTGTAGTTACAGCTCCTCCATCTCCTGCAGCACCTAAGTTTTTAGTAGGGAAAAAACTAAAACAACCTACATCTCCATAACTTCCTACTGGTTTACCTCGCCAATATGAACCAGCCGCTTGAGCGCAATCTTCTATAACTTTTAATTTATTTAGTTCAGCAATGGCCATTATTTGATCCATATCTAATGGATGCCCAAACAAATGTACGGGCAAGATAGCTTTGGTTTTGGGAGTTATTGCTTTTTCTATTAAACTTAGATCCATAAGATAGGTTTTGGAGTCAATATCAACAAAAACAGGAGTAGCTCCTACACTGGTTATTGCTTCTGCGGTAGCAAAAAAACTAAATGATGAGGTGATCACCTCATCACCTTGACCAATACCTAGTGATCGTAGGGCAAGAATTAATGCATCTGTTCCACTATTACAACTAACGGAATAAGAAGTTTGTATTTCTGAGGCAAAAGCTTTTTCAAAAGAAATTACTTCCTCTCCTCCAATATATTTTCCACTTCTAAAGACTTTTATTAAAGCTTCTTCAATCTCTTCTCCAATTTCAGAAATTTGAGCCTCTAGGCTAAAAGGAGGTATTTGCATACTATTAGATTAAGTTCAAATGATGAAAAATTAAACAGACAACAATTAATTCATCCAAACCACTCGGGCTCCATACCAGGATGCCATTTGATGTTGCAACCAATGGAAGGTTTTTGATTAGGTGAAATATTGTCTCCCTTCAACAATGAACTAATTGCCAGACGAATATCTTCACCAGAAACTGGTATTTCATTCCCAGGACGACTCCCATCCATTTGTCCCCTATATCTCAACTTTAAGCTTCCATCTGGAGAAGGCCAAAAAATATAAAAATCTGGAGTGCATGCAGCTCTAAGTGCTTTTGCTAATTTTTGATCAGCATCAAATAAATAAGGAAACTTCCATCCCAGTTTATTAGCTTGAGATGCCAATAATTCTGGAGAGTCTTGGGGATGGGTGATCAGGCTATTGCTGGAAATTGCTAAAAATTGAACATCCTCACCGAAAGAATTAAACAAATTTGTGATTCCACTTTCTACATGTTTAACAAATGGGCAATGAGCGCATATCACCATCAAAAACAATGGTCTTTTTGTTAGATCAAAACTTCTAATTTTACTTAACCCTTTTAAAGAGTCATCAGAAGCAAGATTCACACCTGAAACCACATCTAACTCAAAATCAGGCAATTGAGTCCCCAAGGGGAGCATTGTTGAAGCTGTTCGAACCATGATTCGTATACTTTCTTTTGATTAATGGATTACAGAACTTTTAACTATATATTCATTTAACTATGAGTCTTAGCCCTAAATAAGGGACAATTAATAATACTAACCAAATGATTCCGAAAGATGCTTCTCGATCTTAGTGGCAAAAAAATCCTTGTTACAGGAATAGCAAACAATAGATCAATTGCCTGGGGCATTGCACAACAGCTAAAAACAGCTGGAGCTGAATTAGGAATTACATACTTGCCAGATGAGAAAGGAAGATTTGAAACAAAAGTCAAAGAGCTTACTTCTCCTTTAAATCCAAGCTTGTTTTTACCACTTAATGTTCAAAATTCTTCTCAAATTGAAGAAGTTTTCGAAGCTATCAAAAATCAATGGGGACAGCTTGATGGATTAGTTCACTGTTTAGCCTTTGCAGGAAAAGAAGAGTTAGTAGGAAATTACAGTGCAACTTCTTCAGAGGGATTCTCAAGAGCACTTGAAATTAGCGCTTACTCACTTGCTCCACTATGTAAATATGCAAAGCCTCTTTTCAGTAAAGGTGCTGGTGTAGTTACTTTGACTTATTTAGGGGCAGAAAGAGCAATTCCCAATTACAACGTAATGGGAGTTGCTAAAGCAGCTTTAGAGGCATCAGTTCGGTATCTTTCAGAGGAACTTGGTCCTGAAAATCAGGTTCGAGTTAATGCAATTAGTGCTGGGCCAATAAGAACTCTCGCTAGTTCAGCTATCGGAGGGATTCTGGACATGATTCACAACGTCGAAGAGAAAGCTCCCCTTCGAAGAACGGTTACTCAAATCGAAGTAGGTAATACCGCTGCTTTCTTGCTTAGTGATCTTTCGAGTGGTATATCAGGACAAACTATTTATGTTGATGCAGGTTATTGCATAAATGGAATGTAATTTCAGGCCAAACCAAATTCCCAATCAAATATGAAAAAAGCCAGAGAAGGAGAGATTAACCGGATAACAAAGGAAACGAACGTTTTTGTTCGAATTGATCTTGATGGTTCAGGGAAATGTAATGCAAATACTGGGATTGGATTTCTAGATCATATGATCCAACAATTATCTAGTCATGGACTATTCGATATTGAAGTAAAAGCCAATGGAGATACACACATTGACGATCATCACACTAATGAGGATGTTGGAATTGCGATAGGGCAAGCTTTATCAAAGGCATTGGGAGATCACGTTGGAATAAAACGCTTTGGTCATTTTTTTGCTCCGCTTGATGAGGCTCTTATTCAAGTTGTGGTTGATTGTTCAGGTCGACCGCATTTGAGTTTTGATTTAGATATCCCCTCTCAAAAAGTGGGAACTTACGATACGGAGTTGGTTAAAGAATTTTTTGGCGCTGTTGTTAGTAATAGTGGTTTAACTCTCCACATTAGACAACTTGCCGGAAATAATACGCACCACATAATTGAGGCTACTTTCAAATCTTTTGCAAGAGCTCTCCGCATGGCTACTGAAATTGACCAGAGAAGATCAAGTCAAATTCCTAGCAGCAAAGGAGTTCTAGAGCAGGCTGGCACTTAAAAATTCGTATTCAAATAAATCAATTTGAGTTTGAGCTCGCAAAAATTAAAAGTTTAAGCGAAAATCAAGTTCCAATCAAAGAAAAATAGTGGCAGTTAGTTATTTAAAAGGAGAAACATCATCACAAGCAATCTTCAACAAAGAAGATTGGTCAAGTGCATATTGCAATGTTGAAAAAGAATTAGATCATGTTGAACTAAAACTTGTAAAAGGATCTATACCCAAACAAATTTCAGGTACTTTTTATCGAAATGGGCCAGGTAGGCTTGAAAGAGGCGGCAAATGGGTCCATCATCCATTTGATGGAGATGGCATGATTGCTGCCTTCAAATTTGAAGATGGAAAAATAAGCCTTACAAATCGCTTTGTTCGCACAAAAGAATGGTCAGAAGAAGAAAAATCTCAGAAATTTCTATACAGAGGTGTATTTGGAACTCAAAAAGAAGGCGGCATATTAGCTAATGCTTTTGATGTAAGGCTAAAAAATATTGCCAATACTCACGTAATCAAACTTGGGGATGATCTACTAGCTTTGTGGGAAGCATCAAGCCCATATTCACTCAATCCAAATACTCTTGAGACCAATGGTTTATCTGATTTAAAGGGTGTTTTAAAAAAAGATGAAGCATTCAGTGCTCATCCTCGATTTGATCCTGGTCACCACAAAAGTCAAAGAATGGTTACTTTTGGAGTCTCTACAGGTCCTAAAAGCACCATTAGATTGATGGAATTTTCAACGACAGGAGACAATGTTGGTTCTCTTTTAAGCGATAGAAAAGATACTTTTAATGGATTTGCTTTCTTGCATGATTTTGCCATAACTCCAAACTGGGCAATATTTCTGCAAAATGCAATAAGTTTTAATCCTCTCCCGTTCCTTCTTGGACAAAAAGGAGCAGCACAATGTTTAGCATCAAAACCTGATGGAACTCCAAAATTTTTATTAATTCCTAGAGACTGTGGCAAATTTTCTGGTCAACCTCCAAAGTCAGTTGATGCCCCAAAAGGTTTTGTTTTTCATCATTTAAATGCATGGGAAGATGATGAAAATATCAATATTGAAAGTATTTTTTATGATGACTTCCCAAGTATTGGACCCGAGGATAACTTCAGAGAAATAGATTTTGATCTTCTACCAGCAGGTATTTTGAAAAGGAGTGAAATCAATCCAATAAAAAATAAATTTACTTGTTCAACTATAAGTAAACAATGTTGTGAATTTGCAATGGTTAATCCTCAATTTGAAGGACTAAAGGCACGATTTAGTTGGATGGCCACGGCAGAGCAGAGGGAGGGGAATGGACCACTCCAAGCTATAAAAAAAATCGATTTAGCAGACAATAAAGAGATTAGTTGGAGTGCAGCTCCAAGAGGTTTTGTAAGTGAACCGATATTTATTCCTTCCCAAGAAACAAAAGCTGAAGAAGACAATGGGTGGGTTGTTGTCTTGGTTTGGAATAGTATTAGATCTGGAACTGATTTAATAATCCTTGATTCTAAAGATCTAACTGAAACAGCTGTTCTTGAAGTTCCTATCTCAATCCCCCATGGATTGCATGGAAGCTGGGTTGGCAACTAAAGAAAAAAACTTTACTTGAAAAACAAATCTACTTTTATATTGCAGTTAATAACTTTTTTAATTCTGGCTTGAGCAATTTGAATGCATTTCCCCTATGACCAAAAAGCTTCTTTTTTTCGGGATTCATTTCCGCAAAAGTCTCACCTAATCCAGATACTTCAAATACTGGATCATAACCAAAACCATTTTCCCCTTGCGGGGAAAAAGTTATTAAACCTTCGCAAAAGCCTGAAACTTCTATCAAAACTTTTTCTCCAGAAGCAATACATAATGAACACTCAAATTTAGCTTTTCTATTTGGAAAAGGTTTTAACTCTGCTAATAGTTTGTCAATTCTTTCCTTATCTGAATTTGCATACCTAGAAGAATAAATACCTGGAGCTCCTCCAAGAGCCTCAACACTTAACCCAGAGTCGTCACCAAGAGACAAACTACCAGTTTCTTGGCTAACAGCTATGGCCTTAATTCTTGCATTTTCCATGAATGTATTGCCTATTTCCTCTACCTCGAATCCAATTGGTTGAGTCGATACATTGAAAGGCAAACCGTCCAAAAGTTTTTTAAATTCTTGGATTTTACCTTTATTGCCGCTAGCAATTACCAGAGGAAGATTATCCAAAACTATTTTCTATGAGTTGCTTTGCATAATACAAAGTTGAAGTAACTTCTGCACTTGATGGGGCTTCACAATAAATTCTTAAAAGAGGCTCTGTTCCAGAGAAACGAAACATCAGCCAATGACTTTTATCAAGTACAAGTTTTATTCCATCAATTGAAATAACCTTTAAAACTGATTTATGACCAATTGAAGATGGAGTTTCCTGTTTCAAAAAGTTTTCCAAGTTCCTTCTCATATCCATATCTCTAAGAGTCACATCAATACGTTCAAAATAACTCTCACCATACCGAGCATGAAGAGAATCTATCTTCTCTCCTAAACCTTTGTTTTCAGCAACTATTGACTCCATCAAAAGCAAGGCAGTAAACAAAGCATCACGTTCAGGAAGATGATGTCCAAATCCAACTCCCCCTGACTCCTCTCCTCCAATAAGAACTTTTCTTGAAAGCATTTCTTCAGCAATATATTTAAATCCAACAGGTTTTTCGAGCACTTCTCTCCCAAAATCCTCCGCAACCAATCGCATCAAGTCCGAACCACTTACAGTTTTAACAACGCAACCTGACATATTTCTTACTCGTGCTAAATGATCTATCAGGACAGGCATTAACAACTGGGTATTGCAATATCTACCTTTCTCATCTATAGCCGCAATTCGATCTCCATCTCCATCAAACACCAAACCTATGGATAAAGGACTATTTTGGATTGAATCTTGAACTTCCTTGATTAATTGTGTTAGGTAAGCCTTCATTGGCTCTGGAGGATTACCACCGAAACACGGGTCTCTTTCAGTTCTTATTTCACGAATAAGCCCATCACCATCAGAGCTAAATAATTCAGACATGCAGCCCGCAGCAGATCCATGCATTGGATCGACGAAAATTTTGACTCCTAATTTTCTCAATCCCTCAGCAATCAAAGGGATATCAAACTTCTTTCTAATCCCCAAAAGATGTTGTTTTCGAAAATCAATTCTCTCTGTTTCTCCTTCGATTGGAATTGATATTCCTCCAGCATCTAATCTTTTTTGAACTGAATCGGTGAAATAGCTATCAACTGAGCCTCCAAAAGGACCTTTAATTTTCAAACCCAACCATTCACATGGATTATGACTCGCTGTTATTACCATTGCACCAAGAGCATTTTCCTCGACTATCCCCCAGCTACAAGAAGGAGTTGGCAGAGAAGAGGATGCCAACAAAGGTACTAGATCTACTCCTCTAACTGCAGAGGCAACAGCCTCTGCCATCTCCTCAGCAAGGAAACGACGGTCATAACCAATAATTATCTTGTTATTTTTTTTCTCCTTTTGATAAGCAAGCTCTTGAGCTGAAGCTGCAGCTACTTTAAGCAATCTTTCCAAAGTGAAATCAACTCCTAATATCCCTCTCCATCCATCTGTTCCAAAAGAAATTTTCTCCTTAGCTAGATTAAACTTTTTCTTTTTCATCTTTTATGGAGAAGAGACTTTTTTATTAAAGAAATGCACATTATTCTCTAAGTATGAAATGTAATAAATCCAAACCAATTAACGATCAACTGTTAGGAAGTTGGATTCGATGCAGAAGGAAAGCCTGGCTTGAAATTTATGGTGACAAACAAAAAAAGTTGTGGACAGCTCATAGCACACTTCAATTAAATCATCAAAACGACTGCTTTAATAAGCTCTCACAAAAAAGTTATGGGATAGGAATTAAAGCTTGTGAAGAGGGAAAAAACATAGCTTATGGTATCAGACTTAAGTATCCATTAATAAAAAATAGAATTATTAAAGTAAACTTACCGATAGTAAAAAAAACATCAGGAAAGAGTATTTGGGGTAATTTTTCATATCAACCTTTATTAGCTAGACAAGGTAAAAAAGTCACGAGAGAACATAGATTAAAGCTGGCAATGGCAGGTTTATTAATTAATAATTTACAAAAATATCAAGTCCAAAAAGGGTTAATTTTACACAACGCTAATAATAATATAAAAATAGAAAAGATAAAATTAACCGATAATATGAATAAAGAGTTAATAAATTCATTATTAAGTTTAGAGAGAGACCTTGAATCAACAAACCCTCCGCCAATTACTTCTAACAGAAAAAAATGTACAATATGCTCATGGAGAAAGGATTGTGATGCTATCGCAATTAAAGAAGGTCATCTAAGTGAAGTTAGCGGAATAGGTCCCAAAAGAGAACTTTTACTTAAACAAGTCGGGATAAAAAGTATAAAAGAATTGTCAAAGATTAAACATTATAAATTGAAAGAAGAACTTGAAAGATTTGGGCCTCATCATGGAGATATTTCTAGACAAATCATCTTGCAATCTCAATCTCAAATAACAAATGAAGTAATCAGAATAAATCCAGAAATAACACTAAATAATTTCAAAAAAGCCAATGGTTTTTTGATTTACGATATTGAATCTGATCCAGATATTAAACATGATTTTTTACATGGTTTTATTCGCATAAAAAATAATATATATAATGAGATAGATTTAAAGAAAATAAAATACTCACCATTACTTAATCTTGAAAAAGATAGTGAGAGTTTCTTATGGAAGAGGATAAAGAGAAAATTAAATTACCATAAAGAACTCCCAATTCTGCATTATGGAGAAACAGAGCCAATATCCTTATTAAAACTAGGCTTAAGACAAGGAGAAAACTCGCAAGAAATTGATGCCTTAAAAAAAAGGTTCATTGACATACATTTATTAATCAGAGAGTGCTGGTGTCTTCCTGTAAGGAATTATGGGCTTAAATCAATCGCAGAATTCATTGGATTCCAATGGTCAGATTCTAATGCTGATGGAGCCAGAGCCCTTTTATGGTGGAGACAATGGAAAAAATCGCGTAAATTAAATAATATTTACTCTAAAAATTTAAATTCAATCTTTAAATATAATCAAGATGATTGTTTAGCTACCTTAATGATAGCGAAGTGGCTAATAGAACAAGAGTGAGAAACATCTTAGTTGATTAATAAGGATTGGTAAACGAGATTGGTTTTTTCATTTCTACAGAATGATCCTTTTCAGAAAAACAAATATCTTTATCAATAAAATTATTTTTGATTAAAGCAAGTCCATGGAAAAAATTATCATTAATTTCAATTGAAGATGTAATAACTCCTACTCTTTTTTTCAATTCTTTACTTTGATTAGTATTAAAAAACTTTTTACCAATATCAAAATCATCAGAATTTCCATATGCCTCCCAATAACGAAGTTGATATTTTAAAGATTTAGATCTGAAAAATCTTGCAATTGCTTCTTGGCCTAAATAACAACCTTTATCAAGCTTTATAACATCTTTCAAACCCAATTCATAGGGGTTTGTCTCTCCATTTATCTCTCTATCAAATCGAGGTATTCCTTGTCTTATTTTCCATATTTCCAACTCTTTTTTAGTTGCTTTTGTATATTCAGAAATTTCATTCTCAATTAAATCACTATCACCTATCCAACTAGGATTTAATTCCTTCCATGATTGAAAGTTATTTATTTTTTGTATTCTTCTGATTGGTTTTACAACTTCTAACTTTACTTGATCTGCTGGAAATATTACTGATTCAAATCCGTCTCTTATAGAATTAAATTCACCACTAATGATAGCAATCTCAGCCATATTATTTGATAGTCTGATTTCCAGCAATGCTTTTAAACTTCCTTTAGTTGATAGCCAACAGCTCAAAAAAATTCTATCTAGTTGTTCTTGAGCAAAAATATCAGCAGTTGTTTGACCATGTAAGAAAGCAGCAGTCCCCTTACCTTTTAAGAGCAATAAAGGGAAAGTTTCATCCCAAATCAATGATTTAGTTTCTGTCATTATAAACTTTTAGCTCTCTCAATAATCTCTTTTAAAAAGAAAACACTATCTAACTTCAAATCAGCTTTATTCATTGCATTTGCTCCTCCTTCTTCTCTATCAACTATTGCTAATACTTGGTTAACTAAATATCCTTGAGTTCTAAGTTTTTCAACAGCTTTCAAAGAAGATCCACCAGTAGTAACAACATCCTCTAAAACAGTAATCACAGAACCCTTTGGAGGCAATGGGCCTTCTAACCATGCTCCAGTTCCATGACCTTTAGCTTCTTTCCTCACTATTAAACCGCATAAATTTAAACCTGATTGAGCTGCCATCATTACAACACCACTAACTAGTGGATCAGCACCCAAAGTCAATCCAGCTACACCAGCATCACTTTCATTTATTTGTCTCAGGAATAGTGAGCTTATCGATAAAAGGCCTGGACCTGAAAGAGAGACAGGTTTGCAATTGACGTAATGAGAACTTTTTTTCCCAGAAGCCAAAGAAAAATCACCAAACCTATAAGCCTTTTGGGCTAACAAAGTTAAAAGATTTTCTTTAATTCGATCTGATGAAGAATTCAATTGGTTCATATCTTTATATGCAAGCTTAATTATTAAACATCTTGGTGGGATTAGATATATATTTACTTTAGGTAAACCAATTAACTATTATCAAAAAAAGTTTTGGTTCTGCTTTATTGGGGGTGTAGCAATCTGGTGAATGCAGCGAACTCATAATTCGCCTTAGGCGAGTTCGATCCTCGCCACCCCCATAAAAAAATTTTTAATGAGTTTATTACTTCTTTGTATACTGCTTGTAATACCAGCATTTTTCAATGCTGGTCAATTTGCCATATTGCGTCTTCGTTCGACTAAGGTTCAAAAACTTGTTGAAGAGGGTCTTCCAGGTTCAAATTCTATAATTCGTTTACAGAAAAGGCTCAGGCTAACTCTCTTAATCGCTGAATTAGGAATTACTATTTCATTGATTTCAATTGGGTGGATTTGTAAAAGTTTCGCAAGTGAATGGTGGGGAAATAATGATTCATTTAATTATGTTTTTGATCTAGGACTCTTTACGACTTTTGTACTTTTAGCAACTCTGATATCTGGTCTTCTTCCAAAAGCATTTGTTCTGAACAAGCCAGAGACTGCTGCATTAAAACTATCTCCCTTTATTGAAGCAGCAATAAAATGGATGTCACCATTCTTATCTTTGTTAGAAGGACTTGCCTTATTGATCCTTAGGTTATTTGGACTTAATACTCAATCGGAAAGTCTCACAACAGCAGCTTTTTCAGCAGGAGAATTAGAAAAACTCATAGAAACTGGAGGTGTCACAGGATTAAAACCTGATGAAAGAAATATTCTTGAAGGTGTTTTTGCCTTACGAGACACTCAAGTTAGAGAGGTAATGGTTCCTAGATCAGGGATGGTTACTCTGCCAAGGAATGTTTCCTTCAGCCAAATGATGGAAGAAGTACATAAAACTCGTCATGCAAGATACTTGGTAATTGATGATTCACTTGATAATGTTCTTGGCGTTTTAGACTTAAGACAACTTGCTGATCCAATAGCTAAAGGGGCAATGCAGGCAAACTCAACTTTAGAACCATATATAGAACCAGTTGTTCGTGTTTTAGAAACTTCTACTTTGGCCGAATTACTACCTCTAATAAAAAATGGAAATCCACTTCTATTGGTTGTTGATGAATATGGTGGAACTGAAGGTCTAATAACATCAGCAGACTTAACAGGAGAAATTGTTGGTGATGAGATCCAATTTGATAATAAAGAATCTGAGCTAAGACCTATTGATGACCTAAAAAAGATATGGATTACTTCGGGTGATATAGAAGTAATAGAATTAAATAGAGAGCTCAAACTAGAATTGCCAGAAGCCGATGATCACTACACTCTTGCTGGATTTATTTTAGAAAAACTTCAAGAAATTCCAACTTCAGGAGAAACTCTGATTCATAATGAATTTGTATTGGAAATTATCTCTATGAAAGGACCAAGAATAAATAAAGTAAAAATAATCCTTCCAAAATAAATGATAAAAAAGTCTATTAATTAACAATCAAATAAATATGAAAACCATCTCCAAGATCAATGAAACTATTATTCCTGTAAAAGTTGGGGTAATAGGTATTGGGAATATGGGGTGGCACCACGCAAGGGTACTTAGCCTTCTCAAAGATGCTGAGCTAATAGGAGTTGCAGATCTAGATGAAGAAAGAGGAAAACTAGCTATGGAGCAATTTAATTGTAATTGGTATAAAAATTACAAAGATTTATTAAATCAAGTAGAAGCTGTATGCATTGCAGTACCTACCTTATTTCACCATAAAGTAGGGATTGAATGCCTAAGATCAGGTAAGCATGTTTTAATTGAAAAACCAATTGCAGCCAATAAAGAAGAAGCATCATCGTTGATTAATGCTTCAAACAATGCAAAGAAATTATTACAAGTTGGACATATAGAAAGATTTAATCCAGCTTTTAGGGAATTAACAAAAGTAGTTGCTAATGAAGAAGTTGTAGTTCTTGAAGCAAGAAGACATAGCCCTCATCCTGAGAGAGCCAATGATGTTTCAGTAGTCTTAGACTTAATGATTCACGATATTGATTTAGTTATTGAACTTGCAAATTCAAAAGTCATTAGGCTTGCTGCTGTTGGAGGATGCAGCGGGGATGGACCTATGGATTACGTTAATGCGACACTAGGCTTTCAAAACGGTGTAGTAGCAAGTCTTACGGCAAGCAAAATGAGTCACAAGAAAATTAGAAACTTGAGCGCTCATTGCAAACAAAGTCTTATCGAAACCGATTTCTTAAATCACAATATTCATATTCATAGAAAAGCTCATGAATGGTATTCAGCTGATCATGGAGAGCTCCTTTATAGAAACGATGGTTTTATTGAAGAAGTCAGCACAACATCGATTGAGCCACTATATGCGGAGCTTGAGCATTTTCTTCAATGCGTTAGGGGAAAAGAAAAACCCGCTGTAGGAGGGCTTCAAGCCTCTCGAGCTCTTCATCTAGCTGATTTAATTGAAAAAGCGGTATCAATGCCAAGTGAAGACATTTTGCTTGGCAAAGGAATTTAAATTAAGTTGAAAAACTTAATAAAAAATCAATATAAAATTTTGCCTGAGTTTTACTTCAAGCAAAAATTTTATTTTGTTAAGAACTTCTAATTGATTACTTAAATTGTAAAAATCTAGAAGAAAAAGCTTTCAATTTAACGAAAGCCAACTGCCGCTTGCCAAACAAAAACAAGCAGAAAGAAGAATAGAGGTATAAGCGGAAGTACATCCACTGTTGGTGCAAAAGCTTGATAAGCAGTAGGAAGTTCAGCTAGCAAGTCGAGATTAATCAGTGCCATCCCTAAGAAATAATGGACGTATTAAGCACGCACGCTACCACGTATGACGCGCTTTAGAGTCACTCTGCCACGGAGCGAAATCCTCTGAAAAACAACCTTCTAGAATTGCTTGCC
Organism: uncultured Prochlorococcus sp.; assembly: GCA_902564695.1. Taxonomy (GTDB): domain Bacteria; phylum Cyanobacteriota; class Cyanobacteriia; order PCC-6307; family Cyanobiaceae; genus Prochlorococcus_B. Next base: position 5,655 of record CACFCB010000006.1, on the reverse strand, counting down.
TAATAGCGCCTGTAAAACGGATTAAATGAGTGAGATTATGCAGACTTAAAAGTGTCAGACCTAGTAATTCTTTGTTTCTTATTAAATGATGAATATATGCCCTTGTATAACCTTGACAAGCTTCACAAGTACAAGATGAATCTAATGGTCTGTAATCGTCTTTAAAACGTGAATTCCTTAAATTCCATGTCTGACCATCAACTAAAGCGCTCCCATGTCTTCCCAAACGCGTGGGGATTACACAATCGAATAGATCGACTCCATTTGCCACAGCTAAAGCCATTTCTCGTAATGTCCCTATTCCCATTAAGTATCTAGGTCGATCTTCGGGCAAAAGTGGGCAAGTTTCACGTACAATTTTATGCATTTGATTTATTGGTTCACCTACGCTCACACCTCCAATAGCGATACCAGGCAAATCAAATCCTGAAACAATTTTTGCACTCAATTCTCTCAAATGAGGAAAACATCCACCTTGAACTATCCCAAACATTGCTTGATCACTTTTGTTATGAGAATTAATACATCGCTCTAACCAATAATGAGTTCTTATACAAGCTTCTTCAACCTCTGCTTCACTTGCAGGGTATGGAGGGCATTGATCAAAAGCCATTGCTATGTCTGAACCCAAATCCATTTGAATTTCAATAGCTTTTTCAGGAGTTAGAAAAATCTGTTTACCATCCCTTGGACTTTGAAACGAAACACCTTCATCATCAATTTTGTTTAATTTTGCCAAGCTAAATACTTGAAAACCTCCTGAGTCAGTAAGTATTGGTTTTTCCCAATTCATAAATTTATGAAGTCCGCCTGAATTTTTAATAATCGTTTCTCCTGGTTGAATATGAAGATGAAAAGTATTTGCAAGAATCATTTCAGCGCCTGTTTTATCAAGTTGCTCAGATGTAACTCCCTTAACTGTTCCTAAAGTCCCTACAGGCATAAATCTAGGAGTATTTACAATTCCATTTGGAGTATTAAACGAACCGACTCGAGCAAATGTCGATTTGCATCTACTTGTTATTTGAAAATCAAAGAAAGGATTTTTCAATTATTCCTAAATGTTCCATAACTTAAATTAGTTATATAACTAATTTGGAACTAGTGAAACAGTTGAGGTTGTAACTCTGATTTTTAAAAACTGGCTAGGTGACCTTGCAGGTGCATGGTTGTTTTACACAATCTTGCCTCAATGGCCAATAATCAAACCGACATTTAAAAGAATTGCTCGATTTGCACCTTTAATAGGAATTTTTATTGGCTTTATTCAATCAATCTCATGGTTTTTATTGAGGTTCCTAAATTGGCCAAATATTTCTATCGCCTTGATATCAGTTGCAATTAGCATCTTAATAACTGGTGGAATTCATATTGACGGTTTAATGGATACTGCAGATGGGATTGCGGCAGGGCCATCAAAGCGGATTCTTGCGATGAAAGACAGCAGAGTGGGAGCAATAGGTGTCCAAAGTTTAGTAATCATTCTGATAGTTCAAATAGCAGCAATAATTAAACTTGATTTTTATACACTTTTTGCATTTCCCTTAGCGGCTTTCTGGGGAAGGATTTCCCAAATCTTTGCTATTGGAAATTATGAATATATTTTCAAAAAAAAATCAGATTCTTTTCATCAAAAACATTGGAAAGGTACACATAAGGAAATGAAACCATCATTTATAGTCTTTTTCTTTGGGATAATCTTCTTTCTTTTTTTAAACAAATTTAGTGTCTTTAATGTTTTATTATTAATACTTTGTATTTTTTCAGGTTTATTTACTTCAATTTTAATTCCATACTATTTAAATAAGTCTTTAGGAGGTCATAATGGTGATAGTTATGGAGCAGGATTAGTAATCACAGAAACAGTGAATTTATTAATATTAAGTATCATTTTAGTTCCATATTAAAAACAAAAGCATTACCTGATTCAGGCAAAGAGTTTTTAAATTGGTTAGGTTCAACAATTAATTCCAAATCTCCTCCTAGTTGCCTTGCCAAATCTCTTGCAAGAGCAAGCCCTATTCCGCTTCCTGACATTTTTGAGCTACTTTCTCCTCTAAAGCCTTTTTCAAAAATCTTCTCTCTTTCTCTTTTGTTGATAGGCATACCTTCATCCCAAACACATATCCCATTTTCAGTAACTTCTATGCCTAAAGAAGATTTAGGCGGGCTATAACGAAATGCATTCTCTAATAAATTTGCCACTATTTCAGCAATCACACCTTCTGAAATTGATCTTGACTCCATCCAAGTTGGCCACTCTGATGGGCTAAACCATTTTCTTCCTTGTAAATTAGCTCTTGCTTTAGCTCTTTCTATCAAAGGATCTATTAAACTTTTAATGCTAATAGCATCCTCAGTAGGCAAAAGAGGAGGCAAAAGCAATCTATTTGACCCCTCATCAGCTTGAGGCAATTTCACCTGGCTAAGTTGATCTAAAGCAGATAGATATTTATTAACTTGTGCTTGTTCATTCATTAGTCCTTTCACAAGACTTTCATGTTCGCTCTCAGGACCGATTTTTCTTAAAAGAAGTTTTGCATAAGTTCCAAGAGCAGCCAATGGATTCCTTAATTGATGAACCATGAGAGATATCTGCTCCTTTTGATCATCCAATTGATCTAATAATCTTTTTCTATCAAGTTCAGAAGCAAGCGAATTGGCAACAGCGATTGAAGTCGATTGCAAACGTTGATCAAGTGACTCAGGCCATTCTTCTTCAGAAGGAATTCTTTCCGCACGAATTACACCAAGCAATATTGAACCCTCTTGAAGTGGATACCACCTTCTATTTGAAGAAGGAGTTCTAAGAGCAGTATCTGTTTCAACCGGCTGTAATACTTTTTCTGACTTAGGCCATTGGCCAACCACCTCTAAAGTGGGGGATCCACTATCTCCGGATCTTGCTACATAAACAACAACATGCTCGACTTCTTGATCAGCCTGAAAGCTCATCAACTGCTGTTGAACAAAGTTCAAAAACCGTTCTGAATACTGCATTAAACTCATTATGGGATTTTAGCCAAGAAAAAAAAAGCATTCAAAAACTTGAAAAATTTGAAAAAAGTATTAAGATGTGAATAAAGAATTTAGAAGACTACTTAGGAGGTTATCTCAAAATTGATTAAAAGGTGAGCACTTCTAAGTGTCTTTCAGGCTACAGAAGAGATTGATGGGTACCCTCTGTAGTGAACTTTTAATTATTTGAGTAAAAAACTTTCCACTTCAGTTGAAACTCTAATTTTTTTCATTAAAAAATTTCTTATTTCCTCACTCTACTTAAGGTAGTTTTTTCATGTCTAAGAAGCGTAAAAGAATTAGCAGAAGAAGACTCGCAGGTCAACGAGTTATGGCTCATGTCCCAATCTTTCATTTGGGGACAGGTCAGCACAAACCTGTTACTGCAGCCAGGAGATTCATAGCTGAAGAAGGCTTAAATGCTCCTGCGATATTGAATGTTCGACGTAATGAACATACAACTGATCGCTTTTTCTGGGGAGAGAAAGGATTATTTAGTGCACAATATGCTGAAGAGAATCATTTCCTCTTTCCATCTTTAAGAGTAATTGTTGAATTTCTTGGAGAAGATAAAATTTTTGCTGGTTTAGAGCTAACTGCTGATGATTGGGAGGAAATTGAGGAGTACGAATACGCTTTCGTTTAATCTAGAAAATGTTTTTCGATTATTCCTCGACAATGATTAATAAGATCATTGTTAATCTCATGGCCCCCTTCAAATAGATATAGTTCAGATTTAATTTCGTTATTCAACAATATCTCTAAACTTCTCTTAGAAGCTGCCATTGGTACTACTTGGTCCATAGTTCCATGAAAAAGAAAAATAGGTGATTTATTTTTACAGGGTTTCCACTCTGGATGAGGATAAGAGCTAATAGCAAAAACCCCTCCAAACTTATTTCTCATAGCAAGCTCTAGCGCCATAGCGCCTCCCTGGGAAAAGCCGAGAAGCAAAGTTTTATTTAAAGGTATTTGTTCAAAGCAAAGATTATTTAGGCGCCTTTCAAGATCTAACAACGCGTTTGGGACCTGGTCCCATTCATGAGGATATAAAGGGTACCATTGCCTACCAGATCCACTTGGATGAGGCTGAGGAGCAGAAAGAGAAACTATTTCAAAACAATCATTAAACCCTTCGGTTAATAAATTCCCAACTGGCAGTAAATCTTGAGCATCTGCTCCCCAGCCATGTAATAAAACTAATCTATTTGTTGCGGATTCAGAATTTAAAGAGATTAGTTCAGTCATCTTGAATGCAATATGCTTCTTTGATGCGTAGGTTATCGAGAAGAATCTATTTCAAACAATAGAGATGTCACAAATAGCTCTGCTAAGTGTCTCAGACAAAACTGGCTTAATTCCACTTGCAAAAGCATTAATTAATGACTTTGGGTTCAAAATCATTTCAAGTGGAGGGACTGCCAAGCTAATAGAAAGCGAAAATCTACCTGTAACTCGAGTAGCCGATTACACAGGATTCCCAGAAATTCTTGAAGGGAGAGTGAAAACACTTAATCCCAAAATACATGGAGGAATTCTGGCTAAAAGAGATAAACAATCTCATTTAGATGACTTAAATAACCAAAACATCCATCCAATAGATTTGGTGGTAGTTAATTTATATCCATTTGAACAAACTATTTCAAAAGAAAATGTTTCATGGGAAGAAGCTATAGAGAATATTGACATCGGAGGTCCTGCAATGATTAGAGCCGCTGCAAAGAACCATCAAGATGTTCTTGTAGTCACTAATCCAAATCAATACTCAGACTTAATTGATGCTTTCAAATCTAAAAGAATCACCAATGAATTTAAAAAACTCTATTCACAAAAAGCTTTTGAACATACAGCAATTTATGACCTAACTATAAGTAAATGGATTGCAAAAAAAATCGACTCAAATAAAGCTTCTTGGTTGCAACATTTACCATTAAAGAAAGAACTTAGGTATGGAGAAAACCCTCATCAAAAAGCCTTTTGGTACGGAGACAAAAACAAAGGATGGAGTGGGGCTAATCAATTACAAGGAAAAGAATTAAGTACAAATAATCTTCTAGATCTTGAGGCTGCATTATCTACTCTTCTTGAATTTGGATATGAAAATAATCCAAAAAGCGATTTATATCAAAAAGCTGCTGTCGTAATTAAACATACAAATCCTTGCGGAGTTGCAATTGGTGATTCTCCATATTTAGCTCTAAAAAGAGCATTAGATGGAGATAGAGTAAGTGCTTTTGGTGGAATTATTGCCATTAATTGTCCTATAGATGAAACAGCTGCTAAAGAACTCGAAAATATATTTATTGAATGTATTGTCGCTCCATTTTTTGATAGTAATGCAAAAGAAATACTTAAAAGGAAGAAAAACCTAAGGCTCTTAGAATTGAAACCTGATTCTATTAAAAAAGCAGATAAAAATCATATTAGAAGCATATCAGGTGGTTTATTGATTCAAGATTTAGATGAACCAAATATCAATCAAAAAGAATGGAAAAATGTTACAAAATTAATCCCTAACAAAAAAGAACTAAATGACTTATCTTTTGCATGGAAAGTTGTGAAGCATGTTCGATCTAATGCAATAGCAGTTGCATCTAATGAACAAACTTTAGGAATTGGAGCAGGTCAAATGAATAG
>CACFCB010000005.1 GCA_902564695.1 uncultured Prochlorococcus sp. | reverse complement strand
TCCTAAAATGGCATCCATAATTGCATGAGTGAGAACATCTGCATCACTATGTCCATCAAGACCTAAGCCTTCAGGATGATTTAACTTAACCCCTCCAAGAATTAAAGGTCGACCAGGGACCAATCGGTGCATGTCGTAACCGTTGCCGATCCGTAATCGTGGAAAATTGTCTGACATATCAGCGCCTTTCTAGGGAGAATTTCGACCTGTGACTCATCTGTGTTTAAATTACGTTAGTTTTGAACGAATTAATTAAAAGATTTTTCGATCAATTTCATCATAGTTAAGCCTAGAGAGAACGTAAGCACATTTAATTATGCGTTATCTAACAGTCGCAGAACCAAAATAAAGAAATTAGAAACACATACACTTAATGAAGGAGAATATATCAAAGAAAATATCAGTTAACATTGATGATATAGGAGTCAAAGCAACTACCAATGAAAAATTAGGTGCAGAGGGTAGAGAGGAAGGTATATCTTGTCATGCAGTAGTTTTGATGAAAGAAAATGAAAAAGATTAGAACGAAGAAAATTTTCGAAAGAATATTTAGCTTTCTTTTAATAAATTTGATACTAGTCTCAAGTTTTTTTGTAAACGTGAAAAATATTAATGCTGAGTCTTTTTTGCAAGTGAATTTTCCCAAAGAAGCTGTTGTAGAGCATTTAAAACTTGATGTTCCGAAAGACTTTAAAAATGCCTGGTTGAAAGCTGAAGAAGGAAGCTGGGAGCCATGGTTATTGAAACAAGATGGTTTTTTAGGACGACAACTTTTTTGGGATTCTAAATTAGAGGAAGCGACTTTATTGATTGGTTGGGAGTCGAGAGAAATTTGGAAAAATATTTCTCAAAAGGAAATAAATCTCGTACAGCAGGATTTCGAAAAAATTGCCAGAAAGGAAACAGGAAAAAATAGTGGGAATCCTTTCCCATTGATTTATGAGGGGGAATTAAATCCTGAGTAAAAATGGATCAATCAATTATTGACTTTCAAAGACGAAGTCGACTAGGCGTAGTTGAGGCCATATGGGGTGAGCATAAAACAATTGAACAAATTTCTGAAATATTGAAAAAATATCAACTTGCCTCTGAAACGGCTTTGGTGACAAGACTTACAAAAGAAAAGGGAGACAAACTTTTAATTGAATTTCCCTCTGCAAAGTTTCATGAAGAATCAGGATGTTTGACAATGGGGGCTTTTAAGAAATGGACTTCTTCTAAGGAAGAAGTAATTATTTTGACAGGAGGGACAAGTGATATAGGTGTGGCAACAGAAGCAGAAATAGCATTAAACTTACACGGAATAAAAACTAAATTGTTTGTAGATGTTGGTGTCGCAGGACTTCACCGGTTGCTAGGGAGGTTGGAAGAAATTAAGTTAACAAAAGTAGTTATTGCATGTGCAGGAATGGAGGGAGCTTTGCCTACAGTTCTAGCTGGATTAATTCCTCAGCCAATTATTGGACTTCCTGTTTCAGTGGGATATGGAATTAGTGGTGGTGGGAAAACAGCTTTGGAGGGAATGCTTGCAAGTTGTGCTCCTGGATTGTTAGTCGTTAACATTGATAATGGTTATGGAGCAGCTATGGCTGCTTTAAGAATTTTATCTTCTTGATTATTAGTCATTTCTGCTAAATTTTAATTAGTATTCTTGGGATTTATTTCCAGAACCTGTTCTAACCATAATTTCAATGAATTAGGAAGTAGACCTTTTTCATAACGGAATATGGCTTCACTAAGAACAGGAGTATTTATCCATTGAATAGATTTCCTTCTCATTAAACTTTTCACTTTGCCTTAAATTGATCTATTAACTTAAGGAGCGCAAGAGGAAATTTATATACTTAAGAATCTTCGTCATATTTGCTACTTAGTCTTGTTAGTTCGTCACTATTGTTGCTCGATTCAACATCTAGAAGACGATTTACTAGTTCTGATAAATCTCTCTGAGCAAGCTCTCCGGAGCTTTCCCATTTCATCGAACGAGGTTCTGGTTGCGAAGAAGCCGACACTTCTATACTTATAAATAGCTGTGAGGGAATGCTAACTGTTATTTGTGAATTTTTTGACTGTTGTTTACGTAAATAAGTTGAAAAAAATATAAAGAAATTAGGTTTTTGGTTAATTTGGACACTGACTTTATAAATGTTTAAGATTTGGGTATTGAATTATTAGTTCTTCTTCTCTCAAGGTCTCTCCTTCTCCCTCAGGTTGCCAGATGACTTCTAAAGCTATTAAGTCATTTGAGGAAATTGACCCTAAGAGCCTCAAGGCCTCTGTAATGAGTTCTATGTTTGCAGAGTTGCTTAGTCTTAGATCCTTCTTGGTTGCAACAAGAATCGTTATTGCAATGTATTCGTTAGTTGGATCCGAATCACCAGGATTGAATTCGGTGTCTTTTGATGAAGAAATTTGACCTGAATAGTTCGAAGTGAGTTCCGCGTTTAATTTGCTTCGTTCAGTTATTGAAATTCTATTAAATGTTGATTCTGCGGAAGAAAATGGAACTGACCCCGTTTCTATATTTGAGTAAACCCATAATTCAGGTTTCCTTAGTAAAGAAAGTGTTGTGTCTTGAAGAATTCTTTGAAGACCGGATGAAGTTGAAGTGCTTGAAGATGAAGCAAGCTCTCTGAGCTTTACTTGAATTTCTTTGGCACTTGCAAGTAATCCAATCTGAAATTGTATTAGAGATATTCTAGTTGGCTCTGAAGATTGAGAAACTACTACTGAGTCATTATTAGAGCCGGAAAAAGTTGAAGAGTTTTTAAATGAATTAACAATTACTCCTACTATTGACATAAGTATCAAAAAACCAAAAACCCCACCACCACCAAAACCAAATATTGGCAATAAGAAAGGAAAACCAATACCCCCTCCTCTGTAACCTCCTCCATATCCTCCGTAATTTTGGCTTCGCGGTGTAGAAGGGGCCTTGAAGCTTCCTCCCCCTATGCGCCCTCCGCTGGCCGCATTTGCCAAGTTGGGATTGATAAATAAAAACGAGAAAACTAATATTGAAGCAAATAGAAAAGAAAAAATTCTTTTTCTTTTTATCCAGTTAAAGCGATTAAATTGGAACATTATTTTTTAAGGATTAATCAACTGTAGGAACCTCCTCCAACAATTGTTACAACTTCTAGGCAATCTCCATTTTTGATTTTTTTATTAAGCCAACCTTGTGGGTTAACGATAGTGCCATTTAGTTCAACTACGACCAATTGAGGTTGATAACCTAAGTGTTTAATTAAATCCTCCAAAGAGAATTGTTCATCAAAGTGATCGATCGTTTTGATTTCGCCGTTTATTTTTAATTTCATGTCAAAAATTTGAAAAGCTCTTGAGTTTTTGAGAAAGGGTCATTTGAATTAATGATTGCGTCTGAGACTGCAATACGAAGATTATTGATTTGATTTAATTGGTTGATATTTGAGCTATTTATTCCACCTATAGCAAATGCTGGTAGAAAAGTTTTATTTAATCCCTTGCTAAGGTAGTCAATTCCAATTGGATGTAGTGTCTTTTTTGTTTCAGAGGAATAAATGGGTCCTATGCCAATATAATCACAGCCTTCATCTTCGGCATTCTTTATATCTTCAAGACAGTGTGTGCTTCGTCCAATAATTTTTTCATACCCTAGGATTTCTCTCGCAATTTTGGTTGGTATATCTTCTTGCCCCAAATGAATTCCATCGGCATCAACGGCAAGTGCAATATCAATACGATCATTAACTATAAAAAGAGAATTGTATTTTTTACAAAGAGAGGATAAGTCTTTAGCTTGCATTACTTTTTCACTATCATTTATATATTTTTCTCTGTATTGAACTATTTTTACACCTGCTTCCAATGCTTGAGTAACGATTTCCTTAAGATTTCTCCTGTTATTAGTGATTAAATATATTGAACAATCTTTAAGGATTTGTCTATGATCTAAAACTTTTTTTGCATTGAGTACGTTGATCTCGATCTCATAAGTTTCATATCTAATTTTTGTAGCCAATTCAGAAAGCTTTGGATCTGTTATTCGAGTGAATTCTTCTATTACTCTTAATGCTTCTTGAACTCTGGAAGAGTTCGCAATAAATATATCCTCTGGCGTTAATCTGTTTTTTTGTAAAGGATGTGAAACCCCAATAGAGGGGTCTTGTGATGTGAGTCTTGCTTTCCGATAGATGTTGTGGTGATTTGCTCCTAATTGCTGCCTCCAATCTTTGATTTTGACAGAAAAATCTTTTCTTTTAAGAACAAATCTGCACCAATCTTCCATAACTCGTAACCCTTCTCTTGCTCTATCAAGGTTCGCGTCAATTAATTGAGCAATACGATTATCAGAGGGAGGGGTGACAGGTATTGATTTCATGTCATCCTTAATTAGATAATGTGTATTTAAATTTTATTGTGGAAAATGATTCTGAAAATAATATGAATGTGCTGATTTGGGGAGTGTTTTTGTTAGGTGGCATTGGCTTGTTTGTTGTATGGGGATTATCTAACGCCTATCCCACAATTACTTAAATTTAATATTCTTTGGTCAATATCTCTTTGGCTAATTTGGCATCTAAACTTATTTGTTTGCTCAATGCTTCAATGCTCTCAAACTTTCTTTGAAACCTTATTATTTCCACTGGCTCAATAATTAATTCTTCTCCCAGCAGATTAATTTTTTTGTCTAGAAGGTGAACTTCGACTGCTGATGATGAATTTGGGTCAATAGTAGGTTGAGGGCCAAGATTCATTACTGAATAGAACCGTTCTTTTTTATTTTTGATTGATGCCCAGGCTGCATAAACACCTAATGATGGAAGAAATTTACGGCCATCTATTTTTATATTTGCTGTTGGCCATCCAATCGTTTTGCCTAACCCTCTCCCTTTTTCTACAGTCCCTTGAAATGTGTAAGGACGATTCAAAAGAGTTTTTGCAAGCTTTAAATCTCCATCACTAAGAGCTTTACGTATTCTGCTACTGCTAAGTCGACCATGATTGTCTTCAAAAATTGGAACGATGGATACTTTTATACCTAGTGATAATCCAATTTTCTTCAAAGTTGAAATGTCTCCTTCTCTGTTTCGCCCAAACCTAAAATTTTCTCCAACTGCTATGTGTTTTGCTTGAAGTGTTTTTACAAGAACTTCATTCACAAATGCTTCAGCAGTTTTAGATGCAAGAGTTTTATCAAATGGTACTAAAACTAATTGTTCTATACCGAGGGGCTTTAGAAGCAATGTTTTTTCATTTGGTAAATCAAGTCTTAGCCTTGGTTCGCCAAATAGAACCTCGCGTGGATGAGGCCAGAAACTGACGACTGTTGGAACGCCAATTGGTTCTTTTGCGATAGCTTTTATTACTTTTTTATGACCTTGATGAAGGCCGTCAAAACTTCCTAAAGCAAGTGCTGTAGGGTGTTTTGCGTTTTCAGGAGCACAGAGAGGAATCAAGATAAACGTGCAAGTTTTGTGCTTAGGTGGCAAATTTGATTTATCGCCTTATTCATCGTGATGGCAGATCAACGTGATTTTCAATTGCTTTCTTTAGGAATGCGAAGAATTGGTTGGATTCGTTTTTGGATACAAACAATTTTGGGTGTAGTAGTAGTGGGTGTGCTTTTGTTCAATAACGTTGGAAGTAGTTTAGCCAGAAACTCAGAGAGAGCATTGGGACTGGGCCCAGGTCTTTCTCTTACAACATTGGCTTTTATCTTATTGCTATTTAGCCTCTGGCAAGGTTGGCTGATTGTAAAGAAAGGCAGAGCTCTTGGTAGTGACGCTCGTCCAAGTAGAGGTGAAACAAGTCGATTGCTTAAAAGAGGCTTGATTGTGGATTTGGTTGGTTTAGTTTTTTCTTCTGTGGGATATCAATCTTTAGCAGGTGCTTTGTTCGTTCAGGCTTCAATGCAAGCCCCTGGTATTTCTATAGGTGCAGGGATGAGAGCAATGGAAAATTATCCAATTACTTCTTTAGAAATGCTTTCAGTTTTAAGTAACACGCAGGTTTTATTTGCGCATTTAATTGGCCTGATTTTTTCTTTATGGTTAATACAAAGGATTTATAGGACAAACTAATTTTTATATTAGTTTGGGTAAATTATCCAATTCTCCTCTCCAGAAGAGATCGGGCTGTATGGGAGTCAAAGAGGGAGAACATAAGGAAATTTGAGATACATCACTTGGCCACTCTTTCGGTCCCTCACCAGCTGACTGAAGATCTTTTACAGCTTCTCCAGCCATCCAAAAATAAGTATTACCTCTTGGATCAACTCTGCGTATAAATTGTTCTTCGTATTGTCTTATTGAAAGTCTTGTCCAAACCAAAGGACCCATTTCTTTTTCTTCACAAGGGGGGATATTTAAATTAAGTAATAGTTTGTTTGGCCAATTTTGTTCAATTGCTTTCTCTGCAAGATTTAACGCTAATTTCCCTGCAAAACTAAAATTTTTCCATTGAAAACTGGCTATGCTCACTGCGATTGATGGGATTCCATCTAAAGTTCCTTCAAGTGCAGCCGCTACAGTTCCAGAGCAAAAAATATCAGTACCCAGATTGGGACCATGATTAATTCCAGAAAGTATTAAATCTGGCTTTTTCTCGAGTAGTTCATTAAGGGCAAGTTTCACACAATCTGCAGGAGTGCCGCTGCACCCCCATGCTTTAATACCTTTCCCAAATAATTCGTCCGCTCTTTCAGCTCTTATTGGTGAATGTAAAGTTAATCCATGACCAGTTGCTGATCTTTCTTGATCTGGGCAAACAACAGTAACTTCATGCCCTCTACTGGCTGCTGATGAAGCAAGTGTTCTTATCCCCTCTGCGAAGACTCCGTCATCATTACTAATTAAAATTCTTAATGGTTTCATTTTTTAACTGTTGGTTTTAGAACTGGGACTGCTTGCCGATTAAAGTAGTGCTTGAGATAGGAATTCATTGAGTTCAACATTATCCCTAAAGCAGCTCATTAACGAGCTTGAGATTTTAGAAAGCGAGGCTGCAAAAGATATTGCTGTAGCCAAAAATCCTGAATCGATAGAGAAACTAAGGTTAGGTTTTCTTGGCAAGAAAGGAAAACTTTCGCTTTTATTAGGAGAGATGAAAAATCTTTCCAGTGAGGAAAGACCTCTAATTGGTCAAAGAGCAAACGTTTTAAAGAATCAATTGCAAGAGCTAATAAAAGAAAAGCTTGAATTATTGAAAACTCAAGCTTTAGATAAAATATTAATAAAAGAAACTATAGATGTTACTGCTCCTCCAACTGGAGTTCCACAAGGGCATCGCCATCCATTAATAACAACAACTGACCAAATAATTGACCTTTTTTTAGGTCTTGGTTATCAAGTCTCTGAAGGACCTGAAATAGAAAATGACTACTACAATTTTGAGGCACTTAACATTCCCCCTGATCATCCTGCAAGAGATATGCAAGATACTTTTTATTTGGGGGGTGAATATCTCTTAAGAACCCATACATCGCCTGTTCAAATTCGTTCTCTGGAGAATCAGAAACCACCAGTAAGAATTGTCTCTCCTGGACGTGTTTATCGCCGAGATACCGTTGATGCGACTCATTCTCCAGTCTTCCATCAGGTTGAAGTATTAGCAATCGATGAAGGACTTGACTTTAGCCATTTAAGGGGAACTGTAATGGCTTTTTTAAAAGCCTTTTTCGGAGATTTGCCTATTCGCTTTAGGGCGAGTTATTTCCCATTTACCGAGCCATCAGCAGAAGTTGATGTTCAATGGAGAGGTAAATGGTTAGAGGTTATGGGTTGCGGAATGGTGGATCCTGCTGTGCTCGAAGAATTAGAGATTGACCCTGAAAAATATAGTGGATTTGCTGCTGGCCTTGGCGTTGAAAGGTTTTGTATGGTTCGTCATGGGATAGATGACATTAGAAAGTTATATACAAGTGATCTGAGATTTTTGGAACAATTTTAAATTTAAATATTTTTAGAATTAATTATTTATTGTATTAAATATTTAATAGTTCACTTTAATTGCTAATATTCATAAATAGTTTGTGAAGTTTGATCGGTGCCCCGTGTAGGACTGATCGTTAATGATGGCAAAGACCTTGCTGTCAAGACAGCAAAAACTTTTCAAAAAAAACTAGAAGATTCTGGTTTTGAAGTTGTCAGAGTTAGTAGTGCGGGTGGTTTATTAGGTTTTACTAATCCTGATCAATATATGAGTTCGCAGGGTTACAACTCTTGTATTCCTGAAGGTTTTGATTCTTCAATGTTGCTTGCTGTGGTCTTGGGTGGTGATGGGACTGTTCTGTCTGCAGCAAGACAAACAGCTCCGATCGGAATTCCTATCCTCACTGTTAATACTGGGCATCTAGGTTTTTTGGCTGAAGCTTACCTTTCGGATATAGAAAGAATTTTCAAACAGTTATTAGCAAGACAATGGAATATCGAGGAAAGAACTAGTTTGGTAGTTAGTGTTATGAGGGGCGATCAGTGTAGATGGGAAGCTCTTTGTCTTAATGAAATGGCATTGCACAGAGAACCTATGACAAGTATGTGTCATTTTGAAATTTCTGTTGGTCGGCATGCACCTGTAGATATTTCTGCGGACGGTGTAATACTTTCAACTCCTACTGGCTCAACAGCCTATTCCCTTAGTGCTGGGGGACCTGTTATTACTCCTGATTGCCCAGTTTTGCAGCTTACCCCGGTATCTCCACATTCACTTGCTTCAAGGGCTCTTGTTTTTAGTAATGAAGAACCGGTAACGGTTTTTCCTGCTACTCCTGAGAGATTGATGATGGTTGTAGATGGCAGCGCAGGCTGTTATGTATGGCCAGAGGATCGGGTATTAATTCGAAAAAGTGATCATCCAGTTAAATTTATAAGACTTACAGATCATGAATTTTTTCAGGTTCTCAGGAATAAATTAGGCTGGGGACTACCTCATGTTGCAAAGCCTGATAAAAGATAAGAAGGTTATTTGAATTCCCCTTTTAAAATAAAAACAGGATTTAGAGGCGATAGGCGTATATCATTTCCAATATTTAATCCTCGATATGATTGATGTTGACTAATAGATAATTTTCTAACTTTAGGCTTTAATAAAGACTCTAATTTTGATAAAGATTTTAAGGATATTAATGGAATAACTAAAATACATTTAGAATCTATTGTTTTGATTAGTTCTTGAATAATTAAATGAGAGTTTGAGCCGCCACCTCCTAATATTATCCTATTAGGAGGTAATAGATTTTTAGTTATTTGATTTGTTTTTAATACATTTAATGCTTCATCTTCAATTATTAATGAAGGCTTAACTTTAAGCCTTCTAGCATTTTCTTCAATAATGTTTTTGCTTCCAATTCTTTTATCTATTGAAACTAACTTTAGATTGGGAGCTATTCTTAATGCCTCTAAGCCTATACTGCCAACGCCACTACCTATGTCCCATATTATTCCTTCTTTTGGCAGGTTAAGTTCGGAAAGAAGTTGAACTCTAACTTCTTTTTTTGTCATTAATCCAGGGCAATCTGGATTTTGAAGAAAAACTGAATCATTAATTCCAAATAGTGGTAATTCCTCAGAATGATCAATTGGTTTTACTATTTTAAAAAGAATAACAAGATGCAATGGATCAATATCAACTGGAAAATCATGAATTGAATCGATTTTTAAAATCCTTTCATTTTGATATCCAAGTCTTTCAAAAATCCAAAATTCATATTTTTTTTCAAGTCCTACTGAATTTACTAATTCATAGACTTCTAATGCACCCCCTCTTTTTGGGTCAGTTAAGACGACAAGAGAAGAAGGAAGTTTCTTGATTGCTTTTTCAAAAGGAAGAGGATCTCTGCCATGAAGGCTGATCCATTGCGAATCTTGCCAAGGTTTTCCAAGTCTAGAAAAAGCTATTTGAAAAGAAGTTGCTGCGGGCTCGAAATAAAGTTTTGATAGAGGAAAGTTTTGAATTAATAATCTTCCAATTCCAAACCAAAGAGGATCTCCTCCTGAAAATATTATTGTATTTTTTTCTTCTTTTTTTAATAAATTAATAAAGCCTTTTAAGTTATCAGTGGAAATGAACTCTCCATTGAAAAAATTTACCTTTTTTGTCTTTAACCAAATTTCGAATGAATTTAAAATTCTTTGAGGTCCAGCAATTCTCTCGGCTTGAGAAATTTGTTTTTCTTTTGCTTCAAAATAACTTTCTACACATGATGTATCAATCCCCACGACATGTATCTTTTTTGACTCATTAGGCATCGCTCAGCAAATGGTCGAAAATATCTTTTTCATAGCATTACCAGGTTTTTGCTAAAAATCAACTAAAACTCAAATAGTTATTTTTGAGTTTTTTGTGGATCAAAAAAATAATGCAAGTGAAGACTCCTCAATAAGGAGAAATCGACTCCATGAAATTTTGATAGCTTTAATTAAGCAACAAAAAGATTTAGAATTAATGGAAGGTGGTGACCAAGTTTTTAATAATCCACTGAATTATTCAGAAAAATTTGATTCTTCAAAAATAATTGAAAAAAATCAACGTATCATTAAGAAATATCAGTCACTCGTTCGTTCGGCAATAGCATTAGATGCTCTACTTGAATCTGAACAATACGACTTTAGTGATGGAAAGTTTTCGTAAGTTTTCTTATTTAATAATTTCTTTTATGTTGATCTTTTGTTGTTTTTTTAGTAATCCAAAAAATATTTATGCAGATTCAAAGGCTGGCGAGAATGTGGAAGGAATTGAGATTAAAAGAAGTTTAGAAAGCATGCGGGACTTGGATTATCAAACTTGGCAGCTTATTGTTTATCCAAGAACCAAAACCTCAAAAAACTTGATTTTAAGAATAGTTGGCTTCCCTGGGTCTTTAAGAATAGATCACCCTACAAATTTAGTAGTTAGCTCTGGAAGGAAAAATTGGAACTTGGAAGACATTACAAAAAACACTAAAGCCAAGATAGGAGAAATAAATGATTCAACTGCTGAATTTGATATGAGACCTTTAATGGCTGATTTAAAAAAAAATAGACCTCTAAGGCTTAGCTTGCCTGGTTTTATAAATGATCTAACAATACCTCCTTACCTGGTTAGTGAATGGAGAACTTTAGCTGAGTAAAACATGATTGATTTGCTTTTGGCTCAGAAAAAATGGGTTCCATGGATGAGGCGTTCAATCCAATTAGCACTTTTAGGGGAAGGCAGGACAAGTCCAAATCCTCTTGTAGGTGCTGTTGTGTTGGATTCAACTGGAAGGTTAGTAGGAGAGGGGTATCATTCCGGTGCAGGAAAAGCTCATGCCGAAATTGAAGCACTTGCTCAAGCAGGTGATAAGTCTATTGATGGGACTATTGTCGTAACGCTAGAGCCTTGTTGCCATTATGGATTGACTCCTCCTTGTACTGAAGCAATTCTAAGAGCAGGCTTAAAGAGAGTTGTTATTGGAATGGTAGATCCTGATCCTAGGGTTTCAGGAAATGGAATTTCACGATTGAAAGATTCTGGATTAGAGGTTTTAGATGGAGTTTTGAAGAATGAATGTGAACGGATTAATCGGGAATTTAGTTTTCGAGTGCGCAATGGAAGACCCTGGGGAATTCTTAAATGGGCAATGAGTCTTGATGGAAGGATTGGATTGCCCAATGGTTGTAGTAAGTGGATCACAAATGAATCCTCTCGAGATTTAGTTCATCAAATCAGATCAAAATGTGATGCAGTAATTGTTGGAGGCGGAACAGTTCGAATCGATAATCCTTTATTGACATCAAGAGGAAAATCAAATCCTGAACCAATGAGGGTGGTTTTTTCTAGGTCCTTGGACTTGCCAAAATCTGCAAATCTTTGGGACACAAAAATTGCTAAAACAATAGTTGCTTATGGCCCAGATGCTAATGAAGCTTTTTTTTCTGATTTAACTGAGGGACCTGAGAAAATGGCTCTAAAATCGAATGATCCATCGGAATTATTAGCTTCACTTGCAAAAAAAGGTTGTAATAAAATCCTATGGGAGTGCGGACCTGTTCTAGCAACAAGTGCAATTGAGGCTAATTGCGTGCAAGAGTTGGTTGTCTTTGTCGCACCGAAAATCTTGGGAGGGAAGTCTGCAATGAGTCCTCTTGGTAGTTTTGGATTTGAATCAATAAAATCTACCTACAAATTGCAACATTCTCTTTTAGATCGAAAAGAGCAAGATCTGTTTTGGAGACTACTTTTTTAGGTTATTAATTTTTAAAAATTTTGTATTCGTTCGGATCTCCCTCCAGCCTGACAAGCTTAATTGGGTTGAAAGTTGTTTAACTTGGTAATAATTAAGTTTTTGCAAATGCCAATACGACAGGATGAAAATCAACCTAATAGACGTTTTGGGATAATTAATTTAGTTCTTATTGGTTTCGGAGCTTTACTCCTTTTCAGTAGCTTCTTCCCAAGCCAAAATATGCAGGTTCCAAGAGTTCCGTATTCTCTTTTCATTAATCAGGTTAACGACGGTGAAGTTAAACGCGCTTACATAACCCAAGACCAAATTAGATATGAGTTGTCTCAAGCGGAAGAAGGAGCTCCTTCAGTCTTGGCAACAACTCCAATTTTTGATATGGATTTACCTCAAAGATTGGAAAGCAAAGGCGTAGAATTTGCAGCCGCACCGCCGAAAAAACCAAATATTTTCACCACAATATTGAGTTGGGTTGTTCCCCCGCTTATTTTTATTCTAGTTCTTCAATTTTTCGCCCGAAGAAGTATGGGTGGAGGAGGAGCTCAAGGTGCTTTGAGCTTTACAAAAAGTAAGGCAAAAGTTTATGTACCAGATGACGAGTCGAAAGTTACTTTTGACGATGTAGCTGGAGTTGATGAAGCAAAAGATGAATTAACAGAAATTGTTGATTTTCTAAAAAAACCTCAAAGATACACTGATATTGGAGCGAGAATTCCCAAAGGTGTTTTGCTTGTTGGACCTCCTGGAACCGGGAAAACACTTTTATCAAAGGCAGTTGCTGGTGAAGCTGAAGTTCCTTTTTTCATAATCTCAGGATCAGAATTTGTTGAGCTATTTGTTGGTGCAGGTGCTGCAAGAGTGAGAGATTTGTTCGAGCAGGCAAAGAAAAAAGCACCTTGCATAATTTTTATAGATGAACTTGATGCAATTGGAAAAAGCAGATCTGGTTCAATGGGAGTAGTTGGAGGTAATGACGAAAGAGAGCAGACATTAAACCAACTCCTTACAGAAATGGATGGTTTCGCATCTACAGATAAACCAGTAATTGTACTTGCTGCAACTAACCAACCTGAAGTTTTGGATGCAGCGCTATTACGACCAGGTAGATTCGATAGACAAGTGTTGGTTGATAGACCAGATTTATCTGGAAGAAAGACAATTCTCGAAATTTATACAAAGAAGGTTAAATTATCTAAAAACATAGATTTAGAAAGAATTGCCCAAGCTACTAGTGGCTTTGCTGGAGCTGATTTGGCAAACATGGTTAATGAAGCAGCTTTGCTCGCAGCGCGTGGTAAGAGAGTTGAAGTTGAGCAACAAGATTTGAATGAAGCTATTGAAAGAGTTGTTGCAGGATTAGAGAAAAAAAGTCGAGTATTGCAAGATGATGAGAAAAAAATTGTTGCTTATCACGAAGTAGGACATGCAATTGTTGGACATTTAATGCCTGGTGGAAGCAAAGTTGCAAAAATATCTATTGTTCCTAGGGGTATGAGTGCACTGGGATATACATTACAACTTCCTACTGAGGAAAGATTTTTAAATTCGAAAGAAGAACTGCAAGGACAAATAGCAACACTTTTAGGAGGTAGATCTGCAGAAGAAATAATATTTGGGAAAATAACTACCGGAGCTTCTAACGATCTTCAAAGAGCTACAGATTTGGCTGAACAGATGGTTGGTACTTATGGCATGAGCGATATTCTTGGTCCATTAGCATATGACAAACAGGGAGGTGGTAAATTTTTAGGTGGCAACAACAATCCAAGAAGAGAATTAAGTGATGCAACAGCTCAAGCAATTGATAAAGAAGTGAGGAGTTTGGTAGATGATGCTCACGAAAATGCACTAAATATTCTAAAAAATAATCTTTCTTTACTAGAAGATATCTCCCAAAAAATTCTTGAGAAGGAAGTTATAGAAGGCGATGAGCTTAAAGAAATGTTATCAAGCAGTGTAATGCCTCAAAAAGTATAAAAAAAACTAAAAGACTTGACTTTTATATCCTTTATCCACGATAAAGGATATTTGAGGCTTTTCTTATGGCTTCAGCGTCTATTGGGTTAGCCTCTAAACTTTCTTCTTTTAGTGGAAGTGATTTTCTTTCTTCATCTGATTTAAATACCAGTCAGGTATTATCTTTATTTGAATTAGCTAAACAGCTCAAATTCGGTAATAGAAGAATCGACCTTGGAAATCGAGTTCTTGGTTTAATATTTAAAAAAGCTTCAACTAGAACAAGAGTCAGCTTTCAAGTAGCAATGGCAAGACTTGGAGGTCAAACAGTTGATTTAAACCCACAAGTAACTCAGCTTGGAAGAGGTGAGCCTATTAAAGACACAGCTAGAGTGTTGAGTCGTTATTGTGATGTTCTTGCGATACGAACTTTCTCTCAGGCAGAGCTCTCAGAATACGCAGAATGGTCATCTATCCCAGTTGTAAACGCTCTAACAGATCTTGAGCACCCTTGCCAGGCACTTGCTGATTACTTAA
Organism: uncultured Prochlorococcus sp.; assembly: GCA_902564695.1. Classification (GTDB taxonomy): domain Bacteria; phylum Cyanobacteriota; class Cyanobacteriia; order PCC-6307; family Cyanobiaceae; genus Prochlorococcus_B. The sequence goes on along the minus strand of CACFCB010000005.1, from coordinate 43,844 downwards.
CGATTCAGGAAACATTTAATGAGCTTAAAGGGATAAATCTTTCTTATATAGGCGATGGCAATAATGTCGCAAATTCTTTGATGATATGTGGAGCAATGTTGGGAGTTAATGTGAAAATCTGCTCTCCTAATGGTTTTGAAGCAGATTCTATGATTTTAAAAAAGGCCAAATCATTAACTGAATTTGGTTCAAAAATATCTATTTGTAATGACCCATCAGAAGCAGTTAAAGGATCGCAGGTGATTTATACAGATGTTTGGTCTTCTATGGGACAAGAAGACGAAGAAGTAAAGAGAAAAGAAATTTTTGAGACGTACAAAGTTGATAAAGAATTAATAGAATCTGCTGACAATTCAGTAATTCTTTTGCATTGTTTGCCTGCTCATAGGGGAGAAGAAATTACGGAAGAAGCATTGGAGAGCAAAAATAGTCGTATTTTTGATCAAGCTGAAAATCGTCTTCATGTTCAGCAAGCTTTACTTGCTGTTCAGCTTGGGGGGCTCTAGGGTTGCAAAAACCTAAATTCGTAGGTACATATGTATTGAAGGACATATGTACTTATTTTTTCGAATGCCAGATGAAGCGCTAACTACAGCTCAGCAAGAGCTATATGACTGGCTTGTTGATTTTATTAGCAATCATCATCACAGTCCTTCAATAAGGCAGATGATGCAAGCCATGGGACTTAGGTCTCCAGCTCCAATTCAAAGTCGACTGAGACATTTACAAGAAAAAGGTTGGATAAAATGGCAAGAAGGCCAAGCTAGGACCCTTCAATTAATTGAGGATTCTATTTCAGGTGTTCCTGTAATGGGATCAATCGCGGCGGGAGGATTAATTGAAACTTTTGATGATGTACAGGAAACTCTGGACTTAAATTCAATACTTCAATTAAAAGGACTTTTTGCATTAACAGTTAATGGAGATTCAATGATTGACTCCTTTATTGCAGATGGAGATATGGTTTTGATGGAACCTGTACAGGAACCATCTCTATTGAGGAATGGAACAATTGTAAGTGCAATGGTTCCTGGCCTAGGGACGACCTTAAAACATTTCTTTCGCAAAGGAAATTTGGTTCGTTTAGAAGCAGCTAATCCTTCATATGAACCTATAGAAATTGAAGCTGAACAAGTGCATGTTCAAGGTAAATTAGCTGCTGTTTGGAGGCAAACCTGATTTCTTTATGGTTAATTCAACGTATTATGTGATTTAGATTTCCAAGAATTTAATAAGGATTTTCTATTTTTGTCTTCATTATAAATTAAATCATCAGCAGCACTTGACGGATTTTCATTGGGAAACAAAGGCTTCCTCATAAGAATTCCTAGTCCTTTTGCTTCTAAATAAATTCCACCTTCCATATGTACTATTTGAAAGCTCCAGTTTTTGTTCCAATAAAGTGAGAAAGGATTATTCATAATTTAAATATGACTCTTATTGCCTTTAATTGTGGTTAAAGTTAGGGAAGGAAATTAATTATCCGATTAATGATTTTATTAATAATTTAAACTTACTTTCAACATAAATAATTGAATTTTTTATTTTATTATCTATTTTTGTTTAATTAAATCTTAGATAATGAAAATGACTTCTTTCGAAAAATCTTTAGGTAATGAAACTATAGAAGCTTTGGGTTTTAAAACAATCGATGCTCTTGAAAAACAATTAGATTTATTAACTAAAGAAGTGGAAGAAGAAAAGGTCTATATAGACTAGAAAGTATAGACTTGTTAGATAATTTTTCGTTTCTTGAAAGTTTTTTTTAGGTACGAAAATTAATTTAATGTTTGAGTTTTAGTGAAAAAAATAAATAAATAAATAATTTTCATTTTTTGGATAGAGTTTTTCCACTTTTCCACAAAATAGATAATCTCAAATTTTCTTTTAAAGAAGAGATGCCAATTGTATTAGTGGATTAATTACAAAAGATGAAGAGCTCAAGTAAAGTTTAGTTACTGCAGGCTTTTTCAGCTATTTAGTATCTCTTGATACATTAAAAAGTTCGTTTTTAAATTCACTCACAAAACATTGTGAAATATCTGGAAAAGAGAAAAATGTGGAAAAGTATCAATTTTTACTTCTAATGCTCAAAATGGTCATATGTAGGTAGGGGAATAAGAGATTCATCAGTTTTTTCAAAGAAAAAGAGTAGAATATATTGAATGTCTGATTTCTTGAGTGATTTTTTTTTGGACAACCCCCTTGCAAAGCATTTAGATTTTTAATTACTAGAAATTTCCATTGATCTAATGCATGAACCTTTAAAACCAAGCAAAGTAAAAAGATTATTGGAGATTAAATGGAATATTCGTGAGATTTTTTCAGAATCAGCTCTGATTAGTTTTTTTCAGAGAAATAGAGGATCAACGCCTATCTATATGATAAAAGTGATTAGTTGTTAAATTAAACTTTTAATTCTTTAGGAGTTGAAGAATTTATTTTAATCTAATAAAAACTTCGAAATTGTTTGTTGATCTTTAAGATTAGTAATTTAATAGTCTTCATAATATTTTTCTTCAATAAGTTCAGAATTATATTTGAGGTTAATGTCTTGTTTTATCGAGGCTCTTTTATCATTTTGGATATAAACCGACCGAGCTAATTGAATAAATTCTTGATCGAAAACTTGTAGCCGTTCTTTTCTCCTTATTTTATCTTCAATTTCCCAAAGAGTATTGTTCACTTCCTTGAGATGATGGATTAAAGTAAAGTCAACTTCAATATTTTTTTCTTCAATTGTCGTTTTCAATAGTTTAAGCTCTTTAATAACATTTTTTAGCTTTTTTCCAGTCATATGTTTCTTCTTTATTTCTAGAATTGTTATTTTATCTACTATTTCTCCTAATGAGACTGGAGCTAAAAAATTAGATATAGGTTTATTTTGAGAAATCAAGTTTTTATCTCAATTCTTTGTTTAGTTCAGTTGATACTTTATTCATTACTTCTTGCCAGCTTTGTTTTTCTTTTTGTCGGAATAATCTCATTGAAGGATACCAAAAGGTACTTTCTGAGTATACTCCCCAAGTCCAAAATGGTATATATTTTAGTAATAACCAGACTTTTTTTCCCATACCACCGGCTAAGTGAGCTATTGATGTATCACAAGTAATAATCAAATCACAGTTATCAATAATAGCAGCATTTTCAAGGAAATCCCAAGTAGAATCTATTTGTTTTTGGCATTCTACAAACTTATTTTTAAATGAGCATTTCTCTAATTGTTCTGACCCAAAACCTTTTTGGAGAGAAAGCATTGTTATTTGAGCTTGATTAAGAAGTATTGAAAATGTTTCTAAAGGAATTGATCTTCCTTGATATGTTTTTTCCATTTCTTTATTGCCTTGCCAATTAATACCAATGATTGGTTTCTTCTCGGTAGATAGTGTATTTTTCCACTTTTGTTTTAGTTCAGGCTTTGAAAAGATGTAAGGCTTGCAAACGATTGGATTTTCTGGATTTACTTTTAAATATTTTGGTAAAGATAACAATGGGATCCATTTTCCTTGTGAGAATTGATTGGCTTGCTCTGGAGTTAATGGATAGGGATCAATACCTGAGGATTTGATTAAGGAATGAAGTTTCTTTTGAGCGCAAAAAGAAATATCAAAACCTTGATTTCTTAAATGAGGAATATATCTCATATATTGAAGAGTGTCACCTAAACCTTGTTCGCAAACTATTAAAAGCTTTTCTAATTTATTTAAGTTACTATTTTTGAATCTTTTGATTTTTGGTTTGGCTAGAATAATAACTGGTTGTATCTTCTTAAATCTATATTCATAGTTGTCTAGGCCTGATTTATAATTTTCTTGAATTAGTTCAATTAAAGCAAGATTAAAATATGCATCATAAAAATCAGGTTTTAACTTGATTGCTTTTCGAATTGATAGCTCTGCTTGATTTAGTTTGCCAAGATCTTTTAATATAGTTCCTAAATTACAATAAGCATCTGCAAAATGATCAGAGATATCAATAGCTTTTCGAATTGATATCTCTGCTAGATCTAGCTTACCAAGGTTCTTTAAAATAATTCCTAAGTTGTTATGGGCATTGGCTAGAGTAGGATTAAGTTCAATTGCTTTACGCGTTGATATTTCTGCTTCTTTCAATTTACCAAGATCTTTTAAAATCGTACCTAGATTGCAATGAGCTAATGCAAAATCTGGATTAATTTGAATAGCTTTTCTTTGTGATTCTTCTGCTTCTTCTGCTCTGCCAAGATCTAACAATAAGTTGCCCAAATTATTATAGTATTTTGCATAATCAGGTCTGAGTTTAATGGCTTTTCGATAGCAAGATTCTGCTTTTTTTAGTTTATTAAGATCTATCATTGTATTTCCAAGATTATAGTATGCATCAGCGAAATCAGGCTTAATGTTAATTGATTTTCTTTGCATTGCTTCAGCCTCTTTAAGTTTTCCGAGACCTTTTAAAATCACTCCATAATTAGAAAAGATTATGTGGTCACTAAAACTATGATTAATACAATATTTATAGTATTTTGACGCTTCTTGAATATTACCTTCAAGATGAAAATTAATTGCTTGATTAATTATTTGCTCTTTAGAAAATTTAGAAAGTCTATTGTTATTAATAATAAGATTTTCTTTTTGTTTGTCTAAAGTAAATGGAATCGTGAATTTAGGTATATTAGAATCTTTTTTTTGTACTTTACTTGTATTGAATGAATTATCAGTTGAAATAGTAATATTGTCTATGATTTTATCTGGGGTAAATGGAACTGGGAATATTTTCATGTTATGCCCTTCTTGTTTTTGATCTTTTCTTCTCTGAGTCACATCTATTTGTTTGTATTAGAACTAAATTATATATCTAAATTACTTGTAAACTTTCAAGAGACATTTCTTTACTTTGTTTTTTGAATTGGCAGGGGATCATCTGCCAACAAAGAGAAGTAATTAGCTTCCTAGACCTATCGATAATAAATTTATTTGCTAACTTCCCACCACTCCCCATCAATAAAAGTATTGAGGTCTTTATCAAGCCTTTTAAAATCTCTGGTTTTCTCTTTTTTCCTTCACGTAGATCGGAGACTTTTAAGTAGCTGCGATTATGCACTCTTTTATTGAAGTATAATAATTTGGTTGGATGATATTGATTGAAATCAAAGTCATATCAACGATTTGGGGCCATAGCTCAGCTGGTAGAGCACCTGCATGGCATGCAGGGGGTCAGCGGTTCGAGTCCGCTTGGCTCCATTGATTTTTAAGGATTAGCAAGGGTTTTCAGGAAAATTAGATTAGAGCAATATATAGGGAATAAAACTAATAATGAGTAGTTTTATTAATGTCTTCTATTACTTAGAATTTAGTTCCTCTTCGCTTGGCCAGGTAATACTTCTTATGACTAAGATAAACGCTGAAGATTTAAATGCATATCAACTTTTTTCTTGTTTGACCATTGAACAATGTTCGAAGTTACTAGACCGTCATTTTGTATCTACTCATTCAGCCGAACAAGTTTTTTTAATGGAGGAAGAATGGGAAAAAACCATTTTTGTTTTACTTTCAGGTTTAGCGAAAGTACGTACTTATACCGCTGATGGTATTGAGGTTGTTATGTCAGTGCTTGGAACAAATGATTTATTTGGTGAAATGGCTGCGCTTGATGATTTACCTCGATCTGCTGATGTTGTTGCGCTTACTCCTGGCCGAGTATTGAAATTACGTTCTTCTCCTTTCGAAACATTGCTGCACAAGGAGGTTGCCTTTGCTTTGACAATTGCAAAACTTGAAGCTTCTCGATTAAGGGATCTAAATCTTCGCTTTGCTTTACATACTAGTGACGCTACTTCTCGTATTCTAAATTCATTAGCATATTTAGCTCGTAAAAGCTCTATTAACAACGATTCATTAGCTTTTATTCCTCCTTTAGCTCAAAAAGAGCTAGGTGTTTTATCAGGTTCATCAAGAGAAACTACTTCAAGAGTCATAAACAAGTTAAAAAATAGAGGAATCTTAGAAGATAACAAAGGATCTCTTCGTATAACTAGCCCAGAACCTCTTATAAAGCGAAGTTTGATACCCCTTGGAAATTATAAATAGGTTTATCTTCTGCATATAAAACAAAATATCTTGGGCTCATGAGTACGGCTGTAAGCCTTTGTGACTAAGATCACAGTCACGATTGATCTGGGTCATATAACGGATCACTTGGTTCGGAGATGATACCTGCATCGAGAGGGAACAACCCTCCATCGCTTTCAAACCATGCCTCACATCACCACATGGAACGGTCTCAATGCCCGCCAGGCTGGCCCTAAGGCAGCAGATGACTTCATCAAGTTGGGCGACATCAAAGCTGAATTCCAAGCAGATGAGCTGACCGGCAACTTCGATGCCTTGAACAGAACAACCAACGTCAAACCAACCAAAGACGAAAACATCAGCATTGTTCATCCCGAGTTCAAAACGGGTTACGACACAGATTCGAGTGACTCTCTGTTAGAGACATTTGGCGATGGCGATCCAAGAATCCTTGGTCCTATCAGTGGTGAAGGCGTCTTCAAGCCTCAAGACATCGACACCAAAGGCAGCGTGATCGTTGGCGACAACCACTTCAAGCCAGGTAGTGGCGGCGACTCCATCACAGGTCAAGGTTCTCCATTAAATGTCTGGAAAAACGGTAGTGCCAGCGCATTAGAAGACCGAATGTCCTTAGATACGAGTGCTTCCTTTATGCACCAAGGTCAAGTTGCAATGAACAGTCTTCAAGTCCAGGAAGCGGCTGGAACTGTCCGTGACGCAGCCGTTATCTTCCCCGGAAATGAAGATTTCAGTGAACGCCTCAGAAGCGAGAACAGGTTTGTGATCGAACGCTTTGAATCAATCGCCGAGATGAACAGCTTCGGGGAATCACCAAACCCTGTTCTTGCAGTCGGCGAGGGTGACTGGCAAGGTGCTCAATTCATGACAGCAATGATCGGCGACAATTCTGGTCAGATGATCAATCTTTTTAGCGTTTGACGGCTGCCCCTTCTAAGCAACGCTGTTTCAAAACAATGGCACGCTCTTATGAGTGGGCCATTGTTTTGAAACAGCTAATCCAATGCAATCGAAGCATGGGAGAAAATGCAGAAGTTAGGCGAGTGGAAAGGACTTAAATCAGGTAAGTAAAATTTACGAAGGAACAAGAAAGGGGGCATATTCCCTCACAACTTTGACTTAATAAAACACAAAAATTTCCTCGACTTCAGTCATTTTATTTACATAAGATTAAGCTTATTGATTCTTGGCAAAATGAATAAATAATTTCGGTTGTTTCTGCTTTGGCAGTCTCAGGGGTTTCTTTACTATCAGCGACTGCTCAGGCAGAGACTGTTTATCGCTCTGGTTCAGGTTTATATGGAGGTAATTCTTATCAGGATTCCTCTGGTAAATATTACGATGATGATCCACTGTATTCACCTAATGGAGGTCTCTATGGGGGTGGAATAATAGTTGATGAAAATGGGAAGCAATATGATTGTGATAGAAGCGGTTACTGCAGCCTTTTTAATAGAAAAGACCTTAAGCAAGCACGAAGATTTAATGTCGCTAATCGTTGAATCCTTAATATCGTTATCTATTGGTGTGAATGACTTTACAGGGTAATTAATTACATTTAATACTGAGCTGCAAAATGACCACTTTTGGAACACGCGTGTCGTATGCAATGGGATTCTGCTATAATTTCTTTTCTAACTGTTTTTCTTGTTCCTTGAGACCATTTGATATAACTAGATTTTATAAAATATTTGCTTACATGGCATGCAGGGGGGCAGCGGTTGGAGTCCGCTTGGCTCCATTTTTGTTTTTGAGTCCATTCTCAAAATTCAAATTGAAGTCGCTAGAGAAATTCCGAGCCTTCGGATGACATTGGTGCTGGAAAAAGATTGCGAATATTTATTGCGTTAGTCCTGTAACTGCTAGGCGGTGGAGTCTGGCTTAATTCTGTTTTGCCAAATCTAAGTAAGATATCACAAAGATTTTGCTTGCCCTCTTTAGTAAATCTTTTCCTTTCGTATTTCTTATTTGTGCTTTTATGATCACAAATATTTATTGGTTTTCGATAAGTTCATTTTTATGTTTTAATGTTTAATATTCTTCTTAAGTTCAGTCATAGAAGTTGATTTAGAGAAAAAATATCTTTCGTATCAATCTGGCCCTCAGGATCAAAAGTCGACTTTATCAATTAGAATTGCCAAGTTGTATAGGTTATCAAAATAAAATTATGATAAATTTTTCACTTGAGGATAATATTTATTATAGAAATTATTATAAAAGTTATAATCTTAAAAATGATATATATTTAAACTCTAATCTTGTAAAAAAAAATATATTTAATGAGATAGTCTTATCATTATTTAATAATAAACCTGCTAATATAGTCCAGGTTGGTACTTGTGATGGATGTATCAATGATCCAATTTTTAATCTTATAAAGCATAAAATTAAAACTGATAAACTTATCTTAATTGAGCCGCAGAGAGATTTAAATCCTATAATAGAAAGCAATTACTCTTTCCATCAAAAGAAATTTATTATTAATTTAGCAGTTGGAAAACCTGGTAATAAAAAATTATTTAAGTTGAAAGATAAATATCATAAACTCCTGAGAAGGACTTATTTAAAGGATGCCCCTTTATATCGAGTCCCTGCAGGTTTTGTTAGTGCAAGTTATGAACATGTAAGAAGGCATATTTATAATAAGTTACCTTTAGATATTGATATTGATGAAGCGATAGAAGAATTTGAGATCGTTTCGGTAGAATTGAAAACTATTCTTGAAAAGTGTAAATTATCTAATATAGATATTCTACAAATTGATACAGAGGGGTTTGATGATGAAGTAATTTATCATTCAAATATTGATATTTATCAACCGAAAGTCGTTAATTTTGAACATATGCATTTCACTAAAGAAAAGAAAAAAACTTTATTTGATTATATGTCTTTAAATAATTATTATATAAAGACATATAGCTCTTCTGACACTCTTGCTATTAAAAAAGAATTATTTATTTAAATTATTTTTATTTGTTCATTGGAATTGTATTTGTTTTAGTTTTTTTTATGACATATGCATTTTCCACCTTGCCATTTTGAACATTTCTTTTTTTTGCATTTTTTCTTATTACTCATTTTTATGATGTTTAGAATGATTCACTATCTTTTGATAGATAATAACTTTTGAACTCTTTAATACCTTTTTCTCCAGATAGATTGATTGGATATCCACATTGTTCTACAACAGAAGTAGAAATTTCTTCTGCCAGTAGGTCTCTATTAATTTTTTCCATACCTTTTCTTTTCTCAAATACTTGTTTGTTTTCTTTTATTGAAAAGTTCATCGCACTCTCTTTTGAAAGTCCAAATGCGATTGCATTGCAAAACTTTTTTGTATAAGATTTTGATACTTTTTTGATAAGACTAGAAGACTCAACTTCCGAGGCAGATACTATCTCTATATTAATACCAATGAGTATTGTTAGCAGAATGAAAATTGATGAGGTAATGAGAAGAAGAGACTTCTTTAGTTTTTCTTTCATAACTTATTTGAAATAAGAATAAATTAGTCCAATAAACTTGCTTGACGATTTTTTTTGAAATACTTGTAACAGCTCTCATATCTATAGAGAACTTTAGGAGTATTCATGACTATCACTCTTGAGTATGTGAATTGGTATCAATATATTGATGCTTTTTTGATTAATGACCTTTCTATGGATTGCTTATCTGACTTCCTTTACTGTGATTAATGATTTTTGCTAACGTATAAATTGACAACAATGATTTAATTGTGATTGAAATGATTCTTCCTTTTGACTTGATTAAATCAGCTGCTGTTGCTTATATCCATTATTTGAGCTTTATGGTTTGTTTTGGAGCATTGATATATGAACGTATTTCATTGAAGCCTGATCCAAATAGGCAAGAAGCAATATCTATGGTTGTAGCTGATGTCATTTATGGAATTGCCGGGGTTGCTCTTCTCGTTAGTGGGATTTATAGAGTTTTAAAGTTTGGTCAGGGATCAGAATTCTATACTCAAAATCCATTTTTTTGGACAAAGATAATCATCTTTGCTTTGGTTGGTTCTTTATCTCTTTATCCAACAATTACTTATGTTTTATGGGCTTTACCTCTAAGTAAGGGGGCTCTCCCACAAGTTAGTCAGAATCTAGTTTCAAGACTAAGATTGATAATCAATATTGAACTTATTGGGTTTGCCTCGATACCCTTTTTGGCGACTCTTATGGCTAGAGGTGTTGGATTAGGTCTATAAATTAGTTAAATTCTTTGAGGACTTATAAGAAATTAAAACCGTTAAATCTTTGCTTTACTCAAAATTTAAGAATAAATGATATTCTTAGTTTTCAGGTATTTAATCTTTTTTGAATAATTATTTAGTTTTACAAATCCAGAATTGATATATCTCTGTAAAGGTATTGGGATGATTTTTATTAAATTCCAACAGGCTTGTAATGTTTATGTTTTTTGTATTAAATCAAAGACAAAACATATCCTCTCTTCTTTACTATGAAAAGGGATTGTTTGATGGAATAAAGAGGAAGGGAATATACAAATGTCTCTGGCTTCGATTGTTTGAATAGTTAAATTAAAATTTTTGTTTTTATTAGGATATCTAGGACCTTGATAGCTAAAGGCTATGCATCCTGCATTGTCATTCTCAGACCGTTTTGGCACCTTAAGGTAGAAGCTTCCAGTAATCCATCCATACTCATGATTATGCGGCTTTAGAAATCCACCTTTTTTCATACTGATCATCCATGAACGCAGTTCATAATGTTTAGGCCAATTATTAATAAACCCTTGGTTGCTATCTTTAAATTTATTTTTATAACTTTCAATCTTTTCCTCTAAGGCTTTTTGAACCGACTTAATATATGGATAATCTAATGAAAATAAATTACCTGATGTTTGAACACCACCATGAAGAGTTTTTTGAGCCCTCATATTTGTTCTATCTTTCTTTATAAAAGAAATCAGTTGATTTAAGTCATTTTCACTGAAGGCGTCTTCATTTATTTTTTCACATAGAACATATTTAATAGATTCATTACAAAACGGTGAGTGGATTTTTCTTTGATAAATAATATTGGCATGTTCTACTATTCCTCCAATATCAGCATTGCAAATTTTTCTATTAGATAATTCGTTATACTTTTTATAAAATTCTTGTTCTCTATCTAAAGATAATAAACAGCCCAAATATAGACTCTGACATTCCTCAGATTTATTTTTTTGTAGATATTTTAATGCTAGTTCGTATTTGTTATTGAAACATAAAAACATAACTAAATTTTTCATTGCAATAACTTTTTCAGGCTCTAATTCAACGGCCTTAATAAGATACTTGATTGCTTCTTCTCGTTTTCCAATCTCTTCTAATATTGTTCCTAAATTCGTATGAGCATTTGCGAAATCAGGGTTAAGTTCAATTGCTTTACGATGAGATAGTTCTGCTTCTTTTAACTTGCCAAGATTTTTTAATATGTTTCCAAGATTATAATGAGAAATTGCGAGATTAGGATTAATTTGAATTGCTTTGCGATGTGATGATTCTGCTTCATTGAATTTTCCAAGATCTTTTAAGATGCTTCCTAGATTGGAATGAGCATCTGCGAAATCAGGGTTAAGTTCAATTGCTTTACGATGAGATAGTTCTGCTTCTTTTAACTTGTCAAGATCTTTTAAAATGTTTCCAAGATTATAATGAGAAATTGCGAGATTAGGATTAATTTGAATTGCTTTTTGTTGTGATAATTCTGCTTCTTTTAGTTTCCCAAGATCTTTTAATATGATTGCTAGATTGGAATAAGCATCTGCGAAATTAGGGTTCAGTTCAATTGCTTTGCGATGTGATAGTTCTGCTTCTTTTGATTTCCCGAGACCTCTTAATATAATGCCTAGATTGGAATGAGCATTTGCAAAATTAGGTTTAAGTTCAATAGCTTTGCGTTGTGATAGCTCTGCTTCTTTTAATTTGCCAAGATCTTTTAATATGATGCCTAGATTGGCATGGGCATCTGGGAAATCAGGTTTAAGTTCAATTGCTTTACGAGTTAATATTTCTGCTTTTCGAAACTTACCAATATCTAATAAAATTACTCCATAATTAGAAAAGACTCTGTAATCTTTCAAACCTTTGTTTATAAAATATTGATAATATTTTGCCGCTTCTGAAATGTTTCCTTCTGAATGGAACTTTAAGGCTTGTTTAATTAATTCTTCTTTATGAGTTTGAGAAGGTTTAGTTGTATTCACTATAATATTATCTTTAATTTCTTCTAAAGGAAATGGAACTGGAAATGTTTTTATCTCAGTGAAATTTTTCTTTTGCTCTACTTTTCTTTCAGTCACATCTCTTGATTTGAAAAAGGATCTATTCATAAAGATTATATCTTTCACTAAGGTTTAACTTTTAAAAGAAATTTACCCTATGTGATTAGTCGAGAGATAATCTTTAAATAGAGAAGATTAGTCGGGAACTATCTCTATGGTATACCAGTACTACCATAGTTAATTCACGGCTGAATGAGTTTTATTGGGATTAATGTTTTTTGGAACGCTCCCTGCTGGATTCGAACCAGCGGCCCACTGCTTAGAAGGCAGTTGCTCTATCCAGCTGAGCTAAGGGAGCTCTAGGATTCTTAGGAAAAAACGCTTTAAGCGGCCTGATCATAAAAATCATCTATTTAAGATTACATACTGATGTTGATCATCACAAGCAGAATTAAGCAGACCAACAATACCTTGATTATTTCTTTAAGAAAACTGATTACTATAAGTATCTTTTAAGATAAATTTTTAAGAAAAATTCAGTGCTTTCTCTTAGCGCGAATTTTTTGGGCTTTAGCTTTTTAAATTTTTTTAAGTAGTTCTTTAAGGCTAAGAATTCGTTTCTTACTACTTCTTATGATTAGGACCTATCTTGGATAAATAAAAGCAATAGCAATGATTTTAAAAAGGCTTACAAAGGATCAAAAAGCTCAAATTGTAGAGGCCTATCGATTAGGAGAAAATACCAATCAACTTGCAGAAAAATTTAGTTGCAGTCCAAATACTATAAATAGAACAGTTAAAACTTCCATATCTGAGAGTGAGTACAAATTGCTAAAGGAAAAGAGATCAACCACCTGTGGTAAAAAACGAGAATTTATTGATGATCAAAAAAAAGAGAATTTAAAACAGGAAAATCCTTTTATTGCGCCAATATCAAAAAATAAAGAAAAAGATCTCTCTACGCAAATAGATAAAGATCTATATAGCTCTGAAGATGGAAAATTAACATCTCTTGCATTAGAGGATGCAGATGATTTTGGAGATTACTCAACCTATGAAAGTCAAAATAATGAAAATCATGAAACTAATAAAGTTAATCATGATTATGAAAATAATTTCGAGGAAATAGCACCCTTAGTTTCTGATTTTGATTTTGATGTAGACAAACAAAAATTAGATTTTGAGATACTTAATTACGATAGTCTTCCTAAAAGTGTTTACATGATCGTTGATAAAAAAGTTGAGTTAGCATCACAATTGATTTCTGAATTACCTGAGTGGAGCTTTTTACCTGAGAATGAGTTAAATAGAAATGCAATTTTGTTGTTTACCAATCAACGTTCAGCTAAACGAACTTGTTCGAAAACTCAAAGAGTTATAAAGATTCCAAATACAAATATTTTCAATATTTCAAAGTCTTATTTGATATCAAAAGGTATTACCAGGCTGATTGTTGAAGATTCAATAATTGCTTTGGACAATTAAAAATTTTTTTAATTAATTATTTTCTTTAATCATTAAAATGGAAGTTAATCCTCCTGATAAAATTCCTAAAGTAAATGAAGTACCTACTAAAAAACCTATTGGAAGAGATACAGTTTTATTTAATATCAAGTTTAAACTATATTTTTTTTCTAGATTTTGTGACCCAAGGCAAAGGAAAAAAATTAGTAATATTGCTGTTGCAATATTTAAAGAGAAAAGTTTTAATCTGAGAAGCATTCAAAAAATTAATTTTTATAAAAATTAATCTTTATTAGCATCGAACGAAAAAGCTTACTTGTCAAGTTTCTTATGTAATTTGGAATAAAGCCATTTTTTTGTATAGCCAGTTTCTTCTGCTACTTTTCGTGCTGCAAAATTAGATTTTTCCCCTTGTTTGATTAGCTTGTTAAGTTTACTTAAAGCCTCTGATTCAGTTATTTTTTCCTTTTTCTTATTGTTTCCTCCCAGAACTATTGTAAACTCACCTTTTGGCTTGTTTTTATTAAAGTATTCAATTGCTTGTTCTATTGTTTCCCCAATTGATTCTTCATATCTTTTTGTAAGCTCTCTAGCAATTTGAATTGGACGTTCTTTTCCACATAAAATAGATAAATCCTCTAGAAGTTTTTGAATTTTATGTGGTGATTCATAAATTACTATTGTTCTTCTTTCTTCAGAGATTTCTTTTAGACGTTCTTTTCTAATACTTTGTTTTTTGGGGAGAAACCCTTCAAAGCAGAATCTTTCTGAAGGTAGTCCGCTTATGACTAATGCCGTTGTTGCTGCACAAGGACCTGGGATGCAAATCACCTCGTGATTATTTAATCTTGCAGACCTCACAAGTTCTTCTCCAGGATCGTTGATTCCTGGTAAGCCAGCGTCACTAATTAAAGCAATACTTCCATTTTTGTCTAAAATTTCTAATATTTCTGAAATACGACTTTTGAGATTGTGTTTGTGATAACTAATTAGAGGTACCTTAGATTCGATTATTTTTAATAGTTGACCACTTCTTCTGGTATCTTCGCAGGCTATTAGCGAAACTTTATTAAGCAGAGATTTTGCTCTTGGAGATAAATCACCAAGGTTACCAATAGGAGTTCCTACAATATATAGAGTTCCTGGGCGTGGCTCTGGTCTGGTTTGTGTAATCTTGTGCGCATCAATTAAATCCATTATGTCAATTGATCTGGTAGTGCCTGAAAATGTCGATTTAACGACTTTATTGGAGGAACTTAGAAAGCTTAGCTGGGCTGCCGCGGATGTTTTGATGGCTTATGCTCGTGGCCAAACTCCTCCTTATGGATTCTCAAAATATTTAATGGTAGAAGAAGGGGGGGAGAATGATGGACCTGTGACTGCCGCGGATATGGCAGTTAATGAAATATTGCTTTCCGGTCTGAAGGCAAAGTTCTCTTTGGCTGAGTGGGATATCTTAAGTGAAGAAACATCTAAAGAAAAAACTTTTAGAGGATCAAACTATAAAAATGATTGGTGTTGGATACTTGATCCACTAGATGGGACTAAAGACTTTATTCAAAAATCAGAAAATTATGCAGTTCATATTGCTTTAGTTTATAAAAATAAGCCAAAGATAGGAATAGTTTTAATTCCTGAAAGAAATGAGCTTTGGTTTGGAATTATCGGCACTGGTGCTTGGTATGAAAATCGGAATGGTGATAAAAAGTTGATTTCTTTTAGTGAGAGGAAAGATGTATCTGAACTAGTTCTTGTTTCAAGCAAAAATCATCAAGAAGCAAGACTTCAAGGCCTTCTAGAAAAAATGCAATTTGCTAAGGTAATAAAAATAGGAAGTGTAGGTTGCAAAGTTGCATCAATTTTGAGAGGAGAATCAGACGTTTATATTTCACTTTCTGGAAGAACTTCTCCCAAAGATTGGGACATGGCAGCACCTCATGCAATTATTGAGGCCGCAGGGGGCACCTTCACCCATGCAGACGGATCTGATTTGCTATACAAAAATTCTAATTTCTCACAGTCTGGTTGTTTAATAGCTAGCCATGGAAAATCTCATAAAGATCTTTGTCGAAAGGCAATGGAGTTTTTTTCTAGAGAAATACCAGAATATAACGTCTAACTATCAGGTAAGCGGCGCTACAGGAGTGGGGGTTGGTTCAGGATAATTCATTCCTCCATTTTGAGGAACTCCTCTTAAAGTCAAGTTGATACGACCACGATTGTCGATTTCTCTTACTCTTACTGTTACTTGGTCTCCAACTTTCACAACATCTTCGACCTTTTCTACCCTTGCTTCAGATAATTGAGAAATGTGAATCATTCCCTCTTTCCCAGGAAGAATTTCTACAAATGCACCTATGGGAATAATACGAGTAATCGATCCAGAGAAGATTTCTCCTTCATGTACTTTTCTTGTTAAACCCTCGATAATTCTTTGTGCTTCTTCTGCAGCAGCTCCATCATGAGATGCAATAGTGACAATACCTCCATCCTCAATATCTATTTTTGTATTAGTTCTTTCTGTAATTCCTTTTATTGTCCTTCCTCCAGGGCCAATAACAGTTCCAATTAACTCAGGATCTATTCTGAAACTTAAAAGTCTGGGAGCATGCGGAGAAAGATTATCTTTTGGTGTATCAATTGCCTCCAACATTTTTCCTAATATATGAGTTCTTGCCGGAAGTGCTTGATTTATAGCTTCTCCAATTGTCTCAAGTGGAAGTCCAGTTATTTTCATATCCATTTGTAAGGCTGTAATGCCTTTTTCTGTTCCTGCGACTTTGAAATCCATATCCCCAAGAAAGTCTTCAATTCCTTGAATGTCAGTTAAGATTTTCACTTCTTTCCCCTCTTTGATTAACCCCATGGCTGCTCCACCCACGGGAGCTTTTAATGGAACTCCTGCATCCATAAGTGCAAGAGTACTGCCGCATACTGAAGCCATTGACGTTGAACCATTTGAACTCAAAACCTCACTAACAACTCGTAAGACATAAGGAAATGTATCTTTCGCAGGAAGTACTGGTATTAATGCTCTCTCGGCTAAAGCTCCATGACCTACTTCTCTTCTGCCTGGAGTTCTCATTGGGCGTGTTTCCCCAACAGAGTATGGAGGAAAATTATAGTGATGAATGTAAGTCTTATCAGTGTTTGGATTTAGATCATCCATTTCTTGAGCATCACTTGGAGTACCTAGTGTTGCGGTTGATAGGACTTGAGTTAATCCTCTTTGAAATAATGCTGATCCATGAACTCTGTTAGGCAAAACAGCAGCTGCAGCATCAATTTCTCTAACTTCATTTAGTTCTCTTCCATCTACCCTTTTACCTTCTTTAATTATTTGATCTCTCATTAGTTTTTTAGTTAAAGCCTTATAACTATTTTCTAAAAGCTTGCTATTAGAAGTTATAGATTTTTTAACAGCGTTATCATCTTTTAGTCCATCAATTTTTAAAGAAATATTTGTCTTTATTTCTTCAATTTTATTATCTCTTTCTTCTTTTGTTTGTTCAAAGTTTTTAAGGACTTCACTTATTGATTTTGTACAGTTTTTATCTAAATAGTTTGAAACTGTGTCATCAATTTGAGGCCCTTCAGGTATTTCATGTGTAATTCCTGATTCTTTTAAAACTTCTTTCTGAGCATTAATTAATTCGGTAATAGCTTCATAGCCAAAATCAATGGCTTCAATAACATCTTGTTCTGAAAGTTGATTTGCACCAGCTTCAACCATAACTACACCATCTGGAGTACCTGCAACAACTAAGTCAAGATCTCCCCTTTCGATTTCCCTAAAACTTGGATTAAGTACAAAATCATCTCCCAATAATCCGACTCGGACAGCAGCCATGGGACCTTGAAAAGGTATGCCTGCTATCAGTGTTGCCATTGAAGCTCCAGTTACAGCTAAAACGTCAGCAGGAACTCTTTCGTCTAAGGAAAGGCATGTGGCAACTATTTGTATGTCATCTCTCATCCAACCAGGGAAGAGAGGTCTCATTGGGCGATCTATGAGTCTTGATATTAGTGTTGCTCTTTCAGGAGGGCGACCTTCACGACGCATAAAACTTCCTGGAATTCTGCCTGCTGCATAAAGCCTTTCTTCGTAATCACACATTAGAGGGAGGAAATCAACCCCCTCACGACCTGCAGATTTGGTTGCTGTTACAAGAACTGATGTGTCCCCGCATTCAATCATTACTGAACCACCAGCCTGTGGAGCGAATCTCCCTGTAGTGAGTTTTATTTCTCGACCATCGAAGGAAACTGATTTTGTCTGACCTTGCACGTTACTTTATAGCTTTTTGTCTTTACACATTCTTACACTTAATGGGACTAATTGAGTAAAAATCAGGATAGATTTGTTTTTTAGAGCAAATATTTACTTTAAGTACTGAACATAAAAAACTAAAAAAAGTGGGATAGATAATCTAGCCCACTTTTTTTAGTTTTTTATGTCTTTTTTTCTACCAGCTTGATTTTACGACTCCAGGTAATTCTCCATTATGAGCTCTAGCTCTAAGTTGATTTCTACATAGACCAAAATCTCTATAAACTCCTCTTGGCTTTCCTGTAGCCCAACAACGATTCCTCACTCTATTTGGTGCGCAGTTTCTTGGCAAAGCTTGGATTTTTCTATGAATTTCTAATCTTTCCATAGGGTCTTTGGATGATTTGAAAGCATCAATAAGAGCTTTCCTCTTGACTGCGTATCTTTCTACAAGTTTTTTGCGCTTTACATCACGCGCTATCATTGACTTTTTTGCCATTCAGGGGCTTTAATTATTTTATATCTGATATTTTAACTCCTGATCTTGTAGTTTTAAGAAATTACCCATGAAATTTCTTAGGAATCTTTGACGCTAGTAATTAAAAAACTATTTATCTGTTAACAAATTGTTGGACAAGAGATAGTTGAGAAGTATCACGAATTATCAAAACCACACTAAGGCCGACAAGTAAAACAAAACCAGATTGCATAAAGGCTAATTGAATTTTTTCAGGTACTGGTTTTCCACGAATACTCTCTAAAATAAGAAGAACTAGTTGACCTCCATCTAAAAGGGGCAAGGGCAATGAGTTTAAAACCGCAAGGTTAATTGAAACTAATGCAGAAAAAAGTAAAAGCCCTGAACCTCCTTGTTCTGACAGTTGAGCTCCAATTTCAACAATTTTTACTGGTCCACTTAATTGCTGAGCCGTTGAAGAGAAATTAGTAATCAAACTTTTATATCCAATAACTGTTCTGCTTAGTAATTCATAAAATTGAGAATTTGAGCTTTTAAATATCTCTCCAAAGTTATTTGCTTTAGATACTTTATTAGGAAGATTTGGTTGTAATTGAGCTCCTATCCTTCCGATACCTTCATTCTCAGCTGGAGTTATGGAAATTATTTTGCTTTCATCTTCATTAACTCTCTCGAAGAGTAATTCTTTCCCTGAGGAATTCTGAATAATATTTACTAGATCCATGATCCCGTCTTTCCCGCTGCCTAGGGGTTGACCATTAACGCTCATTATTTGATCGCCAGCAATCAAACCTGACTTGTAAGCTGGCTCATCGGGCTGTATCCCCATAATTATTACTCCCGGTTCAGGTTGATTAGGGATTCCTATAAAGGTTGCTTGACCGATAAGTACTATCCACGCTAATAATAAATTTGCTATTACTCCAGCTGAAATTACAATTGCTCTCTGGTGAATTGGTCTATTTTTTAAA
Source organism: uncultured Prochlorococcus sp. (assembly GCA_902564695.1). Classification (GTDB taxonomy): domain Bacteria; phylum Cyanobacteriota; class Cyanobacteriia; order PCC-6307; family Cyanobiaceae; genus Prochlorococcus_B. The sequence continues at coordinate 24,350 of CACFCB010000005.1, read as the reverse complement.
AGATCAGGGTCATTTTGGAAGTCTAATTTATCTGTTTCTTCATCAGGAAAGGAAACAAATCCTCCTAATGGGAGAGATCTTAAAGAATAAGTGATTCCATTTATTTCCTTTTGAAAAAGAGCTGGTCCAAAACCAATTGAAAAACCACTTACTTTTATTTTTTGGAGGATGGCTGCCAAAAAATGACCAGCTTCATGAAAAAAAATTAGGAGGCCTAAAACAGCTATGGATAAAAGAACGTTCATTAATTAGTTTTTGATTTAGTTATTCTGGCTTTAATTTGCTCGAACCGAAGTAAGGTATTAAAGCTTTTGGTAAATTGATACTTCCATCCGATTGTTGGCCATTTTCTAAAATCGCAGCCATGGTTCGACCTATAGCCAATCCACTTCCATTTAAAGTGTGCAAAAGTATATTTTTTTTATTGTTATCTTTTGTTCTTATTTGAGAGCGTCTAGCTTGAAAATCTCCGCAATTACTGCAACTTGATATTTCTCTATAGGCATTAGCTCCTGGAAGCCAAACCTCTAAGTCATACGTTTTTTTTGCAGAGAAACCTAGATCTCCAGAGCAAAGTTGAATCACTCTATATGGAAGTTCAAGTTCTTGAAGTACTGATTCAGCATCTAATGTGATTTGTTCTAGAGCTTCTTTAGATTTATCAGGATTTGAAAAAAAATAAAGTTCAACCTTATTAAACTGATGAAGTCTAATTAAACCTCTCGTATCCCTCCCATAACTTCCAGCTTCTCGTCTAAAGCAAGGACTATAAGCAACATATTTTAATGGGAGTAATTCACTAGGAATAATCTCACCACGATGAAGTGATGTTAATGGCACTTCAGCTGTAGGAGTAAGCCATAAATCATCATCAGCACATTTAAAACTTTCTTCTGCAAATTTGGGAAGCTGCCCTGAACCTGTAAGACTTGCTGTATTTACTAGTGCTGGAGGAAGGACCTCTAAATATCCTTTCTTAACATGTAAATCAAGCATGAAATTTATAAGTGATCTCTCAAGTTTTGCAGCTTGATTAAAAAGAGTTACAAATCTACTTTTGGCTATTAAAGACGATCTTTCACTATCCCATAGCTTTAATTGATTGGCTATTTCCCAATGTTCTTTGAGATGGTCGCCTGAAATAGGGTTTCCCCATCTTCTGATTTCTTTATTATCTTTTTCACTTTCCCCTTGAAGAGAATCTTCCTCTGGAAGATTTGGTAAACATAGTATTTGTTCATTTAATTTTTTTGTGATTGATTTCTCTTCTTCTTCAATCAGTCCTACTTGTTTTTTTATTTGATTTCCTTTGATGCGAAGATTTGAAATCTCTTCTGATTTTTGAGAAAAACCTTGTTTTATTTTTTGTCCAACCTCTTTCCCTATTGAATTCCCTTGTGCTTGAAGAAGATTTCTTTTTTCTTCAAGTTCTTTAAGCTCTTTGCAATACTTCTGAAGAGGACCCAAATCAATTTTCATTCCTCTTGATTTCAGACCTTCCTCAATTAATGCGGGATTGTTTCTTAATAGTCTCTGATCTATCACTATTGATTTTGGGGAGTACTAGAATCCTAGTAGTTAATTGTTCCTGAAAATAATCGGAATTGTAAAGTTCTTCTAATTAAAAAGCATTTTTTGTATTGGTGAGAAACTATAAAATTAAAAATTTTTTATTAAAGCTTAGTTGATGAAGCTCTAGCTCTTCCGCTTGAAGCCCATTCTTTTAATGATTCAAGTTGTTCTCTTGCGGTTCTTGAGAGAGGCACAAGTTGACTAGTGGCAAGAATTAGATCACTTTCCAAAAGCTCTCTTTTTTCTGCAAATGCGAAATACATAGCTTCTATTACTGATTGTTCTAATTCGGCACCTGAGAATCCTTCTGTTCTATCTACAGCTGTCTCTAAAGCAATGTCTAAATGTGGTCTTCTTTTTTTTAGGTGAAGATTTAAAATGCTATGCCTTTCGTTTCTGGTGGGTAATTCCAACATGAAAATCTCATCAAACCTTCCTTTCCTGAGAAGCTCAGCAGGCAACTTGTCAATTCCATTTGCAGTGGCTACAAGAAAAACAGAAGAATTTTTTTCTGACATCCAGGTGAGAATATTGGCCAGAACTCTTTGACTAGTTCCTCCATCACTTCTGCTATCTCCACCAAAAGCCTTATCAATTTCATCTATCCATAATACGCAAGGTGCCATGGCTTCAGCTCGTTGAATAGTTTCTCTTGTGCGAGCTTCACTGGCTCCGACTAGTCCAGCAAACAATCTTCCTACATCGAGTCTTAATAGAGGCATAGACCAACTGTTTGCTATTGCTTTCGCAACTAGCGATTTGCCAGTACCTTGAGGACCAACCAATAAAACCCCTTTAGGAAGAGGTAAACCAAAGTTTTTTGCCTCCTCAGAAAAAGCTTGTTTTCTTTGCTTTAACCAATCTTTCAAAATCTCTAAGCCACCAACATCATTTGGAGATTTATCTGTTTTGCAGTATTCCAAAACTTCACTACGAGCAATAGATTGACGCTTTTCCTCTAAAACTTCTATGAGATCTTGTTTACCAATTTGACCCCTTTGAGCAAGAGCTCTTGCTGCAACTTTACGAATTCTTGATTCACTAAGACCACTACATGCATGAGTGAGTTCTTTTAAAACATCTTCTTCTAATTCGGAATTACTTGCATCAGAAATATTTGATAGAAGTGTCTTTATTTCCGATTCTTTTGGCAATGGTAGATCAAGAATTGTTAGATCCTCTTCTAGATCATTAGGTGGGGTCCAAAACCCTGAACTTATAATTATTGAGTGAGGCGTTGACCGAAGAGTAATTGTTAAATTTTTTAGCATTCTTAAAATGCCCGGATCTTCACAGAAATGGTGAAAATCTTTTAACAAAAGCAATGTAGGAGGATTTTCCTCTAATTTTCTAAGCCATTCAAGAACTGCCATTGGTTGCCTAGAACCAAGATTGTTTGAGTTAAGAATATTCTTAAGTCCATCTATGTAATTCCATGTTGCAAGTCTTCTAGGAGAAAGTCTTTTTGTTGAATTTTTTAAAAGAGTTTCAACTCTTTCTTCCTCTCTACTTCTTATCCAAATAATTGGAGTTCGTGCTTGTATTAGAAGATCTAGTTGTTTATCCCATTTAGACATTAGTTATTTAATAACGCTGAACAAGGTTGAATCAATATAATATGGTTATTTATGGAAAATAATTATTTATTACTCTTAGGTTCAAAAGGTAATCTTTCTGAATCAGGCATTACTTCTGAAGGTATAGAAACAGCTGGTTTGCTCTGCTCTTTTAATTGATCATCAAGAATTTTTTGTAAATTATCAGGAAGAGACTCTTTACTGAGAATAAATGTTTGCAACCCTTGGAAAATATTTGCAATAACCATATATAGAAGAACTCCAGCTGGCAGTGGGAAGAACAAAAACATTCCAGTAATCATTACAGGAGTGATTTTGTTAGCGGTTGATTGTTGTTTATTTACAGGCATTCCTCTACCTGAAAGTACTTGAGAAATTACTAGTGTTAAGCCAAAACTTGCTACCAGAATGGCAATATCCCAATGAATAGCTCCGTCAACATAGAAACCAACATTTCCTAAAGCTTTGATAAATAAGAAGCCGCTTTTAGCAGCTAAACCAGGAATTTTAGCTTCTACAGTTGCATCACCAGGCGCAAGAGCATCTACTGTTCCATCTGAAGAAACTTTTATAATCTCTTCTCCTTTTGTTACTTTCCAGGAAGGCGAAAACTTTGATCCATCTTCATATTTCTTTAATTCATTGACGTAGGATTCACCACTTAATGTTTGTAAGTTTATTTTTACAGTTTCTCCTGAGCCGATTTTTGTTCCGCCTGGGAGGGCTGCAATAACTGGGAAATGATTCTTTTCAGTTATAAATATTGAATGCTTTGCAGTTTTAAATGGTTTGGGCTCAACCGCTGCTATTTGGTCTGAAGGAAGAACTTTAAAATTAACTAGATAAGGTACATCTGCAAAAGGTGACCCTCTCAAAGTTGCAAATAGAGCAAACAAAATGGGCATCTGAACAAGAAGAGGGAGACAACCAGCTAATGGGCTTCCAAACTCGCCCATCAATTTCCCCAGCTCTTCTTGTTGCTTTTGAGGGTTACTTGCATAGCGGCTTTTTATTTCAGCCTGTCTTTTCTGCATTACTGGCTGAGCAATTTTCATCCTTCTTGCGCTTCTAATTGAACCTGCGCTTAATGGGAAAAGTGCTAATCGAATTACTATTGTTAGTGCGACAATCGCTAGTCCATAACTAGGAACTAATCCGTAGAAAAAATCTAGGATCGGGATAAGTAGATTGTCTGAGATGTACCCGATCACGGTTTTTAGTGTTGAAAGATTGAGGTTGTTAAGCCAGTTTGCCTTAGAAGATGTTCACTTGTCTCACATTTTTGTGAGGGCTCATTGGTTTGAAAAACCTTTAGCATCTTTTTCAAGCATTTGTATGGGTGAATTTTTTATCTTTTCAAGAATATAGCTTTCTGCTTGTCTGAAATTTGGAATTGATCTCATCTCTAAACGAGCTCCATCTTTTAAAACCAAAACCATATCACCATAAGAACCTAGACCTCTTGGAATAGCTCTGATTTCCGATATTTGGCTGTATACAACTTGCGTCTTATCACGTCCGAACCATCCACCAGTTACTGAAATTCTTCTGGTTGTGATTTTATAACGAACCCAAAAAGCCCTTACTAAAGCTCCTAAAGTAAATGGTAAACCAATTAATGTTATTCCTGCTATCAGATTTATGATTAAATCTCAACTGGCTGGACCACCTTCATAAAAAATTTCTTCATTAGAAATAGTCATTAAGCTAGTCCTGATTTAAATAAAAGTTTGTCGCATTCTCCAAGAAGAGAACTTGTGGAGTTTTTCAAGCAGTTTGGTTTCAATGAAATAAAAGCCCAAATTTCAAATTCTGGGTGTATTTTAGAAAGCCTATTGGATAAATGTTGGTGGAATAACCGTCTTAGCTTATTTCTTGTAACTGATTTTTTACTAACTTTATTGCTTATAGAAATTGCACATTTTATAGCGAAACTTTCATTTTGGATAATAGCTTTGGATTTGATTTTTGGATTTGCTTTAGTTACTCGTAGAACCATGGAATAGCTATGGAACCTTGAGCCTTCTTTGTATATGAAGTCAAAACATCTATGACCTTTTAATCTCATATGTTTTGGCAAAACCATTTGAAGAAACTTTTGTTATGAGAATCTTTGTGGCTTGCCTAAACAGTTAAGCGAGCTCTCCCTCGCTTCCTACGGGTTCTAAGAACTCTTCTTCCTGTATGAGATCTCATCCTCACTCTGAATCCAGAAACTCTTTTTCTTTTTCTGCTGGTTCCTCCCAAGGTCCTTTTTGTCATTTTTATTTATGTTCGGTTTGTACTTGATATCAAGGTTAATTTACCATTTCATTGTATGTCTACGTTCCAGGTTCCTAAATATGTTGAGATAGGAATGTCTCCTGTCTTTTCTGAAATAGCTTTGATTTGAAACATCCCTCTTTTTCTAGGGTTGAAGATTTTCATTACTACTGCGTAATTTTCTTTGTTTAATGGGATAGCCTTCTCTGGAAAGAATTCAATAGATGTTTGCTTATCATTGATTTTTATTTGAGAAGGAATGTTTTCTAGACATCGAGTCCTCCCGGTATATCCTCCAACCTTTACCTTGCATAAACTTAATTTTTCCTTCTTGATTTTGGCTTCAAAATAATCAGGTACTTTAAGGGTTAATTTTATAATTTCTTCTTTCCTTTCTTTCCCTTTTAGGAAAAAGTAATATGTTGATCTTTCAAGCCTTTCAGAGGAAGATTGATAATATTTTAGTTTTTTGTAACCTGGTTCTGGATTCCATTGGTACTCAAAGAAGCCGGGCGATGCAGAAGTCTTTGGAGCCATAATTGAGGCCCCTGTTCCAAATAAAAATGCTGAAGATCCAACAAATAAAACTTTTTTAATGATTGATAATGATTGCTTTTTAAACATGATTTGAATTTTTCAGAAAATATTTACCACTTGAATATTTTCAAGTGTATTTAATGTAAGTTAATTGAATATAATCGTTTGTTGGCAAAAAAATTTGAAGTTATCGATCTGGACGCAGATTTTTGGCGTTGCGGAGATATGGATTTTGAGGATTTTGCTCATTTGGTAAAGAAACGTATGCAAGTAGGCGAATACATCGAGATAAGTCATTCTTAACAAACATTTGTTGGCAGTCTAAAAGAGCTATCTTTTCCCACCCTGGTTTTTTCCTAGCAATAGAAGCAGGAAAGCAAGCATCTAAGTCTGAAGTTACAGAGAAAGTAACAGAAATAATTTGATCAGGAATCAAATTATTTCTGAAAACCAATTCTGATAACAATTCCTCTACTGCTGAAGTAATTGATTCAACTGTATTATTCAAAGCAGTAGTGGCGCCTCTTAGTGCACAAAGATGAGTAGATTCATTTTGTATTCTCATAAGTTATGGCTTGTAGAGCCAAAGAAGTTGTCCATTGCCCCCTAACTCAAGACTTATTACATTTAAAAGGTTATTAATTAATTTTCCTCCTGGTAAAAGGCCCAATAATTTCTTTTTGGTTTTACCGAATGTAATGGGATTGGTTTTCTCATCTAAATTTGCAATTTTTATAGCGAGTAATTTTGCATCATTTTCATCGCCAATTTCATCTACTAGGCCATATTCTTTAGCTTGCTCTCCAGTAAAAACTCTTCCATCTGCAAAATTTTTAACAACTTCGGGAGTTAAATTTCTACCTTTTGAAACGGCTAAAACAAATTGTTCATAACTACTATCAATCAATGATTGAAGAAGTTCCCTTTCTTCATTTGATAATGAACGATCAGGAGAGAGGATATCTTTATATAACCCACTTTTTACAGTCTCAAATTTAATACCAATTTTTTCTAATAATTTGGAAAGATTATTTCCCCTCAATATTACTCCTATAGAGCCTGTTATTGTTCCAGGATTGGCAACAATTTTTTCAGCTCCAACGCCTATATAGACTCCTCCAGAAGCTGAGATATTGCCAAAACTTGCTATCACATGACACCCTTTTTCTCTTAGTCTTAGAAGAGCTCCATGGATTTCTTGGCTATCACCTACTGTTCCCCCAGGACTATCAATGCGAAGTAACAGTGCAGGGAATTCTCTTTCCTCAATTTGTTTTAAAGATTTGAGAACATTTTTTCGAGTCTCTGCATTGATAGGACCTTCAATACAAATTCGTGCCATCCTTTTTTTGGATTTACGGCTCAAGGGCCAAATCATTCAAATTGTGCATAACTTTATTGATATTAAAAAGGAGATTGCTTTCTGACCTTATGTTTATCATTTGGAGTTGGTTTTTGATGATATTGCCGTTCGCTCTTTGGGGAACCTCAATGGCGGCAATGGCACCTTTGGTTAATGCTGCTGGACCTGAGATTGTTGCCTCACTAAGGCTTTTGCCAGCAGGTCTAGTAGTTTTGGCTTCAGTACCTTTCTTGAAGAGAAGTTGGAATATTTCAAAAGATGATTTGGTGTGGTTTTTAGTATTTACTTTGATTGACGCAACCCTTTTTCAGATTTTTCTAGCTAAAGGGTTAATGGAAACTGGAGCCGGGTTGGGTTCTGTTCTTATCGATTCCCAACCATTGATGGTTGCTTTGTTAGCAAGGATTTTATTTGGAGATGCCATAAACCCCATTGGATGGATTGGCCTGGTGCTTGGTTTGGTTGGAATAATTTGTCTTGGAGTCCCTACTGAGTTATTAGGGAATTGGTTCCTGCTTGGGAAATTTGAATCAGGAACTAATTTTTTAAGTCATGGAGAAATATGGATGATTTGTGCAGCAACGTCGATGGCTTTAGGAACGGTTCTTATTCGCTTCGCTTGCAGAAATAGTGATCCTGTTGCCGTAACAGGATGGCACATGGTTTTAGGAAGTGTTCCTCTTCTGATTTGGCATGTGTTCGATAAAAATTGGCCTTTGGTTCCAGATTGGTCTGCTTTTGAATGGACTTTGATGTCTTATTCAAGTTTGTTTGGTAGTGCTTTGGCCTATGGATTGTTTTTTTGGTTTGCAAGCCGCAAAGAATTAACAAGTTTTAGCACCCTTGCATTTTTAACACCTGTCTTTGCTTTGATAACTGGCGGGATATGGTTGGGCGAGAGACTCTTCCTTCTCCAATGGATTGGAGTGGTTTTGGTCTTGATTTCAGTACTATTTGTAAGTCAGAGGAGAAGATTTTGGGGGGATAAAAGCAATAATGAATTAATAAAAGAGGCTTAATTTAGGTGATTAATAAGCAATTAAAACTTATTCTTGTAAGCACACCCATAGGTTATCTGGGAAGTGGTAAAGGTGGAGGAGTTGAACTTACTATTGTTTCTCTCATAAAAGGTTTAATTTCATTAGGTCATAAAATCATTTTAATTGCCCCAAAAGGATCAAAATTATCTTTTGAAAGTGAATCACTTGAAATAAGATTAATAGATGGAATTGATCAACCTAGTTGGCAACATCAAAAGAAAACAGATCCAGTTGTAATTCCCTCTAATAGTGTCTTACCAAAGTTATGGGAAGATGTAATTGATATAGCAAATGAATCTGATGCAGTTATTAATTTTGCTTATGATTGGCTTCCATTATGGCTAACAAAAACTCAAGCAATTAAAATATTTCACTTAATTAGTATGGGTGCTGAATCAATAATAATGAAAGAAACTATTAGTGAAATAAGTCAATTATTCCCTTGCCAGTTAGCCTTTCACACTAAAAGACAATCTAAAGATTATTTCTTGAAAAATGATCCAATTATTGTCGGTAATGGTTTTGATAAAGAAATTTATTTTTTTAATGAAAATGAGAATGGACCTTTAGGGTGGGCTGGTAGAATTGCGCCAGAAAAAAGGTTTAGAAGATGCAGTAGAAGTTGCCAAGAATCTAGGAGAAAAATTATTAGTTTGGGGCCTTATAGAAGATAAAGAATATGCATCAAAAATTGAAAATTCTTTCACGAAAAAAATTATTGAATGGAGAGGATTTCTTCCAACTAATAATTTTCAGGAGCAATTAGGACGATGTAGAGCTTTAATAAACACCCCTAAATGGAATGAAGCTTACGGTAACGTAATTGTTGAAGCTATGGCTTGTGGTGTCCCTGTGATTGCATATGATCTTGGAGGACCTGGCGAATTGATCGAAGATGGGTTCAATGGCTTTTTGGTGAAGCCAAATGATATTGAAGGATTGATAAAAGCTACAAAATCTATTTCAGAAATTAAAAGAAAAAATTGTAGGGATTGGTTTGAAAAGAAAGCAACTAACAAAGTATTTGCAGAACGAGTGGAGGATTGGCTTAATAAAGGCTTAAATATAAAAAATTCTGAGATTTTCCAGATTAATTGAAAAGTTTAACTAACTCTTTTTCATCAACTTTAAAACAAAGAAGACGTGGTCTTCTTTTTATCTTATTTGTTGGATTAATAATTTTTGTTTGGCAATTAGGAACAACAGGTTTAGTTGATGAAACACCACCTTTGTTTGCGGCAGCCAGTAGAGCAATGGCAGAAACGGGGAATTGGCTCACTCCTCAAGTAAATGGATTACCTCGATTTGATAAGCCTCCTTTTGTCTATTGGTTGATGGGACTGGGATTTGCAATCCCAGGGAATTTTTCTTGGGATCCTTTAGGAACCTGGGCTGCCAGACTTCCTTCTGCATTATCAACGATTCTTTTAATGCTTTTTCTAGGGGACACAATGATTAAATATCCTCAAGAAGAAAATAATTTCAATAGAAGAACAGCAGTTGTTACTGCGCTGGTATTTGCGTTGTCGCCTTTGGTAATAATTTGGGGAAGAATAGCTGTAAGTGATGCACTCCTTTGCAGCACTCTAGGAATTTGCTTACTTCTTAAATGGAGAAGATTAGCTAATCCAGAAGGAGAAGCTTGGTGGTTGTCTTGGGTTTTTTTGTCACTAGCAGTTTTAACTAAAGGGCCAGTTGCTTTGGTTTTATCCGGAATAACAATTTTATTTTTTGCCTTATTTCAAAATAATTTTCTTGGAATTTTAAAAATAATAAGGGTACTTCCAGGACTTTTTATTGTTTGTACCATTAGTCTTCCTTGGTACCTAATTGAATTATTAATAGAGGGAAAACCATTTTTAGATAGCTTTTTTGGGTATCATAATCTTCAAAGATTTACCTCAGTAGTAAATTCTCATGGTGAGCCTTGGTGGTTTTTTTTAATAGTTTTATGTATAGCTTCTTTACCTTTTACACCATTTTTATTAATAAGTATTTGGAAGAATTTTTGCAATATATCTAAATTTTCTAGGAGGCTTATTAAAAAACCTGAGAAGTCATTATTTGAGTTTTCATTCTTTTGGTTAATCGCTGTATTAGTTTTCTTTACTATTTCAGCTACCAAGCTTCCTAGCTATTGGCTTCCTGCTACTCCTGCAGCATCAATTTTAATATCACTTTCCTTAAGTAATAATGTTAAAGAGGAATTTTTAAAATCTTTGGCTTGGAACTTCACAATATTTTTATCCATACTCTTTTCTATATGTCTATTCTCTTCAAAACTATGGATTCAGCTTCTTAATGATCCTGAGATTCCCAATTTTTCAGAGGAATTAACAAATAGCTTTTTAATTGAAAAAGCTGGATTGATTTTTCTTTTATTTGCTTTTCTAGGAATCATATTTTCCTCTAGAAGAATATATGGAAAACTATTAATTTTGCAAATCCCTATATTTTTATCCCATTTTCTTATTGTTTTACCAACTTTTGATTTAGCAGATAGGTTAAGACAACTCCCCTTAAGACAAGCCTCGGAATTACTTTTAAATTCTCAAAAAAGAAACGAGCCTATAGTCATGGTAGGAGCAATGAAACCCTCAATTCATTTTTATACTAATCAAGTCATTGTTTTTGAAGGTCGATCTAAAAATGCTTTTGTAAATGTTTCAGATCGACTTAAAAATGAGAGCCGAAGAGGTTGGAAAGGAAGGCCAATATATGGATCAAATGGATCAGAAACTACTCTTTTACTGATTGATAGAAGATCAGTGGAAAAATCTTATTGGCAAGGACTTAATCAAAAAGTCTTAGGTGTTTTTGGAGTATATAGCGTTTGGAGACTTGATAGAGAAATTCTTGAAAGGAGAGCTGAATCTTTGATCAAAGAGGGTGTTCTTACTACTTGGGAAAAACCTAGACCCGAAAGATTTTAAAAAAAGTTCAATATCTATTGGATCGAATTTATTAAGTCTTGTTTGCTACATTTTTCTGGGATTATAACAATATCTAATTCATCTTGAAGTCTCTCTAAATCAATAACCGAGTCTTCAGTTATTGAGCTTATGACTTCTTCAAGACTTGCGCCCATATCATTTGCCATCTCTATCAACATTCGCAAAGTCTCATCTTTTATCGAGAGACTTACGTTAATAGAAACGTTCTGACCTGAGCAATTATTTGAGTTCATAAAGAAAATATTAAGATATTATTGGCTTGTTTGGGCTTATTCCTTCAATAGCTTTAGAAAATGACTTTTTTCGGGATATTTTTCTATCATCAAAAAAATCGACAAAAAAATCTTCCTAAGTACTTACTTAGGAAGATTTAGTAGTTTTTGTTTAAGGCTTAAAACATCTCGCCTTTTAACTTTTCAGCCCATCCTTCAAGCCTTTCATCAGTCATGTCTGATTCACTGTCTTCGTCAAGAGGTAATCCGCAAAATTCGTCTCCAACAACACTTTTTGACTCGTCAAAGGTGTAATCCCCTTTAGAAGTGTAACCAACCATTGAAGCACCTGCTTTCTTGAAGTACCTATGAAGTTCTTCCATTGCATCGCAATAGTTTTCGGTGTAAGTAGAAGAATCACCTAAACCAAAAATCGCAACTTTCTTGCCACTGAGACTTAGTTCTCCAATGTCTTCAAGGATTGAGTCCCAAGCAGTTCCTGATCTCTCAGAGTCTGCGCCAGTATTCCATGTAGGGATTCCACAAATAACCCCATCATGTCCGGCTAATTCACTAAGGTCATCGACGTCTGAAATATCCTTTGGAGCTTCAGCAGAGTCAAGTAAGCCGTGCAGCCTTTCCGCTATATCTTCGGTTTTACCTGTTGTTGTAGCAAAGTAGATTCCTACAGTCATGGAGCAATTTAAAATCAAAGATATTTTAAAGCAGCTTTGCACATTTAGAGTGAATTTGGTTTTTTTTAAATTTTCTTGTCCATTGGAAATTGATTTTTGATACATGAAAAAGACAAGAATCGTTTTCCTATTTACTAGTAAAATCATTTTCCATTTTTCTTTTTATGATCATCTTCATTCTTAAACCAAGTTATGCAAAGGGTTTGACGAAAAAATGATTGAAAGTTTTTCAGAAAAAAAATAAAATGCTAGATATTCTTAATCAAATAGATTCAAAATATTTAAAAAACACTCAAAGTCTTATTTACAAAAGATCTTTATCTGCAAACATTTGTGGTCAGGAAAATTAATCTCTTGAAAAAAAGTCAAACTCTAAAATTGTAGAGTTTGACTTTAGGATTGTTAAAAATTGTTTGAATTAAATTATTTTGCTAGTTATTTACTTCTTATTTTCAAGTTGAATCAATTTATAAGTTTGGTCCCATCATTCCAAATCCACTTTGAAGTCCAAAGGAAATTATTACAAAAGTACTTATAGCTAAACCAATCAAAATAGAGGTGTAAAGCCTATTTACCCCATAACCAGCTTCAATAGGGTTGAAATCTGCAACTACAAAAGATTTTTTGCTGTATTTGCCTCTATCGCTAAGACCTATAGCACCCAGTGCTGAATTAGGAGTGAGTGTCCCTCCTTCATCATCAATGAACCATGGTTTGTTGGTGCCATTCACATTAGTTCCTGACTGAACAGAACCTACTGGAGCAGCACTATTAATTCGACTGGAATCTTCTTTGAAAAATCTTGGAAACATATAGGTATGCCATAGGCCAATAACTCCGGCCCAGGCAATCATGCTGACCCCAGCAAGTCCAAAAAGGATTTCTTTGAAACCAAATTCCATAAATAAAAACCAATAATTTATAGGCCTGCCATAAGGCAATAAAACTACCTTATCAGAAGTAAAGCTAGAGGCATCAAGGAGTCTTTAAAGCTTCTGAAATTGGATTAATTTGTTACAGAATCCTTAGGGTCTTGTTCTTGATCAGCCTTTTTGGCTCTCATATGCCAGGATTCTTCACATAAATATCCTAGATGGATGAACACACTTAAATTATTGCTGGTTCTATCTCCAGTTATTTTTACTCTTGCCTTTGCTGATTATTGGTTACGTAGGTGGGGAGTATTTGTCTGGGATAATGGCCCAACTATTAAAAACGAACAGGTTTGGGAAGATACTGCAATTGTTGCTGATAAAGGAAGACCAGCCGGTGGCTACCCAGTTTTCACTGTTAGAACTTTGGCGGTTAATGCATTGGGTATTCCAACAGTATTTTTCCTTGGTGCGATTTTTGCAATGCAATTTATTCGCCGCGGTGTGATAAACGCCTAAAAAGTAAATTCTTATACTTTTAACATTTCTATTTTTACAATTGAAATATAAAAAAGACCTAAATTAATATAGGTCTTTTTTATTATTTTTTGATTTTTGGATATTTGTTACCAATAAATATTAAATTATTTTTCCAATTCAAAAATAAGGAATTAATCTTATAATCATTAAAAATTTAAGTTCTTGATGAATTCAGCAAATACTGTAGTTGATTACACAACTGATCAAGAGGCAATAGCTTCGATAATTGAAGATTCATTTCCAAAAGGCGACACTAATAAGGATTTGGGTAATCCACAATCTGATGCTAATAGATTGGGATCTCGTATCTTTTATTTATGGGTTTGGCCAATAGTCGTTATTAATAAAATTAGAAATTTATTTAATAGGATGGATTTTGTAAAACCTTACGAACAAGGTCTTAATGATTCTTATGAGGTAACTGATACAGAGACTGTTTATACAATGACCAAAGATGCTTTTGCAGGTAAAGGTGGAATGAAGTTCATGGGTTTAAGATTTATGTCTATATGGGTTTTCCCTGTTGCAATAATGGGGACTTTTATTGAATTTCTTTTCGTAGGTCCACTTAAAGGATCTAATCCTTTTGGTTGAGATCTAAATAAATAAACTTAACTCTATTCAATAATATTGAATAGAGTTAAGTTTATTTATCTTATATTTGTTAAACGTTTCTAAAAGGGAAAAAAGGAGTGACTTTTTTTGTTGGGTTGCTGCTTGCAATAGCTTTACCCCTGATATACATAAATAAACCAAGGGTAATTATCATTACAGGAGGGTGTAAAGCTAAAGATCTTCCAATCAGTTGTAATTCTTCTACAGGCATTTAATTTGTTCAATTCTCAATCAACTATAGCTTCTATGTGAGCACAAGAAAAATAATTTAATATATATAAAAGAATCTCTTTGTTATTTATTTTTTTCTATATGAGATTTTTAAAACTAAGATTAAAAAATTAAAAATAAAGGTGATTATATTGGCAATTAAAATGGGTATGGAATTGATCTTAAAACCGTAAATAATCCAACAAAGAAGACCTGTTATAAAAAGAATTAACATAAATAAGGACACGTCATCTGCTGATTTTGTTTGCCATGTTTTATATAACTGAGGCAAAAAAGCAATAGTAGTAAGTAAAGCAGCTAAAAATCCAAATAAATCTATATAATTTAAATGATTCATTTTTTAGTAATGGATCAAATAATTTTGATAACAAATAAATTATCATGTAGATTTATTTTACATGAGTAGGTTTAGAACCAATAAATTATGAGTGATCAGTCTGATTTCAATGATGATTTTTTAAAGGATAAATTGGAAACTTTATTAGATGAAGATAATGAGATTAAAAAATGGAATCAAGGCATATTAATAAAATCACTTATCCTTTTGCCAATAATAATTTTTATAGTAGGTTTATTCATTGTGAATCGACCAGATAACCTAACAGATATATTCTTTGCATTGTTTTATCCTTTAGCCCTTATATTGATAGGGTTGATACTTCTATTTATTATGAGAAGTAAATTAAAGTAAAGGAAATTAATAGAATCTTTTTACTTTAAATCTTGGTTTTTTGTAGCCAATAAGGTAGTCTCACTGTAAGCTATTAGTAATTAAACATTAATATCCAATGGCAGGCGGACCATTATTACAACTTTGGGAAAACCTACTACCATTTGCTAAGGATCTAAGAATTCGCTTTGCAATAGCAATGCTAGGTAATATTTTGGCAATATTATTTATTTTCTCCTTATGTAAAATGTTTATTCCAGGATTGGAAGATCAACTATTTAATTGATTTCCTTGTCCAGAATTGATACATTTCTCTAAAACAATTAGGATTTAATTTTTCAAATTTATCCCATAATTCTAAATCTTTTAAAGAGTCAGTATTTTTATTTGATCTCTGATATTTATCTTTTATATCTTTTGAAAGAGTAAAACCTAGAAATTCCAAATTAGATTTTTTTAACATATTTTTAATCTCAATTAGTGAGTAACATTTTTCGTGACTATGAAAGCAGAGATCTCTACACATTGAGGTCGAATAGAAATCTGACCAATTAGTTATTTCATTTAACTGTATTATCTCTCCATTAAGAATGTCGTTTCGGAAACTTCTTATTCCATCAACATTTGGTTTAATATCTTTTTCTTTGATAAGCTCTCTAGCTTTTATTATTTCTTGTCTTGCCATTTTACTGTAGAAGCCTAACTTTAAAAAACCTCTATGTTCTAAAGCATCAATAAGATTAGATAATCCTTTCTCAGGATCTTTCATATGATGAAGAACACCTGAACATTCAATTAAATCAAATTTTTTATTTAGCTGTGGTAATTCAAGTAAATCCATTTCTATAAAAGTTATATTTTTCATTCCATATTCTTCTACTTTTCTTTGCGCATATGAGATACTTGAATTGCTAAAATCAATTGCTGTTATTTCGCAATTACTATATCGAGATGCTTCTAATATTTGAATTCCAGTTCCACAACCTGCTATGAGCAGGTTTATTTTTCTATTCGACTCTATTTGATTTGATGAGATTAGATTAGGATGAATTTCTGAATTAATAGCAGTTATAAAATTTATTTTCTTTTCTTTTGCATATGAATTATATCTCCATCTAGGGTATGGGTTTAATTCATACTGATTTTTTACTTTTTTCGAAATTGAGTCTGCAATCTTTCCTATTTTTTTTATTCTTGTTGAGAGTTCTTTTTCTATATGTATCTCCTTTAATTGTAAATCAAGTAATTTAGTAAATTCTTCATTATTAGAACTATAATTATTTAAATTAATAACTTCCTTGTCAATTGAAGATAAAGATTGATAACATGAACACAATGCCAATTTATAGTCTTGATTATAATTTAGTGATTTTTTAATCTCTTCTAGTTTATTTTTTTCTTTTTCAGAAATATAGTATATGTACTCGTTTAAGAAACATTGTGATCCAAGT
Organism: uncultured Prochlorococcus sp.; assembly: GCA_902564695.1. GTDB lineage: Bacteria > Cyanobacteriota > Cyanobacteriia > PCC-6307 > Cyanobiaceae > Prochlorococcus_B. The sequence continues at coordinate 7,759 of CACFCB010000005.1, read as the reverse complement.
GCGATAGTAAAATTAAGTACATTCTTATTTACTCGTCTATTTTCTGAATAGTTAAAAAGCAGATTTTTTCGTATATTACGTAATACTTTTTCCCATGCTGGGGAGCAAAATATTATTAATGAAAGAGATTTTATCAACTCTTTATCTTTTGTAAGAGTTGTAAATTCCTCACTTTCGAGTGGTTTGAATTCTAAAATTGATAATTTCTCTAATAATACATTTGGAATGATTTTAACTATATTGCCAAATAGTTCTCGATGAGAAATATCTTTCCTATCTAGGATATTTCCAAGTAATTCTCTATCATTTTTAATAGTAAGATCTAATAGTTTAAAATTTTTTATTAAATCACTTATAAGTTGATAACTTAAATCACTATCTGGATTAATTTTAAGTTCTTTTTGGGCAAGTAATAGTGATTGATTATAGTCCCCCTTTAAATTATATATTGTAGCAAGATTTAAATAGGCATTCTCTAATTTATTATCTAATTCTATTGCTATTTTAGTATGAATTATTGCTTTACTTAGATCTAGTTGTTCTTTATAGCAAGCACCTAGATTTAAATGAGCAATGGCAGATTTATTATTGATTTCTATAGCTCTTTTATAATAAGTTTGAGCTTGATTATAGTTGTTTTCGTCTTTATATAATAATCCTAGATTAATGTAGGCATCAAGATAATTTGGATCTAATTCAATCGCTTTTTCAAGTGACCTTTTCGATTCATTATATTTATTTAAACTTTTTAAGATAAGTCCTCTAATACAGTATCCATTTGGTAAGCTTGGTTTTAAGTTTATTGCATTATTAACAAGTAATTCTGCTTTGTCTAAATTTTCTATTTTATAATATAAAAAAGATAAATTTAGATAAGAGTAAATGTGATTAGGGAATATTAATATGCACTTTTCATATAATTTAATAGCTTTATCTGTTTCACCTTTTTCTTGGCATATTAAGGCATAATTTGAGTAAATGTCAGCATCAGAAAACCCATTTTTTAAAAATGCGTCATAACCTTTCTCCGCCTCTTTTATGTTACCTTTTAAGTGACTATTGATTGATTTTAACTTAAGAGCCTTTTCTGAAAGTTTATGGAGCTTTTTTGAAAAGCCTGGCTTCTCTTTTTTCTTTTTACCGAAACCACTCAATGATTTTTCTTTAGTTAGTAATATTATACTTAAATTTGTAATTCTTATAATTTAAGCTTAATAAATATACAATCTTATTTTTATAGTGATAGTTAATTAATTTAATTAACTTTATCTGTGAATATTCTTTTATAATTTTTTCCTGCAATAAGGGGAAAATTTTAATATAATAAAAATGTATGGATTTTTAATAAAAATGACTTTAAAACTAGGAGATCAAATACCTGATTTTTCACTTTCAGACCAGCTAGGAGTTTCTAGGACCAGTAAGCAAGCAAAGGGTAAGCCACTAGTTTTATTTTTTTATCCAAAAGATGATACTCCAGGTTGTACTGCAGAGAACTGTGGATTTAGAGATAAATATGATTTATTTAAGTTATTTGGAGCAGAGGTATGGGGAGTTAGCGGCGATGATGAAGCAAGTCATAGATCTTTTGCAGACAAAAATAAGCTGCCTTTTCCTTTATTATGCGACACTGATAATTCTTTAAGAAGGGCTTTTGGAGTTCCTAAAGTGCTTGGTTTGCTTGATGGACGAGTTACTTATATTTGTGATTCAAAGGGAATAATTAAACATATATTCAATGATCTTTTAAATGGTCCAGCTCACGTAAATGAAGCATTAAGGGTTCTAGGAGAAATATCAAATTAATTTTTTATTTAAATTTTGCACTCATAATTATGAAATTAATTTATTTTTAATACCCTTATTTTGTAATTTTTCTAATACTGTTTTCGATGAAATTTTAGCAACATCGTTTAGTCCATTCGCGTCAAACCAAGGCGCAGTTGCCCAGTCAAATCCTTTCCCGAATGTGTTATCTGGCGAAGCAATATACCAATGGCAAGCACTATCAGGAACATCCACTGCACATTTCGCCCAATTATCGTTCCACTGAGGTACTTGAACCCATAGTAGGGTTGAGAAAATAAAAGTGAAAAATGATGTAAACATTTTTTTTTACTTTATGCTAATACATTTAGATTTAAATTGAGGATAATAGGGCTATTTGGGTTCTCGATCATTTTTAAAATATCGTAGGCATAAAACTTCTTGACTTTGATCAATCTCTTCAGATTTTATGATCAATTCTTTAAACTCTGGATAAAGAACTGACCTATCAACTCTTTTTATTTCTGACATCTTAATTAAGATAGTATTAATCGTAACTGAAATAATTTCTTCTACAGTGAGATCACTTTTCAATATCTTTATGTAATTTTAAATAACCTATTCTGACAAGTGTTTTTTATTCATTGAGTTTTGAGGCTAATTTTTAGATTTAATTTATGAAACGCTTATTTCTAGAAGGATTTAGAATGGATTTAATAATTTTTATATTTTTTCAATCAAAATGTGATAATTCCATTTACCTTATATAATATTATGGTTATTTTATATTAATGAATAGACAAAGTAATACTAAATCATTATACAATTGGTTTTAAGATATTTTGGAGGAAATACAAATTTAATTTTATGGGATTACAGGTTCAATGTTTTTCTTCTTTTTAGTTTCTATCCTTTTCCATCCCCCTTGAATGAGATCCTTAGTTGACTTTCTTTACAGTATTAAATAGTATTTTTTCTTGGTCGCGATATAAAACGATTTTTTTTTTAATTGAGTATAAAACTTGTAATCATTATTAAATTTCTAAACTTTTTTCATTAGCTACTAGATCTATGAATTTCCTTCCATACAAGAGCATATTTATAGTCGTCTTTATTTGGACAAACTGATACTACCTCTTTCTATGAAAATCTATCTTGATTGTCTTTTAGTTGTGATCCAAAATCTCTAGCAAGATTAGAAAGAAAGGAATATCCAAGTTTTTCTGAAATGTATTTGATAATCTCATCTGCATAACTTATATAGAGTAAAAGAGTATCATTTTGATAATTATGTCTAGTGCATGCCCCCTTTAAAACAAAGGCTATTGGCAATTTCTATGCATTCTTTATGGTCATAGGTTTCTTTGATTATTTCTACTAACGTTCCCATTAGATTTAGAAGTACCCCTATTGTTATGGCTAATAAGATTTTGATTTATGGAATGAACAAAACAATCAAACATATTGGTACATATTAACTAATTGGTGAATTTTCTTTGCTCGTATGTAATTAGAATTTTTATTTCGGTTTATTCATTATTATTTCTTAGCCCAACCTTAGAGATTAATAATTTCTTGAACTTTTTCTAATATTTAAAATATCAATTATTTCTCTGAAAAAGTAAGAAATTAATTGAGAAATCTTATGAGTTTGTTTGAGATTAATGATTTCAGTCAACAAATCTTGAGTATAGACATCTTATAAAACTACCTATGATTGGTATTTTTCCAAAAGTACTAGAGCAAAAATCAAAATAATCTCTATGTTCTTTTACCTTGCCGTCCTCATCTAAAATTAATCTTGTTGTTGCATTATATAGAAATTCGAATCCGTTTATTTTTAATCCCATTGTCCATTCAATAAATGCAATGTTCTTGCTTATTGCGATTGAATTTGACTCTAGATCAATATCATCACATCTGTTTATTAATCCATCTTGGGCCTTTATATACTTCAATACCATTTCTTTCTTGGGTGGGGTCTTTGAATTTTCCTTGTTTATGGTATAAAGATTCCCACTCTTCTCTAGATGGAACTTTCACTCAATAAGATAAAATGAAGAATTTTCTGAACTCTTTCTCTTGTATTAACCTGTAATTGTTTGCTGATATTTCTAATCTAGATTATTTAAATAGACATTGCCTTAAGCACTTGTGATGTAGATAGCTCAGAAATAGCTTAGATTTAGAGCATATTAAAAATAGATCATATGAGGAACAAAAACATTCTTATAGCTATCGCAGTTTTTGGCATAGGGGTAATTCTCTATAAATTGCTGTTAGGATTAGTTCTCCCAATTGCTTTGTTTGTTTCTCTTCGGTATGTTTTAAAGTTTTTGCTTAAAGGCTCTGATTCAGATGGAGAGAAAGACGTTACTCAAATTCTTACAACGAGCGAAACTTCTGCTTCCATTGAGAATATTGTAGAAATTAAACCTATTAATGAAGATCAAGAAGCGACTAAAGATGAAGTTATAGAAGTTGATAAAGGTTTAGGAGAAGATCAAGAAGCGACTAAAGATGAAGTTATAGAAGTCGATAAAGGTTTAGGAGAAGATCAAGAAGCGACTAAAAATGAAGCTTTTGAAAAGGAGAAATCATTTGAATAGTTTAAAATTTATTAGAGTTAACTATTTCATCTATTTTTAATGGAAGCTAATTCTAGAAAAAGTTTTTGGGATATAAAGCCTTGCTGGTGTCAGCCTTGGTCAATTATTACTTTTGGGATCTTAATTATAAGTTTAGTCTGGACGTACTTTCATAATATAATACTAACTGTAGTAGTAGGTATTTTTATTCTTGCTTGGTGGGCATTATTTTTAATAATTGCCCCGAGTTTGTATAAAGAAATTCCTGAAAAAAATAATAATTAAAAATCGTATTTTTGGATATTTATTTAGTTAATACAAAAAAAATATTTGAATAATAAACGAAAGATTATATGTAAAGTTCATACAACACAATTGTGATTTTGAAGGGTAGATTTTATTTAATATCACTTACCTTCTGTAGTACAGCTGTACTACAGAAGGTAAGTGATAGAGGCCTATAGTAAATTGATGATTAGTGTTAACTCTTTAGATAGAGGTTATCAAATATTTTTTCAATAAATTTATCCAAATGTATAATTATCTATGACTAATATTTCTTGTTCTGAGAAATCACTTTCTGAAATGCAATTAATCCATTCTTTATACTCTTGAGCAATAGCTAATTGATCACCTGGGCTAACTTCAATTGTCCGTTTTAAAATATGAGATAATCCTTTTACTAATATTTTCTCTATATTTTGGTTTTTACGATTCATTAATTTTATGTATATACCTTAAAGTACCTTTTATATATATATTTGTACAGTGATATCGAATGGAATAATAGGAATATACATTAATCAATGTTGATACTTTGGCTAAGCAGCATTAGTATCATCAATATTTTCCATCGATGGTATAAAACCTAATTCTTCTATTCTCTCGGCTAGTCTCAGAGCCGATTCTTTTTTATTCGATTGACGATCTTTATTGCCATTTCTTTCCTCTTGGATAATAAGTTTATTTCTTTTATTGATCTCGTCTTTTCTTTGAAAACTAATGCAATTATTTATTGAAAATTTATTTATTTCATAAAGGGATAGAATAATCCCAGTACATACTAAGTAAATATTATGAAGAAAGAAAAATGAGAGAACGAGTGAAAGAGATACATACTCTAATGATTTTTTAATATTATTTCTCTTCATTTTTAGGCGACATCTTGCTTTTCGTAACTACTTTGTCGTTCTAGCAAAATAAGATCATATGTTGATTGTATTTGATTATTGTAATCAAGCTCATCAAATAATTTTGATGCAAAGTCTTTGCTTTTTTCTAAGCCGTGCTTGCTTATTTTAGATAAGGTAGTAATTTCAATCTCTTTTTCTTTTTCAGATCTTATATATCTTTTCCTTTGCCCGCTGTCTTCGGACGAACTACAGAGCTCCTTGCATTGATCTTTTTTCCTTAGTGGATCTCTTGATTGAGTTATGGCCATTAACTCTGTAAGGCTTCTTAAAAATGAGATCATGCAGCACTCCTATCACTTTGTTTATGCAGTTTCTTTATTTTTTGATGATGTTTTTGTGCATTAATGTAATGCACATCATAAGACCCTAGCCCTTCTGTTTTGGGATTATATAAATGGATAAATCCTTTTTTAGCGTTTGGATTTTTATTCATGATGTTTTACCTTGTTTTCTGACTTTAATGTTTTTATCGCTATACTTGTAAACTGAATCCCCGTTGGTCGGCTTGTATTTCTCCAGTAATCTTTGGGTGACTCCATAATCATAAATATAAAAACCTAACTCTTTTTTTGGCTGTTCTTCGAGAAAATCAGTTAGGAATGTTTTTTTCATTTTTAAATAATAAAGCTTGTTAAATAGTTTTTAAGATCGACGACCTTGTTTTAATGATTGAACTTTTCCCTGTTTGACAACAGCTTGCTGAGCTTCCTGTTTTCGTCTTGAAGGTTATTGATTACTTTCTTGTAAGAATCTATTTTATCCTTTAGTTCCTTTATCCTTTCGCTTTCTGTTCTGGCGGAATAGTTCTTTTTTTTCTTCTTTCCTCCCTTTACAAGTGTCCTGACAGTGGCTTCGGTCATCCTTTCCCCACTTTCTACCGCTTCAAAAACCTTTTGCCTCTCCTTGTCCGTTACTCCTTTGCTCCCCATTAAAGCTAGAGACCTCGGGGTTAGAGATGCGAGTAAATTATCCTCGACGTCTGCTCCTCCTAACCAGTTTGTGTAAGCGCTTACTAGGTCGACAGCGAACCTCTCAGAGCAATTTACTGCGCCTGATTTCAGGAAGGCTCTCCAGTTCCCAGGCTTGATGTTGTCCTTGATGTCAGAAAGATTAGCCGCTACGGCTCTTAGTGATTGGCCAACGCAGCCCAGTTCTTCGTTTATCTCTGCCACGGATTCCTTTACGTACTCAACTTGCGCGGGCACCAACCCCTTCGTGACTTCGTTGTTCAGGGTGATATTCGCCAAGTCGACTACCTCTGTTGGAGACAGATCCATAGGTTTAGTCGAATACTTGCTAAACATACGACTTGTGACGATTCGGAACAAGCGATACTCATGTACTACCTCTTGAGCTTTTTAAGTGCAACTGCTTGTTTTCGCCTCGGATCTAAGGTGAAAATTTTTAAGCTTATATTTTGTGAAAATTCTTTCAATTTCTCTTTAAGGGATTTTTAAGAAGAAATACGTTTAATAAATTGTATCTTCTGATTAGTGCCTTTATTTCTGAATTGCGTGGATTTTGTACAAGTGATTTTACTTGCGTGGCTTTTTAAGCCAAAAACAAACTCTTATAAGTATATATACCTACAAGAGTTTGTTTTTGTTGTTTTTTGTTTCTGGATGTTCGGCATTAGGTCTCTATAGTTGACTTATGCTCAAGTTTTTCAAGCCTTGGTCTGGATATGAAGTGTTGCAAACTAGTGACTTATTTTTGAGTGTAATTTGTTACCCAAGCTGTGAGTTGCCTTAGGCATCGCTTCTAGTTATGTAACCTTGATCCATAATGATGCTTCAATAATTCCCCGAAATAGTGCAGGTCCACATGTGAATTCAACAGGTGAAGTAATTGGAGTGAATACGTTTAATATTCCTGGAGGTTGAAATTCTCAGAATTTAAATTTTGTAGTATCTATTGTCGATATTCTCAATGAGTTAGATGTAGATAAACTAGGAAAAATTATTTTTGCTAATGACTGTGGAAATAATCAAGGGTGGCTTTGGTCTTAGATCCTTAATACATTTATTCTTGAATTCCGACGTCACTCTTTACGAAAAAGTGAAAGCACATTGAGGCGAATGTTTTTCTATCTGTTTGATTATTCATAGATATTTGAGTGTCATTGATTTCATAAAAAGATAGGATTAATTCATGAAGAGAAAGGGAGAACAACTCGTCAAATGCTTATTACGTTCTCTCTTCGTTCTTTTG
>CACFCB010000004.1 GCA_902564695.1 uncultured Prochlorococcus sp. | reverse complement strand
TGAAATTTTATTTAGACCTAGATGTGCAGTTTCTGTTCCATCTTGTGATCTTGGAATATCTGTTTTAGATCAGAAATTTCAACTTCCTTTCTTATTGGGACCAGTAGGGAGTAGCAGAATGTTTTATCCCCAAGGAGAGGTTGTTGCGGCTAGAGAGGCAGGAAAAGCTGGAACTGGATATACATTGTCTACTCTCTCTGGTTGTTTATTAGAAGATGTTAAAGCGGCGACAAATGGGCCAGCTTGGTATCAGCTTTATTTACTTGGTGGTAAAGAAGTCGCTTTGAAAACAATTGCTAGAGCTAAAGAAGCAGGATTCTCGGCAATAGTTGTAACTATTGATACTCCAGTGTCTGGCTTAAGGGAAAGAGATATGCGATCAGGAACTCAACAGCTTTTATCGATGAATCCTTTTGAGATGTTGCCTTATATCCCTCAGATATTAGTTAAACCATGCTGGATGACTCAATGGTTAACTGATGGAGGCTTAATGAGTTTTCCAAATGTTCAACTCGATAATGGCCCTATGGGATACACGGCAATTGGTCCTGCCTTAGAGAAATCAGTTGTTACTTGGGAGGACCTTCAATGGATACGCGAAGCGTGGGGTGGGAAAATTATAGTTAAGGGTATACATATTGGGGATGACGCAAAGAAAGCGGCCGAGCTAGGCGCTGATGCGATCGTTATTTCTAATCATGGAGCTAGGCAGCTTGATAGCGTTGCTCCCACTATCCGTGTTTTGCCCGAAATTTTAGCTGCAGTTGATGGAAAAATAGAGGTGTTGTTAGATGGAGGTATTCGCAGGGGTAGTGATGTCGTTAAAGCATTATGTCTTGGCGCTAAAGGGGTTTTGATAGGTAGAGCCTATGCATATGGACTTGCTGCTGCAGGAGGTAAAGGCGTTGCCAGAGCAATAGAAATTCTTCAAACAGATATCGTGAGAACTATGAAACTATTAGGTTGTGGGTCTGTTGCCGATTTAAATAAATCTTATATTCAAGTTCCTGAAAGTTGGGAGAGATTCGAATAAATTTTGGATAAAACAATAGATTAATTTTTTATGAAGATAATTATTTTTGATGATGATCCAACTGGATCTCAAACAGTTTATGGATGCCCATTGTTATTAAATTGGGATGCACAAACTCTAGAGAAAGCATTTGCAAAATCTTCGCCTTTAATATTTATTCTTGCGAACACAAGATCTTTATCTTCTGTTTTGGCTGTTAAGAAAACCAGAGAAATATGCTCATCTATTAAGAGATTTTTTTTAATAAAAGGATTTTCCAAAGATGATTATTTTTATATTAGTAGAGGTGATTCAACATTACGTGGTCATGGTTTTTTGGAGCCGGCAATTCTTGCTGAAGAATTAGGACCATTTCATGCAACTTTTCACATTCCAGCTTTTTTAGAAGGTGGAAGAACAACTGAAAATGGTATTCATTATTTAAATGGAATACCAGTTCATAAGACTGATTTTGGTCGTGATAATATGTTTGGTTTTTCTACTAGTGATTTAGCTAAATGGATTGAAGAAAAAAGTTTGGGACAGATACAGGCGGAAAATATATTGCACGTTAAAATTAAACAATTAGAGATAGCTTTTAATAATGAAGATGGCTTTAATTCTCTTTTAAGCTTTTTGTCTAAATTAGAAAATAATATTTCAGTAGTTGTAGACGCTAGATTACCTCATCATTTAGAAACACTAGCTAGGGCGATTAAAGTAGTTTCTAAAGAAAAAAGATTTCTTTTCAGAACAGCAGCAAGCTTTATCAAGTCTTTATCTGCATTACCACCTAACCCGCAAAATAATGCAGATTTAATTTCTTTAAAATCGAAAAATAATCAGTTTCAATATAAGCCAGGTTTGATAATAGTTGGCTCCCATGTGAAATTAGCGACAGACCAATTAGAGGTTTTATTGGAAGATGATTCTTGTGAAGGTTTGGAAATTCCAGTCAGTAAATTAGCTGATATTTTTTCTTTATTAGATTCTCAAGAGGAAATCTTAAAGATGGAGGAAATCTTATTCTCGAAAATAGATAAAATTTTGGAAATGAAAAAAATACCTGTTTTATATACTACTCGAGAGGAAATGAAGTTTTCTTCTTCCTTTAAAAGAATGAATTTTGGTCTAGAACTTGCAGAGTTTATGGCAATTCTAGTTGGAAAAATAAACAATAAGTTTGGTTATATTATTAGTAAAGGAGGTATTACAACACAACTCTTGCTTCAAAAGGGATTGAATTTTAATCAAGTAGATTTACAAGGCCAAATATTACCAGGGTTGTCAATAGTAACAAGTAATTCTAATCAATCTGATTTGCCAGTAATTACTTTCCCAGGTAATCTAGGCAGCGAGAAAACACTTCTAGAATCATTTCAATTAATGCAGTTAAATTCTTAATAGTTTAAAGAATTTAAAAAATATTTAATTAAAATCTTTCAATTATTGATTTAGCAAAATCACTACAACTCAGAGGCTCTACGGGTGGTTCCATTAATCGTGCCAGATCGTAAGTAACTTGTTTTTCTGAAATAGATTTGCTCAATCCATTTGTAATTAATGTTGCTGCCTCATTCCAACCTAAATATTCCAGCATCATAACTCCACTAAGTATTACTGAACCTGGATTTATTTTGTCCAAGCCTGCATGTTTTGGAGCTGTTCCATGGGTAGCTTCGAAAATAGCTGCATTATCTCCAATGTTTGCGCCTGGTGCCATCCCTAGGCCGCCAACAATTGCAGCAGCTGCATCCGAAATGTAATCACCATTTAGATTTAAAGTTGCAAGTATGGAATATTCTTGAGGACGAGTTTGAATTTGTTGGAAAATACTATCTGCGATTCGGTCATCAACCATAATCATTTTCTTCCATTTTTTATTACCATGACTCTGACCAATATTTTTGATAACTGAAAAAACTTCATCGCAAATACCTTTCTTTTTTTCTTCGGTTAAAGATGCATAACCAGGCTCTATTAATTGAGCATTTTCTTCCAAGGAGATATTTGGATTTTTGTCGACATTATCAAGAACCCAGCTTTCTCTCTCGGTTACGCATACGTTTCTAAATTCTGTGGTTGCTAATTCATATCCCCAATCTCTGAAAGCTCCTTCAGTAAATTTCATAATGTTACCCTTGTGCACAAGGGTAACATGTCTTTTTTTGCCCTGAAGGGTTAAAGCATGTTTGATTGCTCTTCTTATATGTCTTTGACTTCCAATTTTACTTACAGGTTTAATTCCAATACCAGAACCACTAGGGATTTGTCTATTTTTTAATTTTTCACTGGCTGGAATTATTTGATTATTGAGTTCTTCGATCAATTTTACGCACTCAGGATCATTTGCTTCCCATTCGATACCCATGTAAATATCTTCTGTGTTCTCTCGATAAACGATTACATCTAAGTCCTCTGGCTTTTTGTGCGGGCTTGGGGTGCCTTTGTAGTATTTACATGGCCTAACGCATGAATAGAGATCAAATATTTGCCTTAGAGATACATTTAAAGATCTTATACCTCCGCCTACAGGGGTAGTTAAAGGACCTTTAATTGCTATTCCATAGGTTCTTATTGCTTCAAGAGTATCGTTTGGCAAGTATTGATAGGTTCCATATAAATCACAAGCTTCATCTCCTGCGTAAATTTTAAACCATTCAATTGATCGATTTTTACCGTAAGCCTTCTCAACAGCTTTATCAATGACTAATTGTGTAGCAGGCCATATATCTATTCCTGTTCCATCCCCTCGGATAAAAGGAATTATTGGATGGTCAGGAACTACTGGGCTCCCATCTGCAAAACTAATTGCTTTTCCTTGGGATGGAGCAACTAGCTTCTCAAAATTTGCCATAATTTTTATTCAACGATTAAACGATCACATGATGAGCCTATGACTAAGTGGTAAGTTTTGATTAAATGATTTTGAACTCATGGCAGTAGCCTTATCTAGGCAACTTCGTGAAGGGACTAAAAAGTCCCATACGATGGCTGAAAATACTGGTTTCATTAGTTGTTTTCTCAAGGGAGTTGTTGATAAATCTTCTTACAGAAATTTATTAGCAGATTTATATTTTGTTTATTCTGCTATGGAGGAAGAGATAGAAAAACTCTGTGAAAAAGCTCATCCTGTCATTTCTCCAATTGGGTTTAAAGAGCTCTTTCGAAAGAAAAAATTGGAACAAGATTTATTGTTTTACTTTGGTAACAATTGGTCTGAAATGTTGAAACCTTCTAAACCAGCTCTTGAATATGTTTCACGAATTAAGGAAATAGCAAAAGACAATCCTGAACTTTTAATTGGACATCATTACAGCAGGTACATAGGGGACTTGTCAGGTGGACAGCTTTTGAAAACAATTACTAAAAAAGCAATGAGTCTTAAAGATGATGAGGGCCTTAGTTTTTATATTTTTGAAAAAATAAGAGATGAGAAAGAGTTTAAAACTAAGTATAGAAATACATTGGATTCTCTTCCTATTGATCAAGAAATAGCAGATTCAATAGTTGAAGAGGCTAATAAATCCTTTAAATATAATATGGACATTTTTAATGAATTGGAAGGTAATTTAATTGCTGCTATAGGAAAGGTCTTGTTTAGATTTTTTGCTAGTAAAAAGCGAAAAGGTAGTACAGAGTAATTAAATTCATATTTTATTTTAAACTACTACTTTTTTTCTATTCAGTATCTATTAAGATATAACTTAGATTAAAAAAAACTTTTATTTTGTTCTTTTTTACTGAATCTATCGCCTCAAAGAAGAGTTTTTTTTTAAAGTTTTAGGGAGATTCGTATAGATGTTTGATAGCCTTTTAAACGAGTTGACAGAAAATATTCGTGATCATGGTGGTAACGAATTGTTTGTGCCAAATCAATTTTGCGAATGCATATCAAAAAATGGAAATTGTAAAATCAATAGTTGGTTGTGGGATGTCCCTCAGTTTCGTAGATGGAGAGTGACAAGGCTTGATGCAGGAGATCGTCTCCAAGTATTAAATTCAGTAGCCTATCCTCAATTTGAAATTGATATACCAATTATGGGTATCGATCTTTTGTGGTTTGAAAAAACTCAAAAGTTAGTTGCTATTCTTGACTTTCAACCTCTAATACAAGATCAAGAATATCTTGAAAGATACTTTGTTGGATTAAAACAACTTAAGGAATATTTTATTCAGTTTAATTCTGATATTAAAAATAACATATATGATCCAAGTAAATACTTTTCTCCATGGGTTTTATTCTGCAAAGGTGGCTCTAATGAAGCAACTAATATTTTGCCAAAAGTTTTTAGTTCTTTCCTTAACTGTTATTGGGCAAATTTTAATTTAAATCAAGATCTATATAAAAAAGTTGAATCGGAAAGAGTACGTTTATTGCATATAGAGTATGATAAATATAGTGCTGAAAAAGATCCTGCTCATGGTTTATTCTCTGGCTTTTTTGGTAAAGAATGGTCAGAAAAATACATGAAAGAATTTTTATTCCCCTTGAGTTTAGAAGAAGTTAATCCTTTATCCTAGTAAATTAAATGACAGGAATACGACTTAATAGTCTTGACCCCGTATCTATTGCTAATTGGCGTTGGGCTTATTTTTTAGATAGTACAGTTAAGGCTTCTTCTGTATTCAATCCTAACCCTTTTCCAATTGATAAAGATTTTCTTTTTAAAGAATGTTTTGTTGGATCAATTCGCAATCCAAAAAAAGTTATTGTAGAAACATGGGGTTTCAAGTCAGATAGAATTAGAAAAGCTAGGTGTGCATGCGTTCAGGCTGGGAAGAATACTTCTATAATGAATTTAGTGATTTCTCCTCTTAATAATTATGAACTCCCTTTCTTCGGAGCTGATTTTGTAACACTTCCAGGTGGACATTTGATTGCAATAGATCTACAACCCGCTTTGAAAAATGATGAAAAACATAATCAACATGTATGGGAAAAATTAAAAACTTTACATTCAAATTGGCAGTCTGATCTTCCATTTGGAGGAGAAATACCTATGGAGGCAAGACAATATTTTTCTCCAGGATTCCTTTGGTCTAGAATTCCCTTAGGTGATGAAGGAGATAGATTAATTGATCAAATTATTAAACCTGCTTTTAATGATTACTTGAGCTTTTTCGTGGAATTAGTCCAGAATTCAGAAATAATTTCTAAAGAAAGATCTATGAAAATTTTGTGTGGCCAAAAAAGCTATATGCGTTATAGAGCTGAAAAGGATCCTGCGAGAGGAATGTTAAGAGGTTTTTTTGGGAGTCTTTGGACTGAAAGTTATATAAATAATATTCTTTTTGATTTAAAGTAAAACCAAACTTAAAAAAAATGATAAAAAAAATTCTTTTTGTTTGTTTAGGTAACATTTGTCGTTCGCCAGCCGCTGAAGGTGTATTTAACCAAAAAATCAAAGAGAGAAATTTAGAACAGTATTTTTTCGTTGACTCTGCAGGTACAGGGAACTGGCATGTTGGGAATCTTGCTGATCCAAGAATGCGAGAAACTGCCCTAGTCAGAGGAATAGAACTTACTAGTAGATCTAGGCAAATTGTTGAACAAGATCTTTATGAATTTGATTATATTCTTGTTATGGATAGAGAGAATCTTCAAAATGTTAAATCATTAATTAAAGATAAATCATTTCCTATAAGCACTAAAATAAAATTGATTTTGAGTTATTCAAATAAATTTCAAATAGATGAAGTTCCTGATCCCTATTATGGAGGTCAAAACGGATTTGATAAGGTTTTAGACTTGCTTGATGATGCTATTGATGGACTCATCGAAAGCCTTATAGATTAGGGGTAGGCCACACTTCTTCTGGAATCTTGGATCTGAAAATATCAGTGAGTTCTTCCAAAACATTTTCAATATTCATGCCATCAGTAAATAGATCGATTGCATCATTTGCTCTTTTTAAAGGTGCAATTTCTCTTTGACTATCATCTTTATCTCTTTTTTGAATTTCTTTTTCAAGATCTTCAATACTGGAATATGTATAACCTCTTTTGTGTAAATCAAGAGATCTTCTTTTTGCCCTCTCTTTTGAAGAAGCTGTTAGAAAAATCTTTACATCTGCATTTGGAAAAACAGCTGTTCCAATATCTCTTCCTTCAGCAACTATTCCTCCATCGCTTCCAATTAATTGTTGTTGAGTTGTGAGTAATTCTCTCACAAATTTTTGTTTGGCAATTATAGAAACTATAGAAGTTACTTCAGGAGATCTTATTTTTTCAGTTACGTCAGTGTTATTAATAAATATTCTTTGTTCAACTATATTTGAATTTTTAAACTCTAATTTTGAATCTTTTAAGATATTTTTGATTTCAACTTCATTATTCGGGTCAATCGATTTGCTTTGTATTAACCAAGTGGCTGCTCGATACATTGCTCCAGTATCAAGATAAATTAATCCAAGTCTTTTGGAAAATTCTTTTGTTATTGTGCTTTTACCAGCTCCGGCCGGACCGTCAATTGCAATAATTGGTTTGCGTTGCATAAGAAAAGTGTGATCAATTAGTCTTGTTTCACCACATTTTACGGCTGCGGCTAAAAGACACATCCCACTTATATTTTCTCTTTCTTTCAGTGAAAATGCATCAACAATTTTTATATATTCAATTTTCAGGTTGTTTTGTTTAAGTTTTGAGGCAATCTTTTTTAGATGGATTACTTTAGTTTTCTCAAATTCATTTTTAGCTTCTTGAATTGCCTTAGGTAAAGAGAGGGCATTTAATTTTTCAGTATTGCTTAGATAAGAATTCCTAGAACTATATGCAAATCCACTTTCATCTCTTTGTGTAGGTAGGGATTTAATTTTGATGGGTATAGAAAGCTCTTCAAATAGTTTTCTAATAATAATTAATTGTTGCCAATCTTTTTCCCCTAATATAATTTTTTTTGGTTTGATAATTCTAATTAGACGCATAATAATTGTTGCAACACCGTCAAAATGACCTTTTCTCTCTGCACCACATAATTGATTATGCAATATTTGAGGAACTTGAATTTTAAAATGAGAATCTTCTCCTCCTGGGAAAATCTCTTCATGATTTGGAGCCCAGACTGCATCTGCGCCTGCCTTTAGCGCTAATTCAGCATCTTTTTCTATATTCCTAGGGTATCTTTCGAAGTCTTCGTCCTTACCAAATTGCAATCGATTTACAAAAATACTTACCAGTACTATTTGCTTTCTTTTGCTTGTCTTGTCTTTAGCTTTTCTTATTAAGTATTGGTGTCCAGGATGAAGTCCTCCCATTGTTGGGACGAAAATGATGGCTGAATTTTGTTCAATGAGCCAAGCTTTTAATTCAGCATTTGTTTGGAAGATTTCTTTTACCACTATGTTATTAAACAAATTAATTTCATGAACTTATGATTGAAATCAAATAGGTTGATTGCATACTGATGCCATATGGAACTTCATATGAGAATTCAGTCATGTTGAAAAAGAAAGGTTTTTACTGATGGATTACAAAACTGCGGGAGTTGATGTTACTGCTGGAAGAGCTTTTGTGGAGAGAATTAAATCATGCGTTGAAAAAACTCATAAAAGCGAAGTAATTGGAGGACTAGGTGGATTTGGGGGATGCATAAAAATCCCAAAGGGATATGAAAGTCCAGTATTGGTATCTGGAACCGATGGTGTCGGCACAAAATTAGATCTAGCTCAGCAGTATGGATTTCATTTTGGAGTTGGAATAGATCTTGTTGCAATGTGCGTTAATGATGTGATAACTAATGGCGCTAGACCTTTATTTTTTCTCGATTACATTGCAAGCGGAACTCTGACACCCGATGATTTGGCTGAAGTGATAGAAGGGATTGCAGAGGGATGCAATCAATCTGATTGTTCTCTATTGGGAGGTGAAACTGCTGAAATGCCAGGTTTTTATCCCAATGGAAGATACGATCTTGCAGGATTTTGTGTTGGTATTGTTGAAAATGGTGATCTAATTGATGGTACTCAAATTAATACCGAAGATCAAATTATTGGTATTAAAAGCAACGGAATTCATAGCAATGGCTTTAGTCTTGTTCGCAAAGTTCTTGCCATGGCAAATGCTAATGAAGGGACTCAATATGGGAGGAGTCAAGATAATTTGATTAAATCTTTATTAGAACCGACAGCAATATATGCTCAACTTGTTGGGAAATTGTTGAGAGAAAAATTACCAATTCATGGGATGACCCATATAACAGGCGGAGGATTGCCAGAGAATCTCCCCAGAATTTTTCCATCTGGATTAATACCACATATTGATATAACTAGTTGGGTAATATCTGAAATATTTGATTGGTTAAGAAATGCTGGAGATATCCCTGAAATAGATCTTTGGAATACGTTTAATATGGGTATAGGTTTTTGTCTAATTGTTCCTAAAAATGTAGTTAATAACACTTTAGAAATTATTAATGAAAGTGGTTTTGAAGCCTGGAATATTGGAAAAGTTGTTGAAAGTCCCGATAAATCTAATCATATTGATATTCTTGGAATACCAAGCTGAACTGTTTTAGCCTAATTTTTACAAATCCCACATTACTTTGATTGTATTTAAACAATGAAGTTAAAAAAAGGTTTTCTATATTGGTAAAAAAACAGTAAGATATTATAAAACGCTAGCCGGATATTTAGTTCGGGTAATGCGAAGTTAGATCTTAATTAGCTCTATGCCTTTTGAAAATCAACAGCGTCTAACGCGTAGGAGAAGTTCTGCAGGTCCAACCCCTCCAAGAAGACCTTTGGGTGGCCAAGCTGAAGGGACAATGAGACAAAATTCGGGACCTCGTCCAACTTTTCTAACTCTTAGAGATCATGGAAAAGTATATGTTGCAGATTTACCAAATTTGTCTGATGGACAACTTTCTCATATTGGTAAAGAAGCTGATGAAGTTCTTAATAGTTTAGAGAGCAGAATTAATGATTTAGAGCTAGAAGCAACTAATGGGCAGAGTGATAACGATACTTTAATTAAGGCTTCGACTAAACATGAAGTGACTCTGCGGTTTATTCGAGCAATTCAGGATGAACAAGAACATCGTAAAAATAATCCTGCGTTAAAAGATGCTGCTTCTGAATCTCTACCCCTTACATTTCTTGAAGTTGCTAGACACCGATTGCCAGGAGCTACTTTTGATTCTCTTTTGAGGGAAGCATTAGAAGCTTGTGCTCAAGATGACAAAGAGCCTGAAAAAGAAAAACTTGAAAAAAGCTCAAGTTCTCAACCAATTCCACCTGCAAAAGTTATTAGTATTCCACCTTCTTCAGATTCAATGAAGGTAGTGGTTAGTCCTGATAATTAAAATTCTTTATGGACTATTGAAAGGATTTTTGGGCATATTTATTTGACATTTATTTCTAAAATAATCTAATTTTTCTCTCTCTTTTTGAGTTAAGGACCAATTAAGTGCTGAAATGGCATCCCTTGCTTGCAAAGGATTACGGAGCCCAACAATTGGTTTAGCACCGTGAGACCTCACCCAGTTCAAGGCGACTTGAGCTTGAGAAACAGAGTTATGATTAGCAATATTTGCTAATAAGTTTCTTAACTCACTAGTTTTTGGAAGTATTTTTCGAAATAATTGTTGTCGTAGGAATGTTGAAGGTTTTGGGAATTCATTAGGTGGGATAGTAAGAATCCCAA
Source organism: uncultured Prochlorococcus sp. (assembly GCA_902564695.1). Taxonomy (GTDB): domain Bacteria; phylum Cyanobacteriota; class Cyanobacteriia; order PCC-6307; family Cyanobiaceae; genus Prochlorococcus_B. The sequence continues at coordinate 58,010 of CACFCB010000004.1, read as the reverse complement.
GTGCTAGAGGACTATAAGCTAAATATTCAATATTGTTCTCATTACATATATTTTGGATTTCTTCTTCTTGTATAGATGGTTTAGTTAACAATGAAAATTGCAGTTGAATACTTTTGATTTTAATGCCTCGTTTTTTTAGCTTTTGATATAAGAAGTTTATTCGTTTTGGACCAGTATTAGAGAGACCAATTTCTTTAATAGAACCTTCCTCATATAAATCCACCAGGCCATTAAGTAATTGTTCTTCTTGCCAGGGTGCATAACGATAAGTACTCCAATGAAGTTGCACTCTTTGTAAGTTTCCTTTCAAACGATTATTACTTTCTCTAAAAGCTTTATGAAGTCCATTGCGACCAACTCTCCAGGGAAAGGGCGCCAGCTTTGTTGCGATAGTAATCTTTTTTAGCTTTTGTTTTGGAAATTTCTCTAGGAAAGTGCCAATCAGTTTTTCACTTTGACCAAATAAGCTTCCTGTACCATATGAATCTGCAGTATCAACAAAATCTAATCCCCCATTAATTGCATCAAAAAAAGTTTTTTTTAGTAAAATATCATCTGTTTCGGATTTATAGCCCCATACAAGTTTATTTCCCCATGCCCAAGTTCCAAAGCCTATTCCATTTGCTTTTTTTCTCATGACCACATTTTTGTTATTTAAAAGTAAAAAAAATATTTAGGGTTATCTTACATGAACAAAATAAATAGTTTAGAAAATTCTTCATTTAATATAGATATTAATCATAATAATGAGGTAAATGAAAAATTAGAAGAAAAAAGCATAAAACATGAAAAAGTGTTATGTGATCATTGTGGAAGAACTGCTAATAATGGTTTAAGATGTCTAGGTATTTGTGTCGCTGATAGTGATTATTAATTCTAATTTTCATAATCTAGACAGAATATTTTTAAATAATTTCTACATTTAGGTTAAAGTTTAATTGACTAGGTAATCACTCAATTACATCAATAATTCCTTCGGTTATATATCTTGCCATTTGAGTAATATGCTTTCTAATTTCGCCCTCTCTAATATTCCATTTCTTAGAAATTTCTTTTACTTTTTTATTCTTTTTAACATAGTCGATCATTTTGTTGGCAAGGAATATAGGAAGATCTTCTTCATTTTTCAGAGATAAATTTTCCCACTCGTCTTTATTTATTTTGCCTATAGACTGAAGATCTTTTTCATTAGTGTAATTATATAATTCTGTAATACCAATAAATAGATAAAGATTCCCTAATTCTTCTAGAAAACTTTTAGAGTCTCCACCATTTTTGAATTCATCAACTTTTTTTTCTAATAATGATATTTTTTCCGAATCACCTTCTTTTATTGAATTAAGAAGTCTATAAAAAGAACTAAATTCAATTTGGTCAGACACTATGCATTTTAGTCGTTATGATTAATGATAATTCATTTCTAATGTTTTTCTGTGAAATTGACTATTTAATTGTAATGAAAAAAAACCTTTCCTTCGCGTGGATGGTTTTTAATCAAAACTTATTATCAAGTTTTGATGATTATATTGAATTTTTTTTGGTGCAATCATTTAATATAATAGTAAAATATATAAATTAATAAAAAATTGTATATTTTGCGATTTTTCAGAGAAAAAATTTTGAATTAATTCATGAAAGTTCTAGAAAATAAAAGAATATGAGTTGCTATCCTGTAAGAATGCTAGATATAAGCTCAAATCAAACAGAGATGAGTTTTTCTCGCTTAAAAACACTTGGTTATTAAATAAACCCTTGAGACTCGCAACACGATATTTATGGAGCATTGTCCTAGGAAAATTTTTCAGAATTATTTCCCGCAAAATTCAAAAGGCGGCACCCAGATTCGAACTGGGGATAAAGGATTTGCAATCCTCTGCCTTACCACTTGGCCATGCCGCCGAAAATAAGATATTTATTTCCAACACAAATCGTATCAGCCAGACTCGAAAAAAACTCTTGTTTCTAAGTAATGGACATGGAGAGGATGTGATTGCTGTAAAGCTAATAGAGGCTCTTCATAAAATAAATCCTGGTATTACCTTGGAAGTGCTGCCAATGGTTGGAGAAGGAAAAGTTTTTAGTAAGTATGTAGAAGATGGATGGCTTTCAAAAATTGGTTTTTCAACATTTTTACCAAGTGGGGGATTTAGTAATCAAAGCTTTAGAGGATTCTTGTTAGATTTAAGAGCGGGATTACTCAGAAGTCTTTGGAAGCAATGGAATATTATTTATATGTCAGCCAGAAAAGGAAGAATCATTGTTGCAGTTGGTGATTTATTGCCACTGCTGTGCGCTTGGGCTAGTGGTGCTGAATATTTTTTTATTGGAACTCCAAAAAGTGATTACACATGGACAAGTGGGCCCAGGTTCTCTTTAAGTGATTCCTATCACCGATTAAAAGGTACTGAGTGGGATCCATGGGAATATTTCTTGATGAGATCTAATCGGTGCAGGATGGTTGCTGTAAGAGACAAAATCACTGCTCGAGGTTTGAGAAATCATGGAGTAAAAGCATTTGCACCAGGTAATCCAATGATGGATGGTTTTTCAAAGACTCAATGCCCAAAAACTTTTGATACTTTTAGAAGATTGATTTTGTTATGTGGAAGTCGCTTGCCTGAGGCGTATCAAAATTTCAAACAACTTTTAATTTCTATTCAACTAATTGAAATCTCTTCTTCTTTAGCAGTTTTTGTACCTTTAAATTCTTTATCAATGAGTACAAAGATAGAATTGATATTAACTGAGTTAGGTTTTAAATCTACTAATGAATCAATTAGTGAGTTAGGGATTTATGGGATATGGAAAAAGAATTCATTTTGGGTAATACTTGGTTTTAATCAATTCTCTTCTTGGGCTACTTGGGGAGAAGTAGGAGTAGCAAATGCAGGAACAGCTACTGAACAATTAGTGGGTCTTGGAATTCCATGTGTATCATTGCCTGGTAGAGGACCTCAATTCAATTTCAAGTTTGCTAAGCGTCAAAGTCGTTTATTAGGCGGTGCAGTTGCTATTTCTAAAAGTTATAAAATGCTTGCAAAACAGGTAGAGTTTTTATTAAATTCTAATTTTGATAGAGAGATTATTGGTTTAAGGGGATCTAAACGTATGGGATCTGATGGTGGAAGTCAGTCTTTAGCTATTATGATTTCGGATAGATTATTCAAGGGTTTATAATACGTAGTATTCTTAATGGAATAATTTTATAAAGATTTTTACTTTAACTTCTGCATATGCCATTAATTGAAGATCATCATTATCTGAAAATTTGTGCTTTATTAGCATCTCAATTAAGTATAAGTATCGCAGCTGCTCGAAGAAAAGTAGAGGTCGCTGCGGCGAAAGAAGGAAAAAAAGATTTGCAATCTAGAAAAAAAATCGCCCAAACGATCCTCGATCAAACTATTGAGGATTCTAAAAAAAATAGTGATACGGCATCGGCATCTTTTGATCAATTATTGAAAGCTCTAAAAGAGGAAGAAAATTTTATGCTTGAGGATTAATTAATACTTAGATTAAAACTTTAGTGGTCAAAGATATTTGAAAATCGCCTCCTATCTAGCTCAGAAAAAATTGGGACACATTGGAAACATTTCTTGGTCAGTTCCCATCGATCTTCACGTTTCAACATCTCTTCAAGTTTTTCTTTTACTCCCAGTAAATACCTCACATCATTTGCAGCATATAGAAGTTGTTTTTGAGTTAAATCACCAACTCTTCCCCAATCACTGCTTTGAGCTTGTTTATCCAATTCGACACCAACAGTTTCCATGACAACTTCCTTTAAGCCGTGCCTAGGGCTATATGTTCTACCTATTTTGCTTGCAATTTTGGTACAAAAAATTCGGTTAACTGCAATATTCAAATTACTTGCAAGTGCAGCTACATCAAACCTTGCAAAATGAAAGACTTTTTCAATTTCTTTGTTCTCAAGAATAGATTTTAAGTTTGGAGCTGAATTTTGATTTTTAGCTATTCGAATACAGATAATATTATCGAATGCATCGCATATTTGGATTAAACATAATCTATCTCTACCATGAATTAATCCCATGGCTTCAGTATCAATAGCTAAGGCAGATACAGAGCTTAGAGCTGTTTCTGTTTGTTTATCTATGTCTCTATCAAAAATCTTGAAAGTTGCTGGTTTGTCAAGTTTCTTCGCCATAATGAGTTTAAGAAAATTTGATAAATTAGTTTTTCGGGTACTAAAAAAGTGTAATGCCTTAAATTATCAAAAATAAATATTCATTTAATGATTTTATTTATTCTAATATTTTTTAATTAGCATTCTAAAATTAGGATTTCAGGATTTTTATTTTTTACAGCTCATTAATGTAGCTATGTCTTCTACAACAATTAATATATATTTGACCGTACTTTTGAGATGCAATCTGCATTCTCCTCAACTTTATTTCTCACTATCCTATTGGCTATAGGCTTGGTGTTTTTCCTTAGGGCTGCTAGTAAGGACCGGACTACAGTTGTCGACATTCAGTCTCCATTACCTCCTTTGGAAGTTTTGAATGGGATTAGCTTTTGGCTAGAAGAACGTGGTTGGAAAAAAAATGGAGGAAATGTCGAAGAAAAACTACTGTTATTTAATGGAAGTGTTGCATCTAGTCCTTTTTTAGCTGTCTTTTTATCTTGCTTAGGAGGACTTGGTGCAGCAAGTTTGGGTCTAGTTTTAATTCAGCTTTACCCTTCTTTGAATTGGTGGCCTCTAATGCTGGCTCCAATAGGAGCACCACTCACGGGAATGATTTATAGAAAAAGATCTAAAAGAGAGGAATTTTTGGAGCTTAAGTTATTAAGTTCAGAGCTGTCGAATAAAAGTATTTTGAGAATTAGAGCTCATCGGGATGAGCTTATAGCTATTCAATTGGAATTATCAAAGAGCCTTGAGCTGACTAGTGAAAATTCTCTCTTTTCTTCCCCCATTTGATCAATGGGAAGGATCAATAATCGAATTTTAAATATTATAATTTATGTGACTTTTTTCTCTTTTACGTATAGTTTTTCCCAGCTATATTTTCTTGGAAATTTAAACTTTGTTAAAGATCTAGATATGATTGTTGGATCGAAGGTGAATATACCTGCTTCTTGGAAAGGAACTAAAGAGGTTGATAAAGATATTCCTATATTAATTTTGGCGGGCCATGCAGATTCTCAAGGACTCTCGGGCTCAGGGACTCCTGGCGAAGCTGTTCATAAGTATGGTAAGAATCCAATGAGTCCTGAAATTAGTGATGAACTTTTTTGGAATTTAAAATTACAATCATCGATTGTGAAACTTGGCAAAAAAAGAGGTTTAGATATTAGATCTTATGACCCATTAATAAGAAATATTGATGATGCAAATGATCCAAGAACTAATTGGTCAGTAGGGAAGAAATTTGCAAAGAAAGGAGGTTATGTGATTGAGATACATTTTGATTCTTATGGAAATTATGGAGTTGGAGCAGGGTTGATACCACCTTTTTCTGAAGTTCCAAACACGATAGATGAATCCATTGCAAAAAAATTCGGACGATTCCCTATTGTCTTTAGAGGAGGATTAGGTGCTCCAAGAAGGCAAATAAGAATTCTTGAAATTGGTAAATTGGAAGGTTATTTAGAAAAAAATCTTAGAAGTTTAAAAACTAGGCAAAGGACAATTGATCTCTTAGCCAATGAAATAGTTCAAGCTTTTTTAAGTGGAATTAATAAAAATGGATTATCTAATCCAACGCTTGATGAGGACGACACTTTTCTTCCAGCGATATATCTGTAAACCAATCTTGAGGCTTAGTAAATAACTCTGTAAGTAAAGCTTCACGTGAATTTTTTTCTGGTTGAAACCCATACTCCCATCGCGCTAGCGGGGGTAAGGACATCAAGATAGACTCTGTTCTTCCATTGGTTTGTAAACCAAAAATTGTGCCTCTATCCCATACAAGGTTGAATTCGGCATATCTCCCTCTTCTATATAATTGAAAATCTCTTTCCCTACTTGAGTACGTTTGATTTTGTCGTTTTTTTATAATTGGTTCATATGAGGGCAGAAATGCTTGGCCACAAGCTTTTGCCAGCGAAAAAAGATCCTCCCAATTTAATGAATAATTCCCAATCTCTTGTGCAATTTTTGCCGCCTTCCCATCGAAATTTTGTCCTTTATAGAGCAAGCCAGATCCATCTTGATAGTCATAAAAAATACCTCCAACTCCTCTCGTTTCAGCTCTGTGTTTTAAGAAGAAATATTCGTCACACCAAGGTTTGAAAACTTTATGAAGATCTGGATTGATTTTGTCACATGCTTCTTTGTGACAGGAATGAAAGTGACGAGTGTCAGATAGATATGGATAAAAAGGAGTTAAATCTGCGCCTCCTCCAAACCACCAAACAGGACCTGCTTCGAAATATCTGTAATTAAGGTGAACAGTTGGTATGTAAGGACTTTTTGGATGAAGAACCATTGAGGTTCCAGTCGCAAACCAGGAATGCCCTTTTGCTTCAGGCCTTTGGCTAATAATTGATGGTGGAAGTTCATTGCCATGTACTTCAGAAAAATTCACTCCTCCCTGTTCAAAAATTTTCCCATTTTTTAAGACTCTTGATCGTCCTCCTCCTCCTTCAGGCCTCTCCCAGGATTCCTCTAAAAACTTTCCCTCTCCATCAATAGCTTCTAGGCCAGAGCAAATTTCATCCTGAAGCCCTAGAACAAGCTTTTTGGCTCGATCCCTTGAATCTTTCACTGGTAAATTGGCTTGAGCTTTGGAGGAAGACAAAATTAATTTTTTTCTCTTGTTTTAGAAAAATACTTTCAAATGATGCAAATTTCACATCAATATTGGAAAAGTTTGTATTGCGAAGAGTTTTTACTTATTACTAACTGCCATATCATTCGGTCAGGAAGTAGAAATTGAGTTGATTTTTTCACTATTATCAATTGTATTACCAATGAAGAATGACTACAAACGAGCAGGTTTTAAAAGCATTTGATTCTGTCAAAGATATAGGGAGTGAGCGATCTCTTAGCGAGCTTGGATGGCTAAAAATAGTTTCTGTAAGACCTCCCAAAATAGTTGTTAGATTAACGCTTCCTGATTTTGCACAATCACAAAGAGAGAGAATTGCTTATGAGATCAGGGAAAAAATTAAGTCTTTGAAAGAAATTGAAGAAGTGCAAATTGAGATAGGAAATGCATCTAATCAATCTTCTATTGGACAAGCAGGACATGGTGCCCAATCAGCAGGATTGAATCCAATCCCAAATGTAAAAAATGTCATTGCTATAAGTAGTGGAAAAGGTGGAGTTGGGAAAAGTACTATCGCCGTCAATTTGGCATGTGCACTTAGTCAAAAGGGACTTAAGGTGGGTTTACTTGATGCAGATATTTATGGTCCAAATACTCCTTATATGCTTGGTGTTAGCGAAACAACACCAGAAGTAACTGGTTCAGGGTCCGACCAACAGATTATTCCGATTGAAACCTGTGGAATTGGAATGGTTTCAATGGGTTTATTAATTGATCAAGATCAGCCAGTAATTTGGCGTGGACCAATGCTCAATGGAATTATTCGACAATTTTTATATCAAGCTTCTTGGGGAGAACGTGATTTTTTGATTGTCGACCTTCCTCCTGGAACTGGGGATGCTCAACTTTCTTTGGCTCAGGCAGTTCCTATGGCGGGTGTAATTATAGTAACAACTCCGCAAAATGTATCTCTTCAGGACTCAAGAAGGGGTTTGGCAATGTTTAAACAAATGAATATTCCTATTCTTGGAGTAATCGAAAATATGACTTATTTTATCCCTAATGATCAGCCTCAAAAAACTTACAAGATTTTTGGTTCAGGAGGTGGTAATCAATTGGCTAAAGAAAATAATGTTCCTTTGTTAGCTCAGATTCCAATAGAATCTGATATTTATTCTGGCACAGGTGAGGACCTTCCAGTTGTTCATACTTCTAGAGGTTCTATAACCGCAAATGTTTATTTAGAACTTGCCGAAACTTTATTTAATTCATTATTAACTGAATAGTGCTAGCTAACAAGAAAATACCTACTTTGGTCAAATTCAGAGGTAAAAGATTTTTGAAAAATGTAGATATTCTGATTTGGATTGTCCCTTTTATATTAGTACATTTAGCTTGTTTTTTGATTGCAAGTACTCAAAGAAATCTTGGAATTACAGATTGGTATCAACATGCAATAATGTCTTATATAGGATTCTTGATTATTTATTTTGTAGCTCAATTTCCTTTGCAAGGCTTGAGAAAATTTATTTTACCAGTATATCTTTTTTCAATTTTAATACTTTTATATGTGAATTTTAGTGGAACTTCTGCATTGGGAGCACAGAGATGGATTAGTTTTGCTGGTTTAAATATTCAACCATCAGAGTTCGCAAAATTAAATTTAATACTTGCTCTTGCTTCAATCTTAGATCGTAAAATATTTTCTAGTTTATCTCATTTAGCCAAGCCTTTATTGGTTACTTTTATCCCTTGGCTTTTGGTTTTTCTTCAACCAGATCTAGGCACATCTCTTGTTTTTGGGGCAATACTTCTTGGAATGTTGTATTGGGCAGGAATGCCTTTCGAGTGGGCATTTATCATTTTGGCTGCGTTTGTTACTGGATTACTTGCTTGTTTGTATGAAATTGGACTGATTATTTGGATACCAATTATTGGCTTTTTGGCTTATAAGTCTTTGCCAAATAAGAAAATATTAACATTATCTGTACTTTTTTTTCATACACTTATTGCAAAAATAACTCCTTGGTTTTGGGATAATGTTTTAAAAGATTATCAAAAAGATCGCTTAATTATATTTCTTGATCCCAGTAAAGATCCTCTGGGTGGAGGTTATCACATGCTTCAAAGTAAAATAGGAATTGGGTCAGGGGGATTGCTTGGTACAGGACTTTTGCAAGGACAATTAACAAAATTAAAATTTATACCAGAACAACATACGGATTTTATTTTTAGTGCACTTGGAGAAGAGTCCGGTTTTGTTGGGACTTTGTTCGTGATTTTTCTATACTTTATTTTAATTTCTCGACTAATTACAATATCTTTTAATGCACGAACAGATTTTGAATCCCTTGTAGTGATCGGTATAGCTTCAATGTTTATTTTTCAAGTTATGGTGAATATATTTATGACTATTGGCCTCGGTCCAGTGACAGGCATACCATTACCTTTCATGAGTTATGGACGAACTGCATTGCTAGTTAATTTTATAAGTTTAGGTTTTTGTTTATCTGTATCCAGACGTGGCCAATCAGTAAGGAAAAATCTATAATTTGTCTACTTAACTTTTAATTCTTTTTTCATTTAATATATAAAATGTAATTAAAATTGTTGTAACCCTCAGTTTTATTAATTTTCCTTTACCATCAAAGTCTTACTTTTACCAATTGTGTAAAGGAAGGAATCCTCACCATCGCTGTAAACAATAAAATCATTAAATTTGATATTATTATTATTTTTCTTCTTCTATTGGGTAAATCTGCTGGATAATTACCATTATTCCTTGGTAGATAGACTAGTTAGGACAAATGTTCCTAAATTATCCAAAAAGACTTTTTTGCTTATTCAATAAATTGATTGAGGAATTCTCAACTCAATTTTTGAGTCAGAATTAGTCACAGAAAGATAGTTCCAAGAGAATTAACTCCGCTTTGTATGATTTTTCATCCTTCAAAATCTAATTACTCAAGTGGATTTAAAGGATTAAATGCGACTTGGATTGGTTTATGAGTTCTTCACCAATCACGATAAAGGATTTACAGCAAAGGATGGCTGAGGGGGTTCCTCAGTCAGCATGTAATGAATCAGCTGTAAGAAGAATGTGGTGGGCAGCTTTAGACACACTTCAATCAGATATCTTGCTACCAATGAACCTTACTCGAGGTTTATGGTTGTCTTCACCTCTGCCTGCCTTATATGAACCAAAACTTTTAAAACGTTTTCAAGGATGGGTGTGGGCACCAAAAGATTTGTTAAATCTCCAAAATCCTTCCATTGGTATGTTGCCTCCTACTCAATCTATTTCTGTAGATATTCATAGTAATCCTTCAGACTATGAGCGGCTGACTCTATTAGACGAAGATGGCAATGATCCATTACTGATAGTCATCACTCCTGAAATTCAAATTGCTTTGGCCTTAGAAGGTAAACGTGAGGAGCGGAAATTATTAATGCGAAGTGATCCTGAAACTTTGAGTGATCTTTTAACATTGCTAGACAATCGATTAAATATCGAAAATATTCAACAAGCTCATAATCTTAGAAATGCGTTAGGGGAAATGGGACAGCTAAAAACAAATGATGATTTATCAAAAATTTTTTGGCCATTACTGTCTCAAAGGCTTGCAGATATAGCACCAAGCTTAAATATTCAAACTTTGCCAGACAAGATCGTTGATGATCAAAAATCAATTAAAAAGAATAGTGAGATTTCATTGTTAGAAGCTTTAACACATGAAATTAGAACTCCATTAGCAACAATAAGAACTCTAATAAGATCACTTCTTAGGAAGCAAAACTTGCCTCCAATAGTTGAAAACCGTTTGAAGCAAATAGATATTGAATGTACAGAACAAATTGATCGTTTTGGTTTGATTTTTAATGCAGTTGAGTTAGAGAGAAGTAAGCCTGAAAAATCAAATTTAGCTTTAACTGATTTAGGAAAAATGCTTTCATTGCTTTCTCCAGTTTGGAGCAATCACCTAGAAAGAAAAGGCCTGAAACTACTTTTAGATATAACTCCAGATTTGCCAAAAGTTCTTAGTGATTCTGAAGGCCTTGAATTAATGTTAACTGGTTTAATTGATCGTAGTACTCGTGGATTGCAATCTGGGGGAGAACTAACTTTGAAATTAAGGCCAGCCGGACACAGACTCAAACTTCAAATTTTAACTCAGCTTTCTGCAATTGATAATTCAGAATTATCCGAAAATGTTTCTAATGAAGAGATTGGTCCAGTCTTGAGTTGGAATCCAACTACGGGAAATTTGCAACTTAGTCAGGCTGCTACTCAAAGGCTTTTAAAAAGTCTTGGTGGTCGTTTAACTAATAGGCGAGATAGTGGAATGACTATATTTTTTCCTATTTTCGAAGATAAAGAATTCGATCTGCTTAATTAATGTTGACGCGTGTGAAGTTGACTTCGAATGAGTTAAAAGGCACAAAATAAAGTGCTAATTTAAAAATACAAAGAAAAAGCAGATTTAATTCAAAAAATGACCGAAGTATTACCTGGAACTCTTCCAAAGCACATCGGTAGCACTGGAGGACTTCTCAATTCAGCCGAAACAGAAGAAAAATATGCTATTACTTGGACAAGTCCAAAGTCCGAGGTTTTTGAGCTTCCAACAGGCGGTGCTGCAGTTATGCATGCTGGTGAAAACCTTATGTATTTTGCTAGAAAAGAACAATGTTTTGCATTGAATACTCAATTAAGGGGATTCAAACCAAGAATAGAAACATGTCAAATTTATAGAATTTATCCTGGAGGAGATAGAGAATTACTTTTCCCTAAAGATGGAGTTTTCTCCGAAAAGCCGAACGAAGGCCGCCTAAAGGAGGGGTATAACAATAGACGTATTGGAGAAAATCCTAATCCTGCTAGCTTGAAATTTAGCGGAAAAAAGACTTACGATGCTTGATTAATTCACTTTAAACTTTTGAACCCTTTAAATCTAGATATTTGGCTGCCATTATGCGGTCATGCTTAGTTTTGATAAAAAACAATTTGTTTTATCGGCTTCAAAGGGTGCCAACTATATTCCAGTGGCTAAAAGTTGGCCTGCTGATTTAGAAACTCCCCTTACAACTTGGCTAAAGGTTGGGAATGATAATCCACCAGGAGTATTACTTGAATCCGTAGAGGGTGGAGAAACTCTTGGAAGGTGGAGTGTTGTTGCCTCAGATCCTCTTTGGATAGTGACAGTAAGAGGAAATCAGTTAACCAGATGCTGGAGAAATGGAAAACAAGAAAAGTTTAATGGAAATCCATTTGAAATAGTTCGGAAAATGCTTGAGCCCTATAAATCTGTTTCGCTGTCAGGCTTGCCTCAACTAGGGCAATTATTTGGAATGTGGGGATATGAATTAATTCAATGGATTGAAAATAAAGTGCCTATTTATGAATTATCTGATCAAGATTTACCTGACGGCATTTGGATGTTTATGGATAAAATTCTTATTTTTGATCAAGTAAAACGTCTCATTACAGCTGTTGCATATGGAAATTTGACTGATGACATATCAACAGAAAAAGCATATGAAATTGCTTGTGGACAAATTAATGAACTTCAAAATTTAATGGCTGATTCTTTGAAGCCAGTAAAGTCTTTGCAGTGGAGTCAAAAAGGAAATAGAGCACTTGATATGAAAAGTAATTCGACAAAAAATGAATTCGAAGACAGTGTCAAAAAAGCAAAAGAATTTATTAGAAAAGGTGATATTTTTCAGTTAGTTCTTAGTCAAAAATTGGAGTCAACAGTTGTTCAAAAACCTTTTGAATTGTATCGAAGTTTGAGAATGGTAAACCCTTCTCCATTTATGGCATTTTTTGATTTTGGAGATTGGCAACTTATTGGCTCAAGTCCAGAGGTAATGGTGAAGGCTAAACAAACAGATCAAGGTATTAAAGCTAGTTTGAGACCAATTGCGGGCACACGTCCAAGAGGTAAAGATGAATTGGAAGATTCAACTTTGAAGAATGATCTTTTAAATGATCCTAAAGAGAGAGCTGAGCATGTGATGCTAGTAGATTTGGGGAGAAATGATTTAGGCCGCGTTTGCTCCCCAGGTAGTGTTTTTGTAAAAGAATTGATGATTATTGAAAAATATTCGCATGTAATGCACATAGTCAGTGAAGTAGAAGGAACCCTGAAAAAAGACAGTGATGTTTGGGATTTGTTGCTGGCTTCTTTCCCTGCAGGAACTGTAAGTGGGGCTCCTAAAATTAGAGCAATGCAGCTAATCAACCAATTAGAAAAACAACGTCGAGGTCCTTACTCAGGTGTTTATGGATCTGTAGATTTAAATGGAGCTTTGAATACTGCTATTACTATTCGAACAATGGTTGTTCGCAAAAAAAATAAAAATGATTTCTCTGTTCAAGTTCAGGCAGGGGCTGGGGTTGTTGCAGATTCCATTCCTTCTAATGAATATCAAGAAACTTTAAATAAGGCTAAAGGGATGTTTACTGCTTTGGCTTGCTTAGAAGCTCCTGATTTATGACCAACTTTACGCTATTAAAGGGGTTTGAAGTTGAACTATTTACTGGCACCTTCGAGGGTGACAATGTAGGGGTTGCATCTGCTATTACTAAGGACCTTCCAGAGTTTGTTAAGGAACCTGATCAAAGAAATCTGGAGTACATAACAGTTCCCGATAAAAGATACTCAGTTTTAAAACATTCACTTCTACTGCCAAGAAAAAAACTTAGGAAATGGCTTGATCAAAAAAAATTGACAATTCTTCCTGGTAGTACTTTAAGTCTTGGAAATACTGAAATTTTCCAACGCTCAGATGTAGAAAACTTATATCACTCATTTATAGAAAAAAATTATGGAACAAACGTTGTAACTGCAAGTATTCATATCAATTTAGGCATTGATCATTTAGCATTACTTTTTTCTGCACTTCGATTAGTTAGATGCGAAGCATCATTATTCCTTGCATTAAGTGCTAGTTCTCCTTTCTTGGCGGGTGAATCAACGGGAGCGCATTCTCAAAGATGGATTCAATTTCCAAAGACTCCTTTAAATGTTCCCATGTTTGTTGACCATGCACATTATGTGAGATGGGTTGAAGAGCAATTAAGTCATGGAACCATGCACAATGAGAGACATTTATGGACATCGGTCAGACCTAATGGCCCAGAAAGACCGTATAGTTTAAATCGATTAGAACTTAGGATATGTGACTTGGTATGTAATGTTGATTTGCTTTTGGCTATTACTGCTTTACTAGAATTAAGAATTATCAATCTTATAAACAATACAAAAAAGTACGATCCAATTGAGGCAAGCTCCAAAGATCAAACAGAATTAGCTTTTTTATCTGATAATAATGATCTCTTAGTAGCAAAATCTAGTCTTGAAGCGAATTTATCTCATTGGGAAAATGGTAAACAAATCAAATGTCGTGATTGGATAAGAGAAATGGTGATAGATGTAACTCCTTTAGCGAAGGAGCTTGATATGTTTCATTTACTTCAACCTATCGAATCCGTTTTAACAAACGGAAATCAAGCAATGCTTTGGCTCGATTCTTATTCGAAGGGAGCATCAATTCAGTCCTTGCTTGAGAAAGGAATTAATGAAATGAAACGAGAAGAGACAAATTTTATTCAAATGAAATCAATCCATTAGTGACTAAGTCGGTAGAACTGCCTCATAATAAGTTTATGTTGAAAAATTCTCCAAAAGACAACACCCCTAATCACTCGACTGTATGTGTTGAGGATCAAGATCCTGGATATTTATTGCAGCAAAGGCTTGAATTGGTTGAGGATCTTTGGAAAACAGTTCTCAAAAGTGAATGCCCTCCTGATCAAACGGAGAGATTATTGCGGTTAAAGCAATTAAGTGACCCGATTGCATCTAATCAAGATAATTCTTCGCAAGCAATTGTTCAATTAATAACAGAAATGGACTTAGCAGAAGCGATATCTGCTGCAAGGGCTTTTTCTCTTTATTTTCAGTTAGTCAATATTCTTGAACAACGCATAGAAGAAGATAGTTATTTAGACAGCATGAAAAGAGGTAAGAAAGAGGTTAGTAATTCAAAAATAGATCCATTTGCTCCAGCTTTAGCCAGTCAGACTGCACCAGCAACTTTTCGACAATTATTTGAGCGTTTACGTCGTTTAAATGTTCCTCCGGCTCAGCTAGATGCTTTGATGCGGGAGATGGATATTCGGCTTGTTTTTACTGCTCATCCAACTGAAATAGTTAGACACACAGTTCGTCATAAGCAGCGTAGGGTTGCCACTCTTTTGCAGCAACTACAGTCTAATAGTTCAATCTCTGACAATGAGAAGGAAATATTTAGATTGCAACTAGAAGAAGAAATTAGACTTTGGTGGAGAACTGATGAGCTTCATCAATTTAAACCAACTGTTCTTGATGAGGTTGATTATGCACTTCATTATTTTCAACAGGTTTTGTTTGATGCAATGCCTCAATTAAGAAGGAGATTGACTACTGCATTAGCTTCAAGTTATCCAGATGTTGAAATTCCTCAAGAAGCGTTTTGTACATTTGGTTCATGGGTAGGTTCTGATCGTGACGGTAATCCTTCTGTGACTCCTGAGATTACATGGAGGACTGCATGCTATCAGAGACAATTAATGTTGGATAGATATATTGCATCAGTCCAAGAGTTAAGAGATCAATTGAGCATTTCTATGCAATGGAGTCAAGTCAGTTCTCCTTTGCTTGAGTCTTTAGAGATGGATAGAGTCCGTTTTCCAGAGGTTTATGAAGAAAGAGCTGCTAGATATCGTTTAGAACCTTATCGCTTAAAACTTAGCTATACATTGGAGAGATTACGACTTACTCAACAACGTAATAAGCAATTAGCAGATGCTGGATGGCAATTCTCTCCTGAAGGTAAGCCATTAATGGCTACTAATAATAGCTTTGATGAATTACTCCACTATAGATCTGTAGATGAATTTACAAATGAATTGGAACTTATTAGAAAAAGTCTGATTAGTACGAATCTCACGTGTGAACCTCTAGATACGTTATTGAATCAAGTGCATATTTTTGGCTTCTCTTTAGCTAGTTTAGACATTCGACAAGAAAGCACACGACATAGTGATGCCTTAGATGAACTCACTAGGTATTTAGATTTGCCCAAGACATATGGGGAAATGGATGAGGAAAATCGAGTCAAATGGTTGACGAAGGAATTGAAAACTCGTAGGCCGTTGATCCCACCAGCTTTTGAGTGGTCTAAAAGTACGCAAGAAACTATTTCAGTATTTCATATGCTTCATAGATTACAGAAAGAATTTGGGACTCGTATCTGTCGCTCATATGTGATTTCCATGAGTCATACAGCTTCAGATTTATTAGAAGTTCTTCTTTTGGCTAAAGAGTCAGGTCTGATTGATCCAACTTTAGGTGTTGCTGATTTTCTGGTTGTTCCATTGTTTGAAACAGTTGAGGATTTACAACGAGCACCTTCTGTCATGGAGTCTCTTCTTCAAACAGAGCTTTATCGTGAATTACTTCCAAGAGTCGGAGAAAAAACTCAACCATTACAGGAGCTAATGCTTGGTTACTCTGATAGTAATAAGGATTCTGGTTTTCTTTCAAGTAATTGGGAAATTCATAAGGCTCAAATAGCACTGCAGGATCTTGCTAGTAGACAAGGGATAGCGTTACGACTTTTCCATGGTCGAGGTGGATCTGTTGGAAGGGGGGGAGGACCAGCTTATCAAGCAATTTTGGCTCAACCTAGTGGGACACTTCAAGGACGTATAAAAATCACTGAACAAGGAGAGGTTCTTGCTTCAAAATATAGTCTTCCTGAATTAGCCCTTTATAATCTGGAGACTGTAACGACAGCTGTATTACAAAATAGTTTAGTTACAAATAAGTTAGATGCTACTCCCAGTTGGAATGAATTGATGACTAGACTTGCTGGTCGTTCAAGGGAGCACTACCGAGCTCTTGTCCATGATAATCCCGAATTGGTTCAATTTTTTCAAGTAGTTACTCCAATAGAGGAAATAAGTAAGTTGCAAATTTCTAGTCGTCCAGCTCGTAGAAAGAGTGGGGCAAAAGACTTGTCAAGTCTTCGTGCTATCCCATGGGTGTTTGGTTGGACTCAAAGCCGCTTTCTTTTACCAAGTTGGTTTGGTGTTGGGACTGCTTTAGCTCATGAACTCAAAACAGATCCAGACCAAATGGAGTTGTTACGAATGTTGAATCAGAGATGGCCTTTTTTTAGAATGTTGATCTCTAAAGTAGAGATGACACTCTCAAAAGTGGATTTAGATGTTGCGCATCACTATATGGTCAGTTTAGGTGGTAATGAAAATCGCGATGCCTTTGCTCGTATTTTTGAGATTATCTCAAGCGAATATAGCTTGACTAAGAAATTAATTTTGGAAATTACAGATAAGCCAAAACTATTAAGTGCTGACCCCGCTTTGCAATTGTCTGTGAATCTTAGAAATAGGACTATTGTTCCCTTAGGATTTTTACAAGTTGCTCTTCTAAAACGATTGAGAGATCAGAATCGTCAACCACCAATTAGTGAGGATATCGGTGTTGACTCAGGTGAAAGTCCGCGAACATATAGTCGTAGTGAATTATTACGTGGTGCATTGTTGACAATTAATGGTATTGCTGCTGGCATGAGGAATACAGGATGAAATGCTTGGATTAAATTCGTCAAATTCATGCCCTCAAATTCCCAATGGCTTTGTTCTTCTAAGAAGTGAAAATGTTTCTGTACGTCAAATAAATAGGCTCCTATCAAGGTGTAATCAAGATACACATCAACCAAGAAAGTTAGAACTAGCCCTGAAAAGTAGTGATTTTTATTTAACCCTGCTACATAAGAATTCTGAGAATCTGGTGGGCTTCGTTCGTGTCTCTAGCGATAAAGGTTTAAATGCAAATTTGTGGGATTTGGTCGCAGAGCCGGGCGATCAACAAGAAAAATATATTTCTATTATAGTTTTTAAGGCGATTGAAATCATTCGAAGGGAATTGCCAGGTTGTAGTATTTCTGTTGCTGCTCCATTAATTTCATTAAACGCATTAAAAGCTAATGGATTTTTATTGGATCCAAATGGAATCAAAACGATGGGCTTTAGACTTTGAAAATGTTCTTTTTTACGAGCATGGAGGGACTCGAACCCCCGACTCTCAGAACCGGAATCTGATGCTCTATCCAACTGAGCTACATGCCCAAAAATGGGTTGTAATAAAAATAAGGCCAAAAACAAAGACCTTATTAAAATTAGCTTACATATAATTGCTCAAAGAAACATTCAGCTTCATCAGTTAGAACTTAATAATTTTCGAAATTATCGTCGGTTTCAGCTTCAGTTAACTGAAAATCGTTTGATAGTAATAGGTCCAAATGGGATTGGTAAATCTAATCTTCTTGAATCCGTGGAGTTATTATCCAGTTTGCGTTCGCATCGATCTAACAGAAATCAGGATTTGATTTTTTGGGATGAAGAAAAAGCTTTTTTAACGGCAATGAGTGAAGATGAGCAAATAGTTTCTTTAGAATTAAATAGAAAAGGTGGTAGAAAAGCTTTTAAGAATGACAAACTTTTGACTCGCCAAATTGATTTGATTGGACCCATGAGAAGTGTTGTCTTTAGTGCTCTTGATTTAGAGTTGATTAGAGGTGAACCATCTCTAAGAAGAAACTGGCTTGATAGAATAGTTCAACAACTTGAGCCTATTTATTCTGACTTGATTAGTAGGTTTTCCAGGTTGCTTAGGCAAAGAAGTCAACTTTGGAAAAAATTCAGGATTGCATCAATTCAAGATCAAAATATTTTATTGGATTCTTTTGATATGCAAATGGCTTTAGTGAGTACCAGAATCCATCGAAGACGTAGGCGTATTTTAAATCGTCTACTACCGTTAGCTTCTCATTGGCAAAAACAGTTAAGCAATAATAAAGAAACATTAAATATTTCATATTTGCCTGGTAGTGAACTTGTGGGTGAGGAGACTGAGAGCCTATGGCGAGAGAGTATTGAACGTCAACTTTTAGAAATGAGACCTGATGAAGAGAAAACAGGTAATTGCAAAGTAGGACCTCATCGTGATGATGTAAAGTTTTTATTGAATGGGGTGGATGCTAGACGTTTTGGGTCCGCTGGTCAGCAAAGAACTATTGTTTTAGCTTTGAAAATGGCAGAGTTAGAATTAATAAAAATATTGTATGGAAAATCTCCAATATTGCTTCTAGATGATGTATTAGCAGAGTTAGATCCTAAAAGGCAATTATTGCTTTTAGATGCTGTAGGTCAAACACATCAATGTTTAATTAGTACAACGCATTTGGAATCTTTTGAAGGTGAATGGGTACGAAACTCACAATTAATGCAATTAGATTCCTTTGGTTCCAACTATTAGTCGGTTATTGTGGGGATAATTTTTTATAGTCATGGAATCTTTTTTCCCAGAATTGCATCCAAATCCTGGATGGCAACAAGATAAAAATACAAGAGATACAGATGACCTGCATGCTATTTCCATAGAGAATATTGGTAGGCACTTTATACTTGAACTTTATCAATGTGATAAGGCTAAGCTTAATGATGAAGCTTTTGTCAGGACAACTATCACTTCATCAGCCAAAATTGCAGGTGCAACTTTAATTAATTTAGTAACACATAGCTTTAATCCTCAGGGGGTTACAGGATTAGCTTTATTAGCTGAATCTCATATATCCATTCATACTTGGCCTGAGATTGGTTATGCCGCTATTGATGTTTTTACCTGTGGTGATCATACGATGCCTGAAAAGGCTTGTAAATTCCTTTCTAATGATTTTTCTGCGAAGCACTATTCTTTTAAAAAGATCAAAAGAGAAATCCCTGAGGGTATTCAATCTTTGCATCGTGATCCTTGAGTGAGAATTAATATTTTCTAGTGATTAGAAGTGAACCTTAAAAATTACAAATTAAATAACATTTATGTCTCTAGTTAGCTTGCCACTAATTAAACCTTCTAAGTCAAGGCTAATCGAATTAAAACCTATAGATAAAAAATATTTAACGATTTTATCCTTTTCAATAATTTTAAGAAAACTGTCTATTTCATTTTTAGGTAATTCTATTCTGGCTGATAAACCTTGACTTCTCACACGTACTTTTTTAAAGCCTTGATTAATGATCCATTCTTCTGCTAAAGCAATTTGTTCAAGTCTTTTAGAACTGATTTCTTCTCCAAAAGGGATGCGAGAGGCTAAACATGGTTGAGCTGGTTTATCCCACCATGGTAATCCAAGTGATTTAGAAATAGAACGAATGGATTTTTTATTTATTTTAAGTTCTGCCAGTGGAGATCTCACTCCTGCCTGCATAGATGCATGAATGCCAGGACGATAATCGTTAAGATCATCGTGATTTACTCCATCCAGAACTTGTGCACTAAAATATCTATTTGATATTTGCTTTAAGTGTTTGTGTAATTCTTTTTTGCATGCGAAGCATCTATTTTCGGGATTCTTGAAGTAATTTGGTTCATTGATTTCCTGAGTGTGGCATTCTTCATGACGTATGCCAATCCAGGCAGCTTGTAGACGAGCTTGCTTAAGTAGATATGGTGCCAATGAAGGGGAAACACCAGTTACAGCAAAGGCTCTTGAGCCTAATTGTTCTTGAGCTATGGTAGCAACTAAAGAACTATCAACACCTCCAGAGTAAGCAATACAAGCATGATCGATAGTATTTATAAATTCTCTCAATAATTCTAATTGTTTGAGCTCTTTATCATTTAAGAATTCAAGTTGACTAAAAAACACGATTTTTTTGGGATGATTAGTTTTTCTGTAAATTTAATGTTCTAAACTCGTTGGCATTTGTATGTGTTTTGCATATTCTATGACGTCTCACGGAGAAGAAGTTAAGTTGCATACATACGAATCATAATTATCGATCGTGGTATCAAACGGTATAGGGATTACGACGGCATCGGAAAGTCAGGAACGTAGTCATGGACAACTACATGTATATGACGGCGAGGGTAAGGGAAAGAGCCAGGCAGCTTTGGGAGTCGTTTTAAGAACAATAGGTCTAGGAATATGTGAAAAACGACAAACTAGAGTATTACTTTTGAGATTTTTGAAAGGACCTGGACGCGCATATGATGAAGATGCAGCAATAGATGCTTTACAGCAAGGATTTCCTCATCTTATTGATCAAGTCAGAACGGGTCGTGGTGAATTTTTTACCGCTGATGAATCTACAAAATTTGATTACAAAGAAGCACAAAGAGGGTGGGATATAGCAAAAGGGGCAATTGCGAGCGCACTTTATTCGGTTGTTGTTTTAGACGAATTGAATCCTGTTTTAGATTTAGGGTTGTTACAGGTAGAAGAAGTTGTGAAAACACTAGTTTCTAGACCAAATGGTATGGAAATTATTGTGACTGGAAGAGCAGCACCAAACCCTCTTATTAAAATTGCAGAACTTCATTCTGAGATGAAAGCTCATAGACGTCCAGAAATTAATAACCAGGAAATTCTTTTGGAAACAAATATAGATGGTATTGAAATATATACAGGTGAAGGAAAAGGAAAATCAACGAGTGCTTTGGGAAAAGCTTTACAAGCTATTGGTAGAGGAATTAGTCAGGATAAAAGTCATCGTGTTTTAATTTTGCAATGGCTTAAAGGTGGTAGTGGATATACAGAGGATGCAGCTATTGCAGCCCTTCGAGAGAGTTATCCTCATTTAGTCGATCATCTTCGATCTGGTAGAGATGCGATTGTTTGGAGAGGCCAACAACAGCCCATTGATTATGTTGAGGCTGAAAGGGCATGGGAAATTGCGAGAGCAGCTATTTCAAGTGGTTTATATAAGACAGTCATTTTGGATGAGTTAAATCCAACTGTTGATTTAGAGCTTCTACCAGTTGAGCCTATAGTTCAAACATTGCTTCGCAAACCCTCAGAGACGGAGGTGATTATTACAGGTAGATGCAAGAATCATCCTATATATTTTGATTTAGCCAGTGTCCACTCTGAGATGGTTTGCCATAAGCATTATGCAGAAAAAGGCGTTGACTTAAAACGGGGAGTTGACTATTAACTCTGATTTATTGATCTTTTTTCCAAGCTTCAATTCCTCCTTCAATATTAATACAATTTATTCCAGATCTTTTTAAATGCTTTACCGCGCGCAATGATCTTTTGCCACTTTTGCAAAATATATATAAATCTTTTTTCGCTGCATAATCTCTGATTTCACTCATTGCTTCTCCATTTTCAATAGTGCTGATAGGTATTAATTTTGAATCTGGAATTGAACATTCCTTGTATTCTTCTAAGGTTCGAACATCTACTAATAAAATTTTTTCTGAGGTCTTCTTTAAAAGTAATTTTAATTGCTTAATAGATATGTTTTTTATAGCAAAATTGACTTCATTTTTTACCTTTATCTCAGAACAGAAACTTTCATAATCTATAAGCTTGTTGATCTTTTTATTCATTTTATTGGATTTTAATGTTAACTCCTTAAAGCTCATATTTAACGCATTAAATATGAGGAGCCTGCCATCAAGTGGATTGCCAATATTTGTTAAGACTTTTATAGTTTCGGTTGCTTGAATAGTACCAATAATTCCTGGTAGAATACCCATCACACCTGCCTCAGAGCAAGATGGAATTAAATCTAATGGTGGTGGTGTGGGAATCAAATCTCTATAGTTAGGACTATTATCTGTAAGGTTGAAAACACTGGCTTGGCCTTCAAATCTTGATATAGAGCCATATACATTAGGCTTACTAAGTATAAAACAAGCATCATTTATTAAATAACGTGTTGGGAAATTATCGGAACAATCACAAATCACATCAAAAGTTTTAAGTATTTCTAGCGCATTATTATTTGTTAGCTTTTGATTAAATAATTCAACCTGACAATACGGATTGATTCTATGTAAGTGCTTTTTTGCTGAATGTGTTTTTAGTACACCTATAGAACTAGTTGTATGAATAATTTGTCTTTGTAAATTGGAGTCTTCAACAACATCAAAGTCAACGATCCCTATGCGTCCAATTCCAGCTGCAGCAAGGTATATCAAAAGAGGGGAACCTAGTCCTCCAGTACCAATGCAAGCAACTGAACTTCTTTTTAGTTTTTCTTGACCTTGAATACCTATTTCAGGAAGGCTTATGTGCCTTGAATACCTAGATAATTCTTCAGAACTTAAATTTGCTTTATTTTTGTTTTCCTCCATAAATCAAATCGTATGGTATTTGTTTACATTAAAGAAAAACCCCAATTTCTACCTTATGGAAATCATATTTATTTTTGATCCACCATGCTTTTAAATTTCCATTTTTGTTTGAAATAACCATAAGGCCAGGTGAGTTGTGCAAATTCAAATCCGTTTCTGAAGGTGTATTTGGTCCAGAGGGATGCGAATGAGCGCAACACAAAATTTCGAGATTATTTTTTCTTGCCCATTTTTGTGCTGCAATCTGATCTTTAGTATCTATCTCAAAACGATTTTTTCTTGTGAACTTTATTTCTTTTCTACGATTAAATTTGGTTTGATTTTGCTCAACTAACCTCGATTCTTTTTTGCCCCAAATATTACAACATTTCCAAACTCGTTTTATTTCCCAAAAATTCTTTAAAGCATCTTTCGATAGGTTCTTTCTTTGACCAATTAAAATTGCGCACCCTTCTTCAGGTTCCGCTGCCTTGAAAAACCTAGAGAGAATACTATTTGTATTGTTATGGAATTCAATATATTTTGGAATTTTCATTAGAAAAATTGATTTGATTCGGCATCCTCTCTATTTTGGTTCGGAATTATCCACATTGAGCCTATGGCATTAATTAAATTAATTCGATACGCTCAGTCCATAAATTGCTTAGTAGCTTGTGTTCATGTCTGATGTAAATCCTGATTCTAAAGATGAATCAAAGGCTGGCAAAACTGAAGGTTTTAATTTTTCGGAACGTTACAGTGATGTAATGGGAAAAGTTAACGAATCTTTAAGTAAAATTGATTGGACTCAGATGGGTAAGTATGGCAAGGCTGCGGGTATAATTGCAGTCGTTGTACTAGCTCAGGTATTAATTAAGGTTGTTATTGATACAGTTAATTTCTTCCCAATTCTTCCTGGTTTACTAGAGCTTCTTGGCATAGTAGTTTTAGGCCAATGGAGTTGGCAGAACTTAACAACAAGTGAAAAAAGAACAGCTGTTTTTGACAAGGTTCAAAACCTTAAAAAGGAATACCTAGGTTAAATTAAAAGAAAAAATAATAAAAGATCTAAAATCTCGTTTTAATACGATGTTTTAGGTCTTTTATTATTTTTAATGAGGTTTGCTTGTAAGAACCACCAAAAATATTTGCATGATTTAATACGTGGTAGAGATTATAAATATCAGTTCTTTTGTCTGAAAATTCATCAAGTGGCCAAATCTTGTTATAACCATTGTAAAAATCAGAATGAAAACCCCCAAATAATTTAGTCATTGCAATATCAACCTCTCGGTCTGCCCAGTAACTCGCAGGGTCATATAAACTTCCTAGACCATTATTAGTACTACCACAATTACCAGACCATAGATCTCCATGGACTAATGAAATTTTAGGATTATGAGTATTTAAAAATGAATTTAAAAATAATAAAATATCCTCATATTCTTCAATTTTAACTCCCCATTTTTCTGCTTTTTTTAGTTGTGGTCTTAGACGGTAATTAATAAAGAATTCCCCCCAATTAGTATCCCATCCTCTTTTTTGAATACTTGTACCTATGAAGCCTTCTTCATCCCATCCAAAGTATTTGTTGTTTTCCTCGGATGATAATTTATGAATTAGTGCTAAACCTTGGCCAAGGATATTCTGATTAGTTTGTTTGAGATCTATCCAATCAAGAAAAAGTATAGATATAGTCTCATAACTGATCAGATCAAGTGGTTCTGGAATGTAGATATAGGATTCATTGGCAAATTTCTTCAGAGCTAACAAGCACTCACTTTCGAACTTAAACATATTAATATTGTTAATATGATTTGATTTAGCAAAAACCTTTTTGCCATTTTTAAAATAAATGCACCAAGCCTTATTTATACAACCTCCTCCTACTGGAATTATTTTGTCAACAAAAGAATTTTTGCTTACTTTATTTGAATTTGATAGAGCGTATTTTATTAAGTCCTCCATTCACTTTGTTTTCACCTGAAACTTTTTGATGTTTAAAGAATCTATCATTGTTGTTGGTGGAGGGATAGCTGGGTTAACAGGTGCAGCTATCCTGGCAAAAGAAGGCTATGAAGTAACGTTAATAGAAGCTCATACTCAATTAGGAGGTTGTGCTGGTACTTTCCGAAGGGGACCTTATATTTTTGATGTTGGGGCTACTCAAGTTGCAGGTCTTGAAATAGGAGGAATTCATCATCGTCTATTTAATTATTTAGATATTTCTATACCAAATGCAAAAGTTTTAGATCCTGGATGTTCGATTGATCTAAGCGATGGTACTAAGCCAATAAATTTATGGCATGATCCATTTAGGTGGGAGAAAGAAAGAAAAGAACATTTTCCGGGAAGTGAAATATTTTGGTCATTATGTTCTCAAATTCACAATAGTAATTGGGCATTTGTAGATAGAGATCCAATTCTTCCAGTAGGAAATTTATGGGATTTAAGTCAATTGATTCGCGCAATTCGTCCTTCAAATCTTTTGACAGGTCTATTGAGTAAGTTGACTATGGCAGATTTGCTTGCATTATCTGGTTGTCAGAGAGATAAACGTCTACGAAGATTTCTAGACCTCCAGTTAAAACTTTATTCTCAAGAGCCTGCCAATAGAACTGCCGCACTTTACGGTGCAACTGTTCTTCAGATGGCTCAATCTCCAAGAGGTTTATGGCATCTTAAAGGATCAATGCAAATCCTCAGCGATTCTTTGAAAAAAAGTTTTTTAAGAGATGGTGGAAAGCTATTGATGGGTCATCGTGTTTTAAATATATTTCAAGATAAAGAATTGAGCACATTTAATCTCAAGGTAGTTGATAAAAGACAAAAAATATTACGACTTCAAGCACCAGATATAGTTTTTAGTTTGCCTCCTCAAATGCTTTTAAATTTAGTTTCTACCAATGGTGGATTAAGTAAAACATATCGTGAATGTATAAATAATTTACCCAAACCTAGTGGTGCTGTTGTCTTTTATGGTGCGTTAATTCGTTCTTATTTACCTGCTGATTGTCCTTCTCATATTCAAATATTTGATGAGCAATTGGGTTCATTATTTATTTCTATAAGCATTGAAGGTGATCAACGAGCTCCCATTGGTATGGCTACTTTAATAGCAAGTATTTTTGTTGATATTAATAAATGGTCTAATTTAGATAGTCAATCTTATACCAATCAAAAAAAATTCTATTTAGATAAAATACTGAACATAATAAATAATAAGTTTAGGTTTTCAGATGTTACTTGGGTGCATCAGGAACTTTCTACACCAAGAAGCTTTGAAAGATGGACTGGACGTCCAGGTGGAATAGTCGGAGGCCTAGGTCAACATCCATCTCAATTTGGACCTTTTGGTCTACCAAGTAGAACACCTTTAAAAGGTTTATGGCTTTGTGGCGATTCTATTTATCCTGGTGAAGGTACTGCTGGGGTAAGTCAATCAGCACTAATGGTGGCTAGACAATTAATGGAAACAAAAGGGAGGCATTTAAATCTTCCTGTTTTTAATTAGTAGTTTGTGAGATGAAATTATGTCTACCTGTTTGTGTAGTCATAAGTATATTTTCAATTTTTTTCCAGTCCTCTTCAAGTAAATACTTTTCAAAAATATCTAAAGAATGTCTATAAGAACCCAAGCTTTTCATTAAATTTTCTTTGTTGTATTTTGCCATCGAGACTCCCAAATCAGGATTTCCACCTCCTACTCTAGAGGTGTCAGCAAAACCACTGGATGCAATACGTTTGGCAAGTGAATAGACAGATGGATTTACATCGGTATCAAGGGTATTTAGTAATGCAGCACTAATAAAAACTGGTAAATGGGAAATTAAACTAACTGCTTCATCATGAATATGGGCTTCAGTACTTACCCATTGACACCCAAGTGATAGAGAAATTCGACGAATTTTTTCGAGTGCCTTCTGATCAGTTTCTTCGTCAGGTGTAACGACCCATGGTTTATCTTTAAATAAATTGTGCTGACCTGCATTAACCCCAAATTCTTCTGTGCCTGTCATTGGGTGACTAGCGATAAAACGTGGATGTAACTTTTTCCATGTATCTAAAATAGGAACTTTTACAGATCCAACATCAGTAATAACGGCATTTTTAGGAATGGCATTAATTAGGTCTGAAGTAGGATTTAGTAGTTGTTTAAGGGGTAAAGCAATAAAAATTATTGAGCAATTTTTTAATACTTCTGTATTTGTACTGATTATTTGGGCTAGTTTTCTTTCTCTTGCTCTTTTTGCAGTCTCTTCACGATGAGTTATACCGTACACTGTATATCCAAGCTTTTGCAGATCTAAGCCTAAGGACCCTCCAATTAGGCCCAATCCAATAATTCCAATTTTTGTTGAGGGTTTTGATTTAAGCTCCATAGGTCGTATTGTTCTATATATTTATTGATAGGGCAACATGATTAAAAGCATTTTTGATAATAGGTTTTTCTAATGCTTGAGGTGGAGGCTCATAAATATTTAAAAAAATATTATCAAAATACTCTTGTTCAATGGCCTCATAATTTAACTCTGACAAGATTAATATCTAGAAGCTTAAGTGGGAAAGATAATACGTTTATACAATTATCAAGGGATAGTAAGAATTTTTGGTGGCCTGGCCTTTTGATCCCACTTTGCTTGCAAAATAAAAAAATTGCATTAATTTTGTCAAAAAATCAACATCGACAATTGATTGAACATGAATTGCCAAAATTAAAAAATACTCAATTATTATTTGATTATGTAGAAGGTATTTTAAAAACTTCTGTAAATGAAAAAATTTGGGTTCTTAGTTATAAAGATTTGATTTATGCAAATGAAAAACGTTTACTCAAAAATCGACAATTAATTTTCCCTGAATCTGATTTGATATCGAAAGAGCTTAGAGAATCGATGTCAATTATAATTACTCCAACAGATTGGGAGTACTTAATTCATTCTCATTTGAATTTTGAAGCCTCAATTCGTGAAGTTTATGAACGCCTAAATTGTAGAATTATTAGTCAATTAGTCAATCATAATTCTTTCGTAAGAATTGATAATAGAGAAATTTTAATTTTAAAAGAAATTTTAAAAGATGATTTAGAAATATCACCAAAATGGAAGCGTGCTTTTAATGTGATTAACAATGAATGGGTGATATGGGCGAAACTTGATAGTCAAATATTGAGTTGGAGCTTATATTTTCAACCTTTGACTCCTTTTCAAACTCTTTCAGATCTCTTTTTGAAGAACACTCTTTTAATCCTGACTAACTCAGTTGAAAATAGTTCTTTACTTTTAGATTTAGATAGGATCAAAATATCTTTCACTTTAAAAGTAAGATTAGGAAATACATTAAATCAAGAAGCTATTCCATTATTTGTACCCAAAAGACAACCTTTACCAAATACCTCTTCTTTTTATCGGTATGGTTTAAGACAATGTCACAGATTAATCCTGGGACGAACTCGAATAACTATTATTTTGGTAGATGACTTGCAATTACGCCTGCAGTTAACTAGTGAATTGGCTGGCGCTTTTGGATTGAGAGTCGTTCATGAGGCTATTGATGTTGAGACAAATGGGATTATTTGTTGTAGTTGTGATTGGTGGATTAGTAACCAGAAAAATTTGCCAATACCAGATCAATTGATTTTTATATTAATTCCATTCCCGACTTTAGAATCTCCTTGGATTGCCGCTAAAGTTGAAATGTTTAAGCAGCAAGGTCGTGATTGGTTTAGAGAATTTCTCTTACCAGAAACTCTAAGTATACTTTTCAAATCTGTTTCAGTAATTAGAGGTAAAGATGTTCGAGTAGCGATACTTGATGGTCGAATGCGTTACAGAAGTTGGGGGAAATTAATATTTCAAGCTCTTGAACCTTGGATTGCTTTAGAGCGTTTATTGCCTTATTAAAATCAATCTCTAAGATTAAAAAATATTGTTTTTTTATAATGGGAGAAGCTCGCCGAAGATCTCAACAAGGTTTAGAACCACGTAGAAAGAAAGACTCTAGTAATGAATCACCTCGGATTGTTTCTTGGTTTCCTGTTACTCAAGCTCAAAGAGATCAATTTATTCAACTAAGTATTCGCGTGGGATGGATAGGTATTGCTGCTTTAGTTTTGTTGTGGGTAATAGTTCGCTTTATTGGACCCGCTGCGGGATGGTGGACTCCTGCAGATATAAGATAAAATTTAGCCGTTTGCTGATACTTGGCGCAATGAGGCATTACGCGCAGCCGCTGCTAGTGGGCGCATTGAATTAGCACTGACTTCTGATCCTTCGGTTAATTTTTCTTTTACTAACTTTTCAATTATTTCTTTTGATTCAGGATTTTGTTCAAGCCATGTAATTGTATTATCTCTCCCTTGCCCAATGTTGTCTCCTTCATAGCTATACCAAGCACCTTTACGCGTAACGACATTAGTTTCATCGGCCAAGTCAAGGAGACAACCAAGAGTACTAATTCCTTTCCCAAACAGAATATCAAATTCTGCTATTCGGAATGGAGGTGCGACTTTGTTTTTTGCTACTTTCACTTTCGCACGAATTCCATATTCTTCAGTTCCTCTCTTCAAAGTTTGAATACGACGAATATCTAATCTGACTGAGGCATAAAATTTAAGAGCATTACCACCAGTAGTTGTTTCTGGGTTTCCGTATGTAATACCAATTTTTAGACGTAATTGATTTAAGAAAATTACTGTACATCCAGATTTGCCTATATTCCCTGTAATTTTTCTCATTGCTTGACTCATTAAGCGAGCTTGACTACCTACTGCATGATCACCCATTTCTCCTTCTATCTCTGAACGAGGGGTAAGTGCCGCGACCGAGTCAACTACAACTAGATCGACTGCCGCAGATCTAATAAGTTGGTCTACTATCTCTAATGCCATTTCTCCTGTATCTGGTTGTGATACGAGAAGATTCTCGATATCTACACCAAGTGAAGCTGCGTAAACTGGATCCAAAGCATGTTCGGCATCTACAAAGGCAGCTACACCACCATTACGTTGAATTTCTGCTATTGCATGCAATGTAAGTGTTGTTTTCCCGGAACTTTCAGGACCATATACTTCTATTACTCTTCCTTTTGGATAGCCACCGCCAAGCGCTAAATCAAGAGTTAAGGCTCCAGTAGATATTGTCTCTACACGCATTTTTGAGGCATCTCCTAGGCGCATTATTGAGCCTTTCCCAAAATTGCGTTCTATTTGCCCTAGCACTAGATTTAATGCTTTTTCTTTCTCTCCATTCTTGACATCTGTGTGTCGAGATTCAGGTTTTGAGGATTGGAGTGGTCTAGCTTCGGGTGACATGAAACTGATTGTGATTTAAAGAGAACAACAACAGTCGTTGGAATTAATGATCGAAAACGTGGATTCTCAACGAATATCAATTACATTCGATAGTACAGACGTACGCTATTTAGTCAAGGCCAGTTCGCGATGGGAGTATTTAAAGTTTTAAGGTCTAGCAATTTGATACTCGATGGTAGATGCTTAAGATCCTGAGGTTTTAAGTACCCCCAACTAGCCAAATAGCAAGGTATAGATTGCAGATTGTGGTTCTTGAGGATTGTTTCTAATGTTGTTCTGCGATCTTCAATAAAGCCTTTGATTATTTGTGTTTGCAAGATTTTAGTTAAAACTTCTGGTTTACTTCCTGCTTCGTGACCAAAAACAAATTTAGGCTGGAGATTGAATCTAGTAAGAAGTTTCTGGGTGAATTCCAAACTTTTTGTAGTCAAGACAGCGAATTCAATTTTTTCATTATCAAGTATTTGGAGACGTTGAACGACTTCAGAAAAAGGTTTATGAGTGTTGAACCATTGATTGGGATGATTAGATATGGCATTTCTTCGTGCATCATTTAAAGCTTCTTGAAGTTGATTAGGGGTCCAATTCCATTGTTTAAGTGCTAAATCACATTCTTTTGGATAATTTTGTGAGAAAAATTCAATTCCTCTTAGATTTAGTCTACTTTTGCTGTTTGAGCATTCAGCAGCCAAAAGAACCATTTCCCAACCATGATGAACCCATGGCCTGAGGCGTTTGAAAGCTTTTGGTATTTCAGTAGAAGGGAAATAATAGTTTTCTTTGTTTTTGGGTAGTAAGTCAATGAAGGCTTGACGAGAACTTGACCAATATTCAGTCATTCCATCAACTATGACCCCATCAAAATCAAGAACTAGTAGTGGTTTTTCTGTCACTAAAAAAACTAAAAACTGGGCCGGTAGGATTCGAACCTACGAATGTCGGGACCAAAACCCGATGCCTTACCACTTGGCCACGGCCCATTAAATAAGATTTATGCTTTTGATTGATTATGCATAAATCTGTTTTTCACTATCAAATAATTGCATATTTGATTCAATCCTGTCATGTAATTAGCCAATTTTTTTTGTTCGGACAAAAAGTTTTCTCATTATTTGACCGTTTGAGTCATTTGTTTACTGGATCTGATCAATGAAAACTCAATTATAAAGATTTTCTAATAAGCCATGGATTTATGAGTTTTTTAGCTGCTGAAAGAGCTGCTTCCCAACCTTCTGGCCATTCTCTAAGGCTAATTTGTTTTTTTTCAGCTTCTATGAGCCAAGGTTGAATTATTTTTCTTGCCATTCCGCCAAAGGCAATACCTTCAGGTCCAGAAATATTAGGGATATAAGTAATGGTTGTTTCATTAGTTCCACCAGCCAGTTGTAAAGGTCCGGGTGGAGCTATTGGGCGAATTTTTTTCCATAATCTGACTGCAATTTTTGCTGTACCCGCTCCCAGGTCGCCACTCATCCTTCTCCCATCAAGTTGCCAAAGCGGTTTTTGATTGTGCATTCTTAGGAACTTGTGACGCATCCAGAGTTCCTCTGCGAATTGTTCATAATTAATACCATGGCTTTGCAATCCACAGCTGACAGATAATCGCTTTAATTGCAACTTTGCTTTGGTAATTTCCTTGATAGTATTTTCAAATTCTTTGGCTCTTCCTGGGGCAGTATGAACTTCTACTGCATCTGGTTTAATTGTTTTTAATAATGGAGCAAAATCTTTAAGAGTTAATCTTCGATCTTTTTCTTGAATGATTCCTAGCGGGCATCTATCAATACATCGGCCACATCCATAGCATTTTTTGCTGTTAATCCCACCTTTATTTGCAATTGCTTTAGCTGGACAAATGTTTTGACATGGTCTTGAGCAATTGGATGGACATAAATCTGGGTTGAACCAAGCTTTTCTGAAATGTGCATCTTCTCCATCACTCAAGCTAACCATCAGCCATGGTTTTTTCCCATGAGTTTCGAAAACCCAATCCATAGCATTTCGAGCTGTGTTGATGACTGCTTCGTCTGCAGCAAGATCAATGCAGTGAACTCCCGCAGCTCCATAAACTGAGCAAAGATCAGCTATTGAAGATAAATCTTGATTACTTGCGCCACATATTAATTTTACCCAGTTGCCTTTTTTGAGAGCTTCAGAATTGCAATGCGAGTTTTGAGAAGTCAATTTAATTAAGTTCTAATCTTTAGCAATAAATTCATTTAATGGTTGCCATTGAATACTTCTAGCTCCTCCCATTTCAATAACAATTTTTATTCGTGATTCTTTTTGGCAAAGATTATTTATTGATAGAAGTTCTGATTTGGATAATACTTGACCTTCTAATAGCCAAAGAACCAATGGTTTGTCTCCTGCTAACAATTCATTTAATTGAGGAATAACCTGTTGTACTTCTCCTAATGCCCCGTTTCTGCCAACGTTTTGATGCCCCAAATGTGGAGGCCTAATTCCATGTAATTTTGTAAGAAAGACAACAGGATCTCCTAATCCTCTAGCGGAAGTTATTTGTGTTTGATATCCATTAGCTCTAAGTCTTCGCAGTAAACGAGTTTCTGCTCCACCTTCTAACGGAGTCAGGATGGCAAGACATCCAAAGGATTCAAGATCAGTGCGAAATTTCTGACCAGAAAGTAATAGAGGCATCCTTTAATACAAATTCTTTGTCTTATTCAAGTGAAGCATCACACAAAATGGGCGACAGTAGTGTAATCTTATAAGTTGCTAAAGCTTTTCTATGCCCGACCGCTAGCCGGGCCGCTAGAAACTTGAGCAGACTAGACGTTTGCGTTTGGTCATTGGGCCAGTACAGAGGAATTCATTATTCTTTTGTCGAGATACTATTTGAATTTTCATAAAGTTCAGAAAAGTCTCAGCCATCTGAATTGTCGCTAGCTTTTTCCAACTAAATTGAATTTAATTTCAACTTTTTTGGCTTGATAAGCGATTTAATTAAGATTTTAAGTCTTTCTTTTTAAAGATTGACAGTAGAGCTGGCGTTTATTTCACTCATGTCTTTAGGAATCTTAGGTAAGAAGTTGGGGATGTCCCAGCTCTTCGATGATCAAGGCAGAGCCGTTCCAGTCACTTTGATCGAAGCGGGTCCCTGTCGAATAACTCAATTAAAATCTTCTGATACAGATGGCTATTCCTCTGTACAGATTGGTTTTAAATCCATTCGTGAAAAACTTATTAACAAGCCTGCGAAAGGTCATCTTTCAAAGTCAGGAAGTGATTTTTTGCGCCATCTTCGAGAGTATCGAGTAGAGAATCCAAGTGACTTTGAACTTGGAGCTTCAATAACTGTTGGTGATTTCGAAAAAGGTCAAAAGGTTGATGTTAGTGGAGACACTATGGGTAGAGGATTTGCAGGTTATCAAAAGCGACATGGATTTAGTCGCGGTCCTATGACTCACGGTTCAAAGAATCATCGATTACCTGGATCAACAGGAGCTGGAACTACCCCTGGTCGTGTGTATCCAGGTAAAAGAATGGCAGGTCGTTATGGTGGTAAAAAAGTCACTACTAGAGGACTAGAAATTCTCCAGATCGATATTGATCGAAACTTATTAGTAGTTAAGGGATCTGTTCCAGGGAAACCAGGATCTCTTTTAAATATTAGACCTGCCAAACGAGTTGGCGTCTCTACCAATCAAGGAGGTAAATGATGACTAACTGTACAGTCCTTGATTGGCAAGGTGAAAAATCTGGGGAATTATCAATTGATCTCAAAACTGCGAAGGAATCCTCAGCAGTAGATCTATTACATCGTGCAGTTTTGCGTCAGCAGGCACATAGCCGTCAAGGTACTGCAAGTACTTTGACCAGATCTGAAGTGCGAGGAGGAGGGCGTAAACCTTACAAACAAAAAGGTACTGGTAGGGCAAGACAAGGTTCAATTAGAACCCCTCTCCGTCCAGGAGGTGGAATTGTATTTGGTCCTAAGCCTCGTACATATAACTTGGCAATGAATAGAAAGGAACGCCGATTAGCTCTTAGAACTGCTCTTATGAGTAGAATTTCTGACTCTAAAATAATTAAAGACTTTGGAACAAATCTTGAAGTTCCTAAAACGAGCGAAATCGTTGCTTTGTTAAAGCGCTTAGGACTTGATTCAGAAAACAAGATTTTAATTATTCTCAGTAATCCTTCAGAGGTCATCAAGCGTTCAATTAGAAACCTTGAGAGAATCAAACTTATTTCAGCTGATCAGCTGAATGTTTTTGATCTTCTTAATGCCAATGATTTGGTCATAGGTGAAGACGCATTATCAACAATTAAGGAGGTGTATGGCAATGACTAAATTTTTTGATAAAAGACTTACTGATGTAATCAAGCGTCCTTTGATTACAGAAAAAGCTACTAAAGCTTTAGATTTAAATCAGTACACTTTTGAAGTTGATCCAAGAGCGGCTAAACCAGATATAAAAGCTGCCATTGAAAAAATGTTTGAGGTAAAAGTTCTTGGTATTAGTACCATGAATCCTCCAAGAAAAAGCAGAAGGGTTGGTAGATTTTCTGGTAAGAGACCACAAGTAAAGAAAGCTGTGGTGCGTCTTGCAGAAGGCAACTCTATACAGTTATTCCCAGAATCGGAGGAGGGTTAAAACAATGGCAATAAGAAGTTTCAGACCTTATACTCCTGGTACTCGTACTAGAGTAGTTACTGACTTTAGTGAAGTTACTTCTAGTAAGCCTGAGCGCTCACTTGTTGTATCCAAGCACAGAAAGAAAGGTCGTAACAATAGAGGAGTTATAACTTGTCGACATAGAGGCGGAGGTCATAAAAGGCTATATAGGATTGTTGATTTTCGACGAAACAAGCATGGTATTTCGGCCAAGATTGCAGCAATTCATTATGACCCTCATCGAAATGCAAGACTTGCCCTTCTTTTTTATGCAGATGGTGAGAAGAGATATATTCTTGCTCCTGCAGGAATAAGTATTGGCCAACAAGTCATTTCTGGTCCAGATGCGCCAATTGAAACTGGAAATGCTTTACCACTTTCATCAATGCCTTTGGGCTCAAGTGTTCATTGTGTTGAGTTGTATCCCGGACGAGGGGGACAGATGGTGAGGACAGCAGGAGCTAGTGCTCAAGTTATGGCCAAAGAAGGAGATTATGTTGCGTTGAAATTACCTTCAACTGAGGTCCGTTTAGTAAGAAAAGAATGCTATGCCACTCTTGGTGAAGTAGGCAATTCTGAAATTAGAAACACTAGTCTTGGAAAAGCAGGAAGAAGAAGATGGCTTGGAAGACGACCTCAAGTTAGAGGAAGTGTTATGAACCCATGTGATCATCCACATGGAGGTGGAGAAGGTAAGGCTCCAGTTGGTCGAGCTGGCCCAGTAACACCTTGGGGTAAAGCTGCACTTGGTTTGAAAACCAGGAAGAAGAACAAGCCCAGCAATCAGTACGTACTTCGAAAACGACGCAAGGTATCTAAACGGAGTAGAGGAGGTCGCGATTCATGATTTCTATCTCTCTTTATCAATTCTATTAAATCTTTATGGGACGTTCACTTAAAAAAGGGCCTTTTATTTCAGACAGTTTGCTTCGAAAAATCGAGAAGCAAAACTCTAATGAAGATAAAACTGTCATTAAAACATGGTCCAGAGCATCAACTATCTTGCCAATTATGATTGGCCATACAATTGCTGTTCATAATGGCAAGAGTCACATTCCTGTTTTTATAACAGAGCAAATGGTTGGCCATAAGTTGGGTGAGTTTGCTCCAACTCGAACTTATAAAGGTCACATTAGAGATAAAAAAGGAGCACGTTAAACATGACTACTTCATCAACTAAAACTGAAGCTCAAGCACATGGGCGTTATATACGTGGATCTGCTTCAAAAGTAAGACGTGTTCTTGATCAAATAAGAGGACGGACTTATAGAGATGCATTAATCATGCTTGAGTTTATGCCTTATAGATCAACTGAGCCAATAACAAAGGTTTTGCGATCAGCAGTTGCTAATGCTGAACATAATCTTGGTCTTGATCCTTCTGCTTTGATTATTACCTTGGCTACGGCTGATATGGGTCCCCCAATGAAGCGCTATCGCCCTAGAGCTCAAGGTAGAGCTTTTGCTATAAAAAAACAGACTTGCCACATCAGCATTGCTGTTTCTGCTAATAAATCAACTAATTCTGAGGATTCAGACTGATGGGACATAAAATTCACCCCACTGGAATTAGGCTCGGGATCACCCAAGAGCATCGTTCTAAATGGTATGCACCAAGCAAAACTTATCCTTTATTACTTCAAGAAGATGACCGGATACGTACTTTTATCAAAAAAAAGTATGGCCCTGCAGGCATCAGTGATGTGTTAATTGCTCGTAAAGCAGATCAACTTGAAGTTGAATTAAAAACTGCTCGACCAGGAGTCATTGTTGGTAGGCAAGGAAGTGGAATTGAAGAGCTTAGATCAGGTATTCAAAAGACAATTGGAGATAGAAATAGACAAGTACGTATAAATGTTGTTGAAGTTGAAAAAGTTGATGCTGATGCTTATCTTCTTGCAGAGTATATTGCTCAGCAATTAGAAAAACGTGTTGCATTTAGACGCACAATTCGTATGGCTGTGCAAAGAGCTCAGAGAGCTGGCGTCTTAGGTCTTAAGATCCAGGTTGGAGGTAGATTGAATGGAGCTGAAATTGCGAGATCTGAATGGACTCGTGAAGGAAGAGTGCCACTTCATACTTTGAGAGCTGAAATTGATTATGCAACCAAAGTGGCGTCCACAACCTATGGTGTTTTAGGTATCAAAGTATGGGTTTTCAAAGGTGAAGTTCTTCCCAAAGAAGAACAGCCATTACCTGTCGCTGGTACTCCTAGACGAAATAGGGGGACTCGAAGACCTCAACAATTTGAGGATCGTTCCAATGAAGCTAAATAAGGAGTCTTAAATCATGCTTAGTCCCAAAAGAACCAAATTTCGGAAACAACAAAGAGGTCGCATGCGCGGCGTCGCTACCAGAGGTAATAAAATCGCTTTTGGTCAGTTTGCATTGCAGGCTCAAGATTGTGGTTGGGTTACTTCAAGGCAAATAGAGGCGAGTCGAAGAGCAATGACTCGTTATGTCAAAAGGGGAGGACAAATTTGGATTAGAATTTTCCCTGATAAGCCAGTAACTATGAGACCCGCTGAAACAAGAATGGGATCTGGTAAAGGTAATCCTGAATTTTGGGTTGCAGTTGTCAAACCTGGTCGAATCTTATTTGAAATGGGTGGAGATGAAATTACAGAGGAAATTGCAAAAGAGGCAATGCGTCTTGCTCAATACAAGCTTCCAGTTAAAACAAAATTTATTTCACTGGAGCCAGAATCACGCCAGAAAAAGATTAATTCTGCTGACCCATCTGCTAAAGCAGTCACCGTGGAGAAATGATTATGAGCAAAACAACCACGAAAGAGATTCGCAATCTATCTGATGCTGAGATATCAGAAAAGATTGAACATCTTCGCAAGGAACTTTTTGATCTTCGTTTTAAGCAAGCAACTAGGCAGCTCACTAAAACCCACCGTTTTAAAGAAGCAAGGATCGAGTTAGCTCAACTTTTAACGGTTTCTAATGAGCGAAACCGCTCAAATACATCATCTTGATTTTTTAGTTATGGCACTCAAGGAAATGGTAGGCACTGTTGTCAGTGACAAAATGCAAAAAACAGTAGTTGTAGCAGTGGAAAATCGATTTCCACACCCGATCTACCAAAAAATTATTAGTCGTACTACTCGATATAAGGCTCACGATGCAGATAACCATTGCAAAGTGGGAGATCGAGTCAGAATTACAGAGTCTCGTCCAATCAGTGCTCATAAGCGATGGACTGTTTCTGAGGTTCTTATTCAGGGAATGAAATCCAAGGAGGCAGCAAAATGATTCAGCAAGAGACATTCCTGACTGTTGCCGATAACAGTGGGGCCAAGCGATTGCAATGTATCAGGGTTTTGGGGTCTAATCGTCGTTATGCCCATGTAGGAGATGTAATTGTTGCCTCTGTTAAAGATGCAATGCCAAATATGGGAGTAAAAAAATCAGATGTTGTCAAAGCAGTTGTAGTTCGTACTAAAGCAACAATGCGACGAGAGACTGGAAATTCAATTCGTTTTGATGACAATGCTGCTGTTCTTATCAATGATGATCAAAATCCAAGAGGGACAAGGGTATTTGGTCCTGTTGCGCGTGAATTAAGAGAGCGAAATTTCACTAAGATCGTCTCTTTGGCTCCGGAGGTTATTTAGTCATGACAGCAATTAACAAAAATAAAGTTTCTTCTGATCGGATCAAAATGAAGATTCATAAAGGAGATACCGTTCAGATTATTTCTGGTAAGGATAAGGGGAAAACTGGAGAAGTTCTTCAAACACTGCCTTATGAAAATCGAGTTGTTGTAAAAGGAATTAATCAAATTACAAAGCATGTAAAACCAACACAAGAAGGCGAAACTGGCCGAATAGTCACAGAAGAAAAATCATTGCATGCATCAAATGTAATGATCTATTCAACAAAAGAAAAAGTGGCTAGTAAGGTTGAAATTTTCGTAGATAAAGATGGGTCAAAGAAACGACGATTAAAGAAGACAGGTGAATTAATTGATTAATTACTTCACTAATTCTCTGTCTGAATTAACTAAAACAGTCTTCCTTTTCCCCATTCAATTCTGACCAAGACCAGAATTAATTTTTTTTAAGCCATGTCACTAAAAACTCGCTATCGAGAGACAATCCGACCAAAACTTTTAAAAGATCTTGGTCTAAAAAATATTCATCAAGTACCTAAAGTGCAAAAAGTCACTTTAAACAGAGGACTTGGTGAAGCTGCTCAAAATTCAAAGTCTCTAGAAGCTTCTTTAGCTGAGATGGCAACAATTTCTGGGCAGAAAGCGCTCGTAACAAGGGCTAAGAAAGCAATCGCGACTTTTAAGATCAGACAGGGGATGCCAATAGGCTGTGCAGTCACACTCAGAGGTGATCGTATGTATGCATTCTTGGAAAGGTTTATTAATTTAGCTTTACCTAGAATCAGAGATTTTCGAGGTGTGAGTCCAAAAAGCTTTGATGGTCGTGGAAACTACACCATAGGAGTCAAAGAACAGCTTATCTTCCCTGAAATTACTTTTGACAAAGTCGACACTATTAGAGGTATGGACATCACGATTGTGACAAGTGCAACCTCTGACGAACAAGGTAAGGCTCTCCTTAGTGAGATGGGAATGCCTTTCCGTAAAAAATGAGTTTGATTAGCTAAATACTATGGCCAACCACGATCCAATTTCAGACATGCTCACTCGCATACGAAATGCAAGTGAAAAACGTCACGAAAAAACCAAAGTACCTGCCTCAAGAATGTCTCTTAGTATTGCTAAGGTTCTTCAGAGGGAGGGATTCATTGCAGAAATCAATGAAGAAGGAGAAGGCTTTCGAAAGCAACTCGTTCTTGGATTGAAATATACCGGAAAGCATCGCTCACCTATTATTCGTTCAATGCAGCGGGTGAGTAAACCTGGGTTGAGGATTTATAAAAATACTCGAGGTTTACCAAAAGTTTTAGGAGGCCTTGGAGTAGCAATAATTTCTACTTCAAAGGGAGTCATGAGTGATCGTGATGCTCGTAAGCAAGGTGTGGGAGGAGAAGTCCTCTGCTACGTCTGTTGATTGATTAGGTATCTATTATGTCTCGTACTGGAAAAAAACCAATCTCCCTTCCTGAAAAGGTAGATGTAAAAGTTGAAGGATTATCTATCACGGTAAAAGGTCCTAAAGGTCAATTGAGTCGAACACTCCCTGATGGGGTGAGTCTCAGTAAAAATGAAAACTCCATTGTGGTTACACCTCTTAACGACAAGAGAAAGGCTAGAGAAATGCATGGATTATGTAGATCTCTAGTAGCAAATATGGTTGAGGGAGTTAGTAATGGCTTTACAAAAAAACTTGAGATTGTTGGCGTTGGTTCTAGAGCTCAAGTAAAAGGCAAAACACTTGTTGTGAGTGCCGGTTATAGTCATCCAGTGGAGGTTGTTCCGCCAGATGGCATCACTTTTAAAGTTGAAAATAATACAAATGTGATTGTAACTGGGGCTGATAAAGAACTAGTCGGTAATGAAGCTGCAAAAATAAGAGCAATAAGGCCCCCAGAACCTTATAAAGGTAAAGGAATCAAATATGAAGGAGAACAGATAATTAGAAAAGCTGGTAAATCTGGCAAAGCTTAATCTTATTCATTTGTTTATTTAATTTTTCAAGTCATGACGAAACTATCTAGAAAGCAACAGACCCAAAAACGTCATAAACGTTTGAGAAGGCACTTGAGTGGTACAGAAGCAAGACCAAGACTTGCTGTTTTTCGTTCTAATAACCACATCTATGCCCAAATAATTGATGATGATGCTCAAAACACTATATGTGCTGCATCAACTCTTGATAAAGAATTAAAAGCATCTTTGAAAGTGAATGCTGGGAGCTGCGATGCTTCTACTGCAGTCGGAGAACTTGTTGCTAAAAAAGCTTTATCAAAAGGCATCAAACAAGTTATCTTTGACAGAGGTGGAAACATCTATCATGGCAGGGTTAAAGCTCTAGCCGAAGCTGCCAGAGTTGCAGGCTTGAACTTTTAATCTTTGCTTTTATAATGACAGATTCTAAAAACCAGTCACAAAATAAAAGATCCTCTGGATCATCAGATGGCACTCCAGCCGCAGACGGAAGACAAGAAAACCGTCGAAGCAAAGGAGATAAGCGAGGTGGTAGAAGAGATAGAAGGGGGCAAGAAAGGGACTCTGAGTGGCAAGAACGTGTTGTTCAGATAAGAAGAGTCTCAAAAACTGTTAAGGGTGGAAAGAAGATGAGTTTTAGAGCGATAGTAGTAGTAGGTAATGAAAAAGGTCAGGTTGGTGTTGGTGTAGGGAAAGCAGGAGATGTAATTGGTGCTGTACGAAAAGGGGTGGCAGATGGCAAAAAACATCTTGTCCGTGTTCCATTAACTCGAAATAGCTCTATTCCAACTCTCTCTAATGGAAGAGATGGGGCAGCTAGTGTATTAATACGTCCAGCAGCTCCTGGAACAGGCGTAATCGCAGGTGGTTCAATTCGCACTGTTTTAGAACTAGCCGGAATCAAAAATGTACTTGCTAAGAGATTAGGAAGTAAAACACCTCTTAATAACGCACGGGCGGCAATGGTTGCATTAAGTGAGTTACGAACTCATAAAGCCACAGCTAAAGAGCGTGGTATTTCACTTGAGCAGATTTACTCTTAAAAATTATGGCTATCAAATTGGACTCCCTTCAGGCAAATAAAGGATCTAGACGTAAAAAAATGCGTAAAGGTCGCGGCATAGCAGCTGGTCAGGGTGCGAGTTGTGGTTTTGGGATGAGGGGACAAAAATCTCGGTCAGGAAGACCTACTAGGCCAGGTTTTGAAGGTGGTCAGATGCCTTTATACAGAAGGGTTCCCAAGTTGAAGCATTTTCCAATAGTTAACCAAAAAAGTTTTACTGTTTTAAATGTTTCTAATTTGAATTCATTGAAAGAAGGAACAGTTGTAAATCTTGATTCTTTGGTGAAGGAAGGGATTCTCACTAAACCCAAAAATCCTCTAAAAATTCTTGGTAATGGCAAATTAGAAGTTAAATTAAAAGTCCAAGCTGCGGCTTTTACAACATCTGCTAAAAAGAAAATTGAAGAAGCAGGAGGAACCTGTGAAGTATACAATTAATTATTATCTCAAAAGAAATTAATTGTATTTATTAGTTCCAAATAAATTATTATCACTAAATGTTAATAAGCCGAGGCCGTAATCCAAGTGCAGGTGAAGTAATTACCCAGCTTTTCAGGAACGAGGAGCTTAGGGGAAGAGTGACCACAACTCTTGGATTATTATTGATTGTTCGACTGGGAATTTATGTTCCTATGCCTGGAATAGATAGAGAGGCTTTTAAGACCTTCATTGATCAGGGAGGTCAACTTATTGGTTTTCTTGATATTTTCACAGGTGGTGGTATTTCAACTTTGGGTATTTTTGCGCTTGGAATACTTCCATTTATTAACGCTTCAATAATTATTCAGTTGCTTACTGCATCTTTACCCCAATTAGAAGATTTACAGAAAAATGAAGGGGAGGCAGGAAGAAGGAAGATTGCTCAAATAACTAGATATGTAGCTTTGGGTTGGGGATTAGTTCAAAGTACAGTTTTTGCTTTAATTCTTAGACAATATGCAGTAGAAGGTCTTGGTGAAACTGAATTTGTGATTCAAACCTCTCTTGCTTTGGTTACAGGATCAATGATAGTTATGTGGCTGAGTGAGATTATTACTGAAAAAGGTATAGGCCAAGGAGCTTCTTTAGTTATTTTTTTAAATATTGTCGCTACTTTGCCGAAGGCACTAAGCTCTACGATTGAAAAAGCTCAGACTGGAGATCGTTCAGATGTGCTTGGGATAATAATTCTCTTGATGGTTTTTTTAATTACCATTGTAGGTATTATTTTTGTTCAAGAAGGAGCCAGGAGAATTCCAATAGTTAGTGCTAAAAGCCAAATGGGAGGTACAGCCCTTTTACCAAGCAGGCAAAGTTATCTACCTCTTAAGTTAAATGCAGGAGGAGTGATGCCTATAATTTTTGCCTCAGCATTGATTTTTCTTCCAATAACGATTGCCAATTTCACTCAAAACCCATTATTAATAAAGGCTGCAAGTTCACTTAATCCAGGCTCATCTAACCCATGGCCATACGCAATAACATTTTTTGCATTGATATTAGGATTTGCATATTTTTATGCTTCTTTGACAATTAATCCAATAGATATTGCGTCTAATTTGAAAAAAGGTGGTGTTGCAATTCCAGGAGTTAGGCCTGGAAGTTCTACTTCTTCATATCTTTCTGGTGTTCAAAATCGTTTGACTTTACTTGGTGGATTATTCCTGGGGTCAGTAGCTATTGTCCCAGCTGCAGTAGAGAGAGCAACCAATGTTCAAACTTTTCAGGGGCTTGGTGCAACTTCATTATTGATTTTGGTAGGAGTTGCAATTGATACATCGAAGCAAGTTCAGACTTATGTGATTTCTCAAAGATATGAAGGATTAGTTCGTCAATAAAACTCTTACTATGCTTTTCTAAATGAAAAACAAATTACTTTTTCTTGGCCCGCCTGGAGCGGGGAAAGGTACTCAAGCAAAAATTTATTGTAATAAATATGGTTTAGATCACCTTTCTACTGGTGATTTGCTTCGAGATGAGGTTTCTTCTGGATCTGAATTGGGTCTAAAGGCCGCTGAAATAATGAATAAAGGAGAATTAGTAAGTGATGAATTAGTTCTCTCAATTGTTGAGGGAAGATTGTTGAATATTGAAAAAGGTTGGTTGTTAGACGGGTTCCCAAGGAATATAAAACAAGCAAATTCGCTAAAAATTCTTTTAGAAAAAATCAATCAACCTTTAGAGGCGGTAATATCAATAAAAGTTTCTGATGATTATTTAATTAAAAGGCTGCTAGCAAGAGGAAGAGAAGATGACAATAAAGAAGTAATAATTAATCGACTCAAAATCTACAGAGAAAAAACTGCTCCTCTTATAGATTTATATAGTAAAGAAGGAATTCTAAAAGGAATCGATGGTGATTCTGAAATTGATGTTGTGTTTTCATGTATTGAGAAAGCTTTAGGCTGACGATGTAGTAAAGTTATAGTTTGGAAATAGGAGAATCTCACCAAATGAAGGTTAGATCTTCAGTCAAAAAAATTAGTCCTGACGATCAAATCGTGAGGCGAAGAGGCCGAATCTATGTGATCAACAAGAAAAGGCCTCGTA
The DNA here is from genome assembly GCA_902564695.1 of uncultured Prochlorococcus sp. Taxonomy (GTDB): domain Bacteria; phylum Cyanobacteriota; class Cyanobacteriia; order PCC-6307; family Cyanobiaceae; genus Prochlorococcus_B. The sequence continues at coordinate 13,935 of CACFCB010000004.1, read as the reverse complement.
ACAAACAACGTCAGGGCTGACACCTGACTGTCCTTAGAAGCCTTAAGTGATTAATTTCCTTTTTGGATTCTTCTTAAATAAAAGTCATCCTTTTATTATGATGACTTCATTGTCCTCTTCGATTTATTCCTAAGTGGCACGGATTGCAGGCATCGATATACCTCGCGAAAAGCGGGTCGAGATTGCCCTTACATACATCTATGGTATTGGCTTGACTAGAGCCCAAAATATCCTTGAAAAATCAGGTGTCAACCCTGATATTCGAGTAAAGGATCTAGAAGATAGCGATGTTCAGAAGCTTAGAGCTGCTACTGAAGATTTTACTCTTGAAGGAGATCTGAGGCGCCAAGAAGGAATGGCCCTTAAACGACTTCAGGATATTGGATGTGTCCGTGGTCGTAGGCATAGAATGAGTCTCCCTGTTCGTGGACAACGAACACGAACAAATGCTCGCACTCGCAGAGGAGCGAGAAAAACTGTCGCAGGAAGAAAGAAATAATTTCTTAAGACTCCTGTTACCACTTGGTAAATTTCTAAATCTTTTTAAATAAGGCACAGCCATATGGCTACAACCTCAAAGAAAACTGGTTCTAAGAAGTCAAAGCGCAACGTCCCAAATGGAGTTGTGCATATTCAAAGTACCTTCAATAACACCATCGTTTCAATTACTGACACATCTGGTGAAGTTATTTCATGGTCATCAGCAGGTGCAAGCGGATTCAAAGGAGCTCGAAAAGGTACTCCTTTTGCTGCTCAAACTGCTGCTGAAGCTGCAGCCCGCAGAGCCCTAGAGCAAGGAATGCGTCAAATAGAGGTTCTCGTGAGAGGACCTGGCTCTGGTCGTGAAACCGCAATACGAGCATTGCAAGTAGCTGGACTTGAAATTACTTTGATCAGAGATGTCACTCCTCTTCCTCATAACGGTTGTAGGAGGCCTAAGCGCAGACGCGTTTAAAAATCTATTCACTTAATGTGAAATTTTCTTTTCTTTCCACCTCGTATTAGACCGTGTTGCAATACCAGATCGACAGGATCGACCATCAAGTTTCTAAGGATCGTTCCCAAACAGGTGTCTTCCTAATTGGACCTCTAGAAAGAGGTCAAGCAACAACTTTAGGTAATTCACTTCGCCGAGTATTAATGGGCGGTCTTGAAGGCAGTGCGGTGACTGCTGTCAGGATTGCAGGTATTAATCATGAATATGCAACCATCCCTGGTGTTAGAGAAGATGTTTTAGATATTCTTTTGAATTGCAAGCAAATTTCTGTTGATAGCCGCAGTCAAGAACTTGAGATAGGAAGACTTGTTGTTACAGGTCCAGCAGAAGTAAAAGCAAAGGATATTCAATTTTCATCTCAAGTTGAAGTAGTAGATGGGGACCGTCCAATAGCAACAGTTCATGAGGGCCATAACCTTGAGCTGGAATTGCATGTAGAGAGAGGCATTGGATATCGTCCAGTTGACCGAAGAAACGAAGAGACAAGCGCAATTGATCTACTTCAAATAGATGCAGTATTTATGCCTATAACTAAGGTTAATTTTACTATTGATGAAACTGCAGTAGCTGAAGGAGGTTCAACTAGAGAAAGATTGAAAATGGAACTGGTAACTGATGGATCAACCTCTCCTGATGATGCTTTGGCAGAGGCTGCGAATCAATTAATCGAACTTTTTCAACCTCTTGCTACTGTTTCAATGGTTGAGGAAACCCCCGAGGAACCTGAGCCAGCTGCAGAGGCACAAATCCCCCTTGAAGAGTTAAACTTATCCGTACGAGCTTACAATTGCCTAAAACGAGCCCAGGTGAACTCAGTTTCTGACTTGATGGGTTTTAGTTATGAGGATTTGTTAGAAATTAAGAACTTCGGTTCTAAATCTGCTGATGAAGTTATTGAGGCTCTAGAGAGAATAGGAATTTCTATCCCGCAAAGTAGAACTTCTGCATGACTTTCGGTTTTACCTTTACTACATTTCTCAGTTAATCCAATGCGTCATCAACGTAGAATCCCACAATTAAGTCGTCCTGCTGACCAAAGAAAGGCTTTGCTTAGAGGATTAACTACTCAATTGATTCGCGAAGGTCGAGTTACTACAACAAAAGCTAGAGCAAAAGCTTTGAGGGATGAAACAGAGAGAATGATTACTCTTGCTAAAGATGGCAGCCTTTCATCAAGACGAAGAGCTATTGGTTACGTATACGATAAGCAATTAGTTCATGCTCTTTTTGAAAAGGCTCAAGAGAGATATGGAGATCGTCAGGGAGGTTATACAAGGATTGTGAGAACCACTCCACGTCGTGGTGATAATTCGGAAATGGCCATTGTAGAGCTTGTTTAAGTTAAAAATTACTAACTAATATTTAGTTAATCTCACTGACTTGAGTTACCAATTTATTTTTTGATTTGATCAAGAGAATTGCACTTGTTATTCAATATGATGGATCTCCATTTAGCGGTTGGCAAAATCAACAAAATTTAATAACTGTTCAAGGAACATTAGAAGAAAAAATTTCAGAACTTGTTCAATCAGGTCAAGTAAAAGCAATAGCAGCGGGTAGAACCGATTCAGGGGTTCATGCATCTGGTCAAGTAGTTCATTTTGATTCCTCTAGTCCAATACCTGTCACTAAATGGGCTTCCGCCTTGAATGGGCGTCTACCGCGTTCAATAAGGGTTCTTGAGGCTATCCGTGTGCCCGAAGATTGGCATGCTTGCTATTCGGCTACTTATAGAAGGTATAGATATTCTATTTTTAATGGCTGCCATCCAAATCTTTTCCTCCAAAATATTTGTTGGCATAAGTACAGAGTTAAATTGGATGATAATTTAATGATGCATGCTTTGAATGATTTGCTTGGGATGCATGATTTTGCAGCCTTTCAAAAAGCAGGAAGTAATAGGATTAATTCATTAACAACTGTTCAAGAAGTTTCTATTTCTAGGAATGGGGATATTTTGTCAATTGATATTCAAGCAAGTGGCTTTTTATATGGAATGGTTAGACTTTTGATGGGCCAATTGGTTGCTGTAGGGGAAAAACGACTTACTCTTAAAGAATTTAAAGATAGATGGAGAGGGGGTTTGCGCTCTGAGGTAAAGGAAGCTGCTCCTCCTCATGGCCTTTGTTTAGTGAGGGTAGGTTATAAGGATAAAATCTTTTCACAAAAGAAGAGCTTTGATACTTTGCCTAGCTTTTCACTCCCAATTTTAGATTCTCCAGAAGAATCTAGTTACCTAGAAAATTAATAATGTTAAATTTGGTTTTTTCAAAAATCAGTAATTTAAATTTTATGAGTACAAAAAGTTCAGTTTTATGCCATCAAAGTGTAGAATTCAATTTCTGAAGAATCAGATCATTTTTTGACTTGATAACTTCTAAAACAGCACTATTAAAACGGTAGTGTTTATTCAGTGTTAAAGGTGTTCAGATAAAATGAACAAAACATCCGTTCCATCTCCGGATTCAATTGATCGCAAATGGTTTTTGGTTGATGCCGAAAATCAGACTCTTGGTAGATTAGCCACTGAGGTCGCTAGTGTACTTCGAGGCAAGACTAAGCCAAATTTCACCCCTCATTTAGATACTGGTGATTTTGTGATTGTTGTAAATGCAGAAAAAATTAAAGTATCCGGTAAAAAATCAGATCAAAAACTTTATCGTAGGCATTCTGGACGTCCCGGAGGCATGAAAGTTGAAACCTTTAAGTCTCTTCAATCAAGAATTCCTGAGAGAATAGTTGAAAAAGCAATAAAGGGAATGCTTCCTCACACCAGATTAGGTAGGCAATTATTCAATAAACTTAAAGTTTATAAAGGTTCTGATCATCCACATGCAGCTCAAGAACCCAAAATACTCCATCTAAATTCTCAATCTGTTTCGAAATGACTAGCTCCACAAATAAAGTAGTTTACTGGGGAACAGGTAGACGAAAAACATCAGTAGCAAGAGTAAGATTAACTCCTGGGAAAGGAGAAATAGTTATTAATGGTCGACCTGGGGATCATTATTTAAATTTTAACCCAGCTTATATTGCTGCTGTAAAAGCTCCTTTAACAACTTTAGGTTTGAGTGATTCATACGATGTTTTAGTAAATGTATATGGTGGTGGTTTGACCGGACAATCTGATGCTATAAAACAAGGTGCTGCTAGAGCTCTTTGTGATTTATCACTTGATAATCGTAAACCTCTCAAAATTGAGGGGCACCTCAGTCGAGATCCAAGAGCTAAAGAAAGACGTAAATATGGTCTAAAAAAAGCTCGGAAAGCTCCTCAATTTTCAAAGAGATAGCTTTACTATTTACCTTCATTATTTTTTAAAATGCCTAAATCAGATATACATCCAACTTGGTATCCAGAAGCAAAAGTTATTTGTAATGGTGAAGTTGTGATGACTACTGGATCAACAAAACCAGAAATACAGGTTGATGTTTGGAGTGGAAATCATCCTTTCTTTACTGGAACACAGAAGATTTTAGATACAGAGGGAAGAGTAGATAGATTTATGCGTAAATATGGTATGGCTTCATCGGATACGAGCGAAAAGAAAGGTAAGTCATCAGAAGAAAAAAAAGACACTTGATAGGGTTTGATATTGACGTTTTAGGGAATAAAAAGAATGGATTCTTCAACCCTAATTAAAAGACTAGAAACAGCTAAAAGTAGTTTTCAAAATCTGGAGTTTCAACTAGCTGATCCTGATGTTGCTTCAGATCCTAAACAATTAGAAACTATTTCTAGAGAGAGGTCGCGCCTAGAGCCTCTGGTAAATGATTATCTGAAACTTCAAATTATAGAGAAAGAATGTTTAGAAGCTAAGGATTTAGTTAAAGAGAGCAGGGATGACAAAGAAATGGAACTCTTAGCGAGAGAGGAGCTTCAAACTCTCGAGCTTACCAAAAATGAATTAATTCAAAAATTGACTCTGGCGCTTTTACCAAAAGATCCAAGAGATGAAAGGAGCGTGATGCTTGAGATAAGAGCAGGCGCAGGCGGGAGCGAAGCTTGTTTATGGGCTGGCGACTTAGCACGGATGTATGAAAGATATGGACAAAAGTTAGGATGGAATGTAAAACCAATAAGTTCAACTGAGGCTGATGTAGGAGGCTTTCGGGAATTAATTATTTCAGTTAAAGGTGAATCTGTTTATAGCCAATTAAAATTTGAGGCAGGTGTTCATAGAGTTCAGAGAGTTCCTTCAACTGAATCTCAAGGACGAGTTCATACTTCTACAGCAACAGTTGCAGTTATGCCTGAAGCTGATCCAGTTGAGGTAAAAATTGAATCTACTGATTTGGAAATCAGTACAGCCAGATCAGGTGGTGCGGGTGGGCAAAATGTCAATAAAGTAGAAACAGCTATAGATTTGTTTCATAAGCCCTCTGGCATAAGAGTTTTTTGTACACAGGAACGTTCCCAATTGCAAAATAGAGAGAGAGCAATGGAAATTTTAAGAGCTAAATTATTGGAATTAGAAATCGCAGAGGCTAATGCTAAAGAAAGATCTGCTCGCTTGTCTCAGGTTGGTACTGGTGATCGAAGTGAAAAAATACGCACTTATAACTACAAAGATAATCGAACAACTGATCATCGATTGGGAATTAATTTTCCCCTCGAGCAAGTCTTAGCAGGTCAATTGGAAGATGTTATTGGTGCGTGTATTGCAGAAGAACAAAAAAGGCAGATGGAAGAATTGAGTAATCACACTGAAGAAAAATAAACACTAAGTGACCCATCCAATTACATATTTACTCCATTCTTTATGGCGACCAGAGTGAATTTGTTTTGTAGTTTCGAAACTCATATTATTTAAAGGCTTATATGGTTTTGTTTTTAGAGGCATTTTGGCTTCTTCAGGTGTTCTATTCCCTTTCATTACGTTGCATTGAAGACAGGCGGTAATAACATTTTCCCAATTGTCAGTTCCACCTCTGCTACGAGGCAAAACATGATCGATTGAAAGTTTTTTATTTTTCTGCCCACAATATTGGCAACAGTTAGAATCTCTTTGAAAGATGTTTTTCCTGCTGAGAGGAATATCACGATATGGAACTCTAATAAATTGTCTTAACCTAATGACAGTAGGGGCTTTAACATCATTTCTAATATTGTGTTGAGGATCTTCTTCTAGACTTTCAGCTTTCCCTTTAAGCATTAAAACAGTCGCGCGACGCCATGAAGTGATGTTCAATGGCTCATAGGACGCATTCAAAACAAGGACCTGACCCATGCATTGCTGCTAGTTAAGCGGCATGCTAGTGGTATTACAACCTTATTGCAGTTTCTTTCATTACATTGATTGCATGAAGAGCATGTCAAACATCTTTAAAGGTGAAGCATTTTTCACTTTTGGTGAAACAACAAAAAGTGTAATTAATCCAGATCCTTGTAATCGTGCATGGGTTGAGGTCGATTCGAAAGCTATTGAGAATAATTCTTTGGTTCTAAAAAATTTCGTTGGTGAACATTGTTCGCTAATGGCAGTTGTAAAAGCTGATGGATATGGACATGGTGCAGAGACTGTCGCAAGGGCTGCTTTATTGGGAGGTGCAGATAGCCTTGGTGTTGCGACTTTAGAAGAGGGGATTGAATTAAGAAAGAATAACTTTGATTGTCAGATATTAATTCTTGGAAATCTAATAAATTCTGAAGAACTTTATTCAGCTTTTTATTGGGACCTTATTCCTACTATTAGTGGTATTCGTGAGGCAATTATTTGTAATAATATCGCTGAAAATAATAATAAAAAATATGTTATTCATTTAAAAGTTGATACAGGTATGACAAGACTTGGCTGTAATTGTGATGAAGTAAAAGAATTGGTTTCTAAAATTGATTATTTAGAAAATATATCTTTAAAAGGTATTTATAGCCATTTAGCAATTGCAGATTTAGATCATGGAAAAAAGATCGGTCACAGTTACACTAATATTCAGTTCAATAAATTTCAAAAAGCTTTAAATAATTTAGGTGCAAGAAAAGAGTTTCTTTGCAAACACCTGGCTAACTCTGCAGGGACCCTTTCAGATAGTCGTCTTCATTTTGATATGGTTAGGGTTGGTCTTAGTTTGTATGGTTATTACCCAGCAAATGATTTCGAATCGAATTTAAATCTCAAGCCTGCTTTAAAGGTTAAAGCTAGAGTTACTTTGATTAGGAATGTCAAGAAAGGCATAGGAGTGGGATATGGTCATTTATTTAAAACTCAACGAAAAAGCAAGCTTGCCGTGGTTGCTATTGGATATGCAGATGGAGTAAACAGAGCTCTTTCTGGAAAGATATCAGCATTAATAGATGGAGCTTTAGTTCCTCAAGTCGGGGCAATTGCAATGGATCAAATGGTTTTTGATATAACTGAAAAACCAGATATTAAAATCGGTCAAGTCGTAACTCTTCTTGGCAATGATGGTGAAATGAGCATTTCACCCCATATGTGGAGCGATTTATCCGGCTCAATTCCATGGGAAGTTCTTTGTGGTTTTAGGAATCGACTCCCTAGAGTAGTGACTTAACATCTTTAGAGGATCACAATCCAATTTTTTGGTGCTTTGAATTGATATTGTATTAGATATGGAGAGGTGGCTGAGTGGTTGAAAGCGGCTCCCTGCTAAGGAGTTACAGGAGGTAACTTCTGTCGAGGGTTCGAATCCCTCCCTCTCCGTTCTTTATTTGGTTCAGAGGGTCTCAGGAAGTTTCATAACGTCCCATTTTTTCTGTTTCAGAGATTTTCAGGAAGTTTATAGATCCCAAAAGCATTGCAATACCAGGATCTAAGAGGAAATGACATCTCAGGAGTATTCATAGTGTCTCATATCCTCTCACCATTTTTGTGGGGGATGAGAGTCATTGCCCCCTAATAGATCCCAGATATTTTTATGGGGGAAATTTATATGCAGCGATTAACTATTAACTAAGCAAGATTAAATCCACTAATTGTTTCTTATTTAATTTGGATATTTTTTCTACACCGACCAGCATTGCCTTTAATTCTCTATTTGTCTTTTGCATCAGGAGCGATTTCTGATCAACAAATACTCCTTTCTTAAATATGGAAAGAAGAGTTGAGAAAGCATCAAAGATTGCCATTGAGGCGAGGATGCAAAACATCATTACTCGATCAGCATTAGTAGTTAAGTTCATTGGTTTTTAGAAAATAATTTTGTGGGTTGTTAGGCGACTTCAGGACACAGACCAATATCAAGAACTCTTTTTCTTTGCCAGTTTCTACAGCGCTTGGTTAGATGTTCGCCTTGAGGAATAAGACGCTGATGAAGAGGACAAGTTAAAAGAGTTACGCATGACTTATCGCAGGTGTAAGTGAAGTGATCACATGTGATGCAAACAGAACTACCTCTGGACTTCATAAGTTCCAAGTCAGTGAAGTAATCCCATTCCTCAGGGTTCTCCAGAACCTCTACAGGTGATACGAATCTTGCTTTCTTTGACCATGCCATAGTCCTCCTCATATAGAAGACAAAAAAAGGATCCTGCTCACTGGATCCTCCTTTTGCGTTTGTGATGGGGATTAAACTAATACAAACGTACTATATTTGTCTAGTAAGTCAAGTTGCTTCTTTTTTTTGGCATTAAGAAAATGGACCCTGCTGCTTCAGCGACCTTGAGTCCCTCCCTCCAATTACAGAAATGATTTTTGTTGCGAGAGTTCTGCTTTTCCTTTTGCATTAAAGAAGGGGGCAAGATTTTGGTTGCCCCCTTTGAGTCAAGCACTCAACTGACTGAACTAAATTTCCATCCTTTGGTTAACTTCGACCCACAGAAGGTGCTGTGACTCCTAATTCATTTCTAACAAATCTAGATCAGGTGAACATGAGAAGAAACTCCTGTTTAGCAATCAGCGTTAGCAATGCCCATACCAAGAACAGCACCTAAAGGAATAGACCACGCATAAGCATCTTTCTTGGAGATCGCAGCAGCAAGACCTCCTCCAAGTAACCCTCCTGTAGTTGCATTACCTGAACTACAACTTCCTCCACTGGTTCGATAACTACGAGAAACTAATACTTGCTGGTGGTTTGGTTTGTAATGCCTGCGATGAGTGTGAGGGAAATAATGAACGTGATTATGGTGATGACGATATTTGCGAACTGGTGGATTCCAACTCAATGAAGAGCAAGGGACTTCGACTTTATCTAGATAGGACTTCACATAACCTTTTGATGATCTAGTTCCAGCAACATATTCCTCTTTATAGATTTCCTTGTAGCAAGTGCGTTGAGTTGTATATCCCCTTTGGTGATGGTATCCATCTGCCATTGCTGCCATTGGAGATAGAAGCATCGCAGTTAGAACTAATGGTCGGATTCTCATTGCTAAATTTACCTCTAAAAAAAACATAAGATTTTTCTGATTTAATTACCAGCAATTCAGGCACTATTAGAAGTGCTCTAGGTACATTAAACAAAAATATTTTGTACCTGTTAAGTAATAATTTAGAAAACATGGGGGAATTTGTGGGGGAAATTCTCCTCTATGTCATTTAATCCGTCTTATCCCTTTGAAAATTTATTTAAGGACAAAATATTAGATATGATATCAAAAGAAAAATATCAAACTAATAAAAAAGTTAAAGATATAATATTTAAATTAATTGATCAGGAAAAAGGCTTTATTTTTAAGGATATTTCGGATGAAAGACTTAAAAGAATAATATTAAAAAATCATAAGATCAGTTTTATTTCTTAAATATTATAATAGCATCCTTTTTTATCTCATCTGTTCCGTGATAGTCAGCCCTATGGCTATATGCATATTTTCCTAATCCATAATGAGTTGTTCTATAGTTTAAGTCCTCTAAGTGATATCCAATTGATTTGACAATTGAAATTAGATTATCAATTACAGGTATATGTTTTTTATTTCTTGAGCAATCTCCAATAATTATTGCTAATCTACCGTCCTTGGGTTGTAAAAAAAAAGTTTGTTTATAACACTCTTTAAGGTGATCAAAATATTTTTTTTGGATTAAATCCGTAGCAGGATGTGCTTTCAGTTCAGTTTTATGTAAACTTCTATGATTTTTAGGTACATAATCTTCCTCAAAGTTTTTACCCCAATAAAACTCTAAGTTATATATTGGGCTGTAATTAAAACTATTAAGATAAGGAGGATGACTGATAACTAAATAAATATTTTTATCGTTAATTGATTCAATATTCTTTAGATTTAGATTATCACCTATTAGGACTGTTGTCGAAGAATGTCTTGGACAAGCTTGATTAAATAATCTATGATTATTAATCATATCTTTTACTTTTTTGCTATATGCACCTATGACATTTCTAGCCTTTTTTGACTTGTTTATATGAGGTCTCACTTCTCCATCATAAGCTAATGAAACTCTTCTAATAATTGCAAGATATGCAACAATGAAAAAGTCTCTTTCAATACCTTTTTTCATTGCTATTAGATAATTTCTAATATTACTTAATCCATATGCTGCTTCAGTGCTGAACCATTTAGTGCAAAATGAGTCAGTTGGAGTATTCTTGAATGGAAAAATTTCTTTTTCGAAATACCTCAATTGATTTTCGAGTTCTATTTCTATTTCTTCTGTATTAACTGATGAAGTCTTAACTTTTGATACCAATACTGAGATCCAACTTATATCAAGACCAATAGAATTAATCCCTCTTAATTTAGCTTCAACTAGGCTTGTACCTGAACCGCAGAAATTATCAAGAATATAATCTTTTTCGGCATCATTAGGAGGGAATTGTTTTAAGATCTGACCTGCTATAACCGAAGGAAATTTACCATAATATCTATAATCGCTATGAACTAAATAAGATAATTTGCTTATTGAGTGAGGGATATCCCAGATATTTATATTATAATCTCCGCTTTTAGTCCGTTCTATCTTAGGCAGTAACTTGTGGTAGAAATCGTTATCTGTATAGTTTAAATTTATATCTAATCTTTGTTGAGATACTTTCATATGAAAACTTCAGTAACTTAAAATTCTCATTATAAAAGTTAACCTATAAATAATTGAGTTAGTCAAAATATTATTTTTTTTAATGATTTCATCTTGATCAAGCAAATAATACCTTTTAAAATTTAAAAAAATTAGATTGAAGTATTTATAATTAAATCTTTAGTTGAGGAGATGGTAGGCTTAAATCAATATCCTAGATTGAAAAGCAATTGTTTACACTCTTGAATTTATTGGGTCTGTGAAACTAAGATCGCTTAACTAACATTTTACTGCGTAGGGAAAAAGTAGGGGGAAATATTACCTTTTTCCGATTCGATCTTCCATCCCCTTCCTTCTCAGTTCATTCTGGTCTAACTCTTTCTGACTCCCTCTTCGTTCTTTATTAGATTCAGACAGATTCGAAATCGCTCAAACCTACTGATTGACGGAATAGAGTAGTTCAATTGGATTCGGGTGGGTTCATACTAATTCACTCGTGTGTTGTTGGGAGAAGTGTTTTTGTTGTTGGGTGAAAATTCATTCGCTGCAAAGGATCTTAGGGAATGTGTTGTTGGGAGAATTTCCTGGAACCAGGAAATATCATCTTCGGAATTGAATCTTTGGTTTTAATTTGATAAACAATTCTTGGTCAAAAGTAATGACGAAGTTTCATATTTACTGGCAAAACCAACATGGAATTTGGCAAAAGTATCTAACCAAAACCAACGAAGCAGATACATTTAGGACAATGACTAGTAGAGCAAAATCAACAAATCTGAGGCACAAGATGACTGACGATTCTGGACACATGCTGGACGTTGTAAATCCTTGATATGACTACTCAAACAGCGATTACTTCTCTTGCGTTCTCCTCATTAGTTGTAGGTGCTTCAGTGAGTGCTGGAACTTTGCTTGATAAAGAAATTAATCATGGTTCAGCACCCATGTATTCCCAAGTGACTCATACTGGAAACGTGGTTTTCATTAATGCTTCTGAAGAGGTTTTCTTTCCTTGTCGCTGCCGTCAGAACGAAGGTGAACCACCATGTTGTCCTGTTCACTATCCATCAATGGGTTCTTTGTATAAGCGTCATTCTCCAGACGTGGTTGAACTTGGTAAAGGTAAGGGGTTCTGGTGCAAGTTCGGCAGTCTGAAAATGCCAGAAGGTCACAAGCGTGGGGACAACTTCCCAATCAATTCAAAATCAATTGGAGGATGGAAGAACTACAAAGATATGCTGAAACCTGCTATTGAAATCCTTACTCAAACGGATAAATATCAAGATATAACCTCCTAAAACAACCTTACAAAACTAGGAAGAGTGAAAGAAAAATATCCCAATACTTTCGCAACCTTCGCTGGGATGTATCAGGTCAATAGATCAGATTTTTAGTACAAAGTAGGTGTGCTAATAACCGATCGGTTTAAGTGCTTCAACACAAGGATTCCACTTGAACCGAATAGTTCTGTATTTGTTTATGTTGTCTTGGCAAGTTTGATAAAAAGTTTGATTGATTAGATCACGGTTCCAAGTGCGAGCATCAAGCATATTTCTTTGTCTCGCAAACCATTCATCGTCTTGGTAGGCGTTTTTATTCTTTTCATACGGCATTAGAAAATAATCTCCCAAATGATCTGCTTTCTTGCTCCAATACTCTGTGCTTGTAAGCAAGAAGTTTTGGATATGCTTTAAGAATCTCAGCAACCGTATCTGCTTTAGATAGGTTGAACTGTTCTGAATACTCCTCAATTAATTGAGGTAGGTCATATCATTTCTGCGTGAAACATTTATGTAAATGCCTTGTGTTCTCATTTGATCTTTTTGTTTTTAGAATAATTATTTATTCGCCTTTACAAAACCAGAATTGATACATAGCTCTGAAGATATTTGAATGCTCCTCTTCAAACTTTGCCCAGTTTTGTAAGATTATTTGTATCTTATCTTCTAGTAAATATTAATAATAAAAAACAATCTATTACTAAAATCAGTATGATAAAAAGTTATTTTGGAAATGTTAGCCAACCTGTAATTATATACTTAACACCTGTTTTTAATACATTACCTTTGTGAGAATGCGTCCATTCGGCTGGCCAAATCAAAGTCAAACCTTTTTTAGGTTGGATATCTAGATCATAATGATTAAAATAGGTGGAACCACCATCTTCTACATCATTTAAATACGTCATAAAGGCCAATAGCCTATGAAGAGTGCTTAAGCTCCCCCTTTCACAATGTATTTTTTGAAAGTGTTGTCCAGGCTCATACTTTCCAATATTAAAACTACCTATATCTAAATCATTCACTATTGCTGATAAAAATGGCCACTGGAGATGGTAATCTTTGTAGCATTTAAATAAGGACTTAAAGTATATTTTATATATTTCATTTTCTGGAAGGTTCAATTCTTGCGGTGTCAGAGTTATATCTCGCCTATCTTTAGTAGCAAGACTAATCCCGCCACTTGTTGACCCTTGAATTTGTTTTTGCTTATGTTTTTCAAAGTATTCTATTATTTCATCACATAAGGAATAATCTATTATCCAAGAACCAATAAAGTTGGGAGTAAGTTTTGATTCCCCTAAATCTGATCTTTTCATTATTAATTAAAAAATAATCCATTCTTCAGATTAAATTGTATTACTCCATGACCCTCTTTGATCTTGATTATTCCTTCAGCGTGATTTCCTTTTTCTAGAAGTATATTTCCAATACCAACTTGGCATTTATTGTAGTCAATTCCAAGCTCAACAGCTCTATTGTAGCTGGACATAGCATTGTCTAGGTTTTTAAGATCTTTCAATATGCTTCCTAGATTGTGATAAGCCTCTGCGTAATCAGGTTTAATTTCAATTGCTTTGCGAGTAGATAATTCTGCTTCTTCTAATTTGCCAAGATCTTTCAATATGCTTCCTAGATTTAAATACGCTTTTGCGTAATCAGGTTTAATTTCAATTGCTTTGCGGTATGAGATTTCTGCGTCTTTTAAGTTTCCAAGATCTCTC
>CACFCB010000003.1 GCA_902564695.1 uncultured Prochlorococcus sp. | reverse complement strand
TAATAAAAAAATGGTTGTTCGAATCTAGATAAAAGTGATTGATTAATCTTTTTTGAGAAATATCTTCCAAGATTTTGTTAGAGTATTGTTTTTTACAATTAATCCTCGAAAACGAAAAATTATATAAAGTCTTTTTGTTAAATCTCAATAATAGTGTTATTTTTTAGGAAATACACTTAATAATATGGATAAACTATCCAATAGTAAGATTAATTTAATTGTTAATCACTCACTTGAAAGAGGTATCTTTAAATCACCAAAAAATCTAGACAATTTAATTTCTAATGTTGATATCTTACTTAAAGAATATAATTTTGAGCTAAATAAAAATCAATTTTTATCTATTATTAAAACTTACAGGCTTGATTTTAAAGAAGTTAATGAAAAACAGATTAGCTTGATTCTCTATATTTTATTAGGAAATCACGAAGCTAAAGCTAGAAAAGTTTTTCAACTTTTGGATATAAGTAATAAAGGTTATGTTGATTGGTCACAATTAGAAACTATATTGAAATTAATTAATATAGATCAATCTCTTAGAGGTAAAATTCTTCAGGAAATAACAAATGATGGATCTGATCATATTACACTTCAAAATTTTATTGATTTTTTACCTGAAGACTTTCAAAAACACCCTCGCTCATATGACTCGAATCATAAAGGTATTAATTTCAATTCAATAAATAAAAAAACTATTAATAAAAAAAATATTAAAAAAGATTTTGACATAAATACTTCGATTAAAGGTACAAGTTCACTTCAGCTTCAAATAGGTTTCTTTAGATTATTACAAGGAGCAGCATATCGAAGCTTCAGAGAAAGTTTTTCTGCAAACTGTGAAACTCATTTAAGGTCTTATGATTTACCATATACCATTAAAGATTTTGTACATTTTGTAGATGTTGCTATTGATTATTATTTGTCACTTGGAATAGTTTCATTAGATGCTGTGACTCCTTTTGAGGATTTAAGAAATTCAATAAAAAAATTAGATTCCGAATTAGATTATAGAATGATTAATTGGAATAATATTAATAAAAATAATGAGATGTTATTAGCGGAAAGATTTTTAGAAGAAGAACTTGACGAATTAGATAATCATCACCAAATATTCTCAGTTTTAATTGAATTAGTTTTAAGCGCCGCCCTTCATGGACATAATCCTTCTGATATATCTCTTGGGGACTTAGAACATCATGAAATGAATAGACTTCGACAACTCGAGGAACATGAGGAAATAATTGAAAAAGATTTATCTCAGAAAACTAAGAATAATTACCTTGAAACTTGGCAGCGAGTGATTATTGATAAGGACAATAGTTTTTTTGAAGGGGCAATTGTTCCAACCTCTTATTGGTATGAAGAATTCATGCCTCTTTTGTTAAGAGCCTCATCTATTATTAATTATGATGATATAAAACAATGGGATGAGACAAATGAAATTGAGTTAGACGAATGGTTCAAGAAATCTAATTTAGTTGGTGAGTTTAATAATTATGGTCATGACATAAGAGAAAATTTCCTAGATTGTTCACTCAATACAAAAAAATGTTTAAAACAAGCTTGGATCCTTACGAGACATTATTTAAATGGAGTGCAAAAGAGACGAGAAAGAAAAGAATTTGGTAGAGAATCTGGTTTCCTCTCTCAATATGTAGCTTTTATTGATGTTTATTTAAATAGAGATGATGTCGAAAAAAGTCAAATGCGTGTGAGTTTTCCTTATTTTATTGGTCCAGCAACGTGGAGACTTCTTCATACCTCTGCTGAAATTATCTCGAAAATGAATATACAGAATCAAATTAAAGGTATAAAAAGCTTTATTCAGTTCTTTAAGTTTTTTGCAACCATGTACCCCTGTCCTTATTGTCGATATCATTTAAATAGATTCGTAGTAAGGAATAAAGAGGTTTCTATGTATCCTATGGAATATTTAGTTATTGGTAGTAAGAGTGATACATTTGATTTTGATGTTTCTATTGAAGACAAGTTAGAAGAATTGAAAGATGCAAATTCCTTGAGACTTTTCTTGTGGAAATTGCATAATACTGTTTCTTCTTCAATAGCGAGATCGGAGGATTGGTTCCATGCCGATAAAACAGCTTTTTATACATCAAGATATTGGCCTAGTCTTGATTCTGAAATCGAAAGGGCAAATTTATTAAATAATCAAATGATTAATTCAAAGGATATTTCCAGAATATATGGTGTTATAAAAAGTGCGGTGCGTCTATCAATTCTTAAAGATGAATTAAATTTAAATTTTAATAACGATTTAGAATTAAAATCCATTTTTAAAAGGAGCAAGAAAGCTGCAAAAGAATTAGATGATTCAATTAATATTTCAAATTTCCTTCAGCAACACTATTCTTATGATTCTTCCTTAAAGGAACATTCTCCTCATTTTTCCTTAGAGGAGGAAGCTCTTGCTAGAAGTGGTAAATTCACTGAATCATAGATAATATTAATTTTTAAATATTCTTTTACCTTAATATTTTTAAAAAGGAATAATATATTTATTTCATAAAATTTACTTGTTATTTTAATTTTTAATCTGTATTATTTTCGCTTGCTTCTCTTTGTATTTTTTGACTATTAAACTTTCAACTGAGTCAGAAATACATTCTAACCAGTAATTTTCAATTGTCATTATCAATCCAACCGCACTTGAAGGATTTGTTGCAAAGGCTATTTGGTAAACATCGCAAAGCCTTTTTTATTCTTAAATATTAAAGAAATGAGGTTGTGAGCTTAGAAGGTATTGAAAAAAGAATATTCCGACAATTTATTTTCAGAAATCATTCCGCCAATTGCTTGATCACCTCCAAGTGGCCCACTTGCAACAATCTTATTAACTTAATACCTAGTTTCCCTTCTGATGATTTGCAGTCCTACCAGTTGTCACTATTGGTAGAGCAGAGAAGAAATCTTGATTTTGTTCAACAAATTTTTTCAATACATATTTCATCTCATTATGTGCTACAAGAGCTACATATAAATTATTTGGGTTCATATTGATCTTTAATATTAGGCTTATTTTCTGTGCACATTTTTATTTTTGAATCTTCACTAACTAATGCGAGAGTAAGTTCAAGAAGATCTAATAAACCATCTTTTTGGCTATCGAATTCATTAAAAAATTCTTCAACTTGAATTTTATTGAAGTCTATCCCAAGACTGTTAAGTATTGTTGGAATTCAATAATATCTATCTTACCGTCCATATTGACATCGGCAAAATTTATAAAACCTGATGGGGAAAACTATTTTTATATCAAATGAGCTTTTAATTTTTTAATTTTGAGTTCTCGATTTACCATTTACTTAGGATATACTAATTAACATTGATGAATATTTATTTTTTAGATTTATAAATGATAACATCATAATTTAACAAAAGTAGAATTTCACAATTCCTGAATTAATACATTTTATGAGATTTTATGAGTTGCCTTATTTAAGTGTTATCATTAGAATTGAAATAGTTTAATATTCAATCTAAACCTATTATCTTTAGTTGAAAATATGATTGCTAATTCCACTGTTTTATATACCAATTTGGATATATTTATACTTTTAGCGCTCGGTCATTTTTTGGGTGATTTTGGTCTTCAAAGTGATCGAATGGCAATTGAAAAATGCCCTGGTAATGATGTTACTTTAGACTGGCGTTGGTGGCTAATATCACACGGTGCAATACATGGATTTATTGTAGCTATCGTTACTGGTATCCCTTTACTTGGTTTGATTGAATGCATTTCTCACTCATTCATTGATTACGGAAAGTGTAGAATTGGATACTCTCTTATAATTGATCAAATTTTTCATTTAGCTTGTAAGTTTTTTATTCTTTTGCTTTTTAGATTGATAATTTAGTTTTATTATTTAATAAAACCAAATATAATATTAATTCTATTTCATTATTTATTAGTGAGATAAAAAAATTCTAATTGTGTTTAATTATTCTAATTTAAAAACCAAATATCATACTACTTTAAGATTTTTCTTCTATACTAAAGTTATTATTAATGATAAAAATTAAAATGTTCATTACATTTGTAAATCAAATAAATTATCAACCTTTATCTTTAATACCTTTAGCCGCATTATTTTTACTGACATTGATATTAGGAAAGGAAAAGGGACTTGGTAGATTTAAGTTTAGTAAGCTTTTGCCTAATCTTATTTTCTTTCGAATATCAATATTTGCAGCAATTTTAAGTCGCTCTCTTTTTTTTCTAGGTGTTCAGGGTGAGCTATTAAATTGGATGCAAATAATTTGTTCTTTAGCTTTTCGTTTAGGTATTGTTGATATAGTTCTTGAATCAGTTTGGAGTGCAATCTTAATTCTTGGTATTCGTAAATCAACCCCTCCAAGAATATTAAAAGATCTTTTATTTGTAGCTTCTTCTTTTATCGTTATTACTGTTGAAATGAATAATAGAGGGTTACTTACTACAATTGGAACAGCAGCTGTGGCATCAGTTTTAGCTTTTATTGTTGGACCTGGTGCCTCTAAGCAAATACAAAATATTTCCTCTGCTCTTGCTGTACAAGTTGAACGACAATTTTCAATAGGAGATTGGGTTGAATTAGATGGACATTTAGGTAAAGTGGACAACATTTCTTGGAATAGTACCTATCTTTATGATCCAAAATTTGATAGGTATATAGTTATACCAAATTCGAAAATTGATTCTGTAAGCATAATAAACTATTCAATGCCTTCACCTATTGATTTTAAATTAGAAGTAAATGTTGGTCTTCCTTATGAATTGCCACCAGGGCAGGCTTTAGAAATATTAAGGTCAACTTTATTTAATCATAAGGATATTCCAGATCCTTCTCGAGCTAGTGTTTTCCTAGATAATTATGGTGATTCATCAATTAATTACATTGTAAGATTCTTTATTTCTGATTTTGCTATTAGATTTTATGTCAAATCTGATATTAGTTCAAGGATTTGGTATGCGGTTGTAAGAGCTGGTTATTCTATCCCTTTCCCAATTGTTGATCTAAGAACAAGTCAGTCTATGCAAAGGCAAGAAACTGTGATGATGGATAAACTTCAAGCAATGAGTTGCTCAGAATTAAGAAAAATTGATCTTTTTGCCTCTTTAACTGACCAAGAATTATGCACAATTGCATCTGATGATTGTTTTATTAGATATGCACCAGGTGAATTTATAGTATCAAAAGGAGAAATTGGTACCTCTATGTATGTAATCATTGATGGAACTTGTTCTGTTGTTATAGGTGATGATATCCACTCAGATAAGGTTATAACAACATTAAATAAAGGAGATATTTTTGGTGAAATATCAGCGCTAACAAATACTCCTCGTACTGCTTCAATAAGGGCAATAACCCACATTGAACTCCAAGAAATAAGTCAGAAACAAATTGAAAAAATCTTTTTAAATAATAAATTAGCAATGAATGAATTTTCCAGAATTATTGCCCAAAGAGAAGCTGAATCAAGAAATTTTACTCCTACTGAGCAAGAAGACTTCCAAGTATCACTCCTGAAGAAAATGTCATTATCTTTTGAGAAATTCTTTAATTTATAATTATTAATTTAATTATTATTTTTTTTAAAAAGTAATTCAAATACATTTATTTCCTCTGATCTTCCCTTCACCTTCATAAGTCCCCATTTGTTAAATCTTTTTTCATTGTCTGAGCTTGTATTTAGTAGTTTTTTTGTGTTTGATGAAAGTAATACCCTTAAGTAGCCCTTGTGATTGTTTTTATCTAGGCTTTCAAGTCTAGAAGCACAATTAACCGTATCTCCAATAAGTGCATATTCAACTCTTTCTGAACTACCCATTGAACCAGCCAGTATTTCTCCAGAGTGAATACCCATTCTGATTTTCATTTCTGGAACCCCCTCCTTTTTTAGTGATTTGTTAAGAATGTAGAGTCCATTGTTAATTTCATCAGCTGCATCTATTGCCGCTTTTGCATCCTGATTATGACTATTACTTATTGGCACACCAAATGCTGCAAGCAATCCATCTCCAGTAAATTTGTTTACCATTCCACCTCTTTTTGTTATAGCAGGCACGCAAATAGCCATACCTCTATTTAGCCAATCCATTAATTCAGATGGATCTAAAATTTCAGATACTTTTGTAAAATTAACCATATCTGTAAAAAGGACAGTTACCCAAATCTTTCTACCTTCAAACCTTCCATTCTTAAGCAATTGATCTCTTTGTTGCCATAGTTGTTCTGCTATTACTGGAGATGTTGCTTGCCCTAGCAAACGACGTATTTGTTGAGTGTGCTTTTGTCCAACAAAACTTCTTCTAAGCCATGCAATAGAAGAAAAAGTAAGTATTCCAAGTATTGGAATACTTACTCCAATCAAAATATTATTGAATAAAAGATAAATTAATAAAGTACTTAAAGTGATTAGAAAAAGTGTATTAATGATTAAACTTTTATGTAATCTCTTGTATGATTCACCAAAAACTATACTTAAGATAATTGTAAATAATAGCAATATAAATTTTCCTTTACCTTGAATAATTAATCCAGGGTCATATGTACCATTTTTTTGATCAATAAAAGTAGCTAATCTATTAGCATGAACTTCAACACCGGGAATTCTCATCATTAGTTTACTTGATTCAAATTTTGAAAAAGGAACCACAAAAAGATCTTTTAAGGAGGGAGCGGTACTTCCAATTAATATTATTTTTCCTTCAATTGATGATGGTGAAATATTATCGTTAAGCAGTTCTTTTAAGGAGTATTTAGTAAATGTTCCAGGGGTTCTAAATCTTAACATTTTTTGCATTCCTAGACTTGCATCAATTTCTCTGCGATAGATCCCTGAACTTTTTCCTATCCAAGCATCTTTTATAAGATTATCTTCTAGATTCTTTCTCATTAATTTATCATTAAAAGCAATTTCATATATTCTTAGTGGGAATGATACTGTGGACTCGTTCTGACCAGATACATGTACGATATCTCTTCTAAGGACACCATCTGAGTCGAGACTTAAATCATTAAATGATTGTCTTTCTGGAGGTGTCCCTGGAATATGACCAATATTATTAGCGACATTAAATATTGATACAAGCTTTGAATTTTCAGTAAATTTTTGATTAAGACATTCTTTATTCTTTCCTACTCCCTTGTCTCTATATATATCAAATCCAATAGTAATAGCTCCATAATTATCAAGTAAATCAATACCTTTGCAAAATAGACTATCGTCAATAGGCCATCCATATTCTTTAATATCACTTTCTTCTATAGAAACTATAACTATTGGATCTTTAACTCCATCTTTTGATTTCTTTATGGTAGTTATGTAATCATAAATCATTAAATCTATGGCTTGAGGAAGATTGGTTTTATCAATTGCGCTTAATAGAAGAGCAGCACCAAAGTATGGGGTAATTATTTTGGGTAATTTATTTAGTTTTATATTTTTTAGTATAGAAAGAAACATATTTATACTAATAAAATCCTATTTGTTTATTAGAAAAATTTTTGCATTTTATTTGCTTGATAAATAAATTTAACGAAAATTGTTACTTAATTATATATATTTTGATTATTAATTAAAGACTGTTCTTTTAGAATCTATAAGTTATTTTTGTGAATAGGCCATCTGCAAGCATCCATTTGTTCCATGTGCCTGAATTATTCTTTGTATTAAAAGAGTCAACTAAGCCTAATTCAATAGATAAGGTAGGTTTGTTATATCTAAAAGTTATTCCCCCAGACCCTACCTGATCTTCAGATCTGGAATTATTTATATCTGTCCATACCTTTCCTTTTCCAATAAAAGGTATTAATTCAATCGTCTCATTGTTTTTAGACCATATATTAAATGGTAATTCTCCACTAATCATCCAACCACTATCACCACTACTTATACTTCCAGGTAAGCCTTTTAAACCAGTATCATTCCCTAGACTGAATCCCATGCTGCTTATTAGGGGGGTGAATGCCTCTTGAATTCCTCCAGATAAATTGAGTTTTGATTTTGAATTGATAATCCAAGAAGTGTTCGTAGTTAGGCCAATGGCTTTTGCCTCGCCTGGAACTATCCCAAAAGTTGATAAATTTTTAAGTTGTGACTTTGAGCTAAAGGCAGAAATACCTTGAATTCCATAAAAATTTCCATTCCAGTTAAGGTTATCTTTTTTTCCGAAAAAGTTTATTCCTGTTCTAAAAAAACCAGTATTTAATATTCCATTTTCTCCGCCTCCAAGAACTAAAGGTGCAGATTCATTATTTAAGAATCCGCTATTTTTGCTTGTACTTAATGCTGCAAAAAAAGAAAATTGATTAGAAGGTGATTTTTTTAACTTTCTTTCTAGTTGAACAGTTCCTTGCAATGCGGTGAAGCTTATTTCATGTGCTTCACCTCTTGATTCAATCATTTGCCTAGTGCTATAGCCTAGTGAACCACTAGCAGTCCAATTTATATTTAAAGGAAAGCTATAGCTCGAAGATGTAATTAATGCGCCTAATTCTTTTTCATTATCATTATCAACTTCTAAATAAGTAAGAAAATTATCGTCAGGTATGAAAATACTTTGTTTTGAAAAAGTCCCGGAAGTTCTCCATTCACCAGTTCCAACATTTCCTTGGTTATTTATTGTGATTTCGCCACGCCAACTACTAGGTTTAGGATCAATTGTTAACTCAAGAACAGCTTGAGTAGGATCACTTCCTAATCTGCCTAGATTGCCTGTAATAAGTCCAATTCCTGGTATAGATTTTACTTCAAATAATGAACTTTCTAAAGTTGGTAAATGGAGAACGGTTCCAACTAAATAATTAAGTTTTTTGTTTATATATTTTTCTACTCTTTTGTTTGTGCTTGAAATTCTCAGTTCAGATATGCGACCTTCTACTACCTCAAGGGAACCTGGCATGGGTTCTTCTAAAATAAATACTCGACTATTTATATAACCATCTTTAACAAGCTTTGCAGTGAGGGTGGCCGCGCAAGCTCTAAGAGATTCAAGTCTTGATTCACTTCTACAAGTACTTAAAATATTTTTTAATTCTTTAGAGGTATAAGGATTATTACCTTTGATTTTGATCTTCCAAAGTGGGCCATCAAGCTCAAACTCTCTAGAGGACTCAGATGGGGGAATTGCTGGAATTATTTCTTCCTTCAATTCCAAATCCTTAGGTTTTAATTTCTTATCATCTATGATTTTAGAAGGAGTGTCTTTATTTTCGAATAAAGGAGCTTGAATTGGCTTTGGTAAAGGGACCCTAACTGGTCCAGGCTGAAGAGATATATTTAATATCTGAGCAAGTAAAAGCAAAATAAAAATAAATGTTTTTATATTTTTACTTGAAAAAGATTTTTTTTCAAGCAATACGACCTTTTTATGATTAGATTAAATTGATTTTAAAATTTGCATTTAGTCTAATTTTGCTTTAGAAAAAATGACAAAGCACTTAAAAAATTTAAAATTAAGTCTATCATTAGTTTTTTTGTTTTGCTCTGGTACGGGAACAAATGCAAAAGCTGAAATAAGTTCGTCGATTGGTAATGCCACTGGGACAAGAATAAACAACTCACTTACTGGTATTTGCTCCACTGGCCTGTGTAATATTTCTGGTGGAGTAAATACTGGTAATAATAAGTTTCACTCTTTTAGTAACTTTGATACTAGAGGTGAGATTAAAGGGGTAAATATTCAAACAGATGGCCAAAGAAATTTGATTTTGGGAGTGACATCAAATTCAGGAACTTATTTAAATAAAAATCTTATTCTATCTAAGCCAGCAAATTTATTTGTATTGTCACCAGGAGGGATTAATCTAGGAGATGGCGTTGGTTTTATTAACACTTCAAATATTCATTTAAGTACAAAAGAAGAACTATCATTTGTTGAGTCAAATTATAATATATATAATCCTATTCAAAGCATTCATATTCTAAAATCAGATCCTGTTTTGAATGGATATCAGAACAAATATAATATATTTTCTCTAAGTAAAAGAATAGAACCAACTAATCCCAAGATTTCTTTAAATGGTATTCAAATATCAATCGATCAGAGCCTATTTCTTGACTCCCCAAATGGTGAAATTAATATAAGTCAATCTGAAATTAAATCATTAAATGACGGGAGTATAACTTTTAATGCAAATAAGACATTTATTCATGGAAATACATTTCTTCAAGCTAAAGAACTTATTTTCAAAAAAAATAATATAACTTTTGAGAATGAAATACATATCCCCCACGGGAAATTATTTATAGACGAATCTGATTCTTTATATTTGAGGAATAAGAATCTTGAAAATATAGAAAATAAAGAAATTCAATCTTCTGCAAGGGAAAATGATATTTACGAAGACCAGGAAGAAAATCATTCTCAAGATATAGTTTATTCACAGGATTTATTTATGGAACTAAATCCTGTTGAGTTAACAGAAGTTAACCAACCTATTGAGGTGATGGAAGATCACCATGCTGTTGAGGAGATAAAACCAGAAGATAATGGTGGTAGAGAACCAGGAGACTATGTTGAGGAGATAAAACCAGAAGACAACGGTGGTAGAGAACCTGAAGACAATGTTGAGGAAATAAAACCCGAAGACAATGGTGGTAGAAAACCAGAAGACAATGGTGGTAGAAAACCAGAAGACAACGGTGGTAGAGAACCAGGAGACTATGTTGAGGAGATAAAACCAGAAGACAACGGTGGTAGAGAACCAGAAGACAACGGTGGTATAAAACCTGAAGACCTTGTTGAGGAATTAAACCCTGATGACCGTGTGGGGAGGAGACCTGAAGACCTTGGTGAGGAAATACAAGCACAAAATCCTCTTGAAGAAATCAAATCAGAAGAAGATGATGAAGAAAATGAAGATGAAATTAGTGAAACTTTAAGGCCTATTAGTGAATTACCTATTGATGGTCTATTAGATACAAGTCCGATACCGTTTGACCCTCGAAATGGTGGTGGAGACTTAAATAATCAAGTGAATACAAATGATGAATTATTAATTGATCGAAATATAAATAATATGCCAGGTTACGAAGTAATAGAAGATGTTCAATTAGCCCATTACGACCTTGGAATCCCAAGCATTGGTGATATTAATAATTTAGATAATAATCGACCAATGATACAGCAATATTCATATAATTCTGATTTTTCTAATTCAGATTTCTCCCAGGCAAATAATAGACCTCAACCAAAAACATTTAATAATAACAATAATAATCAAAATAGTTTAACATCACCATTGAATAATGCTTTAAATCAAGAGTCAGTTGAATCCAATTTTCCTAACAATCAAAATGTTATGGATTCAGGAGAAGATCCTTCTCAAAAATTTGTAAATAATGAAGATAATTCATTTAATCAAAAAGAAATACCTTCGATTGGGCCTGATCAAAACACTTCATTTCAGTACTCAGAAAACTTTTCTCCAGAAAACATTTCGACTTTAATTAGTGAGGCTTTTGTTGACAATAAAAGTAATGAAATAAAAAATGTTGATATTGGAAAATTCTCAAATAATGAAATTGAGACAGTTGCACTTAACCTTGCCCCAGAGTCATTTGTTTCTAATGGTATTGAAGTTGAATTTTCTCTTGATCAAGGATTTGGATTTGCCGTACCTGATGATTTATTGAGTTCAGAAAATTTTGTTTTTAGTCAAGAACCTTTATCAGAGAAACAAACAAGTCCATTGTTTAATAAAGAAATTGAGCCAAAAACGACAGCTTTAAATAGAGAAATTTTTGATTCAAAGGATTCAACTAAAATAAATAATTCATATCAAGATACTACTAATTTTATAACTGAGGGAGAGATTGAAGGAGATAATAGTTCATTCAGCCAAGCAGATTTTGATAATACTACTGTTAATAGTTCGACTAATAATGATGAACCTGATTTTCAAATCGATGATAATTTTGCTTCTCTTGAAACAAGTAATACAGAGAATAATAAATCAGACGATTCAATCTTATCTTCTCAAACAACTAATGCAGAGAATGCAAATAATGATTCAGATAACATTTCTATGTCTTCATCCTCTGAAAATAATGAGAATAAAAATAGTGAATTAGATAACTCAATTTCTAATTCTAATAAATCAGAAAATGTAGAGAAAGCGGAAACGAGAGATAATGAGATAGAAGGCAAATCAACCAATGAAGATGAAATTAGTTCATCAAAACCAATATCAAGAAATTCAAACGAAGTCCAAGCTATAGTAATAAAACCAGTTTCTGCTTTGAAGAGTTTAAATAAAGCAGATATTATCGCTACTAATACAACCATAAAAGCTCTGAATTTACCTCAATTGAAAAATATATCTACACCTACACCCAAGCAATTGCAGCAAGGAATGCAACAAGCAAAGTTGCGTTTTGGCTTATCTAATTCTTATAGCAAGTTTTCTAAAACTTATAGATCATTATTTAAGAAAGATAATAATGAATCTTGGCTAATTGCTTCATCTAATAATAAAATTCATACGCCTTTTGATATTACTTTTTCGAGTGATAATTCGAGTGAATTAGTCTTTGACCGAGCTTCTTATAATCCAGCTGTTCTGCATATTCAATTTACTCCGGCAAATGGTAAAACCTCATTAAAAAATAAAGATGCATTTATAGATTTAACACTTATCCCTTCTGAGGGAGAAGTTGAAGGAAGAAGAGTAGAATTATCTACAGTTGAATTTGCTAAAAACCTAAAGTCACTATATGGAATGCTATCAAGGCAGGAAGAATTATTTATAGATAACCCTGATTCTCCTTCGAGGGTTATTTATGATCTGTTATTTAAAAATATCCGTCCCTTACTTGATAAACATAAGGTAACAACAATCTTAATTGCAGCAGATAGAGGACTACAAGCTATCCCATTTGCTGCACTTAGTGATGGCGAGACTTTCTTTGGTGAGAAGTATGCTTTTTCTATTACTCCATCTTTAGCCCTAACTGATCTCAATATTTCAAATGAAAAAGTAGGTAGTCGTTTGCTAGCTCTTGGAGCCTCTGAGTTTGAGGGCTTAGCAGCCCTTCCTTTAGTTCCACAGGAGCTGCAAAAGATAGGTCAATCTGATCAAAAAGACATACTTATAAATAGTGCCTTTACTCCTTCCGCTCTTTTAGTTAAAGCCGGAAATCCTTCGTATAACAGGGTTCATGTCGCTACTCATGCTGAGTTCAGGCCAGGAGGACCAACATCCTCCAAGTTGCATTCTGGAGATGGTCCCATCTCAATGGACCAGCTTGCCAGACTTAGAAAAGAAAGGAAGGGTATTCCAATGGATTTAATAGTATTTAGCGCTTGCAGAACTGCTTTGGGTGATCCAGACTCAGAACTTGGTTTCACTGGATTAGCCCTACAAGCTGGTGCTAAAAGTGCTGTAGGCACTTTGTGGTATGTAGACGATGTTGTCACATCTGCTTTCTTTATTCAGATGTACAGATTCTTGGAAGAGGATATACCCAAAGCCGATGCACTTCAGTTGACAAGACAGGCTTTTCAGCAAGGTTTGGTGACCGTTAAAGGTGATAGCATTATCGGTTTAGATGGAGAGGCTTTATTAACTTCACTGACTACAAGTCAACAACGAAGAGTTCTTAATGGTCTTCAAAATCCCTACTATTGGTCAGGCATTGAACTTTTAGGTTCTCCTTGGTGATTCACTATTACAAACAAAAAAATATTATTTGAGTATGTCAAAATTATTTTTAAATAAAAAAACAAATTTTAGTAACCTACTTATTGGAATTACAGTCTTTTTATTTCCTTTAATTGTAAATGCAAATGAATCAGTGAGTCTTCGTAATCAATTCCCAGGAAGACGAGTTGGTGGAGGTACTAGAGGCGAATGTAGTGCTAGATATATTGCTCATCTCGTTGACTTTAATAGTTTTTATGCCCCAGGTAAAACGAGATTAATTGCCCTTATTCAAGGTCCTTCCAATAATCCTAGGCCGATTAAAACAAAGTTTGGTACTTATATTCCTAATAAAGAAGTAGAATACTCATACGAAATGACTTTAAGTAATCCAAGAGCTAGTTTGTTTTTGCTGAAAGCGCCAAAAATAAAAAATCCTATAGCTTGGTCTTCCTCCTTTGATTGTGATGATGATAATAATAATGATATAGGTTTGTTAGATTTTATTGAGGAAACATCACCACCAGCGTTAAGTTTAATTGTAAATAATATTTCAAAAGAAGATATTAATTTACAAAGAAAAGTATTAGAACTTTCTAATAGTTGTGGGGAGGAAATAAATACATTAGATGTTTTCAATACTTTCAAATTAGGTGATAATATGAATGGTAAGAACTGGCCAAATTCTTTGGAGGTAATTTGTTATTTTAATCAGTAAGAATTTCTATATTTTAATTTTTTAGATTAATTTTATCTTATTTCATAATTTTATTTTTCTTCCCATGTTTTTTATTAATTTTTTTAGTGAGTGGGTTTTTTGGATCTTTTTCGCATTTTACCAGCTTTTAGAAAGGGAAAATATTCCTGAAGGAATACCAACCGCAAATAAAAGAATCATGCATAACATCATTTGCAAGTCATTATATATATACTTTTTTTTATCTTCTTCACGCATCCCCATAACGGGATCCCATTCATGCTCCTCCTCTTGTTCTATAAAGTTTTCATCTTGATTTAGCACTTGAGAGTCTTTTATATTTTAAGAAACTAGATCGACTAGATTCGACTTCAATTTCTATTGCGATAGATAACATCAGTTTGATTAGATAATCCTATTTTTCGGATTTAATTATTAATTAAAGATCAAATTTTAATATACATTTTATTGATTAATTTATCTATTAATTATTAAATGAATCTATTTTACTTCGCTAAAATAATAATTCTTTTATAAAATAAAATTACTGTCTTTCTGTATATAACTTTATTTTTTTGCCATCGTAAACTTATTTAGAATTTCTGTGAGAAAAACTTCTTTGCCTATAGATGTATTCCATTAACTAATTTTTGCTTAATATTTTATTCCCCCTCGCATTTTTCAACCCACGCGGGGAATGAAAGGGGAATATTCCCACTAAAAGGGACAAAAAAGGGAATAGAAATCCGTCCAAAATCGACCAACATGAAAGACATGGTTTGCAGTTCAGATCCCTTTATAGCACAAGAAAGCCCAGTCAATGACTGGGCTTTCTAATTGGTGGCGGGGGGAAGATTTGAACTTCCGACCTTCGGGTTATGAGCCCGACGAGCTACCAGACTGCTCTACCCCGCGATGTGAATAGAGCATACATCCGGATGTGACATAAAAATTGGTTTGTTTTAGTTAGGTGACCTTTAATTGTCCTTGAACTTCAATGTAGACTCCTGGTTTTTTTTGGAGAATGACCTCATCTAATTCTTCTAACGCGGATGGAGTGATCCATTCAAGTTGTCGAAGGAGATGAATAGCTACCGCATGTTTTGCTCTTTTAGATCCATCTTCTACTTTTATTGATAGGCCAATTCCTTCCCCCAAGAGACTTATACATTGAATTCCTTCACTCCCTCCTTTACTGATGATTTGGTTGTGACCTTTTTTGATTAATTCGGAATCAAAAAAACCTTTACCAGCAATAAGATCTGGATAATTAGTCATTGCGCGAGTTATCTGTTCAAATTCTGGTTGGTCTGACCTTGATAAATGTGCGTATAAAATTGCCATCTGTGATAGTCTCAAAAGTAAAGTTGGTGCACCGCAGTCATCTCTTTCTGCAATTAATTCTTCAGCTGGTATTTTTAATATCTCTGCAACTCTTCTAAAAATTTCTTTTTGAAGTGGGTGATGTCCCATTAAATAGCTTTCTAGATCCCAGTTCATTTTTTTACATGTAGCGAGAAATGCTGCATGCTTTCCTGAACAATTATGTTGAAGTTTGCTATCTCTATTTTGGGGAAGTGGACATTTTAATTCTTTTATATCTATATCTGCATTCCAAAGTAGTTTGAAAGCTGTTCTAGCTTGATCTGCTGAACCACAATGAGAACCACATGCTAGAGCCAATGTTTTATTGTCTAAATTATATTTTTCTGAAGTACCACTTGTAATGAATGGCAATGCTTGAAATGGTTTTAATGATGACCTTATGAATGTTTCATATTCGGCTAAGCCTGCTTTCATTAATATCCTTCCTTTTATATCACATATAGAAGCGTGGGCTCTATGAACTGATTCAATACTTGAGCCTCTTTTTATAAGTACTTTTAGGCAATTATTATTTGACAGGTTGTTTTGAATAATCATTTATAAATATATAAAGATATAAAAGTGAAAGATGCTAGAGCTATAAATATTAAAAAATTTATAATATTTTTTATATGATCAATAATAGGTTTGACTTGGTGTTGGGCTATTAGTAAATCTTTAGCCCTCCAATCAATAGGTTTCTCCCAAATTTGACCATCATACCAACCAGATTCTTCATACTCAATGCTTTCAGAATTTAAGCGTTTATATATATACTTCCAACTTAGCCATTGTCTAAATAATAGTAATAAAGGAAAAATAAGGGAGCTAGAGAGGCTTATAAATATAAATCCAAATAAATCATTTCTTAAGTAATCACTACCGTAAGATATTATTAAACAAATAGGGAGTGTATAAATACATGTAAAAATTAATTTCCTATAAAAGATATTTTTTGCTTGTATAGGCCAGGAGATTATCCATGAATTTCTTATACTGTTGAATTCATTCAATGGCCTTTGATTCTGTGGAACTGGGCATATTATTTTATTCATCTTTTAAAGCTATTAAGTTGTTATCAGTAAATTGATGAATAATTCCATTGCTCCAAAATGATTCAAGATCGTAGAATCTTCTTTCCTTGGGTTGAAGAACATTAATTATCAGATCTCCATAATCTAATAATGCCCATTTTGCTTCATTAATTCCTTCTTTTCTAAGTGGTAGTAGGTCCGCTTCTTCCTTTATTGTCTTCTCTACATTATTAACAATGGCCCTTACTTGAACAGCAGAAAGTCCTTCGGTAATTAATATCCAATCAGCAAGACTAGAAACTGCATCAACTTTTAAGAGTTTTATATCACCTGCTTTTATATCGTCGCAAGCAACTGCTGCTATTCTAACTAGATTGCTACTATCCATAAACATTTTCACTAGTGACTGACTTTCTCGAACCTTCTTGAGAGGCCATTTCAGCACGTGCTCTTTCAGCACTTTTTCTAAGAGCTTCAAGTCTATCTTCGTAAAATGTGCGCTTTTTTTTCTTCCTAGATTTTTCTACTAAATCTTTTAATGCACCACCAAGACTTTTGTATGCATTTGGAACACTATAACCAAATCTACATGCCAAGTCGATAGCTCTCTCATCAGCTGAGATAGCATCTTGTAAACGTTTTTCTGAATTATTCTTTAGATATAATCTATATCCTGCAAAACCAGATAAGCCCAGTGCTAATAAAAGTAGTAAACCATCTTGAACCCATAATTCACCAATGGCTCCACCTAAGCCTATGGCAAGAGCAGCCATTTCCCATCCATCCCTAGGAATAGTGTCATTTTGAATACGACCTACTTCATGCCAGAACAATAAATTTCTATGATCTTGAGCTAAGTAGTCCCATTGTTCAAGATCAACCTGTATCTCAACTTCATCTCGCCCGATTTCTTCAAGCGTGATTAAAGGAGGATCTATTGCCGCTGCGGCTTCAATAAATACCCAGCTTTGGTTTTCTGGTGGCAGCAGCCCTTTTAGGCGCTGTAGTTCGCTCATACTTTTTGTTTCTTATTCGGAAAGTTAGCTAGACTTTAATAGTAATTTGCCTATCTAGACAGTAGATGATAAATAGATACCTAGAATGCGTGACATAAATGAATTTTACTAGAAATTGTTATGCCACGGCGTAAAGATATACGTCGGATTTTGATACTAGGGTCTGGACCAATAGTTATTGGTCAGGCTTGTGAATTCGATTATTCAGGAACACAGGCTTGTAAAGCCCTAAGAAAGGAAGGTTTTGAGGTCGTTTTAGTTAATTCTAATCCTGCTTCCATAATGACTGATCCTGATACTGCAAATAGAACCTATGTTGAACCACTCACAGCTTCGGTTGTTCAGAAAATTATCGAAATAGAAAAACCTGATGCTTTGCTTCCTACAATGGGAGGACAGACTGCATTGAATATATCTGTAGAGTTAGCTGAGTCTGGTTTATTAGATAAACATAATATTGAATTAATAGGCGCTGACCTTACAGCAATAAAAAAAGCAGAAGATAGAAATTTATTTAAAATAGCAATGAATAATATTGGAGTAGAAGTATGTCCCTCTGGGATAGCTTCAAACCTCCAGGAAGCAGAAACAGTAGGAAATGAAATTTCTACATTTCCTAAAATTATTCGACCAGCATTTACTTTGGGAGGAAGTGGAGGAGGTATTGCATACAATCAAGATGAATTTTTAGAATTGTGTAAAACAGGTTTAGATGCCAGTCCTGTTTCACAAATTCTTATTGAAAAATCTCTCTTAGGCTGGAAAGAATTTGAGCTGGAAGTTATGAGAGATTTGTCCGATAATGTTGTAATTGTCTGCAGTATAGAAAATGTTGATCCTATGGGAGTTCATACTGGAGATTCAATCACAGTAGCTCCAGCACAAACTTTAACTGATAGAGAGTATCAACGATTACGTGATTACTCTATTTCCATTATTAGAGAAATAGGAGTAGCTACTGGTGGTAGCAATATTCAATTTGCGATAAACCCAAGCAATGGAGAGATAGTTGTAATTGAGATGAATCCACGAGTTAGTAGATCTTCAGCTTTGGCAAGTAAGGCTACTGGTTTTCCAATAGCAAAAATAGCTGCACTTTTGGCCGTTGGTTATAGATTAGATGAAATTTTAAACGATATTACTGGTAAAACACCTGCCTGTTTTGAACCTTCAATTGATTATGTAGTTACAAAAATCCCTCGCTTTGCATTTGAAAAATTTTCAGGAAGTTCGCCAGTACTTACAACTTCAATGAAATCTGTTGGGGAGGCTATGGCAATAGGAAGATGCTTTGAAGAGTCTTTTCAAAAAGCCATAAGATCTTTAGAAATAGGTATGAGCGGATGGGGGGGGGATCGTGTAGATGAGGAATATACAAATATTGAATTAGAAAGATTATTGAGAACTCCCTCACCTGAAAGAATAATGTATATTCGTTTGGCTATGAAACTTGGGCGTTCTGATGATGATATCTATTCATTTTCTAAAATTGATCCTTGGTTTTTATCTAAATTTAGAAATATTGTAAATGCCGAAAATCAATTATTAAGTTATCAGAATATAAATCAATTAAGCAAGGATTTTTTATTCAATTTAAAACAACTAGGTTTCTCAGATTGTCAGATTGCTTTTGCTTTTAATTCTGATGAATTAGAAGTTAGAGCAAAAAGGATTTCTCTTAATATATTACCTGTTTTTAAAACTGTTGACACATGCGCATCTGAATTTTCTTCAAATACTCCTTATCATTACTCAACTTATGAAAAACCAGTTTTTAAGATTTGTAAAGAAGGGAAAATCATAAATAATATTAATCTTAACGAGGTAAAAGTTAATAATATGAATAAGATTTTGATATTGGGTGGAGGCCCAAATCGTATTGGACAAGGGATTGAGTTCGATTATTGTTGTTGCCATGCTTCTTATCAAGCTCAGAAAGAAGGCTTGATCACAATAATGATAAATAGTAATCCTGAGACAGTCTCAACTGATTATGATACAAGCGATATACTTTATTTTGAACCATTAACTTTAGAAGATATTCTAAATATAATAGAGTTTGAAAATCCATATGGAATCGTTGTTCAATTTGGTGGGCAAACTCCTTTAAAACTATCTCTTCCAATATTTAATTGGTTAGAAAATTTACCCAAATCAAATCTAAAAACAAAAGTCTTAGGTACATCTCCAAAATCTATTGATTTAGCTGAAGATAGAGAATTATTTGATAAAGTTTTGAGGTCTCTAGATATTCGACAACCTAAAAATGGTCTTGCCAGAACTTTTGAAGAATCATTAGCTATAGCAGAAAAAGTAGGATACCCACTTGTTGTTAGGCCTTCTTATGTCTTAGGTGGTAGAGCAATGGAAATTGTTTATGAGCAAGATGAATTAGAACGCTACATAAAAGAAGCTGTAAATGTTGAGCCTGATCATCCAATACTTATTGATGAATATTTAGAAAATGCAGTTGAGGTAGATGTTGATGCTTTGTGTGACATTAGTAAAAACGTTGTAATTGGTGGGCTAATGGAACATATTGAACCAGCAGGTGTTCATTCTGGTGATTCCGCTTGTTGCCTACCTTCGATCACACTTTCCAGTCATTCAATAAAAATAATTAAGCAGTGGACTAAATCTTTAGCTGTTGCTCTTGATGTCGTTGGCTTAATTAATCTTCAGTTCGCAGTTAAAAGAGATTCTGATGGTAATGAGATTGTTTATATTATTGAGGCAAATCCAAGAGCTTCAAGAACCGTTCCTTTTGTTTCAAAAGCTACTGGAATTCCTCTTGCAAAAATTGCTACTCAACTCCTATTGGGACAAAAACTCAAAGATATAGGTTTAAATAAAGAACCCATTCCACCTCTTCAGGCTATTAAAGAAGCTGTTATGCCTTTTCGTCGTTTTCCTGGCTCAGATAGTGTTTTGGGACCGGAAATGCGATCTACAGGAGAGGTTATGGGTTCTGCTAGTAATTTTGGAATGGCTTATGCCAAATCTGAATTGGCGGCTGGTGAGGGTTTGCCAACTTCAGGCTTCGTTTTCTTGTCTACTCACGATCGAGATAAACCAGCACTGATTCCAGTAGCAAAAAAATTAATTGACTTAGGCTTTTCACTTTTAGCAACATCTGGCACTGCTAAATATCTTCAAAAATTTGGTTTAAATGTCGAAATTGTTTTGAAGGTTCATGAAGGACGACCTAATATTGAGGATATGATTAGATCTGGAAAAGTTCAGTTAGTAATAAATACTCCGATTGGACGCCAGGCTATTTATGATGATAAATATCTTCGAAAAGCAGCCCTTGACTATTCTGTGCCAACTTTAACTACTT
Source organism: uncultured Prochlorococcus sp. (assembly GCA_902564695.1). GTDB lineage: Bacteria > Cyanobacteriota > Cyanobacteriia > PCC-6307 > Cyanobiaceae > Prochlorococcus_B. The sequence continues at coordinate 68,876 of CACFCB010000003.1, read as the reverse complement.
TAAAAGGAGCTAGTGCTGCTGTAGAGGGTATCGAAGCATTGCAGAATCAGGTTCTATCTGTTTCGGCTTTGCAGGATATTCATTCTTAAATTACTTTATTGTTTTTTTACTAAAAGTTTATTGTAAATCTTTATTATAACTTTTATTTTTATCTTACAAATAATGAAGGTCTTAATTGTTAATTATTGATTTTATATTCTTCTATGAAGATTTTTTATAGAGTTTTTTGGCAAAGGTGTATTACTAGCTGATTAAAAATTCACCTTTTTTTCAAATTAAGACATACAATTATGTTCTTGATTGAAAATGAGAATGACCGCAACAGCCTCTTCCCCAAAATTGAGAGTTGACACACGCGGAACAAATGAGTTGCCGCCACATTTAGATGAAAACCTTTTAACCCCTCGTTTTTATGTAACTGAATTCAAGAAAGCAGCCAAGACTGAATTAACTGATGCGCGCGAAGAATTTGAAGCAATGCTCTCAGAAATGAAAGCAGACTATAATTGCACTCATTTTGATCGAAAAGCAAGTTTAGATAGATTGCAAGAGTTACCTCAAAAGTCCAAGGAAGTATATGAAAGTTACTTAGTTAGATCAGTAATTTCAGAGTTTTCTGGTTTTTTACTTTTTAAGGAAATTTCTAATCGACTAAAAAAAGAAGGTAACAGAGATCTTGGTAAGCTATTTCAGTTTTTAGCAAGAGATGAAGCTAGGCATGCTGGTTTTCTAAGCAGAGCTCTTGTAGCAGAGGGAATTGAAGTTGATTTACCCCATTTGGGAGGCAAAAGAGCAGCTACCTGGTTCCCAATAAGTTGGGTTATTTATTCTGTATACCTATCGGAAAAAATTGGTTACTGGAGATACATCTTGATGGATAGGCATCTTAAGGCCAATCCAGGAGAAGCATTTGCACCTCTATTTGATTTCTTTGAACCATGGTGTCAAGACGAGAACAGACATGGCGATTGTTTTACAGTTATGATGAGATGTTGGCCTGGTATCACCAAAGGGTGGAGAGGCAAGTTGTTAAGTCGGTTTTTCCTTTGGAGTGTATTTCTTACTCATACTTTGACAGTTTGTGAAAGAGGAGAGTTTTATGAATTATTAGGAATTGAGCCTAAAGAATTTGATGAAGAAGTTATTAAGAGAACAAATCACACATCTAAAAATGCTTTTCCATGGGTTTTTAATCTTGAAGATGATAAGTTTTGGGATTTAAGAAACAAGATTATTGATTCTTTTAGAGTTTTTGTCTCAACAAAAGGGTTAAATAAACCAGTAAAACTCTTAAAATTTGTCTCTCTAATTTTACAACAATTTGCTTTACCTATGGAAGCAACTAACGCTATTAGATATGATAAAAATGTTAATTTTACGGGTGGTGATATTTTGAATTTTTGGACTGACAAATAAGTCTATTTTTTTTTTAAATATCAAATGGATTGCCGGCTTGGGTCTCTAAACCTTTAAAATATTTACCAAATTGAGCGTTATAGACTTCGTCCTCATCTTGAGTCTCACATTCTAAAGGTCCAGTTGCTTTTGAAACGCACAACAATCCAAAGCCTTGATCTCGAAGCTCTCTTGATAAACCAATACATGCTTGTTGATCCATTTGACCAGATATTATTTTAACTGCGCACTCTGAGCAGCAGCCGTTTCTGCAGGAAAATGGAAGTTTATCTCCGATGATTTGACCATTCTCATCTTTTGATTCAAAATTTCTCAAAATGTATTCACCCTCTGGAACTTCAAAGGAATATGTTTTCCCTTCCTGTTTATGATGGATAGTTATTTTGTGAATTGGTTTCATTAAATATATTTATTTTTGAGTTGAAATATCTTTTATTTCTGGAGGTTCAGGGGGCAAACTTGCATGTTCCCAAAGTTCCTCGACATTAAGTGTTTTAGTTAATTTTTCTCCACCAAAACGAAGCTTTAGCCAAGCTATTGTTGAAGATTCTTCTGCGACAACAGCTTCGTATCCTTCTTTATCTGAGATGTTGAATTTAATAACCAATGCAGAATCTAAAAACCACATAGGATAATCAGATCCTTTTCTATCTCTTCTCTCATGAAATGATTCTCTTAATTGTCCATTACCCTGCAATTGGCCCTCTGGGGCTAGAAGAACATTTAGGGCTTTGGTCTCTGACATTATCTAAGGATCAGAAGATGCTTTGATCTTATGTTATATTTCCTAGGACCTTAAGTAAACAACTTTAGTAAAAGGAATTACATTGATGCAATTAGTTTGATAGATCTTCATAAGAAATTTATTTGCATAAACTTCAAGACATTTCAAAACTTTAGTTAGTTATGTATTGATATAAATGTTTTTCTATATTAATACTTAACTATTTATTTAAGCATCTTTTTTGGTTGCTTCAGGCTTTGATTTAAGTGCTTCTTCTTCGGCTGCTTTTTTTGCATTCTCAAAATCAACTCTGTTTTTTAATTGACCTGAGGCTCTCATCCAATCATTTACAGTTGCCTCCTTACCAATAGCTTCACATTCTTCTTGATACTTCAGGAATGGATACCAATGATGAGTAGCATTCTTGGAATCTGTTAAATTAGTCAATTTCTTAAGTATTCAATGTTTTAATTATTGCATCATATTTTCTTCTTTTGGCATCTTATTAATTTTTTATAGTAATAGTTTAAAGCTTTGTTGTCCTTATTAATATTAGTAAGTTTTGAATGAAAATGCGAGTTTGATGAAATTAGCTTTTATTGGTCTTGGCGCTATTGGGAAGCCCATGTCTGAGCGTCTCATTGATAATGGCTATGAATTGAATTTATATCAGAGAAATAAACAAAAAAAGGACGACAATAGAAAATATTTTTCTGATCCTATAGAAGCTGTTACTGACTGCGATGGCCTCTTGATTTGCGTTACTGATGATAATGCGGTTGAATCTGTTCTATTTGGTGATAACGGAGTAGCAGACAAACTGAATCCTAACTCTTTTGTGATTGACTTCTCTTCAATAAGTCCTGATAAATCTATTTCTATACATAAAGCATTAGGGAAGAAAAATATTTTATATGTTGACTGTCCAGTCTCTGGGGGAACAGAGGGAGCGCAAAATGGCTCATTGTCTTTGTTTGTTGGTGCAAGCAAAAAAGAGTGTTTATCTTTTGAACATATTTTTGAAGTCTTAGGTAAATCAATTAATTTCTTTAATGGCGTTGGAAAAGGTCAACAAGTCAAAGCTCTTAATCAGGTATTAGTTGCAGGAACATATGCAGCTGTAGCTGAGGCAATGGAATTAGGGAAATTGCTTGAGTTGCCCATGAATGATGTTGTTACTGCTTTAAAAGTTGGAGCAGCGAATTCATGGCCATTAGAAAACAGATCAAAAGCAATGTTGATTGATAAGCATCCCTTGGGATTCAAATTAGAGTTACATCATAAGGATTTATCAATTGCTATTGATCTAGCTAAATCTTTAAATATTGATTTACCAATAGCTTCTAGAGTAAAAGAGATTGAGGAACGATTAATGCAGGCTGGTTTAGGTGAACTAGATGTTTCTGTGCTTCATAGGTACATCTCAAATAAAAGAATAGATAAGTAGAATAGTTGTAAATATTGATTTTTAACAACTTATTAGATTTACAAATTCAAAGAAGTATGTTATGATTAATGTAATTATTTAATCTATTTTATGAAATTAGGGAAGCAGCATGCGAAGCTTATAAAATTGCAAACCAAAGCTGAGACCTGCTTGTCTCGCGACGAAGCTCAGAAGATTATTCGTAAGGCTGACAAAGCTCAATCAAAGATTTCAGGATAGTTTCTTATTTATTAAGTCAAAAAATATAATTCCTTCATGTTTTTTGAATTGAACACTCCAGATATTAGAACATATTGATTTTAATTTCTCTATTAAAGTATCTGTATCTCCACTATTAACCCAATTTGATTTAATTACTGGAATATTTTTATGCATATTTTCAAAACTAATTTCTGCTATTAATAATCCAGTTTTATCGTTTGATATTTTAAGACTACCTTCATTAGTTCTTTGAAATAACCTTAGTAATAAATCAAGTATTATCTTTTCGAAATATTTTCTTGTCGATTGATTTAAAGTGTCAAATCCAGAAAAAGTTTTTCCTCCAATAGGCATTATTCTTTTATTATTTTGTTCTGCTAAGGCAATCGCTAAAACATATTTTTGTTCTTCCATTTAGTTTTAACAACCTATAGATTTTTCTTTACTTTGATTTTATCTGCTTTGTAGGCAAAAATGTTTTATCTTAATGTTGAAGCATTTGAAAATTAATTGCACAATAATCCTAGTAACATGATCGTTGTAGATCAGCTTAGTAAATATTATCGAGTTGCAAACAAACAGCCTGGGTTTAAGGGTACTCTTAAGCATTTTTTCGATCGCAAGACTTATGACGTCCCTGCTATAACTGATATAAGTTTTAAAATCTCATCTGGTGAAGTAGTCGGATTTCTTGGGGCTAATGGAGCTGGTAAGACCACATTATTAAAAATGATGTGTGGTCTTATTCATCCATCGACAGGTTTAGTTGATGTTGTTGGTTTCTCTCCTCAAAGAAGGCAAACGGCTTTTCTAAAGGAGATTACTTTAGTTATGGGTCAAAAACAGCAGTTGATTTGGGATCTTCCTCCAATGGACTCTTTTTATGTAAACGCAGCTGTATATGGTTTGTCCGACCACGAAGCAAATTTAAGAATTAATGAATTAGCAGAAATGCTTGAATTAGGAGAAGAACTTACAAGACCTGTAAGAAAGTTGTCTTTAGGACAAAGAATGAAATCTGAAATTCTTGCTGCCTTATTGCATAAACCATCTGTCCTTTTTTTAGATGAACCTACTCTTGGTCTAGATGTAAATGCTCAAGCTCGAGTTCGTAGCTTTTTATCCGAATACAACAAAAGAACTGGTGCGACCATTTTATTAACTAGTCACTACATGGCTGACATAACAGCATTATGTCCGAGAGTTATTTGTATTCATAAAGGAAAGCTTTTTTATGATGGTGACCTTGATTTACTGGCTAATTCATTATCACCATCAAGAGAGGTAAAAGTTGAATTAAAAAATCCATGTGCAAGTGAACAATTTGAAAAATATGGTGAGATTCAAGATTTAAATGATCGTTTTGTATGTTTGTTAGTTTCAAGGGATAAATTGACGGATGTAGTAAGTAATCTATTAACTGATTTCGATATTATCGATTTAGAGATTAGTGATCCTCCTATTGATCAATTAATAGGAGAATTATTTAAAAAGGGAGAAGTAAATTGAGAATATTTGGATTGTCTTTCAAGGTTATTAAGACCTTACTTACAACTCAATATGCATACATGTTGGAATATCGAATCGAAATAGCTTTATGGGCTCTATCTGGAGTACTACCATTTATTATGTTTTCTCTTTGGAGTCAAAATGATGTTGGTAATTCATTTGGTCTAAATGATATTGGGTTAGCAAGATATTTTCTAAGTGCTTTTCTAGTTAGACAATTTTCAGTTGTTTGGGTTGTCTTCTCGTTTGAAGAAGATTCTCTTTCTGGTCGATTATCACCATATTTGCTACAGCCTTTGCATCCTCTATTTAGATATGTAGCTTCTCACTTGGCAGAGCAGGCAACTAGACTTCCTTTCGCAATAGCCATAGCTATTACTTTTTTCATATTAAATCCATCATCCTTTTGGCTCCCCTCACTACCTCAATTATTTCTTGCATACTTATCAACTCATTTTGCTTTTACTATCGCCTTCCTTCTTCAAAGTTTAGTTGCTGCACTTTGCTTTTGGACTGAAAAATCTAGTGCTCTTGAGAGATTAATATTTGTTCCATATCTTTTTCTTTCTGGTTTATTAGTACCTTTATCAGCGTTTCCTTCTAACGTTCTAAAAGTTGCAATGTTAACCCCTTTTCCCTATCTAATTAATTTTCCAGCAAAGATTTTATCGGCTATGCCAGTTAATATTTTTAATGGCTTTTTAGCTCAGTTTTTGTGGATTTTAATACTGGTACCTTCTGTAAATATTCTTTGGAAACTTGGTTTAAAAAGATATACAGCAATGGGAGCCTAATATGCAGCGATACTTTAAAACTATTAGATTATTTTGGTCTACAGCATTGGCTTCTCAACTTGAATATCAATTAAATTTTTTGATTGAGTTCTTAGCTATGTTGGGAACTCTTTGTGGAAGTATATTTATTTTATCACTTTTCTTTACTGAAGGAAGGGAATTAGGAGATTGGACTTGGGAATCAGCCCTAGTTATTCAGGGTGTTTATACATTTCTTGATGGTTTAACGAATGCTCTTTTACGACCAAATTTAACTGAAATAGTTAATTATGTTAGAGAGGGTACTCTTGATTATGTTTTATTAAAACCAATTGATAGTCAATTTTGGTTATCAGTTAATAAGTTTTCTTTTGCAGGGTTGCCTGAAATTATTTTAGGGATTTCAATTGTTTTTTGGGCGGCCATTCAATCAGGTTCAACTTTTTCACTTTATTCTTTATTTGTATTCATTATTTCCTTATTGATTGGTTTTGTAATCCTTTATTCCGTTTGGTTTTTGATTGCTGCATCTAGTATTTGGTTTGTTAAGACATGGAATGCTACGGAAGTTCTTCGAGCTTTATTGGCTGCAGGTAGATATCCTATTTCAGCTTATCCTGTTGTTTTGAGATTCATATTTACATTGGTTTTACCAGTAGCTTTTTTAACAACTTTTCCGGCTGAAGCAATTTTGGGGGAACTAAAATTTAATATATTATTTTATGGTTTGATGTTAAGTAGCCTATTCTTTGTTTTTAGCAGATACTTCTGGATGTTTGCCCTTAAACATTACACTTCTGCCTCTAGTTAATTATTTAATTAATTACATTTAATCTTATTTATTTTTAACGATATTAAATTTTTGGTTTATTGTCCAATGCCAAAGAACGCATTGAATATAAATAATAAACTAAAGATTGAGAGGAATGAAATACCAAACCAGCAAAGTGTTGTTAGAGCGATACCGTAACGAAATTGACTTTTTACTAATGAGCTGTTCATTGTATCCATAGCCATCCAGGCAAACAAAGGAGCTGTCAGGAAACTACCTGTCATCGCCCCGAAGACATAGTCTTTAACTCCTATTCCTCCAGATTTTGCAATAAGAAGTGCACAAAGTGATGCAAAAACATGAAATATGATCCATTTTTTGAGACGTTTCTTTTCAGTTACAGTTGAGCTGTTCCCCTTGTCTGAGCGAGTTATCAATCCATGTGCTGATGAGATGCTCCTGGGATATGCATCTAGACAAGTAAGCGTGGTGCTAAACATTGCTGCAAAAGCTGCAGGTACAATTATCCACTTTGCCCATCCACCAATAGATTCTGTATACAAACGGATTAAATTCTGAGCAAAACTAACTCCTGATCCTGTAAGCATTTCATTGCCAGTGCCATACATTGTGTAAGCACCAAGAATTAGAAAGAAAATAGCCGTTAGAACTGTAATGAAATATCCAAGATTGAAATCAAATTCTGCTTCTTTCAAGGTGGCTGTGTGTTTTGTCTCTTTAGCTCTTGAAAACATCCACAATGATGGCCAAATACAAAGCTCTACTGGACCAGGCATCCAACCCATAAGAGGTATTAGAAAACCAAGGTTTGAGAGAGTCCATGGAGAAGGACTGCTATTCAAGAATGAAATATTGATATCACCAGAAGGACCTTTAATAAGTAAAGATAAAACAGCAAAAAATGTTAATAATGTAAGCAAAAAGACAAGAATTTTAGATATCCTATCAAGAGCTTTATATTGGCCTATAAATAATATTAATGAACAGACTATTAATATGCCTATTGCTAAATCTAAAGCAGGAAAGGATGAAAAAACTAGTATATTTTTTAAAAGAAGACCTGTAACAAAACTAACGGCTGAAATAGTAAACGTACCTGTTATTAATCCAACTATCAAATATATAGGTAAATAAAATTTATTACGCTTTTGAAATCCCTCCAAAAGTGATAGTCCTGTGACGGCTGTAAATCTTGTTCCAACAAGTAAAAATGGATATTTAACAAGATTCGTTAATAAAATAAGTCCAATAAGGGAAAATCCAAATTTAGCACCCGCTGTAGTAGATGACATTAGGTGTGATCCACCTATGCATGCTGCGGCTAAAAGAATTCCAGGGCCAAGACTTTTTCTATAACCAATGGTCTTACTTGGTTTTATTCTTTCCATATATTTTGGAATAACTTTTTTATTTTTGCTATAAAAATAAATTTTTCAATTTTTGTAAATAAACATTATTATTTTCATATTTGAAACTTTATTAATTTATCTTGTTTTTGAGATCTAATTCTAGTCAAGCTTTCATAGAAATAAATTAATGTCGAAATCTGTATATCTATACTTGGCTTCAGGAGTTACTTCTGATATAGGTTTCTGGGTTATTAACTATTCTGAAAATGTTGATATTGTCAATCCTTTAAACATAAAACTTCTTGAGTGTTATAGAAAAGAATTATTTGGTATTGATGCTGCAATTCAAGTAAAAAAAGCAATTATTGCTACCTTGGAGTTACTTGTTTCTGATTCTCGAAATGATGGTTATGTTTTTGAAAGTCCTCCAGAGGGATACTCCTCTGAAATTCCATTGAATGTAATAGAAGATATTTTTGATTTATGGGCATATAATTTTTCTGATGAGTATTTATGGAGAAAATATATCAGACTTTTAACTTTTAGAAAGCAGTTAAAAACCAAAAATATTTTTATTAATAAAGGGCTAAAGGGAAATATATATAGTTTTGCAGTAAAATTAGAAAAGATATTAAGTTATAGGCCAATCTGCTCTACAAAAAATATAAATAAATCAAGGAAATTAATGTGGTAGGTGTATTAATTTCTGGATTTGTAATATAAGTCTTTATCATTATTTGAATTATTACTGTTTTCCCAAGGAAAAACAACCCATTCATCTTTATTGTAGATTTTATAAGCCTTCCACCAGGTTGGCTCAGTTTTACTAATCCATACATGAGCCTCTATTCCTTTTAAATATTTGATTTTATTAAGTGTGTAGCCTGTTTCATAAGTATCATCAACTATAAGACAATTATTTTCTGGTTTTTCTAATAAAGGTATTTCAAGTGAATGACTTAACGCAACAGCCAAGCATAGCCCGCCTCTTGGGAAACCATAAACACCATTAAATTTTTTATTTTTACATTTGTTATATATATAATATACACATTTTTCAAACTCTATCCAGTTCAATTTCTTCATAAATTGGCTTTTAAACTATCATCAAAATTTAATAGTTTTATTTTAAAATTTTCTAGATAAACTGTAATAACCCATAAAGCCTCCAATTGTAAGTATCCCTGCTATCGGCGCTGAAAGGTTTAAGGGAGTTGCCCAGTCGTGAACCATTAATGAAGCCAACATAATAAATCACTATTAGAATATTTGTTAAAATACTACAGGTATTAATGTTTTGTTTTTATAGTTTGCAATAATTAACAAGTGGATTATGTTTGGAAATTTTTAATGATTATTTATACAAATATTATAAATTTTTGAGAGTTAAACATTTGATATACTCTTGGTATTATTTATCATTTTTATTATTGTTTTGAAAAAATCTAGTTATCTGTGAGTATATTTCTCCAAATAACCACAAAAAAACTATTAATCCAATTATTCCTAAAACTATCGTTAGAGCCGATATGCCAGCATCATTTGGACCATAATTAATTGCTGGATCAAATCCTTCCACGATTCTTAATTAGATATTTATTTTTTCATATTAATCTCTTATTGGTTAAATTTTAGATTTTTAACTATTTTGAAATCTGAGTATAATGAAAATATTTTAGATAATTTATGTATAATAGTTATTATTAAAAATCTATATTGATGAAGTGGGAATATCATGTAGTTCATCTAAACGTAGATGATTCATCAAACAAAAGTTCTGAAGTCTCAAACCCTGAAGTTGCTAGTGAAAAGCTCAAAGGCTCTCTAAGTCCTGGTTTCCTTAAAGATCAATTCCCAGATCAGTATAAAGAGAATGAAAATTCAGACCATCCAGCCATTCAGCTCAGCAAATTTTTAAATAAAAAGGGTCTTGATCAATGGGAACTTTCAGAGTCAATCAGAATTGGGACGATGTTATTTCTAATTATGAAAAGGCAAGTTGAGTAAATCTTTAAAAAATATCTTTTAAAGTAAATATGAGCCACGAAAACAAATTAATTGGATTAAACAGTGTTTGAATTTTTTTGGTTCCAGTCAATTCATAGTTGATTGAGTCTTTCCACAAAGAAAGTTGATTTTTACTATCATCCCTAAATCTATATGTCTCGTTAAGATTGAATTTCTTTCTTGTTTCTTGATCTAGTTCATTATTAAAAATCCATATCTTCATATTTCTTTCAGTATGTAAAACATAACCAATATCCATACCATCTGTCATCTTGTAATCAATTACTTTACCGAGTATTATTTCTGGCAAATCATCTATTAGTTTTTTAGGGAGCACATTTTTTAATTTTGTTTTATCCACTTTTATTTTTGTACCAATTGGTATTAGTTCGTTCGTTTTCATTATCACTGACTTTAGATTTATCTAAATTAACATATTTTATCGTTGACTGAATTTAGTATATACCTACTAATCATTGTGTTTGAGGATTCTTAGAAACTTCCTTATATGACTACGCTTATTTTAAAAACCCTTGCTTTTATTTTCACTTTTTTCAGGTTCAATCTCATTTTCTTCTGGTAGGAAATTTACTTTTATATAGTTTATTCCTATAATTGTTATTCTTATTATTACCAAAGCTGTTGCAACATATCCTACAAAAATAAACGTAGATAATAAAGTAGACCCTAGATCTATTTCCGATAATTTTGACATGTTAATTAGTTTTAATTATTAATTTAATCTTTCATACCTTATTTTTAGCCAATTGATTTTTTTTTAAAATGATTTTTAATTTATTTGGGTTACAAGATATCTGTAGAAAAATTTTTCAAATGGATGCATAACTAAAAAAGGAATATAAGTTGAAAATGAATCAAAATCAATTTGCAATTCCAGTGTCAGACTTAAGGCCTTACACAGTCCATTATAGAGACTGTGATAATCAACGATTTGAAAATTGTTTTTATGCATGTGATGCATACGAGGCAAGATTGCTCGCTATGGAATTCAATAGATATATTCATGAACATCCCAATTGTATTGACTTGATACGGCGAGAAATAATTAAGAATATTTAGTTAAAAAAAAATTAGGGATTCTTTATATGTCTTTTTATATTATTAAAGATGAATACTGATATTTTCTCCCAGTCTTGCTTGTTTTTTATATCTATATTTTCTAACTTTATTTCAGCGCTTTCAGGTGGAGGGGCTGGCTTAATACAACTCCCAGCTTTATTATTTTTTGGATTACCTTTTTCTAAAGCACTAGCAACCCATAAGGTTGCTAGTGTTGCTCTAGGTATTGGTGCTTCTGTTCCTCATATAAAGAGAAATAATTTCAAGGTGAATTATACTTTATTAATCTTAATTTCTGGTATACCAGGTGTTCTTCTTGGAGCTAATATGGCTTCAATTTCAACTTCAGAATTTTCTACCCTTTTATTAGGGTTATTAACTTTAGCCCTTAGCCTATATTCCTTAATTAATAATAATTTTGGTAATCTATCCCAATCTATAAAGCTAACTAAATCTAATTTAATTCTTGGTTCTTCTGGTCTATTTATTATTGGTTTTCTCAATGGATATCTTTCATCTGGTACAGGGTTGTTTGTTACAGTTTGGATGATTTCTGTATTTAAATTATCATTTACTCTTTCTGTTGCTTATACACTAGTTTTTGTTGGTATTTTCTGGAATGGTATTGGTGCATTTTCTTTAGGCCTAAGTGGTAATATTATTTGGAATTATATACCTATTTTGATTTTAGGTTCTCTAATTGGAGGATATCTTGGTGCCTATTTTTCTATTATTAAAGGTTCTATATTTATTAAGCGAATTTTTCAAATTGTTTCTTTCTTCGTTGGTTTATCATTAATTATTAAGGCCTTATTTTAAATATTTTATTTAAATAATTTTCATTTCCCACCTGCTAATTCTAAATCATCTTGTAATTTACTTTCACAATCTAAAACTCTTGACCAACAAGGTAATTGTTGTTTTACAGGTGATTCGAGGAATTTATTAATTGCAGGCCTTAATAATTTTCCAAAAGTATGTACAGCTAGTTCTTCTTTATGTCTGCTATATGGTAACTGATTTACAGATGAATCTAAACTAAATTGTTTAACTCTATCTTCTCCAACTCTTCTATATAAAACTTCTAAATTTGCTAGTTGTGAACTACTAAGTGTTTCAGCTTGATGCTCCATTAAACCTCGTAATACGCTTGATAAAATTTCAGTACACATTTTTTGTAGACCCTCACTCGCTTTTGTACCTATTTCTTTATGTTTATGGTCGAAAATCCCAAGATCTACTTGTGCGATTCTAGATATCCTTACATTTTTATAAACTTCTGAGAGTAGACCTATTTCTAAACCCCAATCACAGGGGATTCTTAAGTTCATTGCTAGGTCACTTGTAAAGCCAAATTCACCAGCGAGGGGGTATCTAAAAGATTGTAAATATTGCAGGAATGGAGCATTACCAATTAATTGTTCCAAACTTGAAAGCAATGGTCCTACAAATAATCTCGTTGCCCTTCCTTGAAGAGCATTGGTTTCAAGGGATAAACGACTATAAAATGCTTTCACATAAGAAATTCCATTAGACTTTTCTAACAATGGAGTCAACATTCTTGTTGGATAGAATGAGTTAAATGTTCTGATATCAGCATCAAATAACGCTACTACTTCAGAGCTTTTTGTACTCACGCCCACCCCTTGCCAAACTGCCCAGCCTTTTCCAGGAACACCCAATAGATCAAGACCATTTTTTTCTTGATCTTTTAGCAATTCAATTACAGAAGGACTATTTGTCCACTGGACATGAACTGGGAATGGCATCTCATTGAAATATTTTCTAGCTTGTAAAACTTCATTTTTATTGTTTGCTGCTAAGGCTATGACAAGTTGATTTAAATTTTTTAATTCCTTTAATGTGCTTTTTATTAGTTTTAATGCAGGCCTACTGAATTCATCAAAAAGGCATGGGATAAGTATTGTTGTTGGACGCTTTAGTAAGTCTTTATTTAATTGAGTAACTGGATCTTTTGCTAATCCATACTCATGAATTGTTGTAATTAAACCTTGCTGAAAATCCATTCAATAAAAAGTGCTACAGATTCAAGGTGGGAGCTACGATGAAGTAGTGAAGATTGTTTCCTTTAAAGAGTGTCTGAGTTGGATAGAGAATTAGAAGAGTTGAGAGTATCTCTCAGGGAAATTTACCATGGTCACTCTGAAGAAGAAATCAATTTAGTGTGGTCTCAATTGTTGCAGATTTTGGATCCATATCGTGTTAATAGAGGAATCAATGAAGCAGAAATTGATTCGATTTGGGATTCCTCAAGTGTTATTTTGATTACTTACCCAGATTCAATTTATAGGGAAAATGAATCAACTTTAAAAACATTAGACGAATTTTTAAAGAGTAGATTGAGTGGTCTTTCCTCAGTGATACATATTTTACCTTTTTTACCTTCTTCAAGTGATGGTGGGTTTGCTGTATCTAGTCATGAAAAAATAGACGAATCATTTGGAAGTTGGAATGATTTAAAAAATATATCAAAAAATTACAAGATAATGGCTGATCTTGTATTAAATCATGTCTCTTCTTCTCATCCTTGGGTTCATCAATTTATAAATTCAGATAAACCTGGATGTAATTACATAGTTGCACCCTCACAAATTGACATTTGGGAGCAAGTTATTAGACCAAGGAACTCTTCTCTATTTACTAATATAAAAACTAATAATGGTTTTAAAAATGTATGGACTACGTTTGGCCCTGATCAAATAGATGTTGATTGGAAAAATCCTTATATATTTTTGGAATTTTTAAAATTATTAGTTAAATATGTAAATAATGGTGCTGACTGGATTCGATTAGATGCAATTGCTTTTATTTGGAAAGAACCTCATACTACATGCTTACATTTAAAACCAGTACATTCAATTGTGAAACTATTAAATAAATGTTTGAAAGCTATTAAACCGACTTCGGTATTAATTACAGAAACAAATGTTCCTGAAACTGAAAATCTTTCTTATTTAATTGATGGAAATGAGGCTAACCTAGCTTATAACTTTACTCTTCCTCCTTTATTATTAGAAGCTATTTATACCGGCCAAACAGACTTATTAAATAAATGGATATCTAATTGGAATAATCTCCCAAAAAATACATCACTTCTTAATTTTACTTCTTCTCACGACGGAATTGGCTTGAGGGCATTAGAAGGAATGATGGAAAATGACAGAATACACAAACTTTTGGTTGAGTCAGAAAAACGAGGGGGTCTTGTTAGTCATAGACGTCTGTCAAACGGTCAAGATCAGCCTTATGAATTAAACATTAGTTGGTGGAGTGCTATGTCAGATATTGGATCAGATATTACTCTCTTTCAATTTGAAAGATTCTTGCTCAGTCAACTATTTACCTTGTCATTAAAAGGGGTTCCAGCTTTTTATCTTCCAACAATTCTAGCTTCACCTAATGACTTAGATACTTTTAGGAAAACTGGTCAAAGGAGAGATTTAAATCGAGAGAAATTTGAGGCAAATAAATTACTTGAAAGATTAAAAAAATTTGATTCTCCAGCTAGTAGAAATATTTCATACCTTAGTCATATTATTAAAGTAAGAGGACGACTCAAGGCATTTCACCCTGAAGCATTAATGGAATGTTTAAAAACTAATATTCCTAATTGTGTTGTTATTAAAAGAGGTTCAGCTGAAGATAGAGTTTTTGTCTTTTGTAATATATCGGATAACGTCTTATGGGTTCATTTGTCAAATGAAATTGAATTGTTCAAAGATTTTTCTAATATGCGTTTGTTAGATAATATTACAGGTTCTTATTTAGACCCTAATAATTTTAAACTTAATCCTTATCAAGTAGTCTGGATATCATTGATGAATTAGTTTTTATGCCAAATGATTCAAAATATTGGATAGTTACTGATTTAGATGGAACATTAATGGATGAGAACTATGATATTTCACCTGCCAAAAAGACTTTAAGCCTGTTAGCTGATTTATCAATTCCTGTAATTCCTTGTACTAGTAAAACTGCTTCTGAGGTTAGGTATTTTAGACAAGAAAATGGATTATTTGATCCTTATATTGTTGAAAATGGTGCTGCGGTTTATGGGATTAGTAATAATGATTCATCTGAGTGGGAATTAATCTTAGGAAAAAGTTATTTAGAATTAAAGATAATTTTATCCAATTTATCTAATGAAGTTGGCTACCGTTTAATACCTTTAAATGATTTAAGCAATGAAGAAATTTTCGATCTTACAGGTTTATCTAATAATGAAATTATTAGAGCTTTAGATAGACATTGGAGTGTTCCTTTCTTGAATCCACCTGATGAAATTTTTGATAAGCTAATAACTCTCTGTAATAATTATAATGTACATATATTTAAGGGGAATCGGATGAGTCACCTTTTATCTAATTTAAGTCATAAAGGGGAAGCTGTTAATAAGTTAAAGCTGTATTTAAATAAAGAAGATGTAAATATTATTGCCCTTGGTGATTCTCAAAATGATCTTCCGTTACTTGAATATGCAGATATATCTATTGTAATACCAGGTAGAAATGGACCTAATAAGTATTTGCAAAGTGGTATTGATAATGGTCTATTTAGATTAGCTAATGCTCCACATGCTAAGGGTTGGTCAAATAGCATAGAAGAGATTTTAAAAAATATATAATAATTAATAATGATTAATAATGATTTTAAATCCGTATTTCCTAGATTTATAAGAGACGAATTTCTTTTTGATTTTGATTCTTATCAGTCTTTCCTTGAAGGTTTGAATATTGATCCAATACTTTTTTTAGAGGAGTGGTCAAATTTTAAAAGAGAGTCAATCATAGAAGGATATTGGCAGCGAAATACTCATTTAGATTGGAAATGGTCTTTGTCTTTCCCAATTTTTTCACTTTTAGAGGAATATCTTAAAAAGTGTAATTATCCAAAAATTATAGGTTTTTCTGGACTTCCTGGCTCTGGAAAATCTACATTAGGATCATGGATTAATAATGTAGCTAAAGATTTGAATTTAGATATTAAGGTTATATCTTTGGATGATTTCTATTTACCTGGAATTGAAATGGATATTGCAATGCATGGGAATCCCTGGAATGTTCCAAGAGGCTTCCCAGGAAGTCATTCTTTAGATTTATTGAATTATGCTTTAGATACTTTTATGGATACTGGTATTTTAAAAAGTCCTCATTTTGATAAGTCCCTTAGGGATGGGAAGGGTGATAGATCAGGATGGATGGAAATAAATACAAAAATTATAATTTTAGAGGGATGGTTTGTTGGTTGTGAACCAATTTCTGATTTTCCAACTGGAAATATATATGAATCTGATGACATAAATTTATCATTAACTTATGAGGAAAAAAAATATCGAAATCTTATTCAAAGTAAACTTTTAGACTACAGTAAGATTTGGAATAAATTTGATAAAATCGTTCATTTAAAATCTACAGACTTTAATAATACAATTCAATGGAAAACACAACAAGAGCTAGAAATGTTGAAGATGAAAGGCTCTGCCTTAATAGGAAAGAATTTAGCTGATTTTATTCGTATGATTCAATCATCAATTCCGCAACATTCACTATCTAGCATTAATTCTGATACGACAATTGAAATTAATGCTTCTAGGAGGATTGTAAAACTATATACCAAAGATTATCTATTATAATCTTTAGATATTATCGTTATCCTTAAAATAGTTAAAAGAATTATTATTTTTTTTATATTAATTCATTTTTACTCTTTTTTATGTTTTGTTAAACTTATATCTTTTCATTGGTTTAGTCTATATATTATTAAAATAATACAACCGTTTAAAATAATATGACTTCATATATTTATTTGATTCAAAATGGTGATTTATTTAATATTGGGCTTACTAACAATCTTGAAAGGACAAGAATTGATTTGAGGCCTGGTGAATTGATCGCTTTTTTAACAACTGATAAGCCTGAGCCTGTTATTAGAAATATACGTAAATTATATATTGATAATAGGTTGCCAGGTTCTGATTATTATCGTCTGGCTAATTCACAAGTTAAAGAATGTACTTCTTTGCTAGAGGGCGACGATTCAAATAATTATTTCCAACCTTTTTTAAGAGGTACCGGTTTATTTGTCTTTTTTATGATTTCTTGGATTTTAATTACTTATTTTATTATTGAGGTTGCTGTAAATCCTATTATTGCTAGATTTAGTTGATTTTATGTTTAATTTCGAAAGATTAATTTATTAATATTATTTTTATAATTTTAATGTCACTACTATATGATTTTTGTTAGATTTATTAAATTAATTACTTCTAAATAACTTGGTTCTTTCCAGTTTTCTAATTTTTGTAGCTGTGCCATTCGTTTTATCAGCTATTTTTTTTGGTACTAAAAATGGTTACTACAACAGTGATGACTACCAGGGTGATGGATGTGCACATGATGTACAAAGGTGATTATTTAAGTTGATAAAATAAATTGGTATTTTTATTAATCAATTGTATTCTTGATACATGTCCATTTGTTATCAAATTGCCAAACAGGCTTGTAAATATCATTAACGATTTGATTACCTGCCTCAATACACATCTTTTTTGATCCAATAGGTATAGCAAATAATGATGGACTAGTAATACCACTTACTTGAGGTTTTCCACCGGGGCCTTGTCTATAGCTTCCTATAACAAGCCAATAATCTGCCTTCGCCTTAGATTGAAATCCAACAAATGATGTTGCGAGCATTACTATTAAGAGAATAATTCTCTTTTCCATAAGTCATTAGCATTAAGTAAATTATATATATACTAATTGAGAAATTGTTTAATGTTCGAGAACTTTAGTTTTGATTTACTTTAAGATATGCCAGATCAATTAAATAAATTTGTATTCAATTGCTTTCAATCTTTTATTTTAGGCATTATTCAAGGTGTTAGTGAATTCCTTCCAATTAGTAGTACAGCTCATTTAAAAATTGTTCCATATTACATGGGATGGAATGATCCTGGTGTCTCCATTTCAGCTTCACTTCAATTAGGAAGCGCTTTTGCAATTATTTTTTACTTTAGGAAAGAGATCTCTGTAATTATTAATTCATTTTCTTCTATTTATTTTGATCCAAAACTTATTTATGATGACGAAAATAGATTCGCTTGTTTTATTTTTTTAGCCACTCTACCAATATTATTTACTGGATTAATGATCAAATTATTTTGGTCTGATTATTCAAATTCATATTTTAGGAGTTTAGCTTTTATTGCCATTGTTTCTATCTTAATGGCTTTTTTACTTGGTTTCTCTGAACGGTGTGGTAAAAATCATAAGTTTTTTAAAGATATAAAGATCAAAGATATTTTCTTCATAGGAATTTCACAATGTTTGGCAATATTTCCTGGAGTTTCTAGGTCAGGGATTACTTTGACAGCTGCATTATTTGCTGGTATCGAAAGGAAAACAGCAGCTAGATTCTCTTTTCTGTTAGGCATTCCTGCTATTTTTCTCTCAGGACTTATTGAATTTTTTACTCTTTTAGGAACTTCAAATTCAATAGATCTTATTCCTATACTAATTGGTATTATTTCATCCTTTGTTTCCTCTATATATGCGATTGATTTTCTTCTTGGTTTTTTAGGTAAAAATAGTATTTTTATCTTTGTATACTATAGATTGGCATTTGGGA
The DNA here is from genome assembly GCA_902564695.1 of uncultured Prochlorococcus sp. Classification (GTDB taxonomy): domain Bacteria; phylum Cyanobacteriota; class Cyanobacteriia; order PCC-6307; family Cyanobiaceae; genus Prochlorococcus_B. Next base: position 49,927 of record CACFCB010000003.1, on the reverse strand, counting down.
TTTTTATATTGTCAACGTTATGATGTTTACCTTTTTTTGTTTATTGACTTATTATTCCATTATTAATTTAGATTCACTCCTGATGGACATCTTAGATTTATTCAGTATTTCATTTGGCGAAATTGATATACCGCCGGTGATGTTTTATTTAATTATTTTCCTAACTGTTTTTATTTTTTTAGCTGTATTGATAAGTACAACTAAATTAATTCAATCATTTATTAGTGATTCTGAATAGTGACTTGAAAATTATTTATCGGAACGGCGGGATTTGAACCCACGACCCCCACTACCCCAAAGTGGTGCGCTACCAAACTGCGCTACGTCCCGTCATTTTAAATTATCATAAGTTCATCCAGAATTTTGAATATTTAATTTTTTCCATTTAACTCTATTTTTTGTTTTGCTTTTTATTCGCCTTATTAGTGAATTCCTATTTTCATTTGAATATCCATGAATACATAGTTTTTTAGCCATTAATCTTAATTCATAGATATTCATTTTTGATAATTTTAATTCCGTATTTCTTGACCAAGCCTCTCCCTCTCTAGGGATTTTATTGTTGTGTTGCGATATTTCTATTGCATATATAAATTCTGCAAAAAGTTCAGGAATAATAACAATCAAAATTGCAAGTATATTATATATATTTATTCGAGCTTTCTCTATTTGTTTGTTTAATTCATTTCTTTTCATTTTTATTTAAAAATTCAAAACCACGATATTAAATTTATACTTGCGAAACAAATTCAGAATTTAATGAACTGTCCATCCATTGAATGTCCCTTTCCTGTTCAATCTTTTTTGATTTAAAGCTAAATGCTAGGAAAAATACTAATAATAATGTTGCCAATATTATAAGTAATACTGTTTTATCAGGTAATTGTTCATTCATTATATTTCAAGAGAAATAGGTGTATTATTTCCTCTAAGAATACAATGATCTATTTCCCAGTTGTAATTCAACCATACATTATTATTAAGTTTAAAATTTGAACCATTAAAATCTTTTAACTTTATTTTGGTTGGCATTGCAGAACAATAAGGTCTGCTACCTGGTTTTGATAGATATTGTTGATGATATTCTTCAGCAAAATAGAAATTAACATTATTTAAAATCTCAGTAGTGATTTTCCCATATCCAAATGCTTTAAGCTCTTTTTGATAGCTGCTTTTGCTTTCTATTGCTTTGATTAATTGACTTTCATTTGTTGTATAAATTGCAGATCTATATTGGGTTCCAGTATCATTCCCTTGCCTATTTCCTTGAGTAGGGTCGTGACATTCCCAGAATAATTTTAATAAGTCACTTAGATCAATTATTTTTGTATTCCACACTACTCTTACAACTTCTGAGTGCCTTGTGAGGCCAGTACATACTTCTCTATAGTTTGGATTTTCTTTTTCTCCACCAGCGTAGCCGACAGCAGTTGTTATTACTCCGGGCAATCTCCAAAAACCCTTCTCCGCTCCCCAAAAACATCCGCAGCCAAATAGAATTTCTTCTTCATGTTCTTTTGGTTCTGATTTAATGTCACTTTTTAATATTGTATGGAACACCTTTTTATTATTTTGATTTGAGGCTTTGTAAGAATATAGCTTATCTATAATCTTAGAAAAATATTCGTTTATTTTTTTAATCATAATTTTAATTTATAGTTTCTATTCTGATATGGTTTATTAATGTAGTGACAAATGCAAATAATAAGAAAGGTAGGCTAAGTACTAATATTAATCCTACTCCTAAAAGTGCAAAAATTGGTCTTGATGATCCCATAAGTGCAAGACCAGCTGCCAGACTCACAAAGATTACACCCATCCATGCGAGAATTTGTATGTAGATATCACCAAATTCAAGGTCACAAATAAGTTTAAAATTTGAGAAATTGCTCATGATTTAAAATTTAATAAATAGAACATAATTGTTTTTTTAAGCTTTTATCTGATTTTAATAGATTTGATTAGAAAACTTTAAAAAGTAATCGTTAATCATATGATTGAAGTTGCTCTTTTGCTTTTTCTCGTTCCCACATGCTTTTATATAAACCATTTTTATTTATTAAATTATGATGCTTACCCTCTTGTACTATTTTTCCATTATTCATTACTAAAATACGATCACATGATGCTGCTGCAGATAATTGATGGCTAATCATTAATACAGTTTTATTGAATTGGTTTTTTATTGTTTGAAGTATTGCTGAGGCTGTTTTATTGTCCACGCTAGCCAATGCATCATCTAAGACTATTATTTTTGAATCTACTAATAGTGCTCTACTTAAGGCAGTTCTTTGTCTTTGTCCGCCGCTAAGAGTAATACCTCTTTCACCAACAAGAGTTTTAAATCCATCTGGAAAACCTTTGATATCTTCTGTCATGCGTGCTTCATAAGCTGACTCTTGAACTTTTTCTATTGAGGCTTTTGGATTTCCATATCTAATATTTTCTGTAAGTGTTTCTGTGAATAGATAACCTTCTTGAGGTACTAATGCGATATTACTTCTTAGTTCTTTGAGCCTTAAGTTAGTTACATCATAATCATCTAAAAATAAACTACCTTCTTCAATATCTACCATTCTTCCAAGGGCTCTAGCTAAAGTCGTTTTGCCACAACCAACAGGACCAACTAATGCAACTATTTCCCCAGGGTTTATTGTAAAAGATATATTGTTAAGTATTTTTCTAGGAGAGTCTTCATATCTTATCGACATATTTCTTGCTTCTAATTTACCTGATATCGGTTTGGAAATGTTTACAGGATCTTCTTTATCTTTAATTGAAGGCTCATGATTTAATATTTCTTCTACTCTTTCTAAACTAACTTGACCTAGTTGAAAAGTATTTAGAGTAAATCCTAATAATGCAGTTGGGAAAACAAGTCTTTCGACATAAAGAATCATTGCAACAAGCCCTCCTACTGTAACTATTCCTTCCGAAAGTTGACCGCTACCAATAGCAATTAAAAGTAGTAATGATATTGATGATAAACCTTGTAATAATGGGAATAATGTACTTGCTGTTCTTGCGAGATTAATTGCAGCATTTCTATATCTAATATTTAATTTTTTAAATGCCTCTTGCTCAGCTTTTTCTTGACCATAAATTTTAATTGCGCTAATTCCTGCGAGATCTTCTTGTATTAACTCACTTAAAGCAGATAATGCTTCTTGTTGCTTCTTTCTTTGTTGAACCATACGTCCCCCAAACAATCCAACTGTCCCAAGTAATATTGGATATATAGATATGGCAAAAAATGTTAAAGCCGGATCAATTGTCAGCATCGCTGGCAAAGTGAAGGTATAGGCCAATAAAGTATTTGTGAGACTAAGTATCGTAAAGCCCAATAATCTTCTAATATTTTCTAAATCACTTGTTGCTCTTGTGATAACTTCTCCAGTTCCTAAGGTTTGAACCCATCCAGGATCTTGTCCCAACATATGATCAAAAAGTTTCTGTCTCAGAGAAACCTCAACTTGTCTGCCAACTCCAAACACAAGTTGTCTAGAAATTAGTCTTACTCCTCCCATCACAGTTGCAAGAAGAATCAACCATGTCGACTTATTTAGTACATCTGAAAATGTAAAACCCTTTTTCAGATCATCTACGATATTTTTTACTTCCATTGGAATAGCAACACTCAGAATATTTACAAAAATGAGACATAGCGCACCAATTATTAGTTCCTTCTTGTGGGGTCTAAGATAGTTTTTTATTAGATCAAGTCTTAAAGCTGCCATTCTTTTATTGATATACTCATCAACCTAGGCAATATAAGCCCATGAATGTGACTAAAACTAATTTTAATTAAATTATGAACGAGGCTCAAAATCACCCTTTATATGCTACTGATCGAGAAAATCTTGATCGACTTTGCGCATTGGATACTCCATCTCCTATTGATTATGTAGAGCTAGCTAGATTAATTATTCGCTATCAGGACTTTATAGGTGCTGACGACCTCAACAAAGACATGGTAAAAATTTTAAAAAAATGGAATTTGGATAAAGAAGGTTTAGAAAATATTACAAGAAAAATTTGGTCAAATGGTTTTAGACCGACCAATTCTCCAAGTCCAGATAATGTTGGTTCTGGATTTGATACTTCTGATTCCTCTTCGTCTTGAAAATTGTGAAATTATTTTTTATTTAAATCCCTCAATAATTGATATGTTTATGACTAAGTTATAAAAAATATTTTACTTGGCCAGTCAGTTACTCTTTGATCTTTCTGAATATATGACTTCTTCAAATCCAATAACTTTCTCACTAATTCTTGAATTACTTCTTAATGGCGATGAATTAAGCGAGGAACAATCAAATTATCTAATGAATTCATGGTTGGATAATAAAATTGAACCAGTTCAAACTGGAGCTTTTTTAGCTGCATTTAGAGCAAAAGGTATTTCAGGTAATGAACTTTCTGTGATGGCTAGAATCCTTCAAGATGCATCCAGCTCTCCTCCAGATCTTCCCAACTTTGACTTGGTTGACACCTGCGGTACTGGAGGTGATGGTGCAAATACCTTTAATATCTCAACTGCTGTAGCTTTTGTCTCTTCAGCTTTAGGTGTAAAAATAGCTAAACATGGAAACAGAAGTGCTAGTGGAAAGGTTGGATCAGCTGATGTTTTAGAGAATCTAGGTATGCCTTTAAATGTATCCCCTGAAAAGGTTATTGAGTCTCTAAAAAATTATGGGATTACTTTCCTTTTTGCACCTTCTTGGCATCCTTCTTTAGTTAATCTTGCTCCTTTAAGAAAAAGCTTGGGCGTTAGAACTATTTTTAATTTACTTGGACCATTAGTTAACCCTCTTAGACCAAAATCTCAAGTATTGGGTGTAGCTAAATCTGATTTACTTGATCCAATGTCACTTGCTCTTAAAAGGATGGGACTTACTAGAGCTGTCGTTGTTCATGGGGCAGGAGGTTTAGATGAGGCATCGCTTGCTGGTACAAATCAATTTCGATTCTTAGAAAAAGATTCAATTAGGTCAGAGCTAATTACACCTGGTGATCTTGGCCTTACAGTAGTTTCTAATGAAAGTTTAAAAGGAGATGATTTGCAATCCAATGGTCAAATTTTAAAATCTTTACTTAAAGGGGAGGGAAAAAAGAGTCACAAAGAAGTTGTTGCCCTAAACACCGCATTGGTCTTATGGGTTTCAGGTGTTGAAGATAACTTATCTTTAGGTGTACAAAAATCTTTAGATTGTTTGAATTCAGATAAATCCTGGCTGAAATTTAAACAGCTCAGAGATTTTTTAGCCATCTAATACTTTTAGACTTATTCCAACTTTTTTATTATGTTTTTTAATACTGAAAGTACTGCAATATTGTTATTGGAGGATGGAACATATTTTGAAGGAACATCTTTTGGAGCACTTGGGACTATTACCGGAGAAGTTGTATTTAATACTGGTATGACTGGATATCAGGAGGTGATAACTGACCCTAGTTACTATGGCCAATTAATTACTTTCACATATCCAGAGATTGGTAATACTGGAGTGAATATTAATGATAATGAATCGGCTAATCCGTCAGTTAAGGGCGTTATTTCTCGTCAAATATCTATGACTCCAAGTAATTGGAGGCATGATATGAGTTTTGATAAATGGTTAAAGAATGAAAATGTTATAGGAATTAAAGGCATAGACACAAGAGCACTAGTAAGACATCTTCGAGAGTCAGGAACTTTAAATGGAATTATTTCATCAGATCCAAAATATTCAATAGCAGAATTATTTTCAATTTTAGAAAAGTCTCCTTCCATGAATGGATTGAATCTTGTTGATAAAGTAACAACGAAGAAACTTTTTAAAGTCAATTCGAGCTGTCCTGTATCATTTGATAAAAGAATTAAGAATATTAAAAATCCTCCTTACAAAGTTGTTGCAATAGATTTTGGCATAAAAAAATCAATACTAGATCGTCTAGTAGCACATGGATGTGATGTAACTGTTTTACCTGCCAATGCTTCTATATCAGATGTCTTAGATTTATCTCCAGAGGGTGTTTTCCTCTCTAATGGTCCTGGTGATCCATCAACAGTCGAAAGTGGTATTAAGTTAACTAATAATCTAATTAATTATGAGAAATTGCCTGTTTTCGGTATTTGCTTGGGTCATCAAATTCTTGGATTGGCCTTAGGTGGAAAAACATTTAAATTATCTTATGGACACAGAGGACTGAACCATCCATGTGGATTAAATGGAAGTGTCGAAATAACAAGTCAAAATCATGGATTCGCTTTAGATTTTAAATCCTTAAATCCAGAAAAAATAAAAATTACTCGATTTAATTTAAATGATCAAACCGTTGCCGCTATTTCTGTAATTGATATGCCTTTCTTTGGAGTTCAATATCATCCTGAAGCCAGTCCTGGACCTCACGATGCTGACCATCATTTTAATCATTTCGTAACCTTAATAGAAGAACGACGACCAATCGTGGATTAATTTGGTTTATATCACTACACTTTCAACATGAAGTAATAGGGGATTGATCCCATAACCGAATTACAACGACTTACTGTTTCTCTTAGAGGTGGTTTTAACCATCAAGATGGTTGTTTGGTTTTAAATTTTACCGGCCAGCTAGATGCTTATTCTGAGAAGCAATTCACTACATTTACCAATGAAGTTATAGCTTCAAATCAACTATCAGTAGTCATTGATTTAACTAATATCGATTTCATTGACTCTTCTGGATTAGGAGCCATGGTTCAAGCAGCCAAGAAATGCAACGAATCAAAAAGACCTTTTAGTGTTGTTGGAAACCCTAGAGTTATTCAAACCATTAAGCTTGTGCGCTTGGAAGAGTTCCTAAATCTTGCACCTGATCTTGCTACTGCAATTGTTAAATTATCAGCTTGACTGATTGGATTCGCTATACAAAATCAACCATTTCACCAGATGGATTGGGCCCTTTGCAATTGGCTTGGTTGGGAGATGCTGTTTGGGAAATGCATCAAAGGTTGCGTCATTGCCGTTTCCCTATGCGATCGAAAGAATTGCACAATTCTGTTGTTAACGAGGTAAATGCTTCTAGCCAAGCTAGGGTGATGAGACAATTAGAACCTTTCCTTACTGAAGAAGAAAAAGACTTTGTTAGACGCGGTAGAAATAAAGCAGGAAAAGGGCCCAAAAATGTAGATGCATGCACATATGCTTCTGCTACCGGATTTGAGACTATTGTTGGATGGTTGTTTTTGAAAAATCCTGAACGACTTGCCTATTTATTCGATCTTCTTGATCGATCAATTAACTAGAAAATAGTTCTTTTTAAAAATGAGTTATCGTTTCAATAAAGACACAAGGAATTCTAAAAACTCTTCTTTTAATAAACGAAGTAGTAATTATTATCGTTCTGATAATGTTTCCAAGAAGTCTAACTTTAAAGATCGAAGAAGTTCAACCAATAATTTCAATCGCCAATCTTCTGATCAAACAAATCATCCTTCTTTTGATTATCAAACTAAAAAAGGATCTAGAAGTAATGATCAGATACAATCCAATAACAGAAGTAATGGCCGATTCGAGAGAAATTCAACTATTCGTACTTACAATAATTCTAATAAATATCATGAAAGTAATAAAATTAAAGATGGTTTCAGACAACCAATTTCATATTCAGAACCCTTCACTAAAGTATTAAGTGATGATTTGATTTGGGGTCGTCATTCAACAGAGGCAGCTCTTTTATCTGGTAGAGCTATTCATAGGATTTGGTGTACTTCTGAACTACGAAGTACACCAAAATTTTTTCAACTTCTTAAAGATTCGAAATCATCTGGTGTTTTGGTTGAGGAGGTTTCTTGGTCTAGGCTTGGTCAGATTACTAACGGCGCAGTTCATCAGGGAATTGTTATTCAAATTGCAGCTTCAAAAACACATGATTTAAAGAATTTAATAGATGCTTGTAAACCTTTTGGAGATTCATCATTGCTTTTAGCTCTAGATGGATTAACTGATCCACAAAATCTTGGTGCAATTATTCGATCTGCAGAGGCACTTGGTGCACAAGGCTTGATACTTCCACAAAGGAGGAGTGCAGGTTTAACTGGATCAGTAGCAAAAGTTGCTGCAGGTGCTCTAGAGCATTTACCTGTTGCAAGGGTAGTTAATTTAAACAGATCTCTCGAGAAATTAAAGGATGAAGGATATACAGTTCTTGGCCTTGCTGAAGAAGGAGCTTCAACAATTTCTGAGATTAAATTTAATGGCCCATTAGTTGTTGTTGTGGGATCAGAGGATAAAGGAATTTCTTTAATAACAAGAAGATTATGCGATCAATTAGTAAGGATTCCACTTAAAGGAGTAACTACTAGTCTCAATGCTTCAGTCGCTACTTCCATTTTTTTATATGAAGTTGCTAGGTGTGGATGGATGCGTAAAATATCTGGCCAAGATCCATCTCCCCGTTTATTGAAACCTCAGATTTCATCTGAACTTAACAACAAATCTGTTTAAAAATGATCTCAAATGGCAAATGTATTCCTAATAGCTTATTTATATTTTTTGTAAAATACATAATTAAATACACAATTAATTATGTTCCCCGCAGATTTTTATCTAGATAAATTTTCTTATTCACAAATATGTTTCATCATCAAGTGAACATATAGTTGCTTTTTATTTGATAAATATATGGTTCAGAAAGTAAAATAAAATAAATGCATTTTACTTATGGGTCCCATTAGGGCTCTTCGAAGCTTGGGTAATAGTTTTGGCTTGGCCTGGTGGGCCAAGGTTGAGACAAATCAACCTAGCGTTACTTATTGGTTTGGTCCTTTCCTTACTCGCCGTAGCTTAAAAGTAAGATTAACTAGTTTTGTTGAGGACCTTTCTGTTGAATCTCCACAGAAAATCAGCCATAGTTTAATTAGATGTCGTCGTAATGAGCCTTTAACATCATAAGCTTGATATCAATTTTTCTAATTAAATAATGACTTTTGCAGACTTACGCCAGAAACTATCGAGTGGTGAGGTCTCATCCAAGGAATTAGTTCAAGAAAAAATAAATCGTATTAATGAGTTAGATCCAACTCTAAATAGTTTTTTAACTGTTAATACTAAAAAAGCATTAGAACAAGCAGAGAAAATTGATATCCAACGCGCTTCTGGTAATAATCTTCCTCCTTTGGCAGGGATACCAATAGCAATAAAAGATAACTTATGCACTAAAGGTTTAAAGACAACCTGTGCTAGCAATATCTTAAGTAACTTCGTTCCCCCTTATGAGTCAACTGTCACTGAAAGGCTTCTTAAGTCAGGTGCTGTGATTATTGGTAAGACTAATATGGATGAATTCGCAATGGGAAGTTCAACCGAAACCTCTGCATTTGGTCCTACTTTAAACCCTTGGAATATAAGTAAAGTTCCAGGAGGAAGTTCAGGTGGCAGTGCTGCTTCCGTTGCAGCAGGATTATGTTTTGGTTCCTTAGGTTCTGATACTGGAGGTTCAATACGACAGCCTGCTTCATTTTGTGGTGTTGTTGGTTTGAAACCAACTTATGGTCGAGTTAGCAGATGGGGCCTTATTGCTTTTGCAAGTTCTTTGGATCAAGTAGGCCCATTTGCTAATAATGTTTCTGATGCTGCCGAGATTCTTCAGGTTATTTCCGGGAAGGATGACAAAGATTCAACTACAGTCGATATTCGAGTTCCAAATTATCTAGAGAGTCTTTCTAAGTCAATTAAAGGGTTAAAAATAGGCTTGATTGATAATTGTTTTCAGCATGAGGGTTTATCTTCCGAAGTAAAGGAATCTGTCCTTGGCTCTGCATCACTTCTTGAAAATTTAGGTGCAGAGATAATTAATGTTTCTTGCCCTCGTTTTAATGATGGTATCGCAACTTATTACGTTATTGCTCCGTCTGAAGCATCTGCCAATTTAGCCAGATATGACGGGGTTAAGTATGGATTTCGTTCCAAGGATTCTCAATCTCTTATTGAGATGACATCAAGAAGTAGAGCTTTAGGTTTTGGTAGCGAAGTAAAAAGAAGAATTCTAATAGGTACATATGCTCTCTCTGCTGGTTACGTTGATGCTTATTACAAAAAGGCTCAGCAAGTTCGAACATTGATTCGCAATGATTTTGATAATGCTTTTAAAAAAGTTGATATTTTGTTAGCGCCTACCTCTCCAACTACAGCTTTTGGTTCAGGTGAAAATGTAGATAACCCTATGGCAATGTATTTATCTGATTTATTAACTATTCCAGCTAATCTTGCTGGATTGCCAGCTATTAATTTGCCCTGTGGATTTGATAAAAATGGATTACCAATTGGCTTGCAATTAATAGCAAATGTTTTTGACGAGGAAAGACTTCTTCAAGTTGCTAATCAATTTGAAAATACTGCTGATGTATTTAAAAATAGACCCAAAACCGATTTCACATTTTAATATTTGAACCACTTTATGTGGTCTTCTGAGTTGAAGCTACACTATATGCAGCGTACTTTAGCCGCTTCTTTATGTCTTTTGTACCAATTCATAATCATAGTGATTACAGCCTTCTAGATGGAGCTAGTCAACTTCCATTGATGGTAAGAAGGGCTCAAGAATTGGGAATGCCTGCTCTTGCATTAACAGATCATGGAGTTATGTATGGAGCTATTGAATTGTTGAAGTTATGCAAGGAAGCAAAAATTAAACCAATTATTGGTAATGAGATGTATGTCATTAATGGCTCTATAGATGATCCTCAACCTAAAAAAGAAAAAAGATATCATCTTGTGGTTATTGCAAAAAATCAAATTGGATATGAAAATCTTGTTAAATTAACAACCCTTAGCCATTTGAATGGTGTTAGAGGTAGAGGAATTTTTTCTAGACCATGCATTGATAAATCATTATTAAAAAAATACAGCGAAGGATTAATTTGTTCAACAGCTTGTTTGGGCGGGGAGATACCACAGGCAATATTAAAAGGAAGAAATGATGTTGCTAGAGAAATAGCATCTTGGTATAAAGAAATTTTTAATACTGATTTCTATCTTGAGATTCAAGATCATGGATCAATTGAAGATAGAATAGTTAATAGTGAAATAGTGAAGATATCTCAAGAGTTAGATATAGAAATAATAGCTACTAATGATGCACATTATGTATCTAAAAATGATATTGAAGCGCATGATGCGTTGATTTGTGTATTAACTGGAAAATTAATAAGTGATCATAAGAGATTACGATATACAGGCACTGAATATATAAAATCAGAAGAAGAAATGAGGAATTTATTTACTGATCATATTGATAAAAATGTTATAAATAATTCAATTAATAATACTGTAAAATTAGCATCTAAGGTTGAGGAATATAAGATATTAGGAACATATAAGATGCCTAATTTTCCTATCCCTAAGGGGTATAATCCAATTGAATATTTAGAGGAAATATCTATTCAAGGCCTTCTAGAAAGATTAAATATTATTGATTATAATAACGTTCCTATTACCTATAAAGAAAGACTCGATTATGAATTAAATGTTATTAAACAAATGGGTTTTCCAACTTATTTTCTTGTCGTTTGGGATTATATTAGATTTGCCAGAGAAAAAAACATACCAGTTGGACCTGGAAGAGGTTCTGCAGCAGGTTCTTTGGTAGCCTTTTCTCTACATATAACTAATATTGACCCAGTATTAAATGGATTATTATTCGAAAGATTTTTGAATCCTGAGAGAAAATCTATGCCTGATATTGATACTGATTTTTGTATCGAAAGACGTGGAGAAGTAATTGACTATGTTACAAAAAAGTATGGTGAGGATAAAGTTGCACAAATAATTACATTCAACCGAATGACTTCTAAATCGGTTCTGAAAGATGTAGCAAGAGTATTAGATATACCATATGGAGAAGCTGATCGTTTGGCAAAATTAATTCCTGTTGTTAGGGGTAAGCCAGCAAAACTATCTTCAATGATTTCGAATGATTCACCAAATAAAGATTTCTTAGAAAAATATAATAATGATTCAAAAGTAAAAAAATGGGTCGATATGGCAATGCGAATAGAGGGAACTAATAAGACTTTTGGAGTACATGCTGCTGGTGTAGTTATAGCAGCAAAGTCTCTTGATAATTTAGTACCTCTTCAACGAAATAATGATGGTCAAATAATTACCCAATATTTTATGGAAGATATTGAATCACTTGGCCTTTTAAAAATGGATTTTCTAGGTCTAAGAAATCTTACAATGATAGAAAAAACTATTAATTTAGTAGAGAAATCTATTGGTAAGAGATTAGATCCAGATTCTTTACCTTTTACTGATGAGAAAACATTTGATTTGCTATCTAGAGGAGACTTAGAAGGCATTTTTCAACTTGAATCCAGTGGAATGAGGCAAATAGTTAAAGATCTGAAACCTACATCACTTGAGGATATTTCTTCAATACTTGCTCTTTATCGCCCTGGTCCTCTTGATGCGGGATTAATTCCAAAATTTATAAATAGAAAACATGGAAAAGAGAATATAGATTTTCCTCATCATTCATTAAAACCCATTTTAAGTGAGACATATGGAATCATGGTCTATCAAGAGCAGATTATGAAGATTGCTCAAGATTTAGCTGGTTATTCACTGGGTCAGGCTGATTTGCTAAGAAGAGCAATGGGTAAGAAAAAAGTTTCTGAAATGCAACGCCACAGAACACTTTTTGTTCAAGGAGCTGTAAAGAATGGAGTATCTGAAGCAATAGCTGATAGATTATTTGATCAAATGGTTTTATTCGCAGAGTATTGCTTCAATAAAAGCCATTCAACTGCATATGGAGCTGTTACTTATCAAACAGCTTATTTAAAGGCACATTACCCTGTGGCTTATATGGCAGCTTTGTTGACAGTCAACGCAGGCTCGACTGAAAAGGTTCAGAGATATATTTCTAACTGTAATTCGATGGGCATAAATGTAATGCCTCCGAATATAAATACTTCTGGAGTAGATTTTACTCCCAAGGAAAATTCTATTCTTTTTGGTTTTTCTGCTATCAAAAATTTAGGCGATAGCGCAATTAAAAAAATTATTAACTCTAGAGAATCCGATGGAGAATTTGTCTCTTTAGCTCAATTTTGTGATCGAATCTCTTCAAGTGCTGTTAATAGAAGAGCACTTGAAGCTTTGATTCATTGTGGGGCAATGGACTCTTTGGATAAAAATGCAAATCGCGCGCAGCTAATAGCTGATTTAGATTTAATAGTCGAATGGGCTTCATCAAGGGCCAAAGATAGAAATAGTGGACAAGGTAATCTTTTCGATTTCTCTTCCTCAACTAATGATGAAACACAAGTTAATGATTATATGACAGCCCCAAAAGCAAAAGAAGTACAAGAATATTCACCTTCAGATAAGCTTAAATTAGAGAAAGAATATGTTGGTTTTTATCTTTCAGATCATCCTTTGAAGCAACTATCAGAACCTGCCAAATTGATTGCACCAATAAGTATTAGTTCCTTAGAAGAACAGAAGGATAAGTCTAGGGTTAGTGTTATAGCAATGATCCCAGAGATGAGAGAAGTAACAACAAGAAAAGGAGATAGGATGGCGATTATTCAGCTAGAGGATTTAACAGGTTCTTGTGAGGCAGTTGTATTTCCAAAGAGTTACGAACGATTATCTGATCATTTAATGGTAGAAACAAGGTTATTGATTTGGGCTAGCGTCGATTGGCGTGATGAGACTGTGCAATTAATAATTGATGATTGTAGAGAGATTGACGACTTAAGATTTTTATTAATTGACCTTAGTCCTGAAGAAGCTATTGATATAAAAGTCCAACATAAGTTAAGGGAATGTCTTTCTCAAAATAGACCAGCAAGGAATGAATTAGGAGTTCGAATACCAGTAGTAGCATGCCTTAAGGATAAATCTAATACTAGGTATGTAAGGTTGGGAGATCAATTTTGTGTTAAAGATGCTCAGCTTGCATTAAATACGTTATCTAAAAATTCTTTCTTAGCTAGATCTAGTAATAGTCTTGTAAATTAAAAATCTTTTAATTCGTAATATCTTTATTATTATTTTTAAATGCATCTTTCATTCTATTTATATTTGGTTTTATATTCTCAAAGCCTAAAAAACTTCCTGGGTTGAAATCCCAACTAGCTGAAAGGATTCCGTAGCTTAATCCTATTAAGCCGAGTAAAAAACATATCGCTGATGTAACGAGTGTAAGAGAAGGTGATATTTCGGCAATACCTTTACTAATCAAAAAATAACTGCCAATAAAAACACCCATACCACTTAGTGTTGGAATTCCTGTTGTGAAGGCAATTCTTCTTGCCATTCTGTTTGCAACATATTTTGGAATATTAGATTTAGTGCTTATTTTTTTTGAAGAATTTTTTTCTTTGATGATCGGAGTTTTGCCACTGTTGGAAAAACCTATCTTAATATCTTTTGCTGGTTTAGAATTTTTGTTTATTTTTTCGTCTTTCATATGTTTTGTTAATGCTTTGTCAGTGATTATCCTCTAATGGATAATTTTTCTATTAGCTCTCCGTATCTTTTCTCACTTTTATTTCTGACATAACCTAAAAGTCTTTTGCGTTGACCAATCATTTTTAACAATCCTTGCCTTGAGGAGAAATCATGGATATTACCTTGAAGGTGCTTGCTTAATTTCGAGATCCTGGTGGTCAGCATTGCCACTTGAACTTCTGCAGAGCCCGTATCAGTTGGATGAACTTGATGTGTGTTGATTAGCTTTTGTTTCTCTTCTGTTCCAAGTGACATTTTGTTTTTGTCTTTACTTATCTATTAGTCTAATTTAGCTCCTATCCTTCTATCAAGTGTTTTTTTGACTCAATACTATAAGAATCTTCTTAATGTCTTTGTTAAGCAACTCATTTTTTTCTTCCGCTGAGAATGTATTTAGTAATAAACTTTTTTCTTTTTCTTTTGATATTATTAATTTTATTGAATCTTTTATTTCATTATCTAAGTATCCAAGTGAATTGAGAGTGGATTTTATTTCTTCTATATATTTATCTATTTGAGTTGATGATTTTGTTTTTTGGTTATAATTATTTATTTCTTTATTATCATTAAATTGATGAAGTTTGTCTTTTAGTTCAACGATTAATCTCTCGGCTATTCGTTTCCCTATGCCCTTTGAATTTGTTAGAAGATTCACATCATTTTCTTCGATTGCATTTACTAGTTGATTTATTTCATACTTCTCTAGTAAGGCCATACCAATTTGTGGTCCAATTCCTGTAACAGAAATGACTCTTCTAAAAAAATCTCTTTGTTCAAGTTTGAGGAAACCATATAAGTTTATACTTTCTTCTCTATTAATTTGGTGAACCCAAAATTCTATTCCTTTAGAATCTTTTATTATATTAAATTCGTTTTGTAAGATTTGTACTTCATAACCAACTCCTTGAACATCTATTACTACAACTATTTTAGATGAGTCGTTACATGAGTGTATGATTTTACCTTTTAACCAACTAATCATTATATAAGAATTTAGTTGAAATAATTTAACAATAAAAATTATTTAACCACCGTCAATTTGACATCCAACCATTGATCCACCAACTACACCGGCAGGTATTGCCCACCATCGATCTTTGCCTCGTGATATTGCGGTGGCCAATCCTCCGCCTAAAATTCCACCAGCAATAGTTCCTTCAGAACAATCATTGTTGTCGAATTCCTGCTTATAGTTTTTTGATTCAACACCTGGGCAAGGAACTTCTACAGTCTCTTCCCATTTTTTTACATAACCAGGATCTTTTCTTGTCCCAGGTATATATTCTTCTCTATATTCATTTCTTGTACAAGTTTTAGTAGAAGAAAAGCCTCTTTGATATTCATCTGCAAGAATCGTTGTTGATCCAGTGCAAATTATGATGATTGAAAAAAGAACAGACTTCAATTTCATATTCAGAATTTAAGCTTGTAAACTTTTTGATGCACTCATACTTATAATAGTAGATATTAGTACGCATAGACCACCTAAATAAATTGAATTTGTTATGTTTTCATTGAAAATCAATGTCCCCCATAAACTGGCAAAGATAACTTGTGAATAATTCAATGAGGTTGCTTGTCCCGCTGGAATGAGTCTTAAACCCTCAGTAATAAATATTTGTCCAACTTGTGTGAAAATACCTATCCCTAATATCCATAACCAATCAATACCTATCGGTAGTACAAAATCCTTAATAATGAATGGTAATGATAAAGGAATTGATACTAATGGAAAGTAGTAGATTATCACTAGTGGATGTTCTTTGGACGATAGTTTTCTTACACATATATAAGCTAATGATGTCATTAAAGCTCCGAGTATTGCAATTGATAATGAAAAAATGGTTTTTAAATTATTAGTGTCTAAGTTAAACTCTGGTTGAGTTACTAAAATAATGCCAATCCAACCGATTAATATTGATAGGATTATTCTCTTGAATATGTATTCTTTAAGTATAATATATGCACAAATTACAGTAAAAGTTGGGTATGTATATTGTATTATAGTTGCTGTGGCTATAGGTAGAATTGTAAGAGATTTAAAGATACAAAATAGAGCTCCAGTGCCGAGTATTCCTCTTAAAAGTAATAATTTTCTTTGATGTCCCCAAGGATTAACATTATGTTTAAATATCATATATCTTGTAATTATTATACTTATTGTTGCTCTAGCAAAAACTAATTCTGAAATCGGTATCCTTTCTCCAATTGCTTTTACACATACACTCATAAGGCTAAACGCTAATCCACTAACTATCAAATATTTGAATCCCTCTAAATTTTCATCCTTTTTTAAATACTCTATAAAATTTTTTTTTCTCAATTTCTAAATCTCTTAACTAAATAAATTTTTATCATTTAAAATTATCACATGGCTTCAGTTCGACTACATCCAAAAACAATAGAATCTGTTAAAGAGCGTGTGGACATAGTTGATGTTGTTGGTGAACATGTTGTCTTAAAGAAAAAAGGTAAAGAATATGTTGGAATATGCCCTTTTCATGATGATAGCAAGCCATCAATGTCAGTAATTCCTGGCAAGCAATTTTACTATTGTTTCTCATGCGGTGCTGGTGGTAATGCGATAAAGTTTTTAATGGAGTTTCAACGACAAAGCTTTAGTGATGTCGTTCTTGAATTAGCAAAAAAATATCAAGTACCCATTGACACAGTTGAGGGACCTCAACAAGAACGAATTAAGCAACAACTCTCTCGTAGAGACTCACTTTATAGAGTTTTAAAATTAGCGACAGGATGGTTTCGTAATCAATTAAATTCTTCATGTGGAGAAAATGCTCTTAATTATTTAAAGGAAAAACGTCATTTAAGCGAGGGTACTTTAATTAACTTTGAACTTGGATATGCTCCAGATAATTGGGATTCGTTGCTTACATATTTTTTGGATATAGAAAAAGTCAGTATTGAATTACTTGAATCTGCTGGGCTTATAGTTCCACGAAAAGGTGGGAATGGTTTTTATGACAGATTTAGAAACCGTATTATTGTTCCAATTCACGATAGACAAAAAAGAGTTATTGGCTTTGGTGGAAGAAGTCTTGATGGTTCCGAGCCTAAATATTTAAATTCACCAGAAACTGAAATTTTTGAAAAAGGTAAAAATCTTTTTGGTTTGGATAAATCAGCCTTATCAATAAGAAAAAAAGATTATGCAGTTGTTGTAGAAGGTTATTTTGATGTTATGGCTCTCCATGATGCAGGTATTACAAATGTTGTTGCATCTTTAGGAACAGCTTTGAGTCGGAGTCAAATTACTCTTCTTTCTCGTTCTACCGATAGTAAGAAAATTCTTTTAAACTTTGATTCTGATAGTGCAGGGATTCGAGCAGCTAATCGTGCTATCAGTGAGGTTGAAAATTTAGCAATTCAAGGCCAATTAGATTTAAGAGTTCTTCAATTACCATCTGGTAAAGATCCAGATGAATTTCTTAGTGATAATTCTCCTTCTGAATATGAAGTATTAGCGGAAAAATCTCCCCTTTGGATGGATTGGCAAATAGAGCAATCATTAAAAGATTTAGATTTAACTAAGTCTGAACAATTTCAATTAGCTGTTACTAACTTAGTAAGCCTTCTTGGAAAATTACCTCAAACAGCAATAAGAACTCATTATCTTCAGAAAGTTGCTCATCGTCTTAGTGGAGGACAAGGAAGGTTTGCTCTTCAACTTGAGGAAGATTTACGCAATCAAATTAGTGGTCAAAGATGGCATGGTCGATCTAAAAAATATGAAAAACCACAGGAATTAAGCCTTAGAGAAAGAAGTGAAGCGGATATCTTGTTTATTTATATACATCTTTCTAATTATAGATCTTTTATTCGTAAAGAACTTCGTCTGAGGGATTTAGATGACTTTGCGATAAACCATCATCGTGTGATTTGGTCTACTATATGTAATATAGAGGAAAATATTTGCGGTTCTAAAATTATTGAAGATATAAATCGTGGTTCTGATTTAAGTGATGTTTTAATAAAAATTGATTTAACAAATAGCTTGTTAGATTATTTTTCGACCAATAATAATGAATATTTACCTAAACTTACACCTTTGATTGAGGCTAGTGAGCTAAGGCTTGCTACTTTATGTGAACCTAAGTCAGAGATTCGAGGTGCTTTGGCTGTACTTGAAAAACAAAAATCAATAAAGCGATGTAGACATCTTATTGAAGCATGGAGTTCTCAACGATTACAAACTTTGGAGAATTGTATTGCTTCACTTATTATTCAAGATAATTCCGATCCTTCTAATTCATCTGATATGGAAGAACGAGTTATTAGCATGTTTAAAGAGTTAAATAATGATGCTATTAATTTTCAACAGCTTTACTACGCTGAGAGAAAACATATTTTACATTTAGATCAGCAGCGATGTGCCAAATAAACTCTTCTGTCATATAAAATGAAAAACTCTTCATTATTTAACTTTGAAAAATGCTCATTATCTAATCAATTATGGCCAAGTTTTATAAGTGAAATTGGTCTAGCTAAAGCTCAGTTAGCTGTACGACAAGCGCTTGATCTTCAGAAAATGCAGGGATCTTCTCTAACCTTACCTGTTTTAATTTTTGAGACATGTGGTTCTGCTTTAGTTAGTTCTCAGACAATTAAGGCTTATACTGGTATTTATTGTGAGCAACAAAATATGCTTTTAATCTATAGCAATAAATTAAAAGCTTTCCAATTACTGCAAGATAATTAATCCTATAGACAATATTTTTCTAATTCCTTTAAAACTAATTTAGGATTATCTTCTAATATATATGCTTGTATTTCTTTTTCCTTTTCTTTCTCTCCAGATATCTTTATCGACCCTTTTAAAGCATTTAGTTTTGAGTTGTTAATAGATAATACTTTGTTAGTTTCTAATAATTTCCCTTGATTACATTCTTGAGCGACATGAACAGCCTCATGCCTTACTGCTTTTTTTATATGTATTGATGTCCTTTCGAAAACCTCATTATTTCTTTTAATTAGAAACCTATAACCTTCTTTTTCTTTTGCATTTTTAGTACAAATAATAATTTTTTTTTGTTTTTTATTCATAAATCCTACATAATCTTTGCTTAACAAGCATAATGAGCTATTTTCTTCTGTTGAATATCCAGCCTCTTCTACTAATCTTATTATTTGTTTTTCCATTTTATCTAGGAACTGTATAAATTCCATTTCTTTTTTTAGTTGAAAATATTATTTCCTAAGTTATCATAAAATCTTTTAAAAATTATTTTAGATTTTTTAATCCTGATATTTAATTATTAATCTAATTAGCGAATATTATTGGAATACTTTCTATCTTTGTGGTTTTAAAAGTTGATATTTTATTTCGACGTGGACTCCACTCTTTATCAAGTACAGATGATGACCAGTTCAAGGTTTCTCTTCCATTCTTGGTATTAATACTATCAATTATTTTATTAAGTTTGTTTCTCTTTATTTCTTGTTTGACATCTTGTATGTTAAATAGAATATTTTGTTGATATTTTTTGCTTTGAAGGTTACTCATTATAATTCCTGCCTTTATTAATTTTTTATAGGGCTTGAATATTTTATTAGTTAATTCTAGACATGGTTTAAGTATAGTTATTGTGTCATCACTTGGTATCTCTAACTTTGCCTTCGCTTCACTTTTGAAAAAACCTTCTGAATAATGACTAGTATTAGTAAATATTGTGATCATTGAGGTTGATTGATTATATTTTCTAAGTTTTTGACTTCCACTAATTACAAATTTAGCTATTGCTTTTTTAAGCTCAGCCAGACTATCTATTGGATATCCAAAACTTCTACTTATGCATATTTCTTTTCTATCTGGTTGTTTTACTTGCAGTGGAATACATTTCTCACCATTTAATTCTCTTTGTATTCTTATACCAACTATCCCATATTTTTCTCTAAGTTTCATGCTAGACATGTTTCTTAAATCTTTAGCATTATGTATACCTCTTATTCTTAACCATTCTGACATTCTTTTTCCTACTCCCCAAACTTCATCTATTCTAATTTGACTAAGAAAATAATCTTTATTTTCGATAATAGATATATCAAATAAGCCTGAGTTCTTCTTGATTTTTTTTGCTATATGATTAGCAATTTTAGACTGAACTTTTGTATCTCCAATCCCAATTGATATTGGTATACCTATATTTTGATAAATCAAACCTCTTAACTCGCTACCCCATTGATATAGGTATTTATTGCTTGGTCGTTTTATAGTGGCAAATGCTTCATCTATTGAATAGATTTCTAGCTCTTCACAATTTTTTCTTAATAGCTGCATTAGTCGGTTGCTTATATCACCGTAAAGCTCGTAATTAGAGCTTCTTACATTTATATTTAATTGATTGAGCTTATTTTTTAACTTGAAATAAGGTTTTCCCATCGGGATACCCATCTTTCTCGCCTCAGAGTTCCTTGCGATTATGCACCCGTCATTATTTGAAAGAATTACTAACCCTTTACCTTTTATTGAAGGATCGATCATTTGTTCACATGATGCGTAGAAATTATTAGCATCTATTTGTATTATTGCTTTCGACATAATCATATATTTGATTTTTTTAATTCATGTATTGAATAAATTGCGACTCCCCAAATTTGGATATCTATATATTCATTTAAATTGATAGTTGGGTAGTTTTCTTTATCTGCTTTTAGATAATATTTATCTTGTTCTTTAATTAATCTTTTTAATGTGAATTCTCCATCTAAGATAGCAACAACAATATGTCCAGGATTTGGATTTATACTTCGATCTATGATTAATAAATCATTATTATAAATTCCTGCTTTATTCATTGAATTACCACTAACGCGTAGGAAGAATGTACTAATTGGATTTTTGATCAAGTATTTATTAAGGTCGACACCTAGCTCTATATAGTCTTCCGCGGGGGAAGGAAAACCTGCCGCAATTTTTTCTTCTGCTAATGGAATCAATAATTGCGAGGGCTTTTCTTCAGGAGAAGAGCGCGAACTCTTTAAACTCATTACCCGTACTAAGCTAACACAAACAATATTAGTACATTTGAACTAATATTGTTTGTGTTAGTTAGTCTTTGTGATATGGACTTCCTTCGGCAATCATTTTTGCGCGATAGAGTTGTTCTATTAAAATTAGTCGTGCAAGTTCATGCGGAAAGGTTAGTGGTGAAAGACTTAATTGCCAAGAGGCGGCATTGTTTAGTGCTGAGCTAAGCCCCGTTGAACCTCCAATTGCAAAGCTTATATTTTGATGCTGGTGATTTTGGAGTTTTTTGGATAATTCAATTGAGGAATAAGATTGTCCATTTTCGTTGAGTGTTATTAACAGTTCATTTTTTTTTATTATTTCTTTAATAGCCAAACCTTCTTTAATTTTATTACTGTCTTTGATCTCAATAATTTTTAAACCAGGTAATCTCTTTAAATATATTTCTATACCTGATTGAATCCATTTTTTTTTAATTTTTCCGATTGCAATAATTTTATATTGTGAAATGTTTATCATTGAAAATAAATATTTAATTAATGAGGATCGTCTTCGAGTAGAAGTTGCTTAAATTGGGTATAAAGGTTTATTGATGTATTAGATGTCTTGCTCTTTGAATCATCATTTTTGAGTTCATCCAAATTGGTTAGATTTTGATTATTCTTAGACTCAAGTTGTTTTAGTCGATCTAATAAATGAGGAGGTACATTTCCATCAGTGCTAACATCCATCAATTCTCTAAATAGTTTGTCAGGATTGTTTTCGATCTCGACTGGGTGTAACTTTGCTTTTTGTTTTTCTTTTGAATTTCTTGATTTCTTGGGTTGAGATTGTGAAATCTCTTTAGGAAGTTTGCGCCCAAGTTCTTTTAGACGTTCAAGGCTATGGCTGTCAAAAGTCATTTTAGTAAAGCTATATTGATTGAAGAACTTTTTATGAGTATATTTTAAATAAATTAGTTTTATTTGAGTGAAATATGTAATTGTTTCTAATCTAGTTTTGATATTATGAAATTAAGTAAAAGTATTTTGAACGATTTTAGACATATTCCTAGGAAACGCTTTGGCCAACATTGGTTAAAAGATCAATGGGTCCTTGATAAAATTACAAAAGCTGCTGAATTGAGTTCTGATGATTGTGTATTAGAAGTTGGTCCTGGGAAAGGAGCTTTAACAGAAAAATTAATTGAATCCCAAGCAAGATTTATTCAAGGAATTGAACTTGATAGAGATTTAGTCCATGGGTTGAAAAAACGATTTAGTCATAAAAATAAATTTAGCTTGAAAGAGGGAGATGTTTTATCTGTTCCGTTGGAGGCTGAAAATGGACTGATTATTAATAAAGTCGTGGCTAATATCCCATATAACATCACAGGTCCATTATTAAAAAAGTTGATTGGTGAATTAGGCAAAGCACCTGAAATGAGATTTGAAACTTTAGTTTTACTTATGCAAAAAGAAGTTGCTGAAAGAATTCTAGCTATTCCTGGAAACAGAAATTTTAGTGCTTTAACCGTAAGAATTCAGCTTTTAGCAAAATGTATTGATGTATGCGATGTCCCTCCTAAGTGTTTTCAACCCTCACCGAAGGTAGATTCTAAAGTCATCTTAATTAAGCCTTTCCTATCAATTAATCCTGATTTTTATGAGATAGGGGTTTTTTTGGAGAAACTTTTAAAACTTGCTTTTTCAGGAAGAAGAAAAAAATTGAGAAATACTATTGGAAGTTTTGTAACTTCAAACGATCAGATAAAAGAATTTTTTGCCTTCAGAGGTATTAGTCTTGATCAAAGACCACAGGAAATTTCACCTTCCAATTGGTTTGCTTTGGCAAAAGCTTTAAAAGAATCTTGTTTTTATGAAAATGGTTCCTTCCAATGCAAATGATAATTTTATTATTGCGATAGCAAATGCAAAAATTAATTTGCATTTAGAGGTTTTAGGTATAAGAAACGACGGTTTCCACGAGTTAGCAATGGTAATGCAAAGTATTAGTTTAAGCGATCAATTGAAAATGTTCAAAACATTAAATAATAATATTACTCTTAAATCAAATAATCAACAGATTAGTAATGGTGATGATAATCTAATAATAAAAGCTGCAAAGTTACTAAGGAATAAGGTAAATAAGCCAGAATTAGGCGTTGCTATAGAACTAGAAAAAAACATTCCTATTGGAGCAGGTTTAGCAGGAGGTTCAACTGATGCAGCAGCTACTATGGTTGGTTTAAATAAACTATGGAATCTAAATCTTGAGATTAATGAATTAGAGATTATATCTAAGGATATTGGATCAGATATACCTTTTTGTATATCAGGAGGAAGGCAATTATGTTTTGGTAGAGGAGAGGTTTTAGAAAAATTAAAGTGTAATCAGTATCAGTTGGGTGTGATTTTGGTTAAAGATCCTTCAATACAAATTTCTACACCAGTTGCATATAAAAAGTATAAAGAAGACTATGGTTATACTTATCTTGAAACTGAAAAGGATTTTGAAATCAAGAGAAATATAATCAGATCTAATGACTGGACTGATAAGTCCGTATTTGTTAATCGAAACGGTATCCACAATGATTTACAAAAATCTGTTTGCCCTATGGCACCAGAAGTAAAAAATTCTTTGAAATTATTGTCTGCTTTGCCTGGTTCCCGTCTTGTTTCGATGAGTGGCTCTGGACCAAGTTGTTTTGCATTGTTCCCAACTTATGATGAAGCCAATAAAGTACTAAATGAAAATTTTATTAATTTTGAAAGAGCTGGTTTATCAGCTTGGTCATGTTCAATGATGTCTAATGGAGTTCAATTGAAAAATGAATTCACCTAGTAATGGTTTTAAAAAACAAACAGATGAATTGGCAAATTCTGAATCAAGCAGTTTTGATACCGCTAGTTCTGAAACCCAAAAAGGTCCCTTAAGTTTCTTATCTGGTTCGATTACCAGTTTATCTTTTAGTTTTTTATGTCTATTTATTAGTAAAAAAATAGTTTTATATTTTTCTATTCATACTCCGAATTATTCTTCTACAATTGCGCAAAGCATTGCTTCGGGCTTTAAAACACTAATTATAGGGATTAGCTTTCTTGCAACTTTCACTTTTGGTTTCATTGGACTGGGGTTGTTTTTAGTATTTATTCGAAGCTTGATTAAAGGCAATAATGTAAAAAAAGACTAGTATTTATATATTGAATTGACATATGTAGTTATTCCTATGACCCTTCATGATTTAGGACTTCTAGTTTTATTGCTCTCTCCAGGCATGTTGCTTTCTATTTTGCTCTTATCTACTTTTGCGGCAGGTGGTTAATTAGGCGCTGTTTTGAGATAGTTTGGAATAACAAACCGGTAATCCGGACGATCTGTTAATGCTGTGAAAGGTACTCTTTTATTTAATGCTCTTCGTGAAGCTATTGATGAAGAAATGGCTCGAGATCCTTTGGTTTGTATTATGGGTGAAGACGTTGGGCAATATGGAGGTTCCTATAAAGTTACGAAGGATTTATATGAAAAATATGGAGAATTCAGAGTATTAGATACGCCTATAGCTGAAAATAGTTTTACTGGTATGGCAGTTGGTGCTGCTATGACAGGTTTAAGACCAATTGTGGAAGGTATGAATATGGGTTTTTTATTGCTTGCTTTTAATCAGATTTCTAACAATATGGGAATGCTGAGATACACAAGTGGCGGAAATTTTACAATTCCAACAGTTGTTAGAGGTCCTGGAGGAGTGGGGAGACAATTAGGAGCAGAACATAGTCAAAGACTTGAAGCCTATTTTCATGCAGTACCTGGAATAAAAATTGTGGCTTGCAGTACTCCTACGAACGCTAAAGGCCTAATGAAAGCTGCTATTAGGGATAATAACCCTGTTCTTTTCTTTGAACATGTTCTTTTATACAACCTTACAGAAGAACTTCCTGAAGGAGATTATATTTGCGCCTTAGATCAAGCCGATCTAGTAAAGGAAGGAACTGATATTACAATTTTGACTTATTCAAGAATGCGTCATCACTGTTTAAAAGCTGTTGAATTACTTGAAGGTAAAGGTATAGATGTTGAATTGATTGATCTAATAAGTCTTAAGCCTTTTGATATGGAAACAATTTCTAAATCAATCCAAAAAACCCATAGAGTTATTATTGTTGAAGAATGTATGAAAACAGGTGGTATTGCAGCTGAATTAATGTCTTTAATAACTGAGAACTGTTTTGATGATTTAGACTATCCTCCTGTACGTTTGTCTAGTCAAGATATTCCTACTCCTTATAATGGAAATCTAGAAAATCTAACGATTATTCAACCTCATCAGATTGTTGATGCAGCTGTGAAAATTATTAATAATGGTGGAGTAGATTGATAATGGGTAGAAACAATTATTGGTTTCTTGTTATCATTATTCTTGCAGTATTAAGTATATTCATCTGCACAAATACCCCTTTGCAATTAGGTTTAGATCTTCGTGGAGGTAGTCAGTTAACTTTAGAAGTTCAACCTACTGATGAAATACCAAAAATAACTTCTAATGAAATGGAGGGAGTTAAAGCTGTTCTTGATAAGAGAGTTAACGGATTAGGCGTTTCTGATTCTCAACTTCAAACTGTCGGGACAAATCAATTGTTATTGGAATTACCAGGTGAAGAAGATCCTTCTGGAGCAGCAAAAGTTTTAGGAGAAACTGCTTTATTAGAATTCAGAATACAGAAAAATGGAACTGAAGTTCAATTAAGAGATTTACAGACTCAAAGAAATAGTATTGAATCAGTTTTAAAATTAATTGAGGACAACAATAATTCAGCTCAATTGATAAAGGAAATCAATATTAATAATGAAATTAATAAATTGTTCGAAAAATATAATATTAAATCTAACCAGATATTTGATGCTGATCAATTTAAAGTTCTAAGAAATAAAATAAATTCTCAAATCGCAGGTTTATTTGAGCCAACATCATTAACTGGTAAATATCTAACTAATGCAGGTAGAAGACAAGACCAAAATACAAATAATTGGGAAGTCACTTTGAGCTTTAATAGTGAGGGAGGAGAAAAATTTGCAGATATCACAAAATCTATTGCAGGCACCTCTAGATTGCTTGGGATTGTTATTGATGGTATTTCATATAGTGAGGCAAGCGTTGGTAGGCAATTTGAAACAGCAGGCATAACTGGTGGTGCGGCTACAATAAGTGGTAATTTCACTGCTGATGATGCTAGAAATTTAGAGGTTCAGTTAAGGGGAGGTGCATTACCTCTTCCCTTAGAAATCATACAAATAAGGACAATTGGACCTTCTCTTGGAACTCAAAATATTCGTTTGAGCTTATTTGCGGCTTTATCAGGTTTACTGTTTGTTGGTATTTTTATGATCTTCATCTATAAACTAGCTGGATTTGTAGCTGTTCTGGCATTATCTTTTTATTCAATATTTACCCTTTCCATTTACGCACTTCTTCCGGTTACTTTGACTCTTCCGGGGATTGCTGGATTTATATTAAGTATAGGAATGGCTGTTGATGCAAATGTTCTTATTTTTGAAAGATTAAAAGAAG
Source organism: uncultured Prochlorococcus sp. (assembly GCA_902564695.1). Classification (GTDB taxonomy): domain Bacteria; phylum Cyanobacteriota; class Cyanobacteriia; order PCC-6307; family Cyanobiaceae; genus Prochlorococcus_B. The sequence goes on along the minus strand of CACFCB010000003.1, from coordinate 22,908 downwards.
AACTTCGCAATGGTAATACTCTGATTCGTTCAATAGATGCAAGTTTTAAAAATGCCTTTTCTTCTATTATTGATGGACATTTAACCACCTTGATAAGTTGTATCACTTTATTTTATTTAGGTACAGGTTTCGTAAAAGGATTTGCCGCTACATTGGGAATAGGCGTTGTTTTGAGTTTATTTACAGCCTTAACATGTACTAAGGCAATATTAAAATTTTTAATGAGTTATCAGGGGCTTAGGAAAATTTCTAACTTTATTAATCTTAAACAGATTTCCACACCATCAATCAACGTACAACAGTAACTAATTTAAATCTTTTAAATTATGAAAACCATTTTTAATGTTCAACTCTATAAGAATAGAAAGATTGTCTGGTTTGTTTCATTCTCTTTATCATTAATATCAATAATTGGAATGGTAATTTGTTTTAAAAGTCCTATTATTAATGCCCCTTTAAATCTTGGATTAGAATATACTGGTGGTACACAAATTATTTTAGAGAGAAGTTGCAATGATGATTGTATTCAATTGAATACAATTGATATATCAAATAAAATAATATCGTTAAAAAATGTAGATAAAAATTTCAGATTACATAATTCTCCTAATTTAACTAGATCTCAAATTCAATTACTCGACAATTCAAAATTGATATCTATTAGACTTCCTTTCCTTTCCGCAGATCAATCAGAAGCAGTAGTTTCTGAAGTCAATAAATCATTTGGACCTTTTATTAATGCAAATACTTCTGTAGAAATAATTGGTCCAAGTCTTGGCAAGCAATTGCTTTATAGTAGTTTAATTTCATTATTTTTCGCTTTTTTGGGAATAGCTTTATATATTAACTTTAGATATGATCGTCGATTTTCATTTTTAGCATTACTTGCACTTTTTCATGATGTAATTATTGTTTGCGGTGTATTTTCTTGGTTGGGATATTTTTATGACGTTGAGATTGATTCATTATTTGCAGTTTCTCTCTTGACTATTGCTGGTTATTCAGTAAATAATACCGTTGTTGTTTTTGACAGAATACGAGAAAAAAGTTTAATTGAAAAAAATTTAAGCTTTAAATATCAAATTGATCAGGCAGTTAGTTCAACATTGACTAGAACACTTTATACAAGCTTTACTACATTACTACCTTTGATATGTATATTAATTTGGGGAGGTTCTACCTTATATTGGTTTTCATTTTCCTTAATAATTGGAGTAGTTGCTGGATCCTGGTCAAGCATCGCTTTAGCCCCGTCTCTTTTATCTAGTACAAGTAAAAAAGAAATAGATTGAATTATATGATTATTTGTTTAATAAATAGGTTTATTTCTTTTTTTAAAAGAAATTTTATACCAATTATACTTATATTTTTATCTATATATGATTTAAGAATTGATATATTACTTCTTTTAGACTATTTTACTTTTTCTACACTTATATATACACTTTTAGATCATCCCTTGGCTTTTGCAGTTTTAATAACTGTTCCAAATCTAATAAAAACATATAGAACGAACGAATAATTTTAGAACTTTTTTATTACATTAGTTCTATTTTTTATAAAGAATTTAGCGGCTATTTCTTACTTTTTCTTGATGACTTTGGTTCAATTACTGTTAAAAGTTGTTCCATTTGTGTCATTAATTTCTTAACTTCTGTGGGTTCGGGAAGTGCTAGTTCTTCTGTTACACCTAAATGCATCTTCCTGAGTTCGGATCTTAAGACTTTTAATGAAGCTTTAACTTCTTCTTTTTTTTCTTTAGCGGTTGCCATTTTATTATTTTAAAAAATATCAACTATTATACATGACGTTATTAATTTCTCAATAAACCTGACTCCCATATCATATTACTAAGGATATAATAAATTTTAAAGGTATAGTATTTCGAACTATTCTTTTAGTTAAGAGATAATCGATTATGAAAAATAATTCTACTGAACATTTTCAAAATATATTTAAAACCATTGGATTTGATTTTAGTTTTCTGAAGTGCAAAAAATTTCTTATCCCTTTATTTTTAATTCTTTCATATACGTTCTTTTATTTCTTTTTAGATTTCTCTTCACAAAGTCTAGTTGCTCATGACGAGGGGCTGTATGCAAGAAGATCAAGATTGCTTGAGGAATCTGAGAATTGGCTTATTCCTCCCTTTGAAAATCCTCATCATAAAACTCTAGGAAGTTATTGGCCAATTGCTCTCTCCATAAGAATATTTGGTAATAGTGAGCTTTCTCTTCGGCTTCCAAGTATTTTAGCTTCTTTCATTTGTTTAATTATTTGTTATTTAATTGCATTAATTATTGCAAATAAAGAATCTGGATTTTTAGCTTTATTTTCACTATCTTCAATGCCACTTTGGATTCAGTACTCAAGGTATACCAGTCCTGATATGGTATTTGTTCTTTCAATCCTTTTAGTTATATTCTTCTTTCTTAAATATTTAGATACTTCTTATAATTCAAAAAAATCTTTTTATATATTTTTATCTGGCTTCTTCATTTCTATTGCTTTTTTTATTAGAAGCTATATGGCTATAGTCCCAATTATAGGCTTATCACCTTTTCTAATATTTCATTTGATACAAGCTAGGAATATCTTTAAAACAGTATTTTTATCTGGAATTCTAATTGGATCATTACCATTATTTTTTAATCTACTTTATGCTTATAAACTATTTGGTGAAATTGGTATTTCAGCCTTATTTGATTTTGCTAAAAATCAGGCAATAGGTACTTTTGATTTAAATAATTTTATATTAATTCCTATTAATTATCTTTTCTTAACTTTCCCCATAGGTTTTCTATTTGTTTTGCTTTTGATTTTTACTAAAAGTAATAAATCAATAAAATATCCATTACTAATCTATTACTACCCATTTATATCAGTTGTTTTACTTTTGTTAATGTCTAATTCATACCCACATTATTTTCTTTTTTTGCTACCATCCTTATCAATTTTGCTCGCAGTTAATGTTCAATCATTTATTAATAGGTACTCTTTCTCAAATATTGTTATAAAGTATTCAATATTATTACTTCTTATTTTTATATTTATTTCTTTCTTATCAATATTACTATTCTATGGTGATTTATTTAAATATTTTTCATATAAACAAATATTATTAATTAATTTTATCTCTATCTTATTGATTTCTTCTCATCTTAATTCTTGTCGAGATCTTTTTGGATCTAATAAAATAAATCATATTGATCTAAAAGGATTCTTGTACAATATTCTTATTCCACAATATGTATCATTGTCTTTGCTTTATAATTTTGGAATACTAGGAAGCCCAAATATTAAATTAAAGTCGTTTGTTAATCATTTCAGTATCAAATCAATTATTAATTCAAAAACAATTTATTTATATAAAGTCGATAGTAAGAATGAGACCTTATTATCCTATTACTTGCCTTCTTCTAAGGTTATTAAGTCTTTAGAAGATATTTATAAATATGATTATTTTATAACTTCCAATTTAAATTTACCAGTGAGTGAAAATACCAAAAATTCATATGAGTCAGTTCTACAGGTTGATGATAAATTGTTTTTAATTAAAGTTGTTAACTAATTCAATGTTTAATTGATTCTCGATTATTATGAAAAAATAACTTTATATTATGCTTAAGAATTTTTATACAAAATTTTGGGTCCCTATTATGGGGAGATTTATTTCATATTTTATTCCATTAATAGAGGGTAAGAAACCTGAAAAGTCTCCAACTTATGATATTGATGGTAAAAAGAATTTAAAAAAATAAGTAATCAATCTGGTAATTTCCCGCCGTGACAATATCCAACTGCAACTGAATTTATATCCATTTTTATTTGTTGATTATTGATCTTAATTGTTTTTAAATACTTAGTGGTTTTATCTATACATGATGAGCTTGATGCTGTATACCTAACAATTGGATATATGTAAAATATTCCAGCAATTATTAACGAGTAATAAAAAATATATTTTTTATTATCTGAAATAAAATTATAAGTTTGTTTCTTCTTTTTTAGATATTTAGCAAGCCAAGAGTCAGGTAATCCAATTTGAACAAATAAGAGTTCAACCCACCATGGAAGTTTTGTTTGATTTTTATCTGAATTACTTTTCATTAGAGATAGTTAGATAAGATTGCCCATCTTTAAAAAGGTGTTTGGCTTTTATCGTATCGATATTGTACCAATTAAAATATATCCTATATTTGTTTAAATGGAACACTCTATTGCGTGTATTATGAGTATTTACTCTTAATCTCATGTTTTTGCGATTGCTACGTTCCGTTGATTGATTTTTAGATTATAGATAGTGTATTATTTTTGTGGATGTAGTGAATTCAATGGCTAAAAGAAGACGTAAGCTAAGTCCTGAACTAGAAAAAAACATTTCTCTTGCAAAGAAACAGGTTGAATTAATTACAGCAATTATTCATGATATTGATGAAGAGGAAATTCAGGAAGAATATAAATCTGCTTTTTTACCAGTAATGAGTTCCTATATGTCTCTTGATCAAATGTACAATCAGTTAGGTTTTAATGATGAGACAAATAGTCTTTATCAACTTTATTTATCTAATCTTGATAAATTTAAAAGTGAATATGAATTATAGGTATAAATCATTTTCTTTTAATTTCATATTTCATACCTTTATAAGATTATAAATCCTCAATTATGAAATTGGGTTACTTAATTTCAATATTTATTGCAGAATTACTTCTTTTGCTATTGCCATTAAGTTCGTATAAACTTAATTCAGCAATTACCCAACCAAAAGTATCAAGCCCCTCTTCATCGTATAATTATATTTCTAGTAATATAGTTAATAATGATTTTGTAAAAAATTATCCTATTCTTAAGTCTTATGGTCCTTTGATATTAGACATTAATAATCTTCAGCAATACTCTGGAATTATTTTTATTCCAATTTTGAATATTGATTATAAACCATTATTTTTAGCTATAAATTGTAATGAATCTATTTTTAATATTAAGGATACGGTTAACTGGAAGGGCTGGTTTAAACCTTTTTTTACATTTGAATTAAATATATTGAATGATTTTTGTCTTAAATAAGAGCTAGAAATCTATTTTATTATATAAACAATTTCAGATTTTCTATTATCCTTTTTGGAGTTATATATTTTCTTATAAATTAAAATATATATTTAAAATAATTGTCTATGAATCGGAATTTTTTGTTAAATTTCAACCCACTTATAGTAAATATAACTAAAATTAATGAAAATATTCTTTAAATCTACTTATTTTATGCAAGATAATTTATTTGAAATAGATTCCGCTATGAATATGATCAAAGAGGATATTATCCGAGAATTATCTGAATCTGTTTCTCAGCAATACAAAGATAGATATTATCAAAATGTATCATCTATTAACTACACTTTTTCCGAGAAGCATAAGGATTAGTTTTTTCAATTAATTTTTTAATTAGAATTTTATCAAGGTTGGTTACTATAAAAACTTCTTGTACTAGTTTCCCTTTTCTTGCTAGAAGTTTAAATCCCTCTTTAGTCTTTATTGTAATTTTAAGAACTAATTTTTCACCCTTTCCATTGGTTTTTGACAAAGCGGCAGGAGTAACTGTTTTTATTTCTTTGTTTTCAGCGATCTTTTGCAACCACTTAATCAAACCATCGATATTTGTGCTGTGGTTTTTTACAAGCCTTCCCATTTGATGAATATTTTCTTGATATTTTAAATTTTTAAGTTACTTTCGAAAAGTGTTTGATTTCTTCAATTTTCCCGTTTTGATAAGTTATAATTTTACAAATGAATGTTGATTATGTTATTTACTTTGGGTTGGGCTTCTTTGGCTGCAATTTTTAGTTTCTCTATAGCTATGGTTGTATGGGGCAGAAATGGTGATGGATCTATTGATATTTAGGTGTTGTAATGCCTATAGATTTTTCTTTCTATAGTTTTCTTTCGTTTGTATCGATTTTTCTATTGTCTTTTATAACAATAGGTATAATTTATATTAGCTATATAGACTGGAAAGATAAGAAACGAAAATAAATTATTTATTATTTTTGGAAGTACTGTTCAAGGCAATTATTTCTAAAGCTTGGCGCATTTTATCAATATTAGATTTATATAAGCTAATATCTTTTTCTACTCTTGAGTATTGATATCCAAGGATATCTGAAATTTTATGTGTTTCATTTTCTATTTCTTTGATATCTGAATCATCAATATATGTTAATTGAGATACTAATTTATAAATCCCAATTGCATTTATGCGACTGTAATAATCTTTGTCTTTTATTTTATCCTTAATTACTTGCATATAACTATCTAGTGTTTCTTTTGTAAGTGTTTTGACTTTACTTGATAATTGTTCTGACATTGAATTTATCTCACTAGGATTGAATCCATTGCAATTGCAAATTGCATTAAAGAGTTTACTTATGTGTTCATTTGGTTCATATCCATTTGTAAATTTTTCATAAATTTCTTTTAAACCTGTAGAAAAAACAAGATTGTTACTGAAACTTTCTTGATGACTCAATAAGTGTAATTCCACCAAGAGTTCATCTGCCAACTTTCTATAAATTGGTGGGATAACATAGGGAAATTCCTTATGGAAGTCAGATTTACTGTCTGAAATTGTTGCTCTAACGCTCAATGCCAAACCTAGTTAATTCTTAAGAGACCATAGCTCACCCTGTGTCTTGGCTAGGATCTAGAAAACCGACCTTCACCATCGTTTAATGATTCCCATAGTTATTGAAGAATCTGGAAGAGGAGAAAGAGCCTTTGATATCTATTCAAGGCTTTTAAGAGAAAGAATAGTTTTTTTGGGCGAACCAGTAACTAGCGATTCTGCCAACCGAATTGTTGCTCAACTTCTTTTTCTAGAAGCTGATGATCCAGAAAAAGACATTTTTTTATATATAAATTCGCCAGGGGGTTCAGTTTATGATGGGCTTGGCATCTTTGACACGATGCAACATGTAAAGCCTGATGTGCATACTGTTTGCGTCGGACTCGCAGCAAGTATGGGAGCTTTTCTTCTTTGCGCGGGAGCCAAAGGAAAAAGAAGTAGCTTACTTCATTCAAGAATAATGATTCATCAACCTTTGGGAGGAGCCAGAGGTCAAGCTAGTGATATAAGGATTCAAGCTGATGAAATACTTTTCATTAAGGACAAACTCAACAACGAATTATCAGATAGGACGGGTCAGCCTATTGAAAGAATAAAAGAAGATACGGATAGAGATTTTTATATGTCTCCATCTGAAGCAGTTGAATATGGAATTATTGATAATGTCTTTAATAAAAGACCAATAAACTCAGTCTGATTGAAATATTTTTATTTATTTAGGGTCTTGTAGAACAGGAATAAATCTATCTTTTTTGGGAATTTCAGTATAAGTTGATAAAATCTTGCAAAATTCTTCGCCGTCCATAGTTTCTTTTTCGATTAAAATTTCAACTAATTTATCCATTGCAGATCTATTTATTGAAACTAATTCAAGTGTTTCTTCGTAGCATTGTTTAACTATATTTCTGACCTGTTCATCAATCTGTTTTGAAATCTCGTCTGAGATATCAGATGTATTCATAAGACTTCTTCCTACGAAAACTTCTTGACTATCTCCTTCTAGGGAGACAGGACCAAGACTGCTCATCCCAAATCTAGTAACCATTTGACGTGCCATAGAGGCTACCTGTTGTACATCGCCTCCTGCTCCTGTTGTTACTTCTTCTCTACCAAAAACAATGTCTTCTGCAGCTCTTCCACCTAGTGCGCCCATTATTCTTGCTTTTAATTGTGCTCTACTAATTAACATTTGATCATCATCAGGTGAGAACCATGTAAGTCCTTTCGCTTGACCTCTTGGTATGACCGTTACTTTTTGGACAGGATCATGAGCTTTAACAAGGGAGCCTACCAATGCATGACCAACCTCGTGATAAGCAATAAGCCTTTTGCTTCTTCCATCAACAAGTGGTTGACCTTCCATTCCTGCAATAATTCGATCAACTGCATCATCAATTTCTGAAAGACCTATATGATTCTTTCTTCTTCTTGCAGTAAGAATTGCTGCTTCATTTAGTAGATTTGCAAGATCTGCCCCTGTAAAACCTGGAGTTCTTCTAGCAATACTTTCTAAGGTCAGATCATCTTCTAATTTTTTATTTCTTGAATGAACTTTAAGTATTGATAATCTTCCTGATATGTCAGGCGCGTCAACAGTTACCTGCCTATCAAATCTTCCAGGTCTCATTAAAGCTGAATCTAGAACATCAGGTCTGTTTGTAGCCGCAATTATAATAATTCCGCTATTTCCTTCGAAGCCATCCATTTCAGTAAGTAACTGATTGAGAGTTTGCTCTCTTTCGTCATTTCCACCTCCTATACCTGCACCCCTTTGTCTACCAACAGCGTCAATTTCATCAATGAAAATCAAACAAGGGCTATTTTCCTTTGCTCTTTTAAAAAGATCTCTAACACGACTAGCTCCGACACCAACAAACATTTCTACAAATTCAGAACCTGAAAGTGAAAAGAAAGGAACACCTGCTTCTCCAGCAATAGCTTTTGCTAGGAGTGTTTTACCTGTTCCTGGAGGTCCGACTAAAAGCACACCTCTTGGTATTTGAGCGCCAACAGAAGTGAATCTCTCTGGTTGTTTTAAAAAAGTAACGACCTCTTCTAAATCTTGCTTAGCTTCATTTACTCCTGCTACATCATCGAATTTCACACCTGTCTCAGCTTCCATTGCGAATCTTGCTTTGGTTTTTCCAAATTGCATAGCTTGACCAGGGCCACCAGGCATTGAGTTAGATCTTCTTGAAAGTAAAATTAGACCTCCAATAAGTATTAACGGAAAAAGGAGATTTCCAAGTATTCCAATTCCTGCTGGTGCTGTTTTTGGAGGATGTATATCAAAACTTATGCCTTCATCTTTGAGCGAAGAAATCAACTCAGGTGCCAGACCTGGGAGATCAACTCTTAAGCGTTGAACTCTATTATCAATTTCAGGATCTACTGATTCAACTATTGCATTTCTTCCTCCTTCATAAATGTCGACTGATGTAACTCTCCCAGTTTTTAAATAATCGAGAAATCTTCCGTAACTAATTTTGGCTACTGGAGCATTTCTATTTGTTGCTGCATTACTTGCCTGACTAACTCGAGTGTTAGTTGATGATCCAAGTATTTGCCATGTTATTAAAATAACAATTGCTATCGGAAGTACCCACAAAGCTAAAACTTTCCACTTTTTATCCATGGTCCCTTTGATCTTTTTGTGAGATTCTAAAGGGGAAATGCCCCTTTCCGTTGATCTATGACCGCCTCTTTTTCATAAAATATTGACAAACTATAATTATTATTTAGTGATTTGTTCTGGAAATATATATTTTGTTTATGGTATTTAAAGACTTCGAAGAGCAGTAATAGGATCTAATTTTGCAGCTCTTTTTGCCGGCAAGACACCAAATGTTAGACCTATAGTACCTGAAATAATAACTGTTATTAACACAGTCCCTAAACCAATAGTTGCAGGTAGAGGTGTTAATAATGCAACCATTTTTACAGTTGTAAGACCTAAACCTGTACCAGCAATTCCACCTAAGCTAGATAACACAAGAGATTCAATTAAGAATTGAGTTGATATATCAAGACGCCTTGCCCCTAAAGCCTTTCTTAGACCTATTTCTTCTGTCCTTTCACTAACAGAAACTAGCATTATATTCATAATCCCTATGCCACCTACTAATAATGATATTCCACCAATTGCAGCGAGCATTAATGTCAAACCACCTGTAATGGTTGATACTATTGTTAATGCATCTTTTTGTGATCTAACAGCAAAATCGTCATCTCTTATGATTTTGTGCCTTTGTCGTAATAAATTTGTGATTTGAAATTTTGCCGCTTTTGTTGATTTTTCATTAATAGCTTCAACGCTTATAAAACTAAGGCTTATTCCATATGTTGGATCTTTGCCAGTGATCCTGCTTACCATTGTTGAAATTGGAATATATGCATTCTCATCTTGATTATTTCCAAATACTGCTCCTTTAGGCTTCATTACTCCTATTATTTCAAATGACTGATCTTTTATTCTGATTTTTTTCCCTAAACCTTGATTTTCATTGAAGAGCTTTTCTTCAAGATCAGGTCCAATAACAACAACATTTTTTGCTCCTTTGGTATCTTGATCATTTATAAAACGTCCTTTTGCAATTTCGAAGCTTCTAACAATTAAGAAATCACTTGTGATTCCGGAAATAGAGCTGCTTGTACTTTTTGAGCCTGTTTGAATTACTTCATTAGTTGAGATTTGTGGCGCTACTCTTTTCACAGTTGGGACTTGTTTTTCTATTGCTATTGCGTCTTTGAGTACAAGATTTTTTGGAAAGGCTACGCCCCGTCTTCTCGTGTCATTATTTCCAGGAACAACAAATAAAACATTTGCACCTAAATTACTCAATTGATTTTCAGCAAGGTTTTGTGCACCTCTTCCTACGCCTACTAGTGTTATTACTGAGGCATTTCCAATTACTATTCCCAGCATTGTTAATAAGCTTCTGAACTTATTAGATTTAAGATTCTTTATTGCCATTCCTGAAGTTTCAGATAATGGCAGTTTTCTTTTCATGGACTTTTAAATAAAGGGTGTTTCAGATTCATCTGATGAACTAACAATTCCAACTTTTACTAAATCTGTTGATCCACTTACTCCAGATAAAGTCCCAGCCGTTTCAACAACAAGATCTCCTTGTTTGAGTATATTCATTGCCTTTGCCATATTCATTGCATCATCAAATGTTTTTGATGTACTTGTTTGATTTTCTATTAAAAGTGGTGTAACTCCCCAAACAAGTTGAAGAGTACTTGCAACACTTTTCTCATTAGTTACTGCTAATACTGGCGTTGCAGGCCTAAATTTACTAACATTTTTTGCTGTTGCACCGCTTTTGGTTAATGGAATTATTGCGGCTGCATTTATTTGTCTAGCAATACTACTAACTGCTGCGCTTATCGCATTTGGAATAGTACTAGGAAGATGACTTTCTAAAGCTCTTTGTGGATAATCTCTTTCAATTCTTTTGGCAATCGTGGCCATTGTCGCTACAGCTTCAATTGGGTAATCACCTACAGCAGTCTCATTTGAAAGCATTACGGCGTCTGTACCATCAAGAATCGCATTAGCTACATCGCTTACTTCAGCTCTTGTTGGTCTAGGACTTGAGGCCATTGAATCAAGCATTTGAGTGGCAGTAATAATTGGTATGCCTAAACTATTTGCTTTTTTAATAAGTTGTTTTTGTAATAAAGGTACTTCCTCAGCTGGCATCTCAACTCCAAGATCTCCTCTCGCGACCATTACACCATCGCAAAGTTTTAAAACAGAGTCGATTTGATCTATTGCCTCAAATTTTTCTATCTTTGCAACTACTGGTGTATCAAAACCATGATTTCGGATTAAATCCTTGATTTCAATTAAATCTGAGGGATTTCTTACAAAACTAAGTGCTACCCAATCAACACCTTGATTTAATCCAAATTTGAGATCTTTTCTATCTTTATCTGTTAATGCCCTAATTGATAATTGAACATCAGGAAAGTTAACTCCTTTATTATTTGAAAGCACTCCACCTACTGTAATTGAACAGTGTAATCTTTGTTCTTTTAAATCTACTTCTTCAACTTTCATCTCTACTCTTCCATCATCTAATAAAATTCTATTTCCTACTGATACCTCCTCTGCTAATTTTTCGTAAGTAACATTTGCTTGTTCACTATTACAGTCAATATTTTTTGAGGTCAGTATATAATTTTCTCCGTTTTTGACAGTAACAGGTCCATTTTTAAATCTACCGAGTCTGATTTTAGGTCCTTGAAGATCTTGGAGTATTCCTATGTGTATTCCTAGATCCTCTGAAACTTTTCTAATTGTTTTTATTCTCTGAGCGTGTTCATCATGGTCACCGTGACTGAAGTTTAGTCGAAAAGTCGTAGCTCCTGCTTTAACTAATTTAGTTATTTGGGACGCGCTTTCAGTTGCTGGGCCGATTGTGGCCACTATTTTGGTCCTTCTAGTTAGGTCGAGTATTGTCATTAAGAGGACTTGTGATAACAAAAAACTAACATCTAAATGTCTTTAAAATGTCAACTTTGTTTTTTCAAGAAAAAGAAAAATGGAATTGAATCATTATCAAAGAGAGTCTCGAAAGACAGCTCTTTATCCTGAAGTTGGTATTAACCCAATTTATCCAACATTAGGTCTTGTTGGAGAAGCTGGTGAGGTTGCCGACAAAGTAAAAAAAATTTTACGAGATAAGAAGGGAATTTTTGATAATGAAAGTAAAGAAGCAATTAAATTTGAGCTTGGAGATGTTCTTTGGTATGTCTCACAACTCGCGAGTGAATTGGGTTATGAATTAGAAGATGTCGCTAATTCAAACTTGCAAAAACTAAGTAGTCGAAAAATTAGAGGAAAAATTCAAGGCAGTGGAGATAATCGTTAATCTTTGTTTATCCATATATCTGGAACCCGCCCATAGCTAATGCTGCTGCGTTTCCAAGAATCCCTTGAACAACTCGAATTACGACAAAAGCTAGAATAGGAGATAGGTCTAAACCTCCTAGAGGCGGGATAATTCCTCTAAAAAAATTTAGGTAAGGATCAGTAATGGCACACAAATTTAAAAGTATAGGATTACTCATATCAAGATTTGGAAACCAAGTAAGCAATACCCTAATGATTAGGATGGTTGAATAAATTCCAAGTGTTTTAAGTAATACAAGCAGAATTGTTGGAATAATTTCGTAACCCATTTTTTACTTAATGTTGATAATTTATATTATGCAGCATTTTTATCATCTGTTTGATTTGGTTCAGGTAATACTGAAAATGTTTGATGAAATTTTTCAGAAAGAGTCAACCAGAAAGATCGACCATCCTTTTGCCTTCTTCTTTCTAGGAAATTCTTATTCACAAGTTCTTTTATGTGATCGTACGCACCTGATCCTCTTAGGTCTACCAATTCAGATTGGAGAATTTTTTTCTTTAATGCAACAGTAGCAAGGGTTCTAAGTGTAGCAATAGATAAATCTGCAGGTAAAAGATCTTGAACTAATTCACCAAGACCTTGTCTTAATTCCAAGCTGTAATTATTTTTACTTTCGTTGATTTCTAATGCGGTATCACGTTGAGCATATCCAGCTTTTAATTCCCATAATGCTTTTTCTACTTCATCAATCTCTTTGTTAAGAAGTTCAGCCATCTCTTTAGATGATGTTGGCCTACCTTTTAGGTAAAGTATCGCCTCAATTCTGGCCGGTAATGATATTTGGTCGCTGTCATTCATAAGTATGCAATTTGTGTTTATTTACTTTGATATCCAAAATTAACGCGTCTAATTAAACTATGCACCTAAAAATAATTTATATGCTGGATTATCGGTCTCTTTCCAATTTTTATACCCTATTTTGTTAACAAAATCATTCCAAGCTGGTATTTCTGAATCCTTCACCAGAACTCCTATAACTATTCTTCCAGTATCAGCTCCATGATTTCGATAATGAAAAATACTTATTGTCCATTCCGGCCTCATAGAGTTTACAAATCTCATTAGAGCACCGGGCCTTTCTGGAAATTCAAATCTGTATATTAATTCTTTTTGATTAATATTTGATATCTCATTTATTGATCTAGGAAGTCTTCCTCCAACCATGTGTCTGAGATGAACTTTCGAAAGTTCATCATTACTTAAATCAAGACAGTCAAAACCTTTTTTCTTTATTTCATTGACCAATAATTGCCGATCATTAGTATTTTTTACTTCTATTCCCATGAATATTTGTGCTTTGCTACCCTCTGACATTCGATAACTAAATTCAGTTAAGCTTCTTGAACCAAGCGATTTACATAAAAGTTTTAAACTACCTGCTTTTTCAGGAATACCAACAGCTAGCATTGCTTCCTTTTCTTCTCCTAATTCTGCTCTCTCTGCAACGAATCTTAGTCTTTCAAAATTCATATTTGCACCACAAGCTATTGCAACAAGACATTGATTTTTTATTTTATTCTTAACAACGTGTTTTTTTAAACCAGCAATAGCTAGTGCTCCTGCTGGTTCAAGAATAGAGCGTGTATCTTCGAAAACATCTTTAATTGCTGCACATATTTCGTCTGTATTAACTGTGATCATTTCATCAACATTTTTTTTACATATTGAGAATGTTTTTTTACCTACTTTTCTAACTGCAACACCATCTGCAAAAAGTCCAACACTTTTAAGTTCTATGGGTTTGTTTGCCTTAAGTGAGAGGGTCATTGCGCACGCATCCTCTGGCTCAACTCCAATGATCCTTATATCTGGCCAAATCGCTTTTACATATTCACTTACTCCAGCTATTAGCCCTCCTCCTCCTACCGCGATATAAATAGCTTCTGGTGGAGTATTACTTTGTCTAAGTATTTCAAGCCCTATTGTTCCTTGTCCAGCTATGACTTCAGGATCATCAAATGGATGAATGAAAGTTAGATTTTCATTTTTTGATATTTCTAATGCTTTTTCGTAACACTCATCATAAGTTTCTCCAAAAAGAATAACTTCAGCTTTATGCGACTCAACAGCCCTTACTTTCATTATTGGAGTTGTAAGAGGCATAACAATGACTGACCTGCATTTTAGAAATGATGCACTTAAGGCAACTCCCTGTGCATGGTTCCCAGCGCTTGATGCAATTACTCCTTTAGAAAGTTCTTCCTTGGTTAGCTGAGACATACGGTTAAATGCACCTCTTAGCTTGAATGAAAATACAGGTTGAAGATCTTCTCTCTTAAACCAGATGTCATTTTTGAATTTTTTGCTTAAGTTTTTTGCCCTTTCTAGTGGAGTTTCTTCAGCAACGTCATAAACCCGAGCTCTTAGTATTTTCTGTAAAAGATCCTCCATATCTAGTTTTTCACCGATTTTAGGTTTGTGTATTTTCTACATTACATTTGTTCTTGTGCAAGTTTTCTCAAAATGTAGGGTAGACCTCGTAGATTGGAGAGATTAAATCTCAGAGTTGTATGCGTCTGAGCCAGTTAAGTCATCCGAATGAGCTGCATGGCTTACCCATTAGTGAATTGGAAGATGTTGCTTGTCAAATTAGAGAAAGGCATCTTCAAGTTGTTTCTACTAGTGGTGGGCACTTAGGTCCAGGTCTTGGTGTCGTTGAGTTAACAATTGCTCTTTATCAGACATTAGATTTAGATGTCGATAAAGTTATTTGGGACGTTGGACATCAAGCTTATCCACACAAGTTGCTTACCGGAAGATATGAGAGATTTGATTCACTTAGACAACAAGGTGGAGTCGCAGGTTATCTAAAAAGATCAGAAAGTAAATTTGATCATTTTGGGGCTGGACATGCCAGCACTTCAATTTCTGCTGCTCTTGGTATGGCTATTGCTAGAGACAGAAAAGGAGAAAATTATAAATGTGTTGCTGTAATTGGTGATGGCGCACTAACAGGTGGAATGGCTTTAGAGGCTATTAATCATGCAGGTCATCTTCCAAAAACTCCTCTTTTGGTTGTTTTGAATGATAACGATATGTCTATCTCCCCTCCTGTTGGAGCTTTGTCAACTTATTTAAATCGTATGCGTCATAGTCCACCTGTTCAATTCATATCTGATAGTGTTCAGGAAAGTGTCAAAAATCTTCCTTTTATGGGAGATGCTATGCAGGAGGAGTTTAAATCTCTTACAGGCAGCGTTAGACGTTTAGCAGTTCCTAGTGTTGGTGCTGTTTTTGAGGAGTTAGGTTTCACTTATATGGGGCCTGTAGATGGGCATGATATTTCTGAATTGACTAGAACATTTAACGCAGCGCACAAAGTTGGAGGACCTGTCATGGTCCATGTCGCTACGACCAAGGGAAAAGGTTATCCATATGCTGAAGCTGATCAGGTTGGTTATCATGCTCAGTCTTCTTTCGATTTGACGACAGGAAAATCTATTCCTTCTAAAACTCCTAAACCTCCTAGCTTTAGTAAGGTTTTTGGTCAAACTTTAGTAAAGCTTTGTGAGCAAGATAGCAAGATTGTTGGTATCACAGCAGCAATGGCAGAAGGTACTGCTTTAAATCTTTTACAGAAAGCTATTCCAGATCAATATGTAGATGTTGGTATTGCTGAACAGCATGCTGTAACTCTCGCAGGTGGAATGGCTTGTGAAGGGATTAAACCAGTTGTAGCTATTTATAGTACTTTCTTACAACGAGCATATGATCAGCTAATTCATGATATTGGAATACAGAATTTACCAGTAACTTTTGTATTAGATAGAGCTGGAATTGTTGGAGCTGATGGCCCAACTCATCAAGGACAATATGACATTAGTTATTTAAGATGTGTCCCTAATTTTACTGTTATGGCTCCAAAAGATGAATCTGAATTACAGCAAATGTTAGTTACCTGTATTAAGAACAATGGTCCATCTGTTTTAAGAATTCCCAGAGGTTCTGGAGAGGGAGCACCGTTGATGGAGGAAGGATGGGAATCTATAGAAATTGGTAAAGCTGAGATAATAGAAGAAGGAGCTAATTTATTAATAATTGCTTATGGCTCTATGGTTTGCCCAGCAATTAGAACAGCGAAAATACTTAGAGAATCTGGAATAAATAGCACAGTGATTAATGCTCGCTTTGTAAGACCATTAGATGAGGAAACTATTCATAAGGCTGCAAAGAGAATTGGTAAAGTAGTTACAATGGAGGAAGGAACATTATTGGGAGGATTTGGATCAGCAGTCGTTGAATCATTTAATGACAATGATATTTTTGTTCCTACATTAAGAATAGGAATACCAGATAAATTGGTAGATCATGCAACTCCACAGCAAAGCAAAGAATCACTTGGATTGACTCCAGAAATGATGGCAGATCAAATTAGAAATAAATTTAATTTTAATTAATTATCTAATTAAAAAAAAAAGGATTATTAAATAATAATCCTTTTTATAATATTTAATTTAGAAATTCTAGAATTAATCTTATAAAACTCCTCTAGCTGCTAGACCCAAAATTGATCCTATTCCTAATACATGACCTAAGCAGTTTGCCGCTACAACAGAACCATGACTTAGACCACCAAAAAATTGTGAATTAGGTATTGGGAACCCTTCGTTTGGCTTTTCAATATTGGATCTCGCTATGGCATATGCAAGTAAATTGCAAATGATCATCACAACGGCACATTTTGGAGACCACTGAAATGTCACTGGATCAGCTGCTGCTAATAATGTTGTGAGCATCTTTTATCCCTATTGAATAAATTCATTATCAACCATAAAGATTGCTTTTGCGACAAATGTTACTCACCTCTTAAGAGTTTTTTACTTCCGTTTTGTTTTTGAATGACTGCAGCATCAAAACAAAACCGTAAACAACAAATGCATCGCTAATCGTTAAAAATGATTCTGCTAGTCCGTGCAGTACATCAACATTTGTTAATTCATCCCCAAAATAAATTTGTGCAATTATTGCAAAAACAATTGTCATGAATACAAATAAGAGAGTTAAATTAAAACCAATAAATGATATTTTTGGTATGGCTTTTGTTTTGCCAGCGTAACGCAGAAATACTAGATAAGGAATTAGTGAAAGGACGAAAAATGGACTAGGGTCAATTCTTGCAATTGAATCAAGACTAAGAACTGAAATATTCATTGGTTTTGTTGTGATGACTCAGATCTAAATAAATTCCACGCTGCAAATGCAAGACATATATTTCCCACAGTTGTAAGAGCTGCCTGTAGTACAACTAATCCTTTTAATTCAATACTGTTGTCAAATATATGCCAAGTGATTGCGGCCATAGCACTAGCTAAATTTGGCAACATTGCTAAAGCAAAATAACCCAAAGCCTTGTTATTGGATTTTGATGAAATATGGTCAATTATTATTATTGCAATCGACCACTCAAATAGAGTCGCAATATGGATAAACCATGTGCCTAAGGATAGTTCATGCATAGTTTCTTTGCTGTTTAATAAGCTCTTCTAAAACTTCTTGAGCATGTCCTATGGGTCTTACTCCTATCCACTTGTATACAACTATACCTTTTGGATTGATCATAAATGTATTTCTTTTTGAATAGTGATCTAACCATGAATCATATGATTTACTGATTTCTGCTGTTGTGTCAGAAAGTAGGGTATATCCAAGTTTTGCCGATGAACAAAATGATTCATGTTCTTCTTTACTGTCAGCAGAGATTCCCACTATTGAGGTAGTAAGTTTTTTAAAATTAGAAAGATTATCTTTAAATCCTTTAGCTTCTAATGTACAACCACTCGAGAAATCTTTAGGATAAAAATATAAAATCAACCATTCCCCTGAAAAATCATCTAGAGACCATTCTTTTTTATTCGGTTTGTTTTTGTTGAAACCATTTAAAAAAAAATTAGGTGCTTTTTGACCAAGCCTAACCGAATTTATACTTGCAAATAATCTTGAAGGTTTACCAATTAAAAAAGTAGAAAATAAAATAATTGATTTTATAAATTCTCTTCTTTTCATTTGATTAACAAATCAAATTTAAAGTTTGTTTAAATCTACCCCTAATGATTTGGCATACTTTCCTAATCCTTTCTTCTGAATTGTTTTTAGTGCTCTTGTCGTTACTCTTATATTAATCCATTTGTTTTCTTCTTCCCACCATAATCTGCGATGCTGCAGATTTGCTTGCTGTAATTTTTTTGTTCTAATATGGGAATGGCTTACTGACATTCCGTTGTTAGCTCTTGTGCCTGTAAGTTGGCAAACCCTAGACATTTTTTAAACTTAATCGTATTTGTATTCTATCAAATGAGGTTGAGACTAAACGAATTTTTTCATTAATTTCCCTAGTACCTCAGCATTCCTAGTTTGAAAAGCTGCGATATCTTTATTCTCGAGACCTCCAATTGACAGTTTTGCCATCTCATAAACATGGATAGCGATGTCACTGGCTAATTGGCTTTCTTCTGACTTGCTAGATTCTTCAACAACTATTGTGTTGGAATTTAACTTTAGTAATCCTTGAATAAGTGGGTGGTTTGAATTGACGATTAAATTATGATATTCAGGTAGACCAGGAAGTTTCTGTTCCATTAATGCTGTTATATCATTAATTCTTCTCATTTGTTCTGGTAATAATATTAATGAAGGTGGAGAATTCTCACCTTTAAGGCTTTGCACTTGTACGGTCACTTTTTCATTGTTTAGAGCTGAACTAATCATCTTTTTAAGTGTTTCTGACTTTGTATTTCCATCTTTATCAGCGATTTCAGGCGAATCATCTTTAATACTTTCATCAAGTTCGGAGTCAACTCTGACAAAATTTATTTCTTTATTTTTTTCTTCTAACCAAGGAATAAATTGGGTATCAATAACAGTATCAAGTTTTAAAACTTCTTTGCCTTGAGAGGTCCACATATTTAGTGCTGTTGATTGAGAGACTTCATCCGTTGAATATAAAACCTTTTTGTTCTCATCAGTTAGCCTATTCTTATAAGCATCAAGGGTGGTAAAAGTCTTTGAACCAGATTTTATTAGTTCATTATTATCTTCATTCTCTTCTGAAGTGTTTTTAGTTGTTGAATATAAAATTATCTCTTTTACTTGTTCGGCAAATTTTTCATCTTCCATTGCTCCTATTTTTATAAAAGGTGATATGGAGTCCCAAATATCAGCGTAAAATTGAGTTTCATCTTTCTTTAATGTTTTAAGCTTATCGGCTAACTTCTTTGCAATAAAATTACCTATAGATTTAACTCTTCTGTCTGATTGCAATGCGCTTCTGCTTACATTTAAAGGAATGTCTGGTGAATCTATTACTCCTCTCAAAGGTAATAAATATCTTGGAACAATTTCTTTGATTGAGTCGCTAACAAATACCTGATTACAGAATAGTTTTATTTCACCACTTTCCCAATCGGCTCTTCCACTGATCTTTGGAAAATATAATATACCTTGCAAATTATATGGATAGTCAGTGTTTAGGTGAACCCATAAAAGAGGATCGCCTTGAAAAGGATAAAGGTATTTATAGAGTTCTATATAATCTTCGTCTTTTAGATTTTGTTTGCTTTCTCTCCATGGCGGATTCATTTTGTTGATAACTTCTTCTTCAAGCGAGATTTCAATGGGCATGAAATCACAATATTTCTTTATTAATGTTTTAATCCTGCTTGGTTCAATGTATTCAATTTCTTCTTCCATTAAATGTAAAATTATATCTGTACCTATTTCTTCTTTCTCTGACTCATTAAGTGAATATTGAGGTGAACCATTACATTTCCATTTAATAGCTTGTGAATCATTCTTTGCTGATTTCGTTATTATTTCGACTTCTTCTGCAACCATAAAACTTGAATAAAACCCGAGTCCAAAATGGCCTATAAATCCATCATCAGGTTGTTTATATTTCTCAAGAAATTCTTCTGCGCTTGAGAAAGCTACTTGATTAATATACTTCTTAATTTCATCACTAGTCATTCCTATTCCATTGTCACTAATTGTCAATGTCTTATGTTCCCTGTCAATTGAGATTTTTATTTTTTCATCTTCAGCTCCCACACAATCTCCTGCAAAGGCGGCCATTTTCCTTTTCTTGATCGCATCTACAGAGTTACTTATAAGCTCTCTAATGAAGATTTCATGATCTGAGTAGACTGCTTTTTTTATTATTGGAAATATATTTTCTGTATGAATTAGAATTGTTCCTTCTTCTTTAACAGACATGACTTAACTAATTTTTTATCATCATAGCGATACAAATTTATATTTAGGTATTAAAAGCAAAAGAGTTATTGATTAATGCTCAATAGTTTGCGATTCCTAACAATTATTAAGAAGATGTGGGTGATTGATATCAATCTATCCATTCGATTTTAGTACATCTGTTGGATTTTAAAAGTTGTTTGGTAGAATCATTTGTCCTTAAAGGTTCATGCGAAATCACTGAAATTACCCCCTTTTTATGCCATTCCTTTTGTTGTTTTAATGCTTTATATAAACTTGCACTTTGCTTATATGCAATTAAAACTTTTTCATTGTTAACTTGGAATTCCTTATTGGAAGAAACTAATTCTCTTACTTTATCTATGCTAATACTAAAACCAATTCCGAAGCAATTATGATCGGTTGAACTAAATTTCTTTACTAAATCGTCATACCTACCACCCTTAGCAATAATGATTGGAGCACCTGAGTATGATGAAACAAGTGAAAATGTTAATCCACTATATAATCTATATTTAGTGCCTAATGTAGGGTCTAATTGTACTTCTATCCCTTTATCTCTTGCAAATGGTTCAATAATAGTAAATAATTCCTCTAAGTTATCAATGTATGAATTCGAACCATATATTTCTTTTAATTTAGTTAATACTTTTGTTGGGGTTCCTCTCATATTCATAATGTTTTTTATAAAAGTTCTAGTTTCTTCTTTTATATCTAATTTTCTCAATGCTATGTAGTCAAGATCGCAAAGAATATTTTTTATTTGGTCTGCTCCGGTTGAATCAAATGAACTTAAAATAAGTTCTAATAGATATGTATTTCCAATGAGCAATGTCATTTTGTATCTCTGATCAATTTCAATTACTTTTAATGCTTCGATCAGCAGAGATAGGAGTTCTATTTCTGCATTAATAGCTTTGGTTCCTATCAATTCAACTCCGCTTTGAAATGACTCTTCAATATCAAAACCTCCATCAATGCTTTGATTGCATTTAAATGAAGTTCCTGTTGACCAAAAACGAAGCGGCCTTTCGTATTCATTAAATCTAGTTGAAGCAGCACGCACTATTGAAGCTGTTATTTCAGGTCTTAATCCAAGAGGTTCATCAGAAACGATTTTTAGTATTTCATTATTCGAGATCCCACCAGCTGCCATAAGTGTGTCTATACGTTCAATATGGGGCGGTGATATTCGCTCATATCCCCATAGTTGATATAGAGATGAAAGTTTCGATGCAATGAGATGGTTCTTTTTTACTTGCTGAGGATTTAAGTCACGCGCACCCGAGGCAGGTTGCAAGGTCATTATTTGAATCTTTTTTACTTAAGGATCACATAAATTAGGACTATTTTCCACCATAAGAGTTAGGAGATAATGGTTTAATTTTTTCTAGTTCATTTAAAATCTCATTTTTTATTTCTGGACTACAAGCAAGAATTCTACCTGTATTCAGATTAAAATCACCGGAAGGATAATTGGAAACTATACCCCCAGCCATTTCAACTAGTGGGACTCCTGCTGCCATATCCCATTTTGCAAGTCCGCGTTCCCAAAAGCCATCTACTTTGCCTGAGGCTACAAATGCTAAATCTACCGCTGCTGCCCCTCCTCTTCTGACGCCATGTGTACGATGTGTTAGCCAACAAAATTCTGAGTAATTATTATCTAATACTTCTCTTCTGTCATATGCGAAACCAGTAACTAATAGCGAATCAGACAAGGTTTTTGTGTCTTTGACATTAATTTTTTCGCCATTACAAAATGAACCATGCTCTGGAGATGCATAGTAAATTTCATTCAAAGAAGGTACTGATATTGCTCCCAATATTGGATTGCTATTCCATATTAAGCCTATTGACGTTGCGAAAAATGGATATCCATGTGCATAATTTGTTGTTCCATCAAGAGGGTCTATACACCATTTTAATTCCCCTTCCTTTAACTTATATCCACTTTCTTCAGCAAGAATAGAAATGTTAGGAGTCTCTTTTTCTAAATAATCTAATATTATTTTTTCACATTCTAAATCTGCATTAGTAACTAGATCTCCAGCAGTTCCTTTGCATTTTATTGTTTTAATTCTTCCATAATTATCCATGAGCGATGCTCCACCTTTTTCTGCGGCTTGTTTGGCAACAAGTAATAATTTGTT
>CACFCB010000002.1 GCA_902564695.1 uncultured Prochlorococcus sp. | reverse complement strand
GCCTAAATCGACCCAACATCTACTCCAGCACCCATTGAATTCAAATTGTCCAAGGTTATGCATCAATGAGGGTAAACCAGAGGCGCCATCATCATTTTCATAGCTCATCCAACTGACATCTGCCCCCATTTCATGGGTCTGCATATTTTCAGAATTAAATCCTCCAAGTCGACCTAGTACATACCAAGAATCAAAAACACCATCAATGTAATCTTTTTCCCCTTTACTTGGTACCTCAGAATATTTAAGCCATATCCAACAATTGAAAGGATCAACCTCACGAAATCTAACTTCCATAGACAATAGATCTTGAAAAAGAGAAACTAAAAGATATCAACATTAATCTAATGTAAATTGATTAAATAAAAATAAAAAATCTAAATTTAGTAAGTTCATTTCTTAACGAAAGAGTAATGCTTAATTTAAAAAATATTTATTATCACCCTTCCACAGCAGAAAGACCAATACTAAATGATCTTAGTTTTTCCTCACAGCCTGGAAGAATTACAATTATCAAGGGACCAAGTGGAAGCGGGAAAACAACATTAATTGAAGTTATTAGTGGCCTTTCAGGATGCCAAAAAGGAGAGATCAAATGGTTCGACAAAACATTAAACCCGAGACAGCGCAGATGGTTATGTGGATTGGTTTTTCAATTCCCAGAGAGATATTTTCTTGGATTATCCGTAGGCCAAGAATTGCGCCTTGGACAAAAAAAATTAACAACATATGAACAACTAAATTTACTAAACAAAGTAGGACTTAATAAATTGCATCTTAATAAATCACCAGAATCTCTTAGTGGAGGGCAACAAAGACGACTCGCGATTGCTGTTCAATTACTTAGGAAACCAAAAGTACTTTTATTGGATGAGCCAACGGCGGGCTTAGACTGGTCGATGAGAAATGGAGTCATTCAATTGATTTCAAAGCTTAAAGACAATCAAACAATCTTGATCGTCACTCATGAACCTGAACTTTTTAAAAACTTGAATATCGACTGTTATGAGCTAAATAAAGGAAAACTTCTCTCATTTAAAAATACTCAACAAATTAAAAAAGATTAATGACTGACTTATTGATAAGGGCAACTGCTGCCAAAGGGGGTATCAGATTAATAGCCGTAACAACAACTGAATCAACAAAAGAAGCGAAACAAAGACATTCACTTTCATATTTGACTTCTGCAATCGTAGGGAGGTCAATGAGTGCAAGCCTTCTACTTGCCAGTTCAATGAAAGTTAACCATGGAAGAGTGACTCTAAGAATTAGCTCAGATGGCCCCCTAAAAGGATTGACTATTGATGCAGGTCGGGATGGAAGTGTGAGGGGATATGTAGGTAATCCAAACCTTGAATTAGATTTGATTAAAAATGAACAAAATAATTATTCATTTGATTTTAAAAAAGCAACAGGGATTGGATATCTTCACGTTATTAGAGACGAGGGAAAGGGAGAACCCCATAACAGCACTGTTGAGTTAGTTAATGGAGGTATTGGAGAAGATATTGCGTCCTATTTATTACATTCCGAACAAACACCATCAGCTGTGTTTGTAGGAGAAATAATCAATCAAGACAAAATAGTTTGCAGCGGTGGCCTCTTAGCTCAAGTCCTGCCAAAAGCAGAAAGAGACTATTCCCTAATTGCATTACTGGAGAACCGTTGTAGAGAAATCAACTCATTTGGAGAATTATTAAACAAAAATCAAAATAATCTAATCTCTATAATTGAAGAAATTTTTCCTGATCTTGATCAATCATCTTCAGAAATAATTAGATCATCGCAGGATGTTTACTTTAAATGTAGATGTTCAAGAGAGAGAAGCCTCTCAGCATTAAAAATATTAGGTAAGAATGAACTTGAAAAAATACTTAGAGAAGATGGAAAAGCAGAATTAACATGTGAATTTTGTAAAAATATATATCGTGTAAATGAGGCGGAATTGTCATCATTAATTGATTAAATTATCAATCAAAAAAAAGCGTTCCCAACCAAATTATAAATATCGCAGGTATTGCCTCAAACTTATCTGAAGATATCGCAACGGAGTTATCAATAAAAGGTTGAGCTCCGCCTAATAATAATGAGCCAGAAAGTAGGCCAATACTTAAAAGAATAATACACCAAATTAAAGATTGTAAAAAAGGTCGTCCTCTTCTTGTCTGACTTATAAATAAACCGATTGTTGAAAGAGAGAGTATTAATTCAACACTCTCAGAGGGAACAATTAAAACAAGTAAAAAGGCAAGTATCCCTAATGAAATTCTTATAGTCAAATCTTGTCCAGTTGCTAACTCCAAACTTGGTAAAAAATTAGATGTTGAAAACTGGAAAGTCGGAAGATTTAATTTTTTCAAACTAGTTAGAATTTTTCCTGTTCCTATCTCACCAACATTCTTATCTTCGTTTTCTTTTTTTGACGCATTTATTGCTTCATTACTTACATTACCAAGTTGTCTTGACTTTAGACTTACCATTAGCAATGAATCATAAGCAGCCTCTATTTTAGCTTTAGTAATTTGATCATCTCCAGCTTCTATCAATTTTTTATCTCTAGCTTCTTGAATAGCATCAAAACTAGCCCCCTCATTTAATCCAAGTATTAAATATGGATTTTGTGAGTTTGAATTTGGTTGTGAATTAGTACCAATTTCCATAGATTTTATAGAAAAGATTTATGAACTATTCTTTGATGATTTAATTTTAATCTATTTTAAAGGGAAACAGGATCAACACCACTAACAACTGGAGCTACTGTGTTTAACTCCATTTCTGGATGATCTTCCTTTAATTGATTTAGATTCCATTCATTTTTAAAAAGTAAAACTGGTCGAAGCCAAGCATCTTGAACAGTTTTGCAATTAAAAATACGCCCAACTTTTTCTAAAGCAGGCCATCCACCTTTTACCCATCTTGCAACTTGATAACCCATTGGTTCAAGTTTACTTTCCACTCCATATTCGCTAGCCAAACGATGTTGAACTACCTCAAGTTGAAGCTGGCCAACTGCTGCCAAGATCGGATCTCTTTTACTTTGATCTGTATCGTAAAGAATTTGAACTGCCCCCTCTTCCCTTAATTCATTAACCCCTTTTCTAAAATTCTTAAAAGCTGATGGATTTGGATTTCTTAACCAACTAAATATCTCGGGGCTAAAGCATGGAATCCCTTCAAATTCAACTCGCGGACCAATGAACAATGTATCACCAATAGAAAACATACCAGGATTATTTAAACCAATAACATCACCTGGGTAGGCATCATCCACTACTGCTCTATCTTGACCAAAAATCTTTTGGGGTCTTGACAATCTAATTTGCTTTCCAGTCCTAGCGTGCTGGACTGTCATATCTTTTTCAAACCTTCCACTACAAACCCTCACGAAGGCCACTCTATCTCGATGTTTTGGATCCATATTTGCTTGCAATTTAAACACAAAGCCACTAAAAAATTCTCTTGTAGGAAAAATAGGTCCATCAAAACTATTTCGAGCAATTGGTCCTTGAGATAATTCAAGAAAATTATCTAAAAATGGCCTAACCCCAAAATTAGTCATTGCCGATCCAAAAAAAACAGGTGTTAACTCACCCGATGAAATTAATTCTTGATTCAACTCACTACCAGCCTCATCTAAAATTTCAATCTCTTCAAGTGCTTTTATCAATAATTCCTCCTCTACTAAATTTTTAAGCTCAGGGTCATTAATTTTTAATCGTATTTCATTAGATTGCTTCCCTCTCTCAGCTCTCGAAAATAAAACTACTTCTTTACTTGCCCGCTCAATAACTCCTCTAAAGAAATCTCCGCTGCCTATTGGCCAGTTAACAGCAAAAGTTAATAAACCTAACTCTGACTCAATCTCATCCAACAATTCAAGGGGTTCTTGACCTGGTCTATCCATCTTGTTGATAAAAGTAAAAATAGGTATTTGCCGCATCCTGCAAACTTCAAAAAGCTTCCTTGTCTGAGGTTCAAGACCTTTAGCAGCGTCCTCAAGCATTACAGCATTATCTGCAGCAGCAAGTGTCCTATAGGTATCTTCAGAAAAGTCTTGGTGACCAGGTGTATCCAATAAATTAATTTTTTTATCCTTGTACGCGAATTGCAACACGGTTGATGTAATCGATATACCTCTTTGCTTTTCTAACTCCATCCAATCAGAAGTAACTTTTCTTTGTTCTCCTCTTGCTTTTACTGCTCCTGCTTGTTGGATCGCTCCACCATAAAGTAAAAGTTTTTCTGTCAACGTAGTTTTCCCAGCATCAGGGTGAGAAATAATTGCGAAATTTCTTCTCTTTCCAACCTCCACATCAAGAGAATTAATTAGTTCCTCTTCTAACTTTGGATTTAAATTAGTCTTCTCAGGAGGTGTTGATTTCATTATTATTTGAAGTTGTTCAAATTTTTACTAAAAGGATTAAACGCATCCAATGATCTCAAAATAAAGTTCGTCAACTTGATAAACCTTCAATTTAGACAAACCTGCCTTAACAAGCTGTTGATGAACTTCATCAACTGTAAATGATGCTTTAAGAGATGCAAAAAAATCTCTCTTGAGAATATTTGGTGAACTTGAAAGATATTTTTCTTTTATCTCAAATGTTTTTTCTAACGAGGGGGGTCTTATTAGATCACGATGAAAATGAACACATTCTTTTTTGGCAAGTTTTTTTAAAGCATTCCAAAAATTAGAAGGATTATGGAAATGATGCAAGGCACTATTACTAACTAATACCTCTGCTTTAAGCGGAAATTTCTTTTTGCCAGTTGCTATTGCATTTATCTCTACTAATTCATAACTGAGGTTTTTAGAAAACTTATTATCAAGCTTTTTTCTTGCCTGGATCAACATTTGGTTTGACCCATCAATTCCAACAACCTTTACAAAAGGCCAAATTTCAGCAATTCTCGAGGCAATATTTCCAGGGCCACATCCAACATCAAGAATTAAATCATTTTTGTTAAGAGTTTTTCCTGATTTTTTTAAATATTCTTGAAGCCCGAAAACAACAAAAGAATCACTTTTGGAAAAATCCGCATTTGAATAAGCCTCTACTTGCGAAAGGGATTCCATAAGTTCTGGTTCAGGTATCCTTTTCATTTATAAAAGAAAATTTTTATTATATTTTCTCTGCAGCCCCGCTGATGGTGTTAAAAAAACTTGCTAACGCTATACATGGCGTTAACGTAATAAATACCAAAGGGATACAAAGATCTTGACAATTGCAACAGGCCAGCCCGAAACAAATAATTCAGCCTCGGGGAAAACAAATGCAAAAGCTGATTTTCCAGTAACTGCTCCTGCAGCCAACCCTGTCTTTTACAGAACGTATAGCAGGAAACTTCCTAATGGTCGTGAAAGCTGGGAGCAAGTTAACGATAGGAACCTTAGTGGATTAAAAAAACTTGGTGGATTGAGCAAAGACGAAGTAATTTTAATGCAAAGAATGCAGCAAGAGAAGAAAGCACTTCCATCTGGACGTTGGCTTTGGATAGGCGGAACAGATTGGATTGACAAAGAAAAAAATTTTTCTGGTGCCTACAATTGCACCTCAACAAACCTTGTTGATTGGCAAGCCTTTGGACTCATGATGGATTTAGCCATGATGGGTTGTGGCACTGGAGCAATAATTGAACCCCACCTAATAGATCAACTTCCAAAGGTTATAAATAGACTGAATATTGAAACAGTTTCAGAGATAGGAATAACAACTCCAGATAAAAGGAATGAAAAGACTACATTCTTTATCAAAGAAAATAATGTTCTAATAAAAGTTGGTGATAGCAGAAGAGGGTGGGTTGATAGTTATCAAAAAATTCTTGAATTAAGTAGTGATAATAGTTTTAATTCCAAAGAAATTAACATAACTATTGACCTACAAGATGTAAGGCCTGCCGGCGAGTCACTCAAAGGATTTGGAGGTATGGCAAATCCTGTAAAGCTAAAAGATTTATATCCTCGTATAACAAATCTATTAAATAAAGCAATAGGTAGAAAATTAACTTCAATAGAATGTTGCCTCCTTATCGATGAAGCAGCCGTAACAATTGTTGCTGGCAACATAAGAAGAAGCGCAGGAATGCGCCAATTTTCTTCTGAGGATTTAGATGCCGCAGGTGCCAAAGAAAATCTTTGGAAAAAAGATTCTGATGGTAATTGGAGCATTGACCCTGAGAAAGATGCCTTAAGGATGGCAAACCATACACGCGTTTATCATTCTAAGCCTGAACTAAAAGTTCTCATTGAGGCAGTTACAAAGCAATTTCACTCAGGAGAAGGAGCTATTCAATTTGCGCCTGAGGCAATTGCTCGATCCAATGCAGACATACTTACTTCAGCAGAATTAAGAAATGAATTTATAAATATTTACTGCGACCAAGGCAAAGAAGAAGCAGCAAACTGGATTCAAACTAATTACGGTCCATTTGACGAAAACGAACTTTTTCATAGATTAAGTAGGTATGGTTTAAACCCATGTGGAGAAATTCTTGGTTCTGATTTTCACTGCAATCTTGCCGAAATTCATCTCAATCAAATAGATCCTTTAGATTTAGAAGAACAAGACAACGCTTTCAAAGCAGCAGCATTATCAGTTGCTTGCCTTCTAAATCATCGATTTGAAGTTGAGAGATACAGAAAAAGTCGTGAATGGGATCCCATTGTTGGAGTAAGTTTCACAGGCTTATTCGATTTTTTCGTTCATGCTTTTGGCACTCCTTGGCTAAAATGGTGGGAAGCCGGACGGCCCGAAACAGAAGAAGGGAAAAATTTCAAACTTCAAGAAGCAACTTTTCTAAAACGATGGAGAAAATCCGTTAACGAAACAGTATTTGAATATTGTGATCGTCACAATATCCGCCGACCAAGTCGTTGTACAACAGTTCAACCTGCTGGAACTAAAAGTCTTTTAACTGGCGCATCTCCTGGCTGGCACCCTCCAAAAGCTCAACGTTTTATAAGAAGAATTACTTTTCGCAAGAATGATCCAGTCGCATTAGCTTGCATGAATTATGGGTACACAATCGTACCTTCTCAATCAGATAAAGATGAAAATGGAAAACTTCTAGACAATCCCTTTGATCAAAATTGTACTGAGTGGCTAGTTGAGATACCAACCGAAGTAAGTTGGGCCAACATACCCGGAGCGGACCAAATTGATATTAATAACTTCTCAGCTCTTGCACAGTTTGACTTTTATATGCAAGTTCAAACTAACTACACAGACCACAACACCTCTGCCACAATAGAATTTAGAGAGCATGAGATAGATGGTTTAGCGAAAGCTCTGCATAGTTCAATAAATGAAAACAAAGGTTATATTTCAGCGGCTTTGCTTGCAAGATTTGATGCAAATGCGACCTTCCCTAGACTTCCTTTTGAACCTATTGATGAAGAAAGCTATATAAAGCTGCAAGCAGAGGTCATCAAAAGAAGAGAAAATTGTGACTTCTTTGATGCTCTTAGTCGATACGACAAAGGTGAACTTACTGAAGCAGGTCCAGCGGGTTGCGATTCGGATAAATGTCTATTACCACTAGCGAAACCATATTAATAGAACCCTTTCGAGCCTTAGTATGTTTGATTTGACTATCAATTAAAAAAGTTTCGGAACCAATAAATCAGCTTTACTTTTAAAAGAAGTTTTAAAAATAATTGTCCAAATAAAAAATAGTAGCTAACTCTTTAATAGGTATTGTGTTTTTCAAAATTTACATGACTACAACTAACAAACAAATAAATATAAGTAGCACAAGTACGAATGATGCTCTTATTGATCAGCTAAGAGCTTGTCAAAACACGGAGGAAATATTGAAATTCGAAAAATGGTTCAATTCAAATATAGAATCTGAAAAACTTTATAAAAGGATTTGTAAATTACTAAAAAATAGAAGTATATCCAGAGCATTAGCTTCAAAGTGGCTAGTAACTCTTATTGAAGATAGAGATTGTACTATTAGTAAACTTAATGTTAAATAATTTTTTTAGCTAACCAAGCCAATATTCAAATCATTATTAGAAAGGGAAAGGTCCTGTTGAACCACTTGAAGCAGTAAAACCTGATAGAGCCCAAATCCCGAAAGAGAACAGTGCGCAACCTATAAAAAACATCAAGTGGGCAACATAACGATATTTCTCTTTTTGAGTAATTCCCCCCTCCATTGGAAGGTCTCCAAGAAAACGTGATTGTGGGCTCTTTTTGCTTGCCATGAATTTGATTTACCAATGTATGAAATTATCGCATAAATGATCTCATTGATATTTATGAAACAAGAGAATCTATAGGTTCTGAAATTTTTAACCCCTATAAAGTAGATATTTAAAAATGGGTTTGATAGCAAAAATGAGGAATAATTAGTTTTTGCGGAATATATTGAAGCTAATAAGGTAAAATTTTAGGTGGAGAGTTGGTCGAGTGGTTTATGGCTCTAGTCTTGAAAACTAGCATGGGGGCAACTCCATCGGGGGTTCGAATCCCCCACTCTCCGTTCCTTAATGGAGAGTGGGGATTTTATAAGCTTTTCCCCCTTTTTGGTTAGTAGTAGATAGAATCAGATCAAGAAAATTCTTATTTTTAAAGTCAAGTTTAAACCTTAAAAAAAAACTGATAACTAAAAATAAAACTTAAAAGAGATTTATTTGGAGACCTTGTAAATATAAGTAGATCAAATATTTAATTTTAAGAAAAATTCTACAATACACATAATTTGTTTAATTTTTAGTTAAAGTTACTTTTGAAATGGTGTTTTTTGATTCTTGAAAAACTGATTTAATTCCAAACCAAGCAACCAAAAATATTCTTTAATATCTATTTGGTTGATTTTCTTAGAAAAATCAAAAAACCCCAAAACATCACTTAATCCAATCAAAATGAGAGAAGAGCGTTACTTAAAAGATCGAGAAGCTATTGTAAGAGCTGATATTTGGAAAGAGATCACTTCATCATGTAAAGGACTTAGAACTGAGCTTGGCTATACAAATATACAAATAGTTGAGTTTCTTAAAGAAATAACAAAAACATTTGAAAGAGATCAACTCTAAATTATGCAAGTTGATATGTAATCTTACTTAAGATCATTTTCACTAGATTTTAAAATTTGATCAACATTTTTTACTGCAATTGAAACACTATTTAAAGCAGATCCGAATCGCCAAACAGATCCTCTACCAACTGCACTAATATCGCTTAGAGCTTTCAGAAAGTAATTTTGATGTCTTAAATTTGCATTGTCAGCTATAAATGATGCCTTCCATGGATTCAAAGAAGCTAAATTAACAATACTTCTATATGCACTTGGCCATGGATTATTGGGCAGCAAAACTTCCAAATCTTTGAGATATCTATCTGCTTCAGAAGGCCTATTTGTTATAATATTAAAAAGAGATAAAGTCCATAAAGACTCAATATTACTTGGATTAGATTTGATATTTGATAAAGCCTTATCTCTAACTATATTTTGATATTTAAAATGTCCATCTAGCATATGTTGTATGGCTATTTCATCAAAAATCAATTTAATACCTAATGGACCTTTCTCCATTCCATTGGCTAGTTCAATAAACCTATTGTCAAATTCATTTGAACTAAATGAATTTGAACCTCGTTTCCATAAAGAATAACTTCCTCCTTTTTCTCTAGGGAATTGTCGAACTTTAACAAAAATATCACTATCTCTAATTGATTTATCTAGTGCTAGAGAATTACTTGGAACTGAGCCTTGATCACCCTCAGCCAAAATAATCCAATTAGAATTTTCAAGAACTGATTCTATATGTAAAAGTGATTGCCCAAGTTGTCTCCCCAAAATATTTCCCCCTTGCATTCTCCCTATATAACTTACATTATGCTGATTGACTTCAGGAGTACTTGGAACGACAACAACAGTTTCTTTTTCATCCATAATCAAATCTGATTTAACTATAGATATAATTTCCTTGACAGGGTAATATTTACTCTCTGAATTCACTAAATTACTAAACTTATTAAAAGAATTTGAGAATATGAAATTAATTGGAGCTATCAATAATAAGAAGTAAAATTTCAACTTAAAATAAGACTCAATCCAATCACTCCACTTAGAAAAGCCAAGAGCCAAAAGTAAAATAATTAATGGAATTGTACAAGAAATATACCTTTCATCCTTATTAGGAATTAACGTTGTAAAAGTCCAACTAGTGAATAAGTTAAAATAGATCCATGTCCATTTGTAGTTATTTTTATTAAAAAAATTCTTTACTTTAATTGAAATGTAAAAAGGTCTGATGTTTATAAAAGATAAATAAATAAATATTAGCCCTGACAAACCAAAAAAGAATACTATAGTTCCAAATTGATTATCTAGATAAGGGAAATACCAAAAAATACTTTCCCAATTAAAAATAGAAGGGTCACCTTCCAAAGCCGCTGATTCAAAAACAGCTCTATAAGTACCACTTAATATCATTATCCAGTTATGGTAAAACCAAGGGAAAACAGCTAAGATATTGATTAAAAATAAGTACAGAAGTTGTAATCTAAATTTATTATCCCTTTTAAAAGAAATAATAAAAATAAATAAAAAAGAAGGGAATATAACTAATAAAGAACTCTGCTTAATTAATAAAGAAAAAGCACATCCAAATGATGCTATTATTACTTGAATCCATTTACCCCCCTTAGAGTAATCGCTCCATCTTCCTAAGTGAAACAGATAAAATGTGATCGCTGATATTAAGGGCAGTTCAAGTACATAATCTGTTCTCAAGTAAAACAAGAAAGGAGAAAATGCACTAATAAGAACACAAAAAAGAGCAAATTTCCTTCCTTTCAAATAAAGTCCCCATGAACCTATATTAAAAATCAAGAATCCATTCCAAAAACTTAAAGACCAGGCAGCTTGATGAGGGGCATCACCAGCGAAAGTAATGACTGCACCATTGACTATTGAGGCCAACGGAGGAATCTTTGGGGACTTATCAAGAAAAGAACGAAAATCTAAGGGGGCATCTCCACCCAAAAAAGAAAGCGAACGTGCATTATCAAGTGCACTATTAAGGTAATCAGCCTGATCCCAAGAGGGAGTATTACTATAAAAGTTCCACCAAATTCGATCAACCAACGTAGATATAAGCCAAATTAATAAAACTAAAATCCAAAAAATATATTTAGAGTCATAAATACTTTTCTTAAAAGGCATATTTTTTAACAATCTAATGTTTCACTTGTTTTTTTATTAGTAAAGCTATTTACCCCATCAGCGATAATACATAGTT
This sequence comes from uncultured Prochlorococcus sp., assembly GCA_902564695.1. Lineage (GTDB taxonomy): Bacteria > Cyanobacteriota > Cyanobacteriia > PCC-6307 > Cyanobiaceae > Prochlorococcus_B. The sequence goes on along the minus strand of CACFCB010000002.1, from coordinate 79,247 downwards.
TCTTTTTAACATCATTAGATAACAACACATCTGTAAAGTCAGCTCCATCAATTATTACATCCTCAAATTTAGCATTAAAAGCAAAAGCACCTTCCAATATGCTATTTGAAAGATTAGCACCATTTAATATTGCAGCATCCATAGTTACATCTTTCATGTTTGCATTACTTAAGTCAGCGTTTTCAAGCTTTGCATCAAAAAAACTAGCTCCTTGAAGGTCACTTCCTGAGAAGTCAGCATCTTGGAGATCACTTAAATAGAAAGTTGCTCCTTTTAAATCAGTATTAGAAAAATCAGCGCCAATCAAGGTTTGCTTTCCGTAATCCAAAGCAGCAAAAGCTGGCAAAGAATAAAAGACAATTAGCAACGAGCTAGAAAAAAGAAGAAGGCGATGTAACATAATTTTCTAATAGCGACTAATCGTTATATTTTAATTCAATATGGGTTATAAAGTTAAATATTGAATTTTATATATATTAGATTAAAAATAAACCCTAACAAAAAAAAGTTTATAGTTAAATTTAAGAATTGTCTAAATAAAAATATCAATCTTAATCTTTATAGAAAAAAATATTATCTCATAAAAGATTTATAATGACAAAAGTTTAAAATAGCTACAAATTTAAGCATAGTTAAATTAAATTTTTCAAGTAGAAAAGAGCTAACGCTATGATTTAATATAGAAAATATATTTCAAATCAAAACAAAAAACTACTTATTTTAAATATCTACCCACCTACAAAATGATTGACAAGCCATATGAAGTAATAATCATTGGTTCTGGAGCCACCGGAGGGATGGCAGCGCTTACAATGGCAAAGGCTGGTGTAAGAACATTAATAATTGAAAGAGGACCTGAACTTGAAATCAAACAGGCAAATGGAACAGAACCTTGCAATATGATTCGAAGACTAATAGGAATTACAACTGGAAAATATCAAAAGCAACCTCAGCATCCTGGTTTTTGGAAATCCAATCCATTATTGTACGCAAATAAAAAAGTCAATCCCTATACTCACCCACCAAAAGCTCCTTTCATCTGGACACAAGGCAACCAAGTGGGGGGTAGAAGTCTTACATGGGGAGGTATAACACTAAGATTGGCTAACGAAGACTTTGAAGCATCTAAAGGTAAAGGATACAACCTTCAATGGCCCATTGGTTATTCAGATCTTGATTCGCATTATACAGATATAGAGAATTTTTTAAAAATTTATGGTAACAAAGATGAATTAAAAGAAATCCCTGATGGTAAATATATTGGTAATATTCCTTTTACAGAAAGTGAGTCAAGGTTTGGATCCAATATAAAAGAAAAATTAAATCTTCCTTTTGTACATTCAAGAGGATTTGGTCCTAATAAAGATAAAACGAAATGGCCAAAATATAGTAGTTTAGGTAGTACATTAAAAGAAGCTTTTAAGTTGGGAAAAGTAGAGATATTATCAGATCATATTGCAGAGAAATTAGTTTTAAATAAAGACAGAAAATCTGCAAAAGGTATTATTGTGGTTAATCAAAAAAATGGAAAAAGAAGTGAACTAGAAAGTAAATTAATTATTTTGTGTTCATCTACAATCCAAACAATTAGAATCCTACTAAGTTCCGAAGAAAAAAATAATTCTAATGGGCTAATTGATCCATCTCAATCATTAGGAATGAACTTAATGGATCACATATCAACTTGTAGATTTTTTACTGTCCCAATTGATAAGAATTTTAAGAACATTTCCAATAAAAATAATCAGCAGGTTTTAACAGGTGCAGGCAGTTTCTTTATCCCTATTGGTAGAGATCGATCACCTAAAAATAACTTTATAGGAGGATATGGAATTTGGGGAGGAATTGATAGATTTGAACCACCCGTTTTTTTAAAAAAATATAAAGATACAAAAATGGGATTTCTTATTGGCCATGGTGAAGTACTCCCAAATAAAAAAAACACTGTTTCTCTTTCAAAAAACAAAGATCAATATGATATTTCTATCCCAAAGATATCAATTGTTTGGCGTGAGAATGAAAAAAGAATGGTCACAGAAATGAATAGAATTATTGAACTTATTATTAATAATGGGAATGGTACTATCCTTCCAATAGATGAAATACTAAATATTCCATTTGCGAAACAAATTCTCAATAAATCTGTAGCGGTTAAAAGCGATCCTCCACCACCAGGGTATTACATACATGAGGTTGGAGGTGCACCAATGGGAAATGATAAAGAAACAAGTGTTTTAGACAACTGGAATCGTATGTGGGAATGCAGGAATGTATTAGTAGTTGATGGAGCTTGCTGGCCAACTTCATCTTGGCAAAGTCCAACCCTGACAATGATGGCAATAACTAAAAGAGCTTGCGAGAAGGCAATTATTGACTTGAAAGGTTAAAAATGTCATTTAAGTATTTCTCAGTTACGGCCCTATCATCAGAACCATTTTGAAAAAGAAAATTTGCAATAGCTGAGCTTATAAGCTTTGATTGATCCCATTTCTCGTTACTACTAATAAAATCCTTCATACCTGCATAAAGTGCCTCAGGTATCTCAGCTTCAAGATTGATAGAAATAAGATCTAATTCATTTCCTAAGCATCTAATCTCATCATTTCTGAGCTCTTCAAGACTAGTTTCAATCTGATTAAACTCCATCTCTTTTTTAATGATCAGAATCAATAAATTAAGGATCTTAAATTTTCACCAAAACGTCAAAGATAAAGAAAAGCTTTGCAAAAAATCTGAGACGACTATAGACTCACCTGCTACAAAGCTTTTCGAGGAAGAACCTCAAAAAAAAATAAGACTATTCCACGAAAGTCTCTAAGTGTAAATTACTATTAAAATATTCATTGAATCCCACAAGCCCTTCACTAAACCAGGAGTTCTAGTTTTTCATAGTGGAAAACTCTTCGCTAGCTGTGGAAATCACTTGGGGAAAAGAGCCGAAACTAAACATTAAAAAATTGTATAAATAACGAGTCCATTGTGTCGCAGTCAAGAAAGAGACAAATGATTCTTTAATTTAAACCTATTTATTTTAGATTTGGATGTTGTTTAAAGAGCGAAGCGTGACAGGTCCTAAGGGATGCTCAGCATGTGGATAGGGAAAATGTTGATGTGAATGTTCTAGTGCTTCTTTTTCTGAGAAACTTTTATTCTTATTTTTGCAATCACATTTATAAAATCCACAATCTGAGCAAATGCCTAAAGAACCTTCAACATGATTATGGTGGCTAACCTGCTCATATCCAACCTCACTTTCAAAACCTAATAAACTAGATCGGTATTTGCATAAAGCACAATTCATAAAATTCTCTCCATTCAAAACTTCGTGAATTCTTTCAATAAAAGTATCGATAACAAAATCTTGATCTGACAAGTAGCTCGCGTTAAAAAACTGAACATCGGGATTATCATTAGAGACTATCTCACAATGATCTCTAACTCGACTTACTAAAATCCCAGAGAACAGAAAATAGGGTAAAAGAATTACTTTTTTAAAGCCTAATTTAATAGCATGTCTAAGTCCAGGTTCAACTAGAGGGAATGTTACCCCTGAAAAAACGGTTTCCCCCCAGCCAAAACCAAACCCTTCAACAAGCATCCTTGTAATTTTGCAAACATTTGAATTCGCATCTGGATCTGATGAACCTCTCCCGGCTACGACAAGTAATGTTTCTGAAAGCGAAGATATATGATATTTCGTAATTGTTTCTTTGACTCTCGCCCCGGCTGCTCCAATCATCAAAGAATCCAGGCCAAGCTCCCTTCCATATTGAATAGGAAGACCATTTTGAGTTGTGTACTGATTCAGCACTGCGGGAATATCATTTTTAGTATGTCCCGCAGCAAATAACATCGCTGGCAAAGCAATTATTCTCTCCACCCCCATATTTCTTAGTTGATCTAGGGCTTCACTAATTATTGGTCGGTTAAATTCTAGGAACCCAAAGGATACTGGAATATTAGGTATCTTACATTTTATTTTATTCACTACATTTATAAACTCTTTTACTGCTTGAGGATCTCTACTACCGTGACCGCATAAAACAATACCTAAGTTAGAAGGATATTTATAAGTAGTTGAAGGAGAGAGAGTCAAAATACTTTTTAGACTATAAATTTACTTTAATTGAATAGAGTTTTATAAAATATCAACTTAAGGAATTCATTATAGAAAAAGGAGCAGATTATTAAAAATCTTCTATCTCTACCAAACCAAAACTCCAATGACAGTGATATCCTTGGGGTTTTCGAAGAAGTAAACACAGAGTTATTCCAATCATTAATATCATCCCAAAGAACTTCCAATGAGTTTTTAGTATCCAGTGGAGGTACTACAAGTAGAGCCGCAGCAAATAATCATTGGATCCTAGACCTCAGAAAAAAATACCAAGAAATATCTTTTGATTTAGAAAAAAAGCATGTAGAGATAGAGGCAGGAGTAACGATGGGAGATTTATCCGATTTTTTAAGAAAGCATAAAAGAAGTTTCCCTATAGGATTATCTGGGATACCAGGCATGGGATATATCCTGACAGGTGGAATAAGTCCTCTAAGTAGAAGTAGAGGACTAGCAATTGATCAAATAATGGAAATCAAAGGTTTTTGGGGGAATGGAAAAGAGTTTCATTTATTTCGACCGACTTCACCAAAAGGATTATCCCTTGAATGGAAAGCCCTATCTGGTGCAGCTATATTTCTTGGCATAATCACAAAAGTAAAGTTAAAAACTCAACCATTAAGACCAATATTGAGTTGGACAGCTAATCTTTCATTTTCTCAGCTTTCAGAATGTATTAATCAGGCAGAAAGTTGGCCAAATTGTCTTAGCTTACAATGGATATGGGGAGATAATATTTTTGCTCATGCAATTGGTGAAGTTTTAAATATTGATCATGAAGCAAAACTTATTAACTTATTAGAAAAATTACCATTCACTTGTAATCGAACTATTAATAAAATTAGTCATATGAACTCATTACCAAAGTTAAGCTTAAAAAATTCTAGATATAATAATTCAAACCATTCTGAAGTTTTGGGATTACTAGGCCCGGCTTGGCAAAAGAATAATTTAAAAGTATTAAAAATTTTAAAAAGACTAATAGATAAAAGACCTAATAAAAGTTGCTATATAGCTTCTCAGCAATTAGGAGGTTTAACAAATTCTAATGAAATAGATACTTCATTTATTCATCGCGATGCGATCTGGAAACCCTGGATTAATGGAGCTTGGGAAGCATACGATCAGTCAAAGAGAAATAAAACTCTTAAATGGATGGAGGAATCTTGGGGCAACCTAGAATTCATATGCCCAGGTGTGCATCTTGCACAAATACACCCGCATTTATCATGGCATCAAAAAGAATTATCATTAGCATTCAAAGATTGGCTTCCAAAATTAAAAGAAATCAAAGCAAGTAATGATCCAAGAAACTTAATGCCACCTTTAAAATAATTAAATTTATTTATCTCAAAAGAAAATCTAAACCTTAATTAATTTAATAAAGTTAAACACTTAGACTTACACGTTGATAACAGAACCACAACCATTGTTGAAATAATAAGTTCCTATGTGATCTCCATGATGTATTTGATTTTTTCAAATCAAAATTTTCAGGAGGAGGTACATCGCCTCTTTTTTTATCTCTTTCCATCTCAGATTTCAATCGGTCTACATTATATTCAGGATGTCCTAAATGCATTAACTGTCTTTGGTCTGGTGTTTCGAAGATGGTATATCCTACTTCATCCCCATAAGCCAATAATCTTAGCTTGCCTTTCTTTTCTGCTTTTTCCATTTCAACATCAGGCAAGCCAGCATGCCTACTTTGAGGGCAAAGGAACTCATCATCTTGAGTTCCCATTAAAGAGTGACCAGGAACAAGACTCCTCATTGGGTATACACCAAAAAGTTTTTTATTAAAATTCTTTTTTTCTACTCCAGCCATATACGCCATTGCGAAGCCAGCCCAGCACAACCCTAGGGTACTAGCACATTTCAATCTTGATTCCTCAATTAGACTTACTAATTCATTCCAATATTTGACTTCTTCAAAAGGTAGATGCTCTACGGGTGCTCCAGTAATAATTAATCCATCTAGAGGGGTTGGTGACATGGCTTCCTCCCAATGAACATACAAATTTTTTAGATGTTCAAGATCCCAAGTTTTATATGAATGAGATTTTAATCTTATCCATATAGGTTCTATTTGCAGAGGAGAGAGTCCTAAAGGGTGCAACAAGTTGAATTCGTATTGTTTACCCAGAGGCATAATATTTAATATCCCTATTCTAAGAGGTCTGATATCCTGTCTTTCTGCTAATTCAGGCTCTATCCAAGAAATATGATTTTTTTCAACTGATGATATTTTGTGATAACTACGTGGAAGTATTAAAGCCATCTATCTCTCTCCTTTTAGAAATCAAATAAAATTAAGTGCCTGCTCGAAATCTTCTAAAATATCATCTATGTGTTCAATTCCAACAGATACTCTAACCATAGTAGGAGTTACACCTGCAGACAACTGTTCTTCAGGAGATAATTGTTGATGCGTGGTAGAAGCTGGATGGATTACTAATGTTTTCGCATCGCCAACATTTGCTAAATGACTAGATAGCTTTAGAGCATTTATAAAAGAAACAGCATCATCAAACCCACCTTTCAGGGAAAAAATCAACATAGATCCTTTCCCTCTATCGGTCATATAAGAAGATGCTCTTGAATGATACTTATCAGTTGTTAATCCTGGATAACTAACATTATCAACCTTTGAATGATTATCCAACCAAGAGGCCAATGAAAAAGCATTAGAACAATGTCTTTCTATTCTCAAACTTAAAGTCTCTAATCCTTGAAGTAATAAGAATGAATTAAATGGACTAATTGCTGGGCCCCAATCTCTTAGGCCCTCTAACCTCGCTCTTAAAGCAAATGCAATATTTCTATCCTCAGGTACTCCAAGCATTCCACAAATATCACTACCAAATCCAAAAGCATCCCAGTGAACAAGTCCATGATAAGCCGCACTGGGTTCACTCATCAAAGGATATTTCCCATTTCCCCAATCAAAAGTCCCAGCATCAACTATTACGCCTCCAAGGCTAGTGCCATGTCCTCCTATCCATTTAGTTGCGCTTTGGACAACAACATCTGCCCCATGTTCAATAGGTCGAATCAAAGCTCCAGCAGCTCCAAGTGTGTTATCAACTATTAAAGGAATATTTTTAGATTTAGCTAATCTTGAAAGTCCATCAAAATCAGGAATATTAAATCTAGGATTACCCATAGATTCAACATAAATTGCTTTTGTAGATGAATCAATTTGTTCTTCAAAACTGCTCGCATCATCTCCATCCGCAAATTTTACGTTAATCCCTAAACGTGGAAATTGAACTTTAAATTGATTATAGCTGCCTCCATATAAAAATGATGTTGAAACAAAGCTATCGCCTGCAGTAAGGAAGTTGGTAATTGCTATAAATTGCGCAGACTGTCCTGATGCAGTAGCCAATGCTGCAACTCCACCTTCAAGAGCCGCTATTCTTTTTTCAAAAACATCTGTTGTAGGATTCATCAAGCGAGTATAAATATTTCCAAATTCCTTTAAGCCAAATAAGTTTGCTCCATGATCTACATCATTAAAAACATATGAACTTGTTTGATAAATAGGAACTGCCCTTGAATTTGTGGAAGGATCAGGGGCTTGCCCCGCATGCAATTGAAGGGTCTCAAAACGTTGGGAAGTCAATTCATTAATTATCTCTATTTTCTTTTTAGCCACATAACTTGAAAATTGGCTACTTAATATATCCAATCATTAGGAGGTAAAGATTTATCTGTTTCAGCTAAGGATGGCAGATTTTCTCTAATGAATGGTAAAAGTTTTTCACTCGCTTTTTTCCTGAACTCAAAAACACATGTTTGATCAATAATTTGATAATCATTATTATTTTCATTTTCACCCTCTCTCAGCAATCGCCAACTAGAATTTGTTCCATTAGATTGGGCATTAGTCAAAGGTTCCTTAAAGTCAAATTCTTTTAATATTCTTTGTTTGCCATAATTTTCCATAGCTACTTTTACCAAGTCTTCTCTAACTGGTCCAATCAATTTAGCTTTAATAGTATCTGGTAACCCCAGAACAGGCTCATAATAATCAATTATTCTAAGTTCTTCTTCTATAAGTATTGGCCAAACACCCCTCATCCCTTCGTCTAAATTTTCTTTAGACTCAAAATTATTCATTTCATTTAGGAAAAAAGTCAGCCAGCAATAATATGATTTTTCTTTAAGTGGTTTTTTAACTGAAACTTTATTTTTCGAAATTTCTGGCAATAAAGACTCTGCTTTTCTCAGAAACTGCCTATCTTCTCTCTCTAAATTAATGGAGCCCCATCTCTGCCTATAATCCCACAATTCAATATATTTGTACAAATCTTCCTGATTCCAACCTAACTGCTTAAGCTCATCGGCCCTATGGGTTAATTCCTTTGCCACTAGAAAAAATTAATATTAATTTCACCTTACTGAAAAGATGGTTATTCTGAAACCCTAGATAAGTTTTTGTACATCGAAAGCAAAAGTAGAGTTTGACACAATCCCAAGCCTCTCAAGATCTCCTAACAAATTAGAAGATTGAGAAATAAAGCTACTTAGGAGTCGAAATTGAACCTCAGCCCTGAATAAATTTTGAGTATCGTAATCAACTTTAAAGTACGAATTTGACTTTAAGAAATCTGTAATGAATCTAATGCTCAATTCAAAAGTAATAACATATATAAATTCAGGCAGAAGTCTAAACTTAGAAAGGTTCATATCATCAATCATCGAAAAATAACCTCTCAAAAAATAAATACAATAATTATTATCAAAAAAAACACTTTCAATATCATCAGGATCCTCACCTGATACATTACAAATCGAACGGATACAATCAGCCAAATCAGTTAACAAATAACCAGAAGAAACAGTATCTAGATCAATTAAAGAGACAACAAATCTTTGATTAAAATCAATTAAAAAATTACTTAACTTTGGATCACCATGTATCAACTGATTATCAAGCGATTCATTATCAAACAAAAGTGTCAGAGATTTAACATATTCAACATGAAACAACAAATTATTAGTTAATATATTAACTCTTTCTACTAATTTGTTATCAAGTCTTGAAAAATCAAAGTCTTGAAGACTAATTAAATATTGATCAATATAATAGTTTGTATTATGAAAGTTCTTAATAGTGCTTATTATTCTTGAACTCTGAAAATCCTGAAGAATAAAATGGAATTTCGCAAGGCCAAGTCCTATTTGATATGCCATATTACTATCTTCTAAAAAGTTTAAAGTTAAAGTCCCTCCTATATATTTAATCGCTCGCCAATAATTTTCCTCAAAAGGAAAAACAAAAAAGTTACTTGAATTACATTTAATCAAAGCAGGCACGTCCCATCTAGTATCGGAAATAGTAAAATAATTATTTTTTAATTTCTCACTCATGTAATCTGTTAACAATTTATGATTATTATTTAAGATCTCATGAGAATCAAAAATATTACTTAAACATTGCAGAATATATTTTGATTTTCTTCCTCTGGATTCATGTTCAATAATATAGGTCTTGTTAATATTACCACTTATTAATTTCTCTATTTTTATAACCCTACTATTAATAAAAAAATTTCTATGGATTTTTTTTATTTTATTAAAATTCATAGAAATTAGTTTTATTTGATAAATTAAACTCAGTCAGATAATACTCAATATAATCCATAACTTTAATATATATAGGCTTAGCACTTGACTTTGTTGGATTATCAAAGTTAATTTCATTTAATTCCATGAAGGAATGATCTTGATTATTAAGGGACTTTGTTATAAAATTAACAGCACTATTTAAATGTAAGTTATTAATTGAATTAGATATTCGCTTACTTTGAATTGGTCTTACAGATTCTTGACAATAATTTGTCAATTCTCTGCTATTAGTCATAACATTATAAATATCTTTTTTAATATTCTTAGGCCCAATTATACACATATATAAAAGATTTATCATTGAAGAATCATGAAATGGAATCAAATACTTTTTAATAATATCAGGCCAATAAGCCAATGAATTGATTCCCTCTAATGCGCCACGTTTAAGGTCAGACTTCTCGCACCATAGGATAAACTCTTCAACGCTTTCAGGACATCTCTTATATTCATTCATTTTTTCTGCTAAGACTTCACCCGCTTGAAAATTCCTAGTTGGTTTTCCGCTAACAGGTAACATCATGCTTCCTCGTACATCAGCAACCATTGCAGTTAATTGGCTAAAAGTATGATCTCTAACTGATACAAAATCACCATTACGAAATAGAGAAGCTTCTATACGTTGCACGCCATATCCAAGTTCAGTAATAGAAAAAGGTTGTTGCTTATAAAAAGTCTCTCGGTCACTCCTTCGCATAGAAACATAGGCAGCTTGATCCAAGCATTGATCTAATAAAAGGGTTAGTAAAGTTGGCAATAATCCAGGATTCCTCTTATGAAAAGTATGACCAAAACCAGCGAAGATTGAAGAAATATTTTTAGCAGCTTTTATGTATTGACCTTCAACATTATGAACGCCGGGAGAGACTTGTATATTTGGGGAAATTTTATCTAATATTTTTGCTCCTAATAATGCATTCATTGCATTAGGATGACAAAAATTTGCTGTGAAGCTGTCTAATGGATTTCGAAGGGCTCCATGACGATGAAATCCCGAAAAAAAGGCTAGGCTATTAAATTTTTCACAGAGTACATAAGACTCATTCAGTTGCTCATCGTAACAAAAAGATCCAACCAAGCAAGCAATTAGAACATTCTCCCGATTAAGTTTTTTTCTTAACTTAAATGTTAAATTTACGTCATTTATTATATGTTTACTATTAGAACTTAAAATTACTAATTCACAATTTATTATTAGATCTTCTAGAGTATTATATTTATTATTCTTTGCAATTGCCATTCTCTTTATTTTATTTTTTATATCTTCATTCATTTCAGCAAGATCATTTTGCGAAAAAGCTCCAAACAATTCTCTACCAATTCTAGGAGCTAAAAGAATATTTAAACCCTGATTTTGCATAGCACAATTATATGCAAGAGACGCAGGATAAAGTCCAACACTATAAAATCCAACTTTTCCATTCAATACCTCTTGAAGCCTCTTAGAAACAGACTCACTTGTAAATGGCTTATTAAAAAAGCTATTAGTTAAGTTCTCCTCAAACACAGTTTATTTGCATGCAGAAGCATTCATTATATACAATCGTATCAAACTTTTATAAAGAGTTATTATTATCAAATCAATATTCTAATCTATCAGCATTAAGAATAGGAACTATTCAATAGATATAATTTGATTTAGAATAAAAAGATACCATAGCTTCTTTTATAAAAATGTTAGCAAGTAAGGAAGAAGTTATTAGGACTATTTTAAAAGAGGATGGTATTTTAATAGTTCAAGACCTAGATGGAGTATGCATTCCTTTGGTTCAAGACCCTCTTAAAAGAGAGATAAGCAAAGAATATATTATTGCAGCCTCAAAACTAAAAGAAAAGTTTTCAGTTTTAACTTGTGGTGAGCATGAAGGGCGAAGAGGAGTTAATAGACTAGTTGAAAAAGCACTTAATTCTAAAACAGAAGCAAAAAATAATGGTCTTTATTTACCTGGACTAGCAGCTTGCGGAGTCGAATTACAAGATAGATTCAGTAATATATCTCATCCAGGATTAAAAAGTATTGAGATTGATTTCTTAGCAAAAGTACCAGATAAGATGAGATCATTGTTAACAACTGAACTAAAATCTTTGTTTCCAAATATAGAAGCCGAAAAAAGAAATCAATTAATTGAAGTAGCAATTTGTGATACACGCTTCACCCCAACTATAAATTTCAATGAAATATTTAATTATATAAAAAATGATTTTGATAAATTAAAAGATTTACAGATAATAATGCACAACATAATGAATAATTTACTTGAAGATTCAAGAAAATATGGATTAGAGGGATCATTTTATTTACATATGATGCCTAACCTAGGAATAAAAGAAGGGAAAGAGATAATGAAATATGCAACTGAAAATGATTTTGGAACAACAGATATTCAGTTGATAATCAAGGGGGCAATAAAAGAGGCTGGGCTTTTAGTTCTTTTGAATAATTATATATCACTTAAAACTGGTATTTATCCTTTTGGAAAAACATTTAATGTCAGGAATGCACCAAAAACAATTGAAGGTTTAATAACTTTATGCAAAGACAAGATTCCTATTAACGAAATGCCTCTGTTGATCGGAGTCGGAGACACAGTTACTTCAATACAAGATTCAAGAACAAAATCTTGGCTTCGAGGTGGAAGTGACAGAGGTTTCTTAACTATGATTCAGGAATTAGGCAAAGAATATAAAAAGCCAAATCAAGTTATATTTGTCAGCAGTGGAAATGAAGAAGTTTTCAGACCAAGAATAGAAGGCAACAGCATGAAAGGTATTAGTGATCCTAATGATGACTTGAAATTCAGTATGATTATGAATAATGGCCCAGAAGAATATATAAAATGGTTTAAAGAATTGGTAAGAAATATTGAAGAAGGTTAGTTAAATATTTAATGAAATTTCCTCGCGAAAATAAATAATCAAACTATAATAATTAAGAAACATTAATAATAAATTAGTAATTATGGAAGCACTAAAAACAAAATTCCCCCACATCAAAAGGAGTGATCTTGATACTTTGCAAATAAATATTGGCTACAAATGTAATCAAGCATGTAGTCATTGTCATGTAAATGCTGGTCCAAATAGAAAAGAAATGATGAGTAATGAAATAATAAAGATTATACCTAATGTCATAAAAAATAATAATATTAAACTCTTAGATATAACGGGGGGGGCTCCTGAACTTCATCCCAAATTCAAGCAACTGGTAACAGAGGTTAGAAAATTAAATGTTGAAGTCATGGATAGATGTAATTTAACGATACTCAAAGAACCTGGACATGAAAACCTAACACATTTTCTAGCATTTAATAAAGTTCAAATAACCGCATCGCTTCCATGTTATTTGAAAGATAATGTAGACAAGCAAAGAGGGATAGGTGTATTTGAAAAAAGTATTTCAGCACTTCAAGAGCTTAACACTTATGGTTATGGCATTAAAGATTCTGGTTTAATATTGAATCTTGTATACAATCCTAGTAATCCTCAGCTTCCTCCATCACAAAAAGAATTAGAAGATAAATATAGATTTGAGCTTAAAGCTAGATATAATATTTCCTTCTCAAATTTATTCGTTTTAGCAAATATGCCAATAAATAGATATGAAAGTTATTTGCATCAAATAGGAAAACTTAAAGAATATAATGAATTACTTGAAAATAATCATAATACCAAAAATCTTGATTCAGTTATGTGTAAAACTACTCTTAGTGTTGACTGGAGAGGATACTTATATGATTGTGATTTCAATCAGCAGCTTGGCATTAGAAAAAATGGCAAAATAAATCATTTGAATGATTTACTAACTCCATTTACTTCTTTAAGAAATAATCCTATCTCAATAGGAAATCATTGTTTTGGCTGTACTGCGGGAGCGGGTTCAAGTTGCGGGGGAGAATTAAGTTAAAAACAAGTTTATTTAGTCAAACATAAAGGACATAAAGCTCTTACATTAAGAGAAGATTCTAATAATTTAAATCCAAAGTTTTTAGCAGCCTCTTGACCTGCATTTATAACTTCATTATTTTCAAATTCTTCTGTCCTACCGCAGCGAATACAAATTAAATGATGATGATCAGGATGCTCATGACTAAGTAGCTCAAACCTATTTCCTCCTTCACTTAAATCTAATTCATTCAAAAAAGTCATTTTAACTAAAAGCCTTAATGTTCTATAAATAGTCGCAAGAGAGACTCGCTCACCAGAATCTGTTAATTTTGAATGAACTTCTTCAGCACTTAGATGAATTCCAGAGCCGATTGCTTCAAACAAAGAGAGAACTTTTTTTCTTTGAGGCGTCATTCTTTTACCATCTTGACGAAGGCCTGACTCCAATGGAGAGGAATGAGTGCGGTGATAAGAGGCTGGAGAAGACAATATTTTTATATCTTTCTCAATAGTATAGCGTATTGAGAAAGGCTTGCAACTCTAAAGTCATTTGTCAATGTTTTTGTTGATATTATTTCCAGATTTATCTAATGTTTTATATTAAACTATTTTAGAAAAAAAAGATACTCTAAATGAAAATTTTTGATAGTAGTCAAAGTACTCAAGGACAAATAATTAATCATAATAATAGATTAATAGTTGAAGATCAAACATTGCTGCTTATATTAGACATGCAAGAAAGGCTTATAAGCGGCATTATAAATAATGAATTAATTATCTTCAATATAAAAAAACTTATCAAAACCTGTAATTTATTCAATATTAAAATTGCTTTAACGGAGCAAAATCCACTCAAATTAGGTAATACTATAGAAACAATAACAGAGAAAAGAGACTATCCGAAATTTAAAAAAATGGAGTTCAGTTGTACAAAAAATACTGATTTTAAAAATTACATAAAAAAATATAATTTCAAAAATATAATAATTTGTGGAATTGAAACTCATATTTGTATTCAGCAAACATCACTAGAACTTTTAGAAAAAGATTTTAATATACTTATCCCAAGAGATGCAATTGGAAGTAGAAACACTATAGATAATGAAACTGCATTTTTAAGACTCATTTCTTCAGGAGCAGTTGCATCAACTACTGAAAGTATAATATGTGAATTATGTAAGACTTCCGATAGAAAAGAATTTAGAGAGTTTAGTAAAATACTAAAAAGTTCACTACAAAAATAATACTGTAATACTTAAAAATTAAAGATATTTTCTCGACAAATGGCTTTTTTCAGGCAATCTATAGAAAACTAATGTCTTACTAAGCATGGACGAGTTTTATAAAAACCTCATAATTTCATTACTTACTTTCATTGTAGGTTGTATTATTTCTCTAATAAGTCCAAAAATACTAAGAAAAGCTTTCAGGAAGATAACATCTAAGACTCAAAGCAAAACAGATGACTATATAGCTGATCTTTTAATTGATACTATTAAACCATTAGGTTTTATTTTCAGTTTTATACTTGCATGGAAAGTTTTACTAATAGGCGGAATAGTAGATAAGACATTCATTGGCATTAGTAAATTTCTATGCCTTATTTATATAGTTAGATTTGTAAATAGAGTTTTTTTAAAAATAATTCAAAGATGGGCAAGCAAAATAAATGATAAATCTATCAGCGAAATGATTCGATCACTTAGTCCAATGGTTAGAGCATCTGTTTGGAGTTTAGGAATTATTTTTTATCTTCAAAATATGGGGGTACAGATGGCTGCAATTTGGGCACTATTAAGTGCAGGTGGAATTGGCGCTGGACTCGCCTTAAAGGAACCCGTTCAGGAGTTCTTTGAATACATAACAATTCTTCTTGATAAACCTTTCCAAAACGGTCAGTTTATTCATATAGATGGAATTTGGGCAAAAGTTGAAAGAGTAGGGGTTAGATCAACGCGCTTAAGGAGTATTAATGGAGAGGCAATAATAATGAGCAATAGTAGGCTTACGAATGGAGTTATATCAAATTATGCTGAAATGAAGCAGAGAAGATTGGTGCATAAGTTAGGGGTTGTATATGAAACTACATATGAACAGACAAAAAATATACCTGAAATTATTAAAAGTATTATAGATAAAACTGACAATGCAATATTTGACAGATGTCATTTTATCAAATTCGCAAATAGTAGTCTTGACTTTGAACTAGTTTATTATATCCCAACTAGCGATTATCTTTCAGCAATGACTGCACAACAAGAAATCAATCTAGAAATAATGAAAAGATTCAAACTCGAAAATATTAATTTTGCTTACCCTACTCAAACAATTTATATGAATAATTAAAATTTTATCTAAATTTGCTTTCAACTAAAGATTCAGAAAGATCCCATAATTTTTTTTGCAAAGCTTTTTTATTTGCTTCATAACTTACATTCGTTTTCTCAAAAATAAATTTACCTGGTGCAAGAATTTTATTACTATAGTAATTAAAACCTTTCTCATTATATTTGCTTAAACAAACTAACTGAGATAAAAGTATCCCTGCTTTTTCATTTGTTGTAGTAATCCTTAAAAGATCTCTGGCTAAAAAAGAAAATAATGATTGTCCTAACTTATTATATTCTCTACTATATCTAAAGAATCCTTGATTATTTTTAGAGATAACTAAACCAGGTGCCCAGCAAATAACTGGGATTAAAAGTTTTTTATCGGTTAATTGAGTAATTAACTCTTTACCAAATAATATATTACACAATTTACTATCTTTGTAAGCTTTATCTGCATTAAAATCATTTCCATCAATCATTTCAAATCCAACACCACTTTCTAATCCTGATAAATTCCCCGCACTAGCCTTAAATCCTACTTTCCCTCCAGAGCTATTAGGATTATGGACTTCTGAAGAAGTAATAATTATTTTTGTGTAATTACTTTTATTTAAAAAAGGTAGAATATTTTTTGTTAAATAAAAATGTCCTAAATGATTAACTGCAAAAGTTAATTCAATTCTCTGCTTAGACCATCTAGGCTTTTTTGAACCTGTATATTGGAGACCTGCATTCAAAATTAAAACGTCAATTTTTATTCCTTTTTTTTTTAACTCAAGACAAAAAGAATCAATACTATTTAAATCAGCAAGATTCATTATAGGAGTGTATATTTTCCCCTTAATAGATAAATTATCGGATAATTCATTAAATAAGTTAATCAATGTTTCATTTGCTCTAATCACATTCCTACATGGCAAAATAATATTATGACCTAAAGAAATAAGTTTCAATACAGCTTGATAACCAATCCCAGAGGTTCCACCTGTTATTAAAATCCATAATGATTTATTCTTATTTGAGCTTAATTTTTTTTCCTTCATTAATCTGTACATTTAATATTAAATAATATGGAGTAGTTAGATTATTTAATATTTCTATATTTTTTGAAAAAGTCTTCAAATATACTAAGAAGCAAAATAAACTCATTAGGTTGATAAAAAACATTAATACAATCCATTGTTAATCCCATCAAGAGGTATTGTTGATTCTATAGGCAGAGAGGATTACAGTGGCAAATCAGGGAGTTAATCAAATAACAAAATTTTATACCAAAAATTTAACCACTAATTTCCTACTCAAAGAACACAACATTTTTTATCAAGAGGAACCATGAGTACTAGTGCATTAAAAGATGCACTAGTACTAGGTTCAGGACCGGGTGCATTATCAATAGCTGCTGCATTAGCAACTGAAAACTTAAACATAGAAATCTTATCGGAGCAATCACCTTATGAGCCTTGGCCCTTTACCTATGGAATTTGGGGTGAAGAGGTTGACGAGCTTGGGCTCAGTAGTTTGCTTGAACATAGATGGATTAACACCGTTAGTTATTTTGGGGAAGGGGACAAAGATCCCAATTCAAAGAAAAATGAAGTTACTAAGCACAATAGAGATTATGGCCTTTTTGATAAAAATAAATTGCAAGCTCATTGGCTAGAACAATGCAAGAAAGCTGGAATAAAATGGCACAGAGGCTCTGCAATTAAATTTGAAGCTAATGATTTAGTCAGCACAGTTAAGACATCGAATGGGAAAGAACTCAATGCTCGATTAGTAATTGATGCTACTGGTTACAAACCAGTTTTTATTAAAGCTCCCGACCAAGGTCCAGTAGCTGTTCAAACCTGTTACGGAATTGTAGGCGAGTTCAACGCCCCCCCTGTTGAGCAAGGCCAATTTGTCCTAATGGATTATCGCTGTGACCATTTAGATCCAGAAGAAAGAAAAGAAGCTCCAACATTTTTATATGCTATGGATATGGGCAATGGGAAGTTTTTTTTAGAGGAAACTTCTCTAGGATTATTCCCACCAGTTTCACTTGATGAGCTAAAAAGAAGACTAGAAAAAAGGTTAGAGAACCGAGGTCTTGAGATAAAAAGTCTCCAACATGAAGAACACGGTTCATATTTACCAATGAACATGCCTATTCCAGACCTAACTCAACCTGTCCTTGGATTTGGAGGCTCCGCTGGAATGGTTCACCCTGCATCGGGATATATGGTAGGCAGCCTTCTAAGAAGAGCTCCAAAAGTTGCAAAGGCTATTTCATTAGCAATGAAAGATAAAAAAGCAACGTCAGCTTCAATAGCGAGGCGAGGATGGCAAGTCTTATGGCCATCTGAACTGAAAAGAAAACAAGCTATTTACAAATTTGGACTTGAAAAATTAATGCGCTTCGAAGAAAAACTTTTAAGAGGATTTTTTATTGAGTTTTTTAGTTTACCCAATAAACAATGGTATGGTTTTCTCACGAACACACTCACATTTAAAGAATTAATATCAGCTATGTGGCAGATGTTTAAAAAATCACCATGGGCTATTAAACAGGGACTAATGAACATGCATGGCAGAGAATTAAATTTATTACTAAAGGTATTAGCAGTTAATAATAAATGAGAAAGATTCTAATCAGCGGTGCTAGTAGGGGAATAGGAAAAGCAATAGCATTAAAATTACTAAAAGAAGGTCATTCAATAAGCCTAGGTGTGAGGAAAAAAGAAAACTTAATTAATACACCATTAGATCCAAAAAAAAATGACCCTAGAAAATTTATATTACATAATTACGATGCACTTGATAAAAAATCAGCAGAAAAATGGATAAAAGAAACAGTGAAAACATTTACAAGTATCGATACTATTATCCATTGCGCTGGTATCATAAAAAGAACAAATCTATTATTTAATGATGACGAGATTCAAGATATAGAGCATCTCTGGAAAGTCAATGTGTTAGGACCATGGGTATTAACAAAAAAAGCATGGAACTATTTAAAGATAAGTAAATCTGGGCGAATTATCGTATTAGTTTCGATGAGTGGAAAAAGATCAAAAGGGAATTTAGCAAGCTATTCAATGAGTAAATTTGCATTAATGAGTTTATGCCAAACTATGAGGAATGAAGGTTGGGAAAAAGGAATTAGAGTTACAGCAATTTCCCCAGGTTGGGTAAATACAGATATGGCAAAAGAAATAACTAATTTTCCAAAAGATGAAATGACTCAGCCTGATGATATAGCAAGAATTTGCTCAAACTTATTAGAATTACCAAATAGTTCAATTCCTTTTGAAATTGCTCTAAATTGCAAACTTGAGATAAGTAATTAATAAAGTCAATAAAAATTATATGTCTTCGTCAAATAGCATTTTTGGGTTTATTAAATGTATTTAGAATTCCAATCATTGCTTTCCTAAGATACCTATGAAAGTAGTTTCGATAAAAGCCTCCTATAGCCTTTCCAACTGAATATGTTCTTTGTATTAAGCCAACAATAAAATTAAATAGCCATAATCCTATCAAAACAGTTAATGCCAAAGAGGCTATCGAATAAACTTTATTAAGTTGATCTTGTATTGGCTCAAGAAACTGAAGATAATCAGAAATGTTCATACTCCAAAAAATTATCACCTCATAAGTATATATATAGCCATAAATCAATGATCTAGCAAGGAATATGCAGCTAATTTATATGTAAATATACAAAGCCTAATCAAACTCGAATCAGGTCAAAATTTAAATAAAGTATATAAAACATATGAAAAAGAAACCATTGAAATAGCTATTAAAAATCCTTTTAATCTATTAGAAACTGTTGAAAAGAGTGAAAGATCATAAGTATCATACCCACCAAAATTTCCTAAGATAGCGAGTAACCACATAGGAATAGATCCAACTATAGTTGATATAAAGAGACTAAGAATAAGCATCTTATTAATAAAAAATGAGGACAAGAAAGTTACTACAGAAAAAAGTAACGCCCCATTAAGTCCTATTTTAAATTCATCGCTTAAATTTTTAGGAAGATTGCTTTTTCCCTCTAAATGTTTTTTACAATCATCAACTTCATTCTCACACAAACGAAAATAATTCGTTTCAGGTATTCTTTTTCTCTTATACATTCTCAACAACCTTGCCTGAAAAGATTTTGAATCACTTGTCTGATAAAAAGAAATTATTTCACCTGGTTTAAGTTTATTAGATTCAGCTTTCAAGTTTCTTGTACAGCCAATTTTATATAAATCACCATTTTTCATTAGATAGATAAATTCTGACATAATGGACTTTTCTAAGAACAGGCTATCAATAATATAAAAATGATATATTTTTTAGTAAAATATGATTACGATAGGAAAACGTAAAGGATATAATTAATTAACAATTTCTTTTACTGCAACTGCAAGAATTGAATAATCATTACAAAAAAATTAAAACAATATTATTTTAACAGGAAATTTATGAAACACAATATCCTCTATAGCTTTAGAAGATGTCCGTTCGCAATAAGAGCCAGATGGGCTTTATTAAATACTGATCAATCATTAGAGTTAAGAGAAGTGGAACTCAAGAAGAAGCCCTTAGAATTAATAGAGATTTCAAAGAAAGCAACAGTTCCTGTTTTACAAACCTACTTAAATGAAGTTATTGATGAAAGTCTAGACATCATGATTTGGGCTATAAAAAAAGCAAACATGTATGAATTACTTGGTGCAAAAAAAGAAAGCAATAATTCAGAAGAAATATTTAGTCTTATAAAAACAAATGACAAGATTTTCAAATATCATTTAGACAGATTTAAATATGCATCGAGATTTAATAATCAAGACTCGAGTGCTCATCATGATGAAGGAATGAAAATACTTATTTCATTAAACAAAAGATTAGAATTCTTTTCAAATAAAGGGAAACCAATTTTCCTTATTGATGCAAAAGAATCCTTGGCAGATTGGGCTATATGGCCATTTGTAAGGCAATTTCGAATCGCAGATATAAAAAGATTTGATGAAAATCACAAAATAAGATATTTAAAAAAATGGTTAAATTATTACTTTGATCACGAAAGTTATCCACTCGTTATGAAAAAAATTAAACCCTGGTGCAAGGAACAAGATCCAGAAATCTTTGGTAAATCAAACTAATAGAATAAAACATTATTCCGCCCCTCTTCTTTTATCAATTATTCTTGACAACTCTAAAAAATATCCTGCTGTACAAAATTTACCTAGATTTCTATCTCTATTCCCTATATCACTTCTAAACTCTGCAGTCTCTGCCATAACTAAATCCAACTGATCTTGAGGCAACTCATATAGTTCTCTTAATTCAACCTCTTTACCAAGCAGATGACTTTTAAACCATTTTTCTTTTAATTCTTGTGGAGGAATATCTTTGTAAATTTGTCGATCCATAAACAATAGTCGGATAGTAAATAAAAACTAACAGTTTATCTCATTAGTGACCTTTCCTATGTAAATTAACTGTCATGCTGATGCCTTTTTATAAGTAGACTGTAAAAATATAGCCAAGGCAAATAAAGAGATCGAAATTAAGCCACAAATTTCTGTCCATCCTTTCAATCCAAAACTACTAATAAATAATGGTGCTATTACAGTAATTAACCCTCCTGAAAGAAGAGGCTGTAAAAATAGTTGTTTAATAGAAAACACAGGCAAAGTATTAGTAGAGTTCAGAGGATCAGCTAGTCTCAAAAGCAATAGACCACTAGCGGCAACACCTGTTGAATTACCAAACTCTGCTATTGCTCTTTCAAACCATTCTTCTCTAAAAAATAATCTTGAAAAAATCAACATCCCAAAAAGATTCCAAGTCAATCCTGCAATGGCTAAGATACTTATTGGAATCCAATAGCTAATCAATAATGGTAAATTCAATCCAGCCATAGCCGTAATTATAAGAAGATCTGTTGCTAGTATTCCCATCTCACGCTGAAAAAGTGACGAAACAAATTTTGTCTTTTCAATTTTTTCTAGAACAAATCTTATAAAGAGTGATCCTATTAATGCTAGAGGGAAAACAGGGAAAGTTAGCATTACCTTTTGACTAATATCACCCATATATATAGACAATATTCTTAAACAATAAAGTAGAAAAACCCCAATTAAAACAGCTAAACCTGCAAGAGCAAAATTATATAAAAGCAACTTAAGTTGTTCATCAGGTTTAAAAGAAAAATCAGATTCATTTATATCAATTATATCCCCTTCATCAGCAGGAACAAGCCATCCAAAAAACCTACCTAAAACAACAAGGCCACTTCCCAATAAGGTGGAGGAAAGTAGACCTACTGTTGCCATCGCAAATCCTAGATCTAACCCTTCAGGAAAACCTAATTTACTGAAACTATCCCCCATAATTGCCGCAGCCCCATGCCCCCCCTCAAAGCCAACTTCAATAATGCATCCCATCAATGGGTCTACTCCTAAATGAGGTAATAAAAAAAACAATACAATTATTCCCCCAACAACATATTGACCAAAACCAAGTAAAAGCCCTAACAAAGCCTGAGAAGCTACTGGTTTCCATAAGCCACTAACTTTGGGTATTGGTCTACCAAGCATTAAGGTTGCAAAGACCAAAGTAAGCAAAGGAGTTGGCAACTGCATCCAAGTACGCAGTACTCTCTCAGGTAATAATGTAAATGGTCCATAAGGACCAATTAAAAAACCTATTGCTCCAACTAAAAGAGCTATCGGTATACCAAATCTCTCCAACTTCATCGCAGAATCTAATCTTCTCCCAAGAGTCAGAAGAATACCTATTATCCCTAGCAAACCTAAAGAAAGAACTAACGTCGGAATTGCCTTGATTTTATATAGGTTTTCAAAACCAAAAAAAAACAATTGACTCATGTATCCATTAGCTTATAGCAATAACTACAAAATATTAAAAAATAATATCTCATATTAATTTTATTTTCCAAGGTAAATTTGATTCTTATCATATCTCAATTATCCCATTTCCTTAAATCTATTTATTAGTAAATACTTGGTTCACGAAGAAGTATCTAAAAATCACATAGAAGTTCTAATATCTCATAAGGAAGTTTTGATTACTGAAATACTAGAAAAAAGATAATCACATTTTAAATTAATTCAGTTAAGTCCATTTTTAATATTAAATATTTTTCACCATAACCCTAAACTATTATCTTCATCAATAAATAGATAATTAGATTATGAATTAAGATACCGCATCTAGCTTAACTATAACAATCTATTTAATCCTAGAAAGAAAAATCATCAAATAAAAAAGCCCCACCAAAGGTGAGGCTTTTTTATTGAGTTAATTTATTTAACTACTTTAAAGATACTGAAGCAGTATCTAAATTACTTAAAGCATTTGTTACTCGTTTAAAATCGAATCCCATTGCTCTAAGTGCATGCCATAAATGACCTTGGATGAAGAAGAACCCAAAGTAATAATGAACATTAGATAGCCAAGCACGAGATGTATGAGCACCGTTAGGAAGATCAACAGTATCTGTCCAGTAAGGTGATATACCAAACTTTAATGCTAATGGCTCGCCAAACCACTCAACAGGATAAACAGTAGTATTTTGTGCGCACCAGAATGCTGCAACTACTGCCATCCAACCAATACCAGCTAATGACCAAGAAAGAATAGCTTCTGCAGAAAGAAGACCAGCTCCTTTGAACTTCGTATATTCACCAACTTGCTTAGTAGCGATATGGAAAGCACCACCAGTAATTTCCAAGAAAGCCAAGAAAGCATGACCTCCCATAACATCTTCCAAACTATCAATAGTTAGGAAGTCAAACTGATGATCCCAAATGTGACTCAAGTTAAGGTCATATTCAACCTGACGAATAGCACCAATAGCAGGATCATAAATTCCATGGATTCTGGCCCATTCAACAAACCAAATACAAGCAACACCAAAGAAAATCAAATGATGTCCAAGAATGAAAGTCTGGTTGTCAGGGTTATCCCATTCAAGTTTAAATTTCCTGGCCTGAGTAACAGAAGATTCCTGCATATCGCCTGAGAAAAGCAATGAATGCATTAATCCACCAGCCCCATAAACCATGGACAAAACTAAATGAACAACTGCAATAGAAACAACTGCAGTGCCGCCCACAAAAGCTCCAGTCTCATCAAAACCTAAACCTAGAGCGGCCAAATGAGGAAGCGCAATTAAAGGCTGATGACCCATTGGTACAGATGGGTCAAAACGAGCCAATTCAAATAACGTGAAGGCACCAGCCCAGAAAGCAATCAAACCGGTATGAGCGGCATGAGCAGCAATAAATTTGCCTGAGCGGTTGGTGACCCCTGAGTTACCAGCCCACCACCCGTAGGTGACACCTGGATTTCCATAGGTCTGCATTAGAAGTGCAATTTTTCAAAACCGATATGAGATTACTGCAAATTCACAGAAAACTCATGCAAGAGAAAGAATCTGTAAATTTTTTTTATTATTTAAATCCAATTAGAACTAAAAACTTTTTCAAGAGATAGATTTTAAATAAAAAATTAGAACCCTACCAATAAAAAAAATTAGCATTTCACATGCTATTCATAATTAAAGAATTAATTGATACATAAAAAATTATCAGGCATCCGAAACCAATCCAGTCAAAAAATCAATACAAATACAAGCAAATATGTAATTAATATAAAATATCAATTTGAACTCTTTATTTACAACTATTAAATAATTAAGAATATCGGAAAACTGTTATGAATTTCAATCGAATTAACAGTCTGGAAATGGGTACAGAAGATCACTATAGAAAAAAAGCGAATTACTACAGATCATCTCCTGAATACGGAAAAATGATTTCTCTTTATCCAATTCTTGAGACATCGATAAAAGATTGCCAAGGAGAAAATTTGGTAGCTTAAAAAAAACAATCATTAAATTGCTAATAATCCAAATTTTTGTTTTTAGATTCAAGCTGTCATTTTATTAAACCAATCTTTATTATCTTTTAATACTCGATAACTTATTTAGATATATAAATAGAAGACTTTTGGCTTCGTTGGAATTTGCTCAGCAGGTTGAGAATTCCTCCAACGACTTAGTTGATTTAAAAAACTTTTTAACCTTAATATATTTTGTATGTTTTATCGACTTTTTCTGCGTCAACAGCTTCTTTTTCCAAATCTCAATTAGATGCTTCTATCATCCCAATAGCAATTTATCATTGGTTATCTATCGAAAAAAGCGAAGGAAAGAGAGTAATCAAATAAAATAGTTAAATTTAAAATTAAAATATAAGCACCTCAGCGAAGTATTTATTAAAATTGGATAATTTTTAATCATCAAACCAAGATCTAATCTTTTTACTAGTTATTGGGATTGTCAAACCTGAATCAATAGATAGATGTCTACAATTATTAGAAACATTTTTTGTTTTATTATCAACAAACTCAGGAATATCTGGAAGATTATTTTCGTCCCACCCACAGTTCCACCTCACTGGATCAATCAATTCTGACCAGGGAACCTTTACTAACACATCTGAATCAAGCACTGATATCAAGATCACCCACCTATCCAAGAGTGTACCGCCATAATTTATTGCTACAAAATGTCTTTTATCGCTAATCTTGAATCTACTAGTCCAAGCTTTTACTGGTGGCCAAATCATAACGATTGAGAAATCCGAATAATAACTTTAAATTTCTTTTCTCAATATTTTTCTATAAAGTAATTAATCTAATATTAATTATTGTTTTTTCCTTATTTTACTATATTCTTCTCTGATAGATTTTAATAACGCCTTTTTTTTTCTCATTGATTCGTACTTTTCCTTTGAATCAATTTTAAGCCTTTCTTCCTTTGTTAAATCCATCCAGTCATCTATACCCAGTTTAGATTTAATTTTTTTTTGAAAAGATTTTTTTCTTTTGAATATAGATTGAAAAAACATTATTTAGTAATGAATAAATTAGTAAAGAACAAAATTTTTAATTATATAAAAACTTATTATAGCGTTAAAATATAATAAGTAAGAAAATTTAAGTCCCCTCTCCCAGCTTCCACAAGTTTAATCCTGTATTTTTTATTTCTTCTCGATTGACAACTGATCTTGTATCAAAGATCCAAGCTGGTTTTCTCATGAAAGAAGCCAAATAATTCCAATCAAGTCCAAAGAATTCATCCCATGCAGTAAGAATTAATACTGCATCAGCATTTTGCAGGGCTTCTTGAATTGAATTAGCCATTTTCCAAATCATTGGATTGTCAAATGAATGATTTTCAAAATCTTCTTTCATTCTTTCAATCGAAACCTTAGGGTCATAAATAGAGAGAAAAGCCCCTTCTTCAAGCAATTCGCAAGAGATTCTAATAGCAGGAGATTCACGAGTGTCGTTTGTATTTGCCTTAAAAGAAAAACCAAGTATTGCTATGTTTTTCCCATTAACCGTGCCAAACAACTTTTCAAGAACAATTTTATAAATTCTATCTTGTTGCCACGTATTGAGTAGAACAACTTGATTCCAGTAATTAGCAACCTCCGGCAAACCAAAATAGCCACTTAAATAAACTAAATTTAAAATATCTTTTTTAAAGCAACTACCACCAAAACCAGGACCAGCACTAAGAAATTGATTGCCTATTCTTTTATCTGTTCCTATAGCTTTTGCGACCTCTTTTATATCAGCTCCTGTTGCTTCGCAAAATGCTGATATGGAATTTATAGAGCTAATTCGTTGTGCTAAAAATGCATTAGCAGCTAATTTTGATAGTTCACTACTCCATAAATTCGTGCAAATTATTTGATCACTAGAAACCCAATTCAAATAAATATTTACTAAAGCGTTTATTGCTTGGGGATCCTCACCACCAATTAAAACTCTATCAGGTTTTTCTAAATCATTTATTGCTGTTCCTTCTGCCAAAAATTCAGGATTGGATAAAACTGAAAAAGTTTTCGTGGTTTCATTTTTTTGATTCTCTCTAATAGTTGTTTTAAGTATTTCTTTTATTGCTTGAGCAGTCCGAACTGGAAGCGTACTTTTTTCAACTACAATTGTATGACCATTAGCATATTGAGCTACCTGCCTTGCGCTAGCTTCTACCCAACTAAGGTCACTCGCTTTCCCTGCCCCAAGACCTTTGGTTTTAGTAGGAGTATTTACTGATATAAAAATCATATCTGCATAAGATATTGACTTTTCCATATCTGAACTAAAAAAAAGATTTCTTCCTCTTGTTCTTGAAATTATTTGATCTAATCCTGGTTCAAATATTGGTAAGTTATTTAAATCATTGTCATTCCAAGCTGCAATTCTTTCTTTATTTATATCAACAACCCTAACTTCTATATCAGGACATTTATCAGCAATAACAGACATTGTTGGACCACCTACATAACCAGCACCAATACAACAAATTTTACGAATTTTTATTGAGCTCATTTGAAAAAATTAATAATTTTATTAAGCAATCAATTTTGCAATTAACTGATCAAGTTCATGTATTGAAAAAATATATTCTCTAGGCCCCTCTTCCTTATCAATATCTTTTAATTTCTTAATCATCAGTTGGCCTTTTGATACCTCATCTTCACCTATTACTATTGCCCATTTTGCACCACTTTTATCTGCTCGTTTGAACTGTTTAGAAAAAGATGAACCCGAGTAGTCTAATGCAATTATTAAATTAACTGATCTTAATTGACAAGTAATTTTTAAAGCTAGTTGTTCAGCTTTCTGACCTCTATGAATCACATAAGCATCGGGGAAACTTGAATCTAATAATTTACTCCCGGCAAGAATAATTAATCTTTCCATTCCAATAGCCCATCCTATTGAAGGTGACTCAGGTCCTCCCAACTCACTTATTAAGCTGTCATAACGACCACCTCCACAAACTGTTGCTTGAGAGCCAAGATGATCACTTGTTATCTCAAAAGCAGTATGTGAGTAATAATCCAACCCTCTAACCAAATTATTATTTATTTTGTAAGGGATATTTAAATTATCTAGTAACTGCTGTAAATAATCAAATCTAATTTTACTCTCCTTAGATAAAAAATCACTTAAAGAAGGGGCATCACGCAAAAGTTTTTTTGTATCTTTATTTTTACTATCTAATATTCTCAAAGGATTCGAATTAACTCTTTTCTGAGAATCTTCATCTAATAGATCAAATCTTTTAAGTAACCAATCTTTTAAATTTTCTTTAAAAATATATCGATCTTCATTACTACCAAGACTATTAAGCTCCAAAGTCAAATCATTTAGACCTATATCCTTTAAAAGTTCCCAAGCGATTGATATCACCTCTGCATCACTAATAACAGAATCTAATCCAACAAATTCAACTCCAATTTGATGAAACTGTCTTTGGCGTCCGGCTTGAGGACGCTCATAACGAAACATAGGGCCTCCATACCAGAGTCTTTGAGGACCATTATTCAATAAACCATTCTGGATAATGGCTCTTGCAACCGAAGCTGTTCCTTCAGGTCTCAAAGTGCAAGATCGCCCCCCTCTATCTTCAAAGGTATACATCTCTTTGCCAACAACATCTGTATTTTCTCCAATTCCTCTTAAAAATAATTCAGTTTTCTCAATAATTGGTGTTCTGATTTCCTTGAGTCCAGCTCGACAGAAATGGGCTCGGACCAAAGATTCAACCTTTTGCCAACCCTCACTCTGAGCTGGCAATAGATCTGCCATTCCTCTTAAATTCTTTAGATTGGTCAACGTAAATTCAGAAAATTATTTTTTGTTTGTTTAATAGTAATTGTTTACGAAACTGATATATCAATATTTAAACTTATAATTTATTTATAATATTATTTTTCAAGGCTCAACCCAAAAATAAAATCAAGATTATTCTTCGAATCGTGTTGCACCCGAATACCTAACCAACCAAAAATTTACTCTTTTTCTTACATTAAAAGGCATTTCATTTTGGAGTTGAATTAGTTCCATTGCTCCAAGTCTTTTCATTTCTCTCGATTCAAGACTCCACATTTTTTCTGCTTCACATATCAAACGAGCCCAACTTCTAGAATGTTGCCATTGTCTAAGACGTTTTTTCAACTCACTACCATCTGTCTTCGTTCGTACTAGAAGACATTGATCAACTATATTTTTATTAGTTAAATATTTTCTCATAAATAAAACATGGAGAAAGCTTTAAAAAGTCATTACCTAATACATTAAATAAATAGCCAATATTTGAAATGAGTACTTTATGAAAAAGTTCCTCAATTATCACAATCAACCTCTTGCACAGGGAATTTCAATTTTTCGATATCATGACGACTCATTTTCCTAGACCAGGCTCCCTTAATTGCATCATTCCATCTAAAACCAGCATTTTTAGCCAAGTGTCTTTGCTCATAAGAGATATCAGCACGAATAAGCAACTTAGGTTCAAGAGCTTTTATCAAAAGGTGATCTAATTCATTACATCGTTTAAAAACCTCTGCCAAATATATACAATCTGTCAAAGCTCGATGAGCACTCCAGACTGGAACACCATAAGCTAAAGCAAGATCTCTAACAGATGGTCTACTCTTCAATTGTCTATCACTAGGCCAAGAGATATCATCCATCGAACATATCCATTGTTTTTCTATTTGAGGCAATTTATCAATACCAAACCATTGCTTATCAAATTCTGCATTGTGAGCAACAATGTAATCAGATACTTGAACTAAAGATTCAAAATATTTAATTGCTTCAAAAAATGGCTGAGGCAATCTAGTTATTGCAGCAGGAATGTTGTTGATTATTTCTGCATTATTTTCTTCAACTGGTATGAGAAAAGATTGCTGAGCTAAGACAGATCGACTCTTTACATTAAAAAGTATCGAACCAACTTCAAGACAATAATCATTTTCAATATCAAGACCAGTGGTTTCCGTGTCCAATATCAAGACGTTTTCAAGAGAATGATTCATCTTTGGTATATCAACCGGTTCTTCTCCTGATTTCGAAGAAGTAGTTAATCCTTGACTTTTTTGCCTTTTATTGAGTATTTCTTTGTTAGTACCGTTTAGAAAGTTAAGCTGCTCACTCTCTATTTGATCATTTTGCTCTTCTTTCACATCAAAATTCATTTATCATTTCTCTATTATTATCAAAAAAATAGAGTTGTATAAAAAATTATTAGAACATTAGAAATCAAAGACATTAATAATTGATTAATATTTGTCTTGAAAAGTTAATTATTCTTTGATGAACACTATTAGACGAATAAGTGATGTCTTTTGCCACTGGCCATCATCGCCAATTGGTCTTATAGAAATTATTGGCGGTAGTTATATATCAATAAAGCCTGAAATCGCATACAAAAAACTTATTTCAGGACTTTTTCATAGAAATTATGCAATACATTCCTGGAGTTATATCCCTAACTTTGATCATCAAATACAAGCCAACCAAGCATGGAAACAATTTCGTATGTCTCGAAAAATACTTGAAAGGAGAGTTGGATTAATCCCCAAAACACTAAGATTAGGGCATAGTCTTGGATGCAAATTACATTTACTGGCTCCTGATGGAGGAAGAAATAGCAAAGGGTTAGTAGCTATAAGTTTTAACAATTTTAAGGCAAATAAATCTATACCTATGCTGTATAAACTATCAGAGAGTTTGAATTTTCAAACTGAATTTAGTCCCAGCCCTTTTGAGACATTAAACCTTATAAACGACTACTATGAGCAAATAAATAATCTAATAATAAGCTTTAAGAATGATAATCTAGATCAAAGTAATATTTTATTTAGGTCATTAAAAGAAAGAGCTTCAGACAACTCTGAACTTATAAAAATTGATGGCAATCATCTAACCCCAGTAAGCGTAGGTATAAGAGAAAATCTATTAGGATCTACTATTAAAAGCTCTTCGAAATACAAAAATATTGATTTATTAATCAATCTAATTACTCACTGGAAAGTTTAGTATCAACTTCTTAATTTATCTAAAACTGATCTATCCTCAAGGGTACTTGTATCCCCACTTATTTCATCACCAGAAGCCAATGCTCTCAATATTCTGCGCATTATCTTTCCACTTCTTGTTTTAGGAAGAGCATCAGTAAATTTAATTTCGTCAGGTTTAGCGATTGGACCTATTTCGCTTGCTACATGTTTTTTTAATTGTTCATCAATTTTCTGATTAGATTCTAATCCTGTTTTCAATGTAACAAAAGCTACTATTGACTCACCTTTTAAATTATCTGGTCTACCTACAACTGCTGCTTCTGAAACCGATTCATGGCTAACCAAAGCAGACTCTATTTCCATTGTGCCAAGCCTATGCCCAGAAACATTTATCACATCATCAACTCGCCCCATAATCCAAAAATAACCTTCATCATCTCTTCGTGCTCCATCTCCAGCAAAATAGATATGGCCCTTATCTGAAGGCTTTAGATATTCCCAATAACTCTCTCTAAATCTTTTTTCATCACCATAAACATTTCTCATCATTCCAGGCCATGGCCTTTTAACTACCAAATAGCCACCTTCATTATTTTCTACAGAGTTTCCTTCCGAATTGACTACATCAGCATCGATGCCAGGCAAAGGGAAAGTTGCAGATCCTGGCTTAGTGGGAGTTGCTCCAGGCAGGGGACTGATCATTACGCCTCCAGTTTCCGTTTGCCACCATGTATCGACAATTGGGCATTTTCCTCCTCCAATAACATCTCTGTACCAAATCCAAGCTTCAGGATTAATTGGCTCACCAACAGTTCCTAAAAGCCTCAAACTAGATAGGTCATATTGATCAGGAATCTTTTTTCCCGCTTTCATAAAAGCTCTAATGGCAGTTGGAGCGGTATAAAATATTGAAATTTTATGCTTCTGAATTACCTCCCAAAAAGCCCCTGGATTTGAAGGTCGAGGAACTCCTTCATACATAACAGTTGTTGCCCCATTTGATAACGGACCATAAACAATATAACTATGCCCTGTTATCCAACCCACATCAGCAGTGCACCAATAAACATCATTTTCACGAATGTCGAAAATCCATTTAAAAGTCAAATGAGACCAAAGATTATATCCAGCAGTTGTGTGAACTACTCCTTTTGGTTTACCAGTAGACCCTGACGTATATAAAACAAACAATGAATCCTCGCTGTCCATCTCTTCTGCTAAACATTCATCTGGTTGACTATCAACAATTTCATGCCACCAATAATCTCTGCCATTATCCATAGCAATAGATTTATTCGTTCGTTTAACAACTAAAACGGATTCAACTTTGGGACAAGCGCCGTCATCTAATGCTAAATCCACAGCATCTTTAAGAGGAATTACCTTATCTTTTCTAAAACCACCATCAGCTGTAATTATTGCTTTTGCTTCTCCATTAATCAGCCTGTCTCTAAGAGCTTCAGAGGAAAAACCTCCAAAAACGACTGAATGCGGTGCTCCAATCCTCGCACAAGCAAGCATTGCAATTGCAGCCTCAGGAACCATAGGCATATACAAAGCGACAAGATCGCCTTTCCCTATACCCAAAGCTTTGAGTGCATTAGATGCTTTACAAACTTCTTTATGTAATTGGCTGTAAGTATATTTTTTTTGATCTCCGGGCTCACCTTCCCAAATCAAGGCGATTTTTTCAGCTCTTGGACTATTTAAATGACGATCTAAACAGTTAAAAGAAATATTGGTTTTACCTCCATCAAACCATTTAGCGAAAGGGGGATTTGACCAATCAAGTACTTGATCAAATGATTTAAACCAGTGTAATTCTTCCTTAGCTGCATCACCCCAAAACTTATTCGGATCTGATTTAGCCATCTCTACCATTTCTAAATATTTAGAAAAAGATGAAATTCTGCTTTCACTAGAAAACTCATCAGAGGGAGTAAAAACTCTCTGTTCCTGAAGAACAGACTCAATAGAGTTAAGATTGTCGGAAGTCATGAAGATAAAAACAACTTTTCATTTATCGCATTCAAGCTATTTCTGACCAAAAGGCTTGAATAGTGAAACTCTTATTTAAAACAAATTCATAATGAAAAACAATTGGAACTTTCCTAAAGCATTTTTATTCGACCTTGATGGAGTTCTAATTGATTCAGAACCCTTGCATGGACAGGCATGGAAAGAGACTGCCGCACTTTTTGATCTAAATCTATCTAAAACCCAACTAAAATCACTAAGAGGCAGAAGGAGAATTGATTGTGCACAGGAACTTATTAAGTTGATTCCAAAAGCAGTTGAAATAAATTACTTATTAAGCCTACACAAGCCGATCTCAAGAAGACTGATTCTCTGTGCAAAAGCCATGCCAGGCAGCGAAAGCTTAGTCCGGTGGTGTTATAAAAACGAAATCCCAATGGCTTTAGTCACAAGTAGCAGTTCTGAATCGCTCCAAATAAAAACTGCGCATCATAAATGGATGAATCTATTTACAATTAAAGTCCTGGGTGATGACAAATCACTAACAAAGGGTAAACCTGCGCCTGATCCATATCTTCTTGCTGCTGAAAGATTAAATGTAGAACCTAAGGATTGCTGGGCTGTTGAAGATTCAATCTCAGGAGTTTCTTCAGCCATAGATGCTGGATGTAATGTTTTCTTTTTAAAAGAAAAAAATGAAGGGCTAACGCAAAAAGAACTTTTTAAAAAACACAATCATCTAAAAGAAATCGAAAATCTAAAAGCTATTGAACAAGTTTTAGATGAGTATCAAATTAATAAAGCCTACTAATAACAAATTCAGGCAGTTCAAGTAATGCTTTTTTTGATGGTGAATCTGGCAACCAAGAAATTGAATCTTTCGATTCTGAGGCAAATTTTTCAGCCAATTCTCTTGATCTCCCTATCGCATTTGAATCTCTTACGAGTGCTAAAGCCTTTTCCAAATCATCTTTATTCGGGAATTTACCACTAATAAGTTCTCCAAGCGCTGGGTTCTCTTCCAAAGCATAAAAAACGGGTGCCGTAAGATAACCACTTTGAAGATCACTAGCTGCTGGCTTACCTAATTGTTCATCATTACCCGTAAAATCAAGAATATCATCAACAACTTGGAAAGCTAATCCGAGTTGCCTACCATAAAAATATAGTGAATTTAAAGACTCTTGATCTACATCAGATAACACTCCAATAGCCTTAGAACTATTAGCTATTAGGGAAGCAGTTTTACAATAACTTTTTTCTAAGTAACTTTCAAATGATTGACTTGAATCAAATCTATTAAGGCCTTGCTTTATTTCACCTTCAGCCAAATCCATAATCACTCTACTTAATAATTTAACAACATCTAAATTCTCAAGATTTGCTAGATGCCAACTCGCTTGTGCGAATAAGAAATCTCCCGCAAGAACAGCAATCCTTGGATCAAAACGACTATGAACTGTTTCAACTCCTCTTCTGGTATCAGCTTCATCAACAACATCATCATGAACAAGAGAGGCAGTATGAATCATTTCAGTAATTTGGGCCAATTTCCTATGTTTTAAAGGAAGATACCCATCAGAAGTCAAGGCTCTTGAAAGCAATAAAACAATTCCAGGTCTTAATCTTTTCCCACCTGCACTAAAAAGGTGCTCTGCAGCTGCCTGCAAAATAGGGTGCCCAGCACCAATAAGACTGCGAAGATCTGAAAGCAGGGCTTCCAGATCAAGTTCTACAGGTTGAAGGATTTCAGTGGCTGTGATCATAAAACCGCTCTACATTTTGATATTAAGAGACCCAAGCCTTCTTCTGCAGTGAAACGAGTTTAACTTCCGGAAACACATCTAACCAATACTTAGCACTATTGGCAAAATTGGTAGGGTCAGATGTTACGTAGAACTTTGAATTAACTAAATATTTTTTCTTTGTATTTAGGCTATTTTTTGAATCAATAAAAAGCTTTAACTTCAAAGACAGTGCTTCAGCAGGGTCAATCAATTTGACATCAGAAGGTAACAATGAAGAGAGCAAAGGTTTTATAAGAGGATAGTGACTGCATCCAAGAATTAAGGATTGAATATTTTCTTTTAAAAGAGGTTTTAAATATCGAATTGCAACATCACGAATCTCTTCTGATTTAATTTTATTCTTCTCAATCAACGGGACAAATTCTGGACATGATTGTTCAATTACAAAAGTTTTAGGCTTAAAGTTTAAAATTGCATTTGTGTATGCTTTTGTCTTGACAGTTGAAGGAGTAGCAAGAACACCAACTCTAGAATCTTGAATAATTGATGAAGCAGATCCAATTAAATCAAAAACAGGGATATCTAATTTATTTTTTATTACATCCAAGGCGATCGCATTGGTTGTGTTGCACGCGACCAAAATACCATCGATATTTTGTTGACTAAACCAAAATGCTATTTCTTCAGCAATTTCAATAATTTCATTATATTTTTTTATTCCATAGGGAAGTCTTTTTGTATCAGCTAAATATATCAATGAAATATTGGGAGATCTACTAGTAACCTTTTTCAATATGGTGAAGCCACCAACACCACTGTCAAACAAACCGAAGCGCATATTTAATTTGATACCTTAAGAAAATTGAGGATACCCTTCGCAATAGCAAAAGACATTTTATCTCTATAGCCTTTCTGACGTAATAAAGCTGCATCATACATACCAGTAACAAATCCAATCTCTACTAGTGCAGCTGGCATTGATGTTTTTCTAATCACATAAAAACGAGATCTACGAACTCCTCTATCTGGACTCTGCAAAGAAGCAGATAAAATTTCTTTATGAATATTTTTTGCTAAAGAATAGCCTTTATAACCTGAGTAGTAATAAGTCTCTAAGCCATTAACATCCCTTCGTTTTCCTCTTGTTGCATTTGCATGAATACTAACAAAAACATCTGCTTTTGAATTATTAGCTTTAGTAACTCTTGGCTGCAAGTCTAGGGTTTTCTCGTGATTACGGGTGAGTATTGTTGTAACCCCTTTCTTTGTTAATAGTTCTGAAACTTTCTTTGAAACATCTAAAACGATATCAGTCTCTCTCAATCCATTTATTCCGACAGCACCGGGATCTGATCCACCATGACCTGGGTCTATCACAACTTTATATTTTCCATATGTAACATTAGGCAAGGAAGAAATATCTAAATCTTGAATATTTATTTTCTCAAAAGTCCTTTTTATAGAATTTCTTACAACATTACCTTCTCCAATTGAACGAAAAGAATTTCTTTCTAGGCCAACAAATTTTAATTCCCAAGTATTTGGTGAGATACCAATTAATTTTAATTTTGAAGGCTCTAACTTCACTGAAGATGAAAACTCAATAACTAATCTCGTGATACCACTAGCGGGCTTTCCTAATCTAATTTCTTTTATTGATCCATTACCTTTTAAAGTCCTAGGTCGACTTAATTCTCCAGGAAAATCAACCCATACCCTTTCTCCCTTCTCGCTAGTCGATGACTGATAGAAAGCCTCTAATTCTGTCCCTGTAGAAGTTCTTAACTTAAGAGTACCGCTACTAGTTAACGCCCATGCTGCAAGTGCACTCGCAGACTTTAGAGGCAAAGAAAGAATACTATTGAAACAAAAAATTACTCCTACGAAAAATGCAAATTTTGACTTAAAAGATGCTTCTTTAAACATCAAATAAAAAGCTCTGTTTTACGATGTTTAAGGCTAGGCATTTGGCCTCTTATTCTTTCTACTCTTGCTTTATCGACTGGCGCTATAGCAGCACCTTGTACTACGCCTGCATCTACCAAAACTGTCCCCCATGGATCAATAACCATTGCATGTCCATGACTGTGTCGTCTTCCATAATGACGACCAGTTTGGGCTGGTGCAACAACATAAGCAGTATTTTCAATAGCTCTTGCTTGAAGCAAAACTTGCCAATGATCTTTTCCAGTAAACGCAGTAAAAGCAGCTGGAATCATCAAAAGATCAGCACCCTTATTAACCAAATCACGGTAAAGTTCTGGGAATCTAACGTCGTAACAAATAGATAACCCAATTTTGCAAAGACCTGGCACATCTACAACCGGTGGGGATTCACTTCCAGATACAATTGTCTCTGATTCTCTATAAGTATTGCCTTCAGGGAGATCAACATCAAAGAGATGAATCTTGTCATAACGAGCTAAAGATTGGCCATCTTTACCAAATAGTTCTGCTCTATTTAAAGTCCTTACTCCATCGCCAGCGGGGACAGGGAATCCTCCGCCAAGCAAAAAAACCTGATATCTCCGAGCCATTGTTACTAAGAAACTATTGCATTTTTCATAAATTGAAGGTGCAATTTTTAGTTTGTTTTCATCGTCGCCCAAGAAAGCAAAGTTTTCAGGAAGTCCAACAAGCTCAGCACCACGCCTTGATGCTAACTCAATTTGTTCTTCTGCAACATTGAGATTTGCGTCTATATCTGACGTACTTGTTAGCTGTAAGGCCGCAGCCAAAAAATCTGACACAGAGTTAAAAAATAAAATAATTAGAAATTAGTTTGCGCGAAGAACGCCCATCTCAATCTGTTTTGGTATAACAGAAAGATTATCCAATGATGCGCAACAAGCAAAATCTTCATCATGATTACCTATTCCGACAAGCCTTTGTCCATGACTTGCAATACGTAAACAACCTTCCACATCATTTTCCCAAGTTTTCCATAGTGCTAAAGAGGCCATAAGTTCATCGTTAAATATGCTTACTGACCCTAATTTATCCTTAAGAAGAGAGGCTAAGGCTCCAGCTGCCAAAGAATCTTCAAGAGAATAGGATCCTTCCCATCCACTCCCAACTATCCAAACTTCTTTTGGATTATCGCTTATCAATCTTTCAGCGATGGCTTTCCTGTTTGGTAGTGCCATTGTGTACAAACTTTTGGATTCCCTAACACGATGAAGTGATCTTGTTCCATTAGTAGTACTCATAAAAACTCTTTTACCTCTTACTTTCTCTTTTGAAACTCCTAAAGGAGAATTCCCTAAGTCGAATCCGTCTAATTTTTTACCTCCTCTCTCTCCTACAAGAATTTTATCTTCTTCATTAAAAGAGTTTGCTTCATTTTTAAGTTCATCAACATCTGCAAACACCTGAACTGAATTAGCTCCATTTTCAAGAGCCCAAGCAATTGTTGTTGTAGCTCTAAGAACATCAATTACTACTGATGTTTCAGGAATAATTCCACTGGGCACATCCGCCGCTGCATAAAAATAAGAAAGTTTCATTTCCACAAATGCTGATAGCTTGCGTCACAGTAACTAAGTAAATAGGTTAATCGTGCAGACCTTCATGAAATTATTTCGTCAAGAACCTCTTACACGTGACATTAGAGATTTTCTCTCTCTTTTAGAAAAAAAAGGTCAATTAAAAAGAATTACCAGTCAAGTTGATACTGATTTGGAAATTGCAGCAATAAGTGATCGAGTTTTAGGAATGGGAGGCCCTGCTCTACTTTTTGAAAATGTAAAAGATTCATCAATACCTGTTGCTGTCAATCTGCTTGGGACAATGGAACGCGTTGTTTGGAGCATGGGATTGGAGAAGCAAGAAGAACTAGAAAATTTAGGAAAAAAATTAGCTCTTCTTCAGCAACCAAGACCTCCGAAAGGATTTAAAGAAACCAAAGCTTTTGCCTCAGTTGCATGGGATCTACTGAAAGCCCGCCCTGATATTGACCTTTTACCACCATGCCATCAAAAAGTTATCAACAAAAAAGATTTAGATCTAAATCATTTACCACTACTAAGGCCATGGCCAGAAGATGCAGGTGGTGCTATCACATTGGGACTGGTAATAACTAAAGACCCTGAAACAGGCGTTCCAAATGTTGGTGTTTACAGACTTCAAAGACAATCTGCCAAGACCATGACAGTTCATTGGTTAAGCGTTAGAGGAGGAGCCAGGCATCTTCGTAAGGCAGCTGCTTTGAATAAAAAGCTAGAAGTTGCTGTAGCCATTGGAGTTCACCCTCTTCTTGTTATGGCTGCAGCGACTCCAATACCAGTTCAGCTCAGTGAATGGCTTTTTGCAGGTCTATATGCAGGAGAGGGCGTTCGATTAACAAAATGCAAAACAATAGATCTTCAAGTGCCAAGTCACAGTGAAATTGTTTTGGAAGGATCTATATCTCCTGGGGAAGAAATGATGGATGGCCCTTTTGGAGACCATATGGGGTTCTATGGAGGTGCTGAGTCTTCCCCTCTAATAAGGTTCCACTGCATGACTCAAAGGAAAAAACCAATATTTTTAACGACTTTCAGTGGTCGGCCTCCAAAAGAAGAGGCCATGCTGGCAATAGCATTAAATCGAATTTACACACCAATACTTAAACAACAAATCCCGGAAATTGTTGATTTTTTTCTTCCAATGGAAGCCTTGAGTTACAAGTTGGCAGTTATATCTATAGACAAAGCATATCCAGGCCAAGCAAAAAGAGCTGCAATGGCTTTCTGGAGTGCTTTACCTCAATTCACCTATACAAAATTCGTCGTTGTTGTCGACTCAATCATTAACGTAAGAGATCCAAGACAAGTGGTTTGGGTCTTATCTAGTCAAGTTGATCCTCAAAGAGATTTATTTATCCTCGAGAATACTCCTTTTGATACCCTCGATTTCGCTAGCGAAAATATAGGCTTAGGAGGTCGATTAGCTATTGATGCAACAACTAAGATTGGTCCAGAGAAAAAGCATGATTGGGGCAAGCCATTAACAAGACCAAAAGAACTTGAAGATAAAGTTGATAAAAGGTGGACTGAACTAGGCTTATCTGAAATAGAGAACAACAAACCAAGTCCAGAACTTTTTGGTTATGTGATTGATGAATTAATGCGTCAAAAACAAATAAACAATTCATAAACTAGGAATAAAGCTTGTCGATAAATAAAATAAAAAAAATTCATTATTTTTTTAATTGAAAGTTCCCACAAAAGATCAGTCTTTACGAAAGCTTCAAATGGGAGGAGAACTTTGTGGAAGAGTTAAAGTACCTGGAGATAAATCAATTTCACATCGTGCACTGCTTTTTGGTGCCATAGCAAAAGGCAAAACAATAATTGATGGACTTTTACCTGCGGAAGATCCATTAAGTACTGCTGAGTGTTTGAGATCAATGGGCGTAAAGATTAGTCCAATTAAAAAAGGAGACATTATTGAAGTTGATGGCGTTGGTTTAACAGGCCTCCAAGAACCTCAAGATATTTTGAATTGTGGCAACTCAGGGACAACAATGAGATTAATAATGGGATTATTAGCTGGTCAAGAAGATCATCATTTCATACTTACAGGAGATAATTCACTTCGTAATAGGCCAATGAAAAGAGTAGGACAGCCATTAAAAATGATGGGAGCCAAAGTTTCTGGCAGATGTGGAGGAGACTTTGCTCCTCTATCTATTACTGGTAAGAAATTAAGAGGTGCTGTAATTGGAACTCCTGTAGCAAGTGCTCAAATAAAGTCTGCAATCCTACTTGCTGCTCTAAATGCAGAAGGTTCGACCACTGTTATTGAACCAGCTAGATCAAGGGATCATAGTGAGAGAATGTTGAAGGCTTTTGGCGCTAATTTAGAAGTTGGGGGTGAAATGGGTAGACATATAACTGTTATGCCTGGGAAAGATTTAAAAGGTCAATCAATTATTGTTCCTGGTGACATTAGTTCTGCAGCATTCTGGCTTGTTGCGGGCAGTATCATTCCTGGGTCAGAACTAATAATAGAAAATGTTGGTCTAAATCCAACTAGAACTGGAATACTTAAAGTATTAGAAGAGATGGAAGCAAATATCAAATTAACCAATAAAAGAGAGGTAACTGGTGAACCTGTTGGAGATATTGAAGTTATTTATAAAAAAAACTTAAAACCATTTAACATTGATGGAGAGATAATGCCACGACTGGTAGACGAGGTCCCAATATTATCAGTAGCTGCATGTTTTTGTAACGGGATAAG
Source organism: uncultured Prochlorococcus sp. (assembly GCA_902564695.1). GTDB lineage: Bacteria > Cyanobacteriota > Cyanobacteriia > PCC-6307 > Cyanobiaceae > Prochlorococcus_B. The sequence goes on along the minus strand of CACFCB010000002.1, from coordinate 38,434 downwards.
TAAAATCAAAGGAGCGAGTGAATTAAGAGTCAAAGAAACAGATCGATTAGAAGTAATGGCAAGACAACTAAAAAGAATGGGCGCGAAAGTAGATGAACATCAAGATGGTCTAACTATATATGGTGGTAATGATTTAAAAGGATGCGATCTTGATAGTGAGGATGATCACCGGGTTGCTATGAGCCTAGCCATAGCCTCAATAATGGCTAATTCTAACTCAACATTGAGACGTAGTGAAGCGGCAGCGATCTCATATCCAGATTTTTGGGATGATCTAAAAAGACTTCAAAAAACATATTAGATGATTTTAAACGTTGAATGATTTAAAAAAACACATAACAAAAGACGGGAGTTTAAGTCTTTATAGCTCGATCTATGATGAGGGATTTCACGATAAAGGCGGAGCGCTAAAAGAATCAATTAACAAATATCTCTTACCTGCTCAATTGGATAAAATTCCAAAAACAGAAAAAATATTTATTTTAGATGTTTGCATGGGCTTGGGTTATAACACTGGATGCATTCTAGAAAAGTTACTTCAAGGCAATCAGAGAATCGAATGGCATGGTCTTGAAATTGATCAAAGGCCTCTAAATATTGGACTTAATGAAAAACAATTTCAAAAGTTATGGTCTCCAAAAATATTGAATTTTTTTAATTGCATAAAAAAATCAGAACGATGGACCGAAGGGTTTAATAAAGGAACTATCCACTGGGGAGATGCAAGACAAAAAATATACGAAATACAGGATTCACTAAAATTTGATCTAATACTTCTTGATCCTTTCTCTCCACAAAAATGTCCAGAACTATGGAGTGAACAATTTATTTCTTTGTTATGTGAAAGGCTATCTTTAGATGGGCGTTTGATTACTTATTCAAGTGCTGCTTCAGTTAGAGCTAGTTTAAAAAGAAATGGTTTAAATATCTATTCAATCTCCCCCTCACAGGATTACCAAAACCAATGGAGTTTAGGAACAGTTGCTTTAAAAACGAAATTAAAAAAACAATTAATTTCAACAAATTGTCAGCTTACTAATTTAAGCACCAAGGAATTAGAACACCTTGCTACACGTTCATCAATTCCCTATAGAGATCCAACTGGCAGAGGGGATTCTAAAGAGATTATTTTAGCTAGAGAGATAGAGCAATCTAAAAGTCAATTAATAAAAACTTCATCTTGGAGAAAGAAATGGAATACTGCGCAACAGCCATAAAGCAATTAGATTTCTTCAAAAAAGTAATCTTATGCTTGCCATCGCAATTTTAGCGGCTGGGAAAGGTACTCGAATGAAAAGCGACCTTCCTAAAGTTCTTCATCATTTAGCAGGAAAATCACTTATCGAAAGAGTCCTATCTAGTACCCAAGGCCTCAACTCAACTCGTAGATTAATAGTTGTAGGACATCAAGCAAAAAGAGTAAAAGGGGCTTTAAAGAATTATCAAGACTTAGATTTTGTTCTTCAACAACCTCAAAATGGTACCGGACACGCTATTCAGCAATTAATCCCAAAGTTAAAAGGGTTTAAAGGAGAACTTTTAGTATTAAATGGTGATGTACCGCTCCTGAAAGAAAGAACACTCAGTTCCCTTTTAAAATTTCACAAAGAATCTGATGCAAGTGTAACTTTTTTATCTGCAAGTTTAGATTCACCTACTGGATATGGACGAGTTTTCACAAATCAATCAGGATTAGTTCAGGAAATCATTGAAGAAAGAGATTGCAATAATGAACAACGAAAAAATAAATTAATAAATGCAGGGATATATTGTTTTAATTGGCTACAATTGCTAGACATTCTGAATTCATTATCCTCCCAGAATAGTCAAAAAGAAATTTACTTGACTGACACTATAAGCCTACTCAAAAAGGCTTTACATTTCGAGGTAGACGATCCCTTTGAGGTCACGGGGATTAATGATCGATATCAACTCTCTGAATGCGAATACTATATTCAGAAAAAGCTTAAATCCTTTTGGATGGCAAGGGGTGTTTCATTTGTCGACCCAATAAGCTGCACCCTAAGCGAGGATTCAAGCTTTGGTACAGACGTAATCATTGAGCCACAAACTCATTTTCGGGGTAAATGCAATATTGGCAATCATTGTCATTTAGGTCCTAGCAGTGTAATCACAAATTCAAATCTTGCAGATAATGTTTTAGCTATTCATTCGTTCATAAATGAAGCAAGAATTGGAGAGAATACGTCCATTGGACCATTCGCCCACATAAGGCCAGAAACAAATATAAGCGAAAACTCTAAAATAGGTAACTTTGTTGAAATAAAAAAAAGTTTCATTGGTGAAGGCACAAAAATCAACCATTTAAGTTACGTAGGTGATTCAACCCTAGGAAACAATATTAATATTGGAGCAGGTACAATTACAGCTAATTTTGATGGTAAAAATAAACATCGAACGTTAATTGGTGATCATTCGAAAACTGGTGCAAATTCAGTCTTGGTTGCGCCAATAAAGATCGGATCAAATGTAACCATTGGTGCAGGTTCAACTATAAGTAAAGATATTCAAGATGAAAGTTTAGTTGTTGAGAGATCAAAAACAATTATTAGAAATAAGAGTAAAAAATAATGCCGTCAAAATGTTTCCTGTAATAAAGGTAAAACCTTTTCCAATTCTAGTCTGCGACTACCTTTAATCAAAATACTATCCCCTGGTAAAAGCCAAGATAATAATGACTTTGCAGCATCTTTTGGAGTGTTAACGACATCGTGATTTGGTAATTCTTTGATAATATTTTTTATTTTATTAGATTCCTCCCCACAAGAAACAAAAACGATTCCCCTCAGCCCTAATTCAACAGCTCTTTGAAAAACCTTCTGATGAAGTAAAATACTATCTTGACCTAACTCTAACATCGTACCTAAAACTGCAAAATGTCGACCAGGCTTACTTACTAATAATTCTAAAGATGCCATAACAGACTCAGGAGACGCATTATACGTCTCATCTAAAACTAAAAATTGACCACAATAGACCAATCTATTCCTACCTTTAGGCATATTTATCTTTAATTTATTTAAATTTTTTATTGAAATGCCTAATTCAGTTGCAACGGCTAATGCCATCAAAAAATTCATAGCATTATGTCTACCTTCTAAGGGCAATTTCAATTTTATCCCCTCAAAAAATATAAGATTATTTTGTATATCAATCTTAGAAATGTAATCTGGTTTTACATCTTTAACAGAAACATAAGAATCATCATACCCGAACCAATCTAATGAATAATCCTCAATAGCTACTCGAATAATACGTCCCGACCACTTTTCTCTTAAAGCTTTTTCTAGAATATAATCTCCAAACGGAATAATCACAACGCCATCCGATTTCAAATTAGAGACAATTTCTGACTTAGCTTTTGCGATATTTTCTCTACTACCAAGAATTCCAATATGAGCTTGACCAATATTGGTAATTACAGCTATGTCAGGTTCAGAAGCTTTAGAAAGACGTTTTATTTGACCAAAACCGCGCATACCCATTTCAATAACATATGCAGAGTCTTTTACTGTTCCTCTTAGCAGAGTTTTTGGAACTCCGATATCATTATTTTCATTTTCTCTACTGGAAACAATTTCACCGAGAGATGAAAGTATTCCCCTAATTAATTCTCGAGTGGTTGTTTTCCCAACAGATCCAGTAATAGCAATAACAGGAAGATTTAAATTTCTCCTATGAAGTAATGCAATTTGTTGATAGGCATAAAGAGTATCTGAAACCACCCAATGAGGTAAGCCAGTTGGGACTAATCCATTAAAATTTCTAGAAACTATTGCGGCTTGTATACCAATATCACAAGCCATATCTAAGAAATTATGACCATCATACTTATTGCCTACTAAAGGAACAAAAAAACTTCCCTTTTCAATAGTCCTTGTATCAGTAGAAACTAGACCAATTGGTAAATTAAAATCAATTTTATCTTGATTAACTGGTTCCCCCCAAAGTTTTATTAAATCCTTAAAAATAATATCCATACAACTATTTGATTAGGAGCAAATTTGTTTGAAATTTCAAAATCCTAAATTTAATTTTTCTTCACTTTCCTTGAAGGATCTGCTTCCTGACCATATGAAAACTTTTCAACCTCTGCTGCATCTGGTGAAGGCTCCTTAATTCCACAAACATCTTTATACATTAACTCATACTCTTTAGCTGATCTATCCCAACTATATTGATTTGACATCGCTCTTACTTGTAATTCCTTCCAACTCTTTTGATGCCTGTATGCCTCCCATGAACGAACTAATGCTGTGTAAAAGTCGATTGGTTCATACCGATCAAAACAAAATCCAGAACCAGTTCCATTCATAGGATTATAAGGTTCTACTGTATCAACTAGACCACCTACTTTTCTAACTATAGGGATAGCTCCATAACGCATAGCCAATAGTTGGCTGATACCACATGGTTCAAAACGACTTGGCATTAGGAAAGCGTCAGCACCTCCATAAATGAGCCGAGATAATGCGTCATCATAAGTAAGAAAGACTGAGAAACGACCAGGATATTCAATTGCAAGTTGCCATAGAGATGACTCTAAGTAGCGATCTCCTGTACCAAGAACAACAATTTGAGAGTCTGTATAAGAAAGAAGCCTATTGGCTACTTGTAATAAAAGATCAATACCTTTTTGATCAACTAGTCTACCAACCATACCCATTAAATATTTATCAGGGTTCACTTCAAGTCCCATTCTCTCTTGAAGAACTCTTTTATTAATTGTTCTACCAGAAATACTATCAACACTAAATTTGGACGGTAATGAATTATCGGTTGCTGGATTCCATTCGTTTAGATCAACTCCATTGAGTATTCCACGTAATTTACCTGAAATATAATTCAAGAGTCCCTCTAATTTTTCTCCATATTCAGATGTTCGTATTTCCCTTGAATAGGTTGGAGATACGGCATTCACTCTATCGGCATACAACATCGCTGATGCCATGGTGTGATCACCATGCATATACCAAGGACACCAAGTTATTTGATCAAGCTTCCATCTCCATGGACCTTGGTACTTGAGATTATGAATAGTAAATACTGTACTAATTTCAGGGTCTTGATGCATCCAAACTGGAATCATTCCAGTATGCCAATCATGGCAATGTAGTACTTGTGGCTTCCATGAGTTCCATGCAAATTCAGATACTGCACTGGCAAAAAAAGTAAATCTCCAATCTTCATCATCTCCCCCGTAAATACGCTCAGGATCAAAACAAGGATGTCCAACTAAATACATTGGCAACCCATTAGAGGGATGCTTTGTTTGATAAACCGAAAAATCAACTCCCATTGTGTTGGCACGAAAAACGGGCTCAGGCTCAATGTCCATCAAGGTCCAAAGTTTTCCATATCCTGGAATTATTAATCGAACGTCATGTCCAAGCTTTTTAAGTGCTGGAGGCAATGAACCTACAACATCACCCATCCCTCCAACTTTTATCATTGGAGCACATTCAGCAGCAGCAAAAAGTATTCTCATTTAATTCATAAAAATGAAAGGTTTAACTTTTGGATAAACCAAATAAAATCATGGAAGCCATTTTGATTTAGAAAAATCAGGATCCCTTTTCTCCATAAAAGCATTTCTTCCCTCCTTTGACTCATCAGTCGTATAAAAAAGATGTGTTGCCTGGCCAGCCAGCTCTTGAATACCTGCTAATCCATCAGTATCAGCATTAAAAGAAAATTTTAAACATTTTATGGCGGTTGGACTGTTTTGAAGTATTTCTCTTGCCCATTTAACCCCCTCCGACTCGAGCAAATTAATTGGTGAAATAGCATTTATCAAACCCATTTCTAAAGCTTCCTTTGCTCCATATTTTCTGCAAAGGAACCAAATCTCTCTGGCCTTTTTTTGGCCTACAACTCTTGCTAAATAACTTGAACCAAACCCTGCATCAAAGCTTCCTACTTTTGGTCCTGTTTGACCAAATACTGCATTATCCGCAGCCAAACTCAAATCAGAAACCAAATGCAAAACTTGTCCTCCACCAATTGCGAAACCTGAAACCAGAGCAATAACTACTTTTGGAAGGCTCCTAATAATACGCTGCAAATCAAGAACATTTAAACGTGGAATCCCGTCATTACCAAGATATCCTCCACTTCCACGTACCGTTTGATCTCCTCCAGCGCAAAAAGCGAACTTTCCATCTTTGGAAGGTCCAACCCCAGTAAATAAAACCACTCCAATATTTGGATCTTCTCTTATTCTGATAAACGCATCACAAAGTTCTGAAATTGTTTGAGGTCGAAAAGCATTTCTTTTCTCAGGTCGATTTATCGCGACTCGAGCTATTCCCTCGGGACTAATATCAAGAAGAATATCTTTGTATTCTCCAGAAGGAACCCATGAGGTAATAATTTCTCCTGGGAGAACTCTTCTAGATATATTTTTAGGATTAATAGGTTTTAAAGCCATTTTTTAAATTGAATTAATCAAAACTTGAAGAATTCTCAGACAAAGTTCTTTTCAGATCATCGCGTAAACTTACTCTCAATTTATGGTCTTCAACCGAGTTAGTACAAACTCTTATTAATACATTTGTAGATAAAGATAAACTCCATTCAATTGCTTGTTCTAAATCATACAAGCATGCAACTTGCTTATATTTGACTCCGTAAGCTTTTGCAAGTGTAAGGGGGCAAACACTTTGAGGCATAAGAAAAATCTCTTCAAAATCTCCTTCTTGAATGCTATCTATATTTAATTGATTAAAAATACCTCCACCTGCATTATCTATCATAATTACTATTAGGCTTATATTTCTATCCCTAGAGAATAGCCACCCGTTTGTATCATGAAGAAGTGCTAAATCACCAGTGACTAAAATCATTCTCCCCATAATTATTGATAGTCCCATCCCAATTGATAGTGTCCCATCAATTCCTGAAGCCCCCCGAAAGCCAAAACACCTCCTTACAAAAGCTCCATCTCCCGAATAACTTAACCAATCTCGTATGGGACTACTAGAGGCAATCATCACAGGAGTAGATCTTGGCAAAAGACGAGGGAGCAACCTAGCCAGAGCAGGTTCAGTAATTAGTCCTTTTCTAAATAACTTTTTATCAAGCCAATCATGGATAAATAAATCATATTTTTTAAGCTCTCTGGTCAACCTTTGACTATGAATGTTTTTATCTATCGCTGTCTTTGTAGGAATAACCTCAGTCAATTTATTAATCCAAAAAGAAAATCCTTCACTAAATTGAGTTGAGGTCCCTATTGGATCAAGATTTCGACTATCACCCTCCGTAATAAGTAATTGAACTTTTCCAGGTTTTTTCAGCCAAGTTTGTAAATTTCTACTTGGTGGTATTGGGCCCAAACGTAAAACTTGAATCTCATTTATTTCTTCAAATAAACCTGTCGAGAAACAAAGATCCCAGTAATTGATCAAACCCTCTTGATCATTTTCAATTCCAGAAAGTGGATCAGCAAGAATTGGCCATCCAGTTAATTTTTGCCATTTCTTTAATGCAGACCTAAAAGAATCAAGTTCTTTTGCTTTCCCTCTCCATGGCCCAACAATAATTATTCCTAAAGAAAATGGATCTAATTTTGGTAGTTTTAAGATTGGAGAATTTCTAACAGGCTCAATTTTACTTGATGTAATTTCATCTTTAAAAAGTCCTTCAAGGTCCGATCCATCAAGAACTTTTTTCTGGTCAATTTCACAAGGATACAAAGGCTCTTCATAAGCAAGGTTAATATGCACTGGGCCTGGAATATTGGAAGCCATTTCGAATGATTTTTCTACTAAAGATGTAAGTCTCTCTTTAGAAATTAAATGAATTCCCTCTTTTGGAGTTTCATCAAAATGTCTACAAACAGACTTCAGAAAATCCTGTTGATTGACTGCTTGATTTGCCCCACATTCTTTTAATCTCAAAGGTCTATCTGCAGTTAAAAACAAAAGAGGATGGCATGATCTATCTGCTTCAACAGCCGCTGGCAAAAGATTTGCAACAGCACTTCCAGAAGTTGTAATTACACAACTTATTTGTCCACTAGCTGCACTTATTCCCAAAGCAAGAAATGCAGCCGACCTTTCGTCAATTGATGTTATTAGCGTTAATTCTTTTCTTTTTTTGAGACTTGCTGCTGCTAATGCTAGAGGGCCTGATCTACTACCTGGGCAAAGGACAAAATATTTCACTCCCTTCTCTACTAGAGTTTTAAGAAGCTCTAAGCTAATAAAAAAATTGTAACGTGCTAGAGAAATTTCCAAAGGAATAACTACTTCGATTTTTTCGAGAGAATTTCCAAGAAATTAAAACAAAAAAAATTCATGACATCCACTGAATCAAAAAAGAATCAAAACCAAAATACTTGGAAAGGATTGTTCGTTTGGATAATAATTGCGCTTTTATTGAGATGGCAAGCAGTTGAACCTAGATGGATTCCATCTGGATCAATGATTCCAACTTTGCAAATTCAAGACCGAATACTGATAGAAAAAATAACCCCAAGACTTAACCACAAACTAAATAAACATTTAAATTTAAATACGATTGTTGTGTTCAAACCTCCAAAAATTCTTACAGAAGCTGGATACAGTGATGGTTCAGCTCTAATAAAAAGAGTTGTTGGATTACCAGGGGACAAAATAGAAGTTACAAATGGAAAACTGTATAGAAATGAAAAAGAAATAAATGAACCTTGGATTAAAGAACCTATTCAATATGAAATGAAAAAAATTTATGTACCTGAGTATTCACTTTGGGTTTTAGGAGACAACCGAAATAACAGTTTGGACTCTCACATATGGGGAGCTCTCCCAGAAAAAAATCTTATAGGTACAGCATTTGCAAGATACTGGCCATTGAAAAAAATGGGACCTATTCGGTTCCCATAACCTAAATTAGATTTAATTAGCGTACGTTTTGCGATAATGTATTAATAAATGGAAAAAACTGAATGTTTAATCCTGAATTTTTAGCTACAGACAATAATGAAGGTCATGAGGCAAATGCTCTAATACAGTACTTACAGGATCAACCAGCAGACGTTTTACAAAGAGTTGCAAAATCTGCCAGTCCAGAAATTCAGGAAATAATCCGACATAATGTTCAAGGCCTACTTGGAATGCTCCCAGGAGAGCAATTTGAAGTAAAGGTAACCTCTAGTAAGGATAATTTGGCGAGTTTATTAGCATCTGCAATGATGACAGGTTATTTCTTAAGGCAAATGGAGCAGAGGAAACAGCTTGAAGAAACACTATTATCTGACGAAGAGATGTCAGTCGACCCAGATTCAATTTAATCACTAAATTTTCTAAGAGGGTCTCTGGGGACGACACCAAGTTTCAATAACTTTTGATCTAACCAACCTAGAAATCCAAAATCACCTTCATTTTTAGCCCAGTCAGAATTATTAATTTTATTTCGTAATACTTTTATTTCATATGTTGAAAATTTAATTTTACCGCTGTAATGAGCAGAAATTAGCCATGAAACACCTTTTAATGACTCAATTTTATTCAACCAATTTAGAAAAGATTTTTGCGCTCTAGGAAAAACTAATCTTTCTATTACAGGAGCAATTTGTATTAGAGGAGTATTTTTTCCAACAATTTTTTTAGCAGACAACTCCCAACCTTTTTGCCAAGAAAATGGATATATTCCAAAATGTGCTCTTTTATTTCTTAAATTAGGCTTTAAAGAATTTCCAAAAATTTCTTTTATTTTGGGTATCTCCAATTTTTCAGGTCTTAGATAAGACGCAAATAAAACCAAACGAAGCCATCCTTTTCTTCTTGCAATTGGCGTATCAATAAGTTCTTCAGATCCTTTCTCTCTTGAATGAAACAATAAAGGGGTCGGGTCTAAATCAAAGATCTCAGGAGGAGTATCTTCAATACCCACAAGTGCATCAGTCACTAACAAAGATTTTGATGGTTTGTGAAAACAACAAATCTCTTGAAAACGGGCAAGACCAATATCAATGGGACCTAATGAAATCCATTCACAATAATCAGCATGAGGGAATCCATCTGCCAATAAAATATTTGTTCTATTAGATGGAATTCCTAGCCAATCAAAAGGGAGTTGAAAAGGAAAACTAAATTGTCCAGGACATAACCATAGTTTTGCATTAGGAAAAGCTCTAGCTAAAGCAGGAAGACCGATTTTATGTTCTAAACCTGAAGCTGTAGGTAAGACAATAGTTTTTACAGGTCCAATTTTTTTTTCAAGCACATCTATATCCCTTAACAATTCATTAGTTGGAGGAAGAGGGTTAATTATCATTAATTCATTCTTTACTCTTACAACTAATAACCTCACCGGAACAGCAACATAATAGATACCCTGAAGTTGCTCAAAACTCCAAATCTGATTAGGAACTAATTCACGGAATATTGTTCTTTTTCTACCGTAAGGATAAAGTGGTAAAAGGGGCCACCAACTCCATTTTTGTTCAGAGACTAGGTTACTCATAGTTGTAGTAAATTAATCATTATTTATTAAAGATTGGTTTTTAAATATTCCATATCTTGGTGCAAATAAAAACGCAATTAAAAAGATTAATGTTTGCACTAAAACAATAGATCCTCCTGTTTCAATATCTGACCAATAACTGATATAAACGCCTAAAACACTTGAAAAAGAGCTGCTAATCACAGCCAATATGGTCATCCTGTCAAAACGATCAGTTAGCAAGTATGCCGTTGCTCCAGGGGTAATAAGCATTGCCACAACAAGAATAATACCAACCGTTTGCAACCCTACAACTGCGGATAAGGATAATAAAGTCAACAATAAATAATGAAGTATGCCTGTATTTATCCCTATAGAACGAGCATGCTTAGCATCAAAACAATACAACATTAAGTCTTTTCTAAATATAAGCAAAATCAATATAACTATAAAGGAAATTATCAAAGTCTGATTAACATCTGAACGAGAAATCCCTAGAGGGCTTCCAAAAAGAATCTGCATAAGGTCAATATTACTTTTTATTTTTGAAACCAAAACGATGCCTAATGCAAAAAAGCCTGTGAAAACAAGACCTATTACTGTATCTTCTTTAATCCTAGATTTCTGTTTAACAAATCCTATAAGAGCAACTGAACCTACACCAAAAACAAAAGCCCCTAAAGAGAAAGGAAGACCTAAGGCATAAGCAACTACTACTCCTGGCATGACAGCATGAGAAACAGCATCACCCATTAAAGCCCATCCTTTTAAGGTCATATAACAAGACAAAAGTCCGCAAACACTGCCAACTAATGCACTAACCATTAACGCTCTTCTCATGAAGTCGTGAGTTAATGGATCCAAAAGCCAATTATTTGGCGTAATGGATATCAAAAGTTCACTCATTTACAAAATCTTTATTCGACTGGGGCCCTGATAAAGGATTTGGTGGCGTCCCTCCAAATGTTTTTTGAATGTTTTCCGATGTAAAGACTTCCGAGGTTTTTCCATACGCAAGAACTGTCTTATTGATTAGGACTACAAAATCGCAAAAATCCCTGACATGATTCAAATCATGAGTAGATATCAAAATAGTATGTCCTTCTTGTCGAAACTGAAGAAATAACTCAGCCATTAGCTTTTCCGTGGGTACATCAACTCCAGAGAAAGGCTCATCTAAAAGTAGAACTGAGGCTCGTTGAGCAATTGCTCTTGCAAGGAAAGCTCTTTTACGTTGTCCTCCAGATAAAGATCCTATTGGTCTTTCCCTAAGATCCAAAAGATCAACTCTTTCAAGAGCATGAAGAACAGCTCTTTTATCGGACTCTCTAGGTATTCGAAAAATATTCATTGAGCCATATCTACCCATCATCACGACATCCCAAACGCTAACGGGAAATGAATAATCTATGCCTTCGTTTTGTGGAACATAAGCAACTGTTTGCTCCTTCTGGGCTTGATTAACTTTGATCCCATTAATCCTTATTTTTCCCCTTGAAGGTCTAATAAATCCCATCAAGGCTTTGAAGAAAGTTGATTTCCCTGCACCATTCATCCCCACCAGTCCACATATAGATCCAGCTTTTAAGTTCAAACTTGCGTCATAAAGAGCAACTGTACCGTTGTAGTCAACACAAACTTGCTCGGCCTCAATACGCATAAAATCTTTCTCGTGACTCTTAAAAATTGGATTCATTATTTTTCAAGTGGAAAAAGGGATAGGCCCTGAGTAATTAATCCAACATTGTGCCTAAGTAAATCTATATAAGTTGGAGCAGGTCCATTTAAGCCTGAAAGGGAATCAACGTAGAAGGTTCCTCCAAAAACAGCTCCACTTGATTTTGCAACTTCCATTTGAGCTTCTGAGCTCACAGTACTTTCACAAAAAATCGTTGGAATTTTATTCTCTTTAATTATTTTTATTAGCTTAACCATGCGTCTTGGGGTTACTTGACTTTCAGAATTAACAGGCCACAAATATGCCTCCTTCATTCCGTAATCACTGGCCAAATAAGTAAAGGCTCCTTCACATGTCACCAGAAATTTTCTCTCTTTAGGAATTAAGGATAAAGAATCTCTTAACTCTTTATCAAGCAGTTCAAGTTTAGCTTTATAGGTTGAAGCGTTAGATTTGTATTCAGTAACTCCCTCAGGATCGATCTTCATAAAAGCATCAGCTATTTTATCTACGTAATCCATAGCTCTTTTTGGTGACATCCATGCATGAGGATTTGGTTTCCCTGCATACGCATCACCATCTATCAACAATGGCTTTATCCCATCTGTTAATTTCACTTTAGGGATATCTCCAGCACTCATCATGAATTTTGAAATCCATGCTTCAAGACCTAAACCATTTTGAATAATTAGTTTTGCTCCTTTTGTTTTGACAATATCACTTGGTGTAAATTGATAACTATGAATTTCTGCTCCTGGTTTTGTAATTGATTCAACTAAAATTCTTTCCCCAGCAACATTTTTCGCAAGATCTGCCAAGATGGTAAAAGTGGTCAACACGTAAGGCTTTTCATTGTTATGGTTATAAGCCTTTTTATTTACACATCCTGTCAAGCCAAAAATATTTAAAGAAAGAAAAATAAATAGGTAAATAACCTTGTTTTTTTTGTTAATTAATCCAGAAGAAATCTTTATTTTTTTATCAATCATTTATCAGAATTAGAAAATATTTTTTTTTAAATATAAATCAAAAACATACTAGGAAGAAAATTTAAAAATCAAACTGATTTAACTTTGTAATTATTAGATTGAGACTGAATCCAATCTTTTGATTGCTTCAGGAAAGCCATCCAATCAACTCTTTCTAACTCAGCAGCTTTGGATACTAATTGAGGAGCTTGTTGCTTAATTAATTCTAAATCAGGTTGAGTAACTCCATTGTTGAGAGCCATCCAATCAGCTATAGATCTTCCAACTACTCTTGTTAAATAAGCCGCACTTAAGGCCTGAATTGTCCCAGCAGCCACCCAAGAGGAACCATCTAATTTTGCCAAACTTAACAAGGACTGCCCGCTCCACTCGACAACTCCTTGACCAATTGCAACCATTGCTAGCTGACGTGAAACAGCCTCAAGTAATTCTGGCTTCATTTTGCAAGACCAAATTTTTGACATTTCTTTGATCATCAAACCATTAACGACCGCAACCGCAAGCAAATCAGTTGATGCGACAGGCGAGGCAAAAACAATACCAGCCACTACCCACTGTGATCTTGTTTGAATAACCTTGAATTTTTCCCTTCTTAATTTCTCTAAATCTGTTTGCCAAGAAATATGCAATCGAGACAAAAGTCTTTGCTTAGTTATGTCTGTATTTCTTTTTGGATTTTCAAGAAGTTTCTTAATAGGAGAAAGAACCGTTTCCATCTCTGTTGAAGATCCATTCCATTTCAATACTCTATTATTCCATCTTTCTGGTAATTGAGCCTCTAATGCTTTTCTTTCATCAGACCACTCAGTGGAGTCTTTAATCGCAACCATTAGCCAAGCTGGCTGATCTGCAGGGATATTTTTAATCCACAAAAGATCAGCTGCGCTCATTGGTAGAGCCAAAGAATAAACAATAAAATCTTGTTCTTGGACTAAATCTGGCAAAATCCAATTTTGATCTTTTACCGGAAGCGCACGAGGGAAAGAGACTTTGATTTGATTTTTGATTCCTAAAACTTTCTCTAATTGATCTTTATCAGGTAATTTTACGCCTTTTGTTTTCAAGAAACCAATGTTTTGATCTTCGCCCCTATCAATAATTTTTTGCAAAGAATTTATTCTTTCTTTTTTTAATTCACTTTGCTCCCCATCTTCCAGTAAGAACTCAAAATCCTCTAAAACGTCATGGCATCTTCTAACCCATCCTTGAACAGTAGACGGGGCATCAAATGATACTTTTCCTGGTTTTAAAAAATAAAAAATCAAACCAAGTCCTAAAAGCAATCCTAATCCACCTCCAGGGATATGGGCCACATCAGACAAAAACCATTGACCAGTGATTGTGAGCCCAATAAAAAGACTAATTTTCGGAATCGAAAAAGAAGGGAAAGAGAGAGAAGATTTTGATAAAGAATGATTTTCCACGATTTCAATAAATACAGTTTCTTCTTAGCTAACTTTCATTTTAAAGCAAATTTTCCATTAAATAACCGTAAAGAAAGAAGGTTTTACGTTTATTAGAAGAAAATTTATGCCTAAAGAAAATCAAATATTCCCACTGGAATCAATTTCATTAGATGTGAAAGTGCTAATCAAGATATTCAAATTTGTCGCAAAGGGACCGGCTATGCGTCACACTTGCCCCTATTGGCAAATATGTTCATGGGTGACTCTTACACCAATAATCAGTCAGGTGGAGGCGATTTCCAAAACCAAAGACAATCTGTTCGTAATAATTTCAGAGGTGGGCGAGGTCCAAACAACAGAGAAGGAGGCTTTCGCATTCGCTTAAGTGATAATGAAATGCGAGCAGCAAGATCATTACAAGAAGCCTTTAATCTTCGTTCTACTGTTGCGGTCCTTGGTTTTGCAGTAAGAACTCTTGCTCAAATGCTTGAAGAAGGAAGTCTTGATAATTTAGTTAGTGAATACAGGTCTCAATCGCCCGCTAATGACCAAAGGAGAAGCAGGCCTAACAGGGGGAATTTCAACAATGCAGATAGCAATTCAACCAACACAAAGCCTAACCCTTTTGCAAGACCAGAAAAACCAGTAAAAGAGAAAGAGGTTGCAGATGTTGATCAGGGAAACAATGTTACTCAAAATCCTTTAGAAAAAGACAATGATCAAGCACCAGAAACTAGTTCCAATGAAGATGATTCCACAAATACAAGCGAGCAAGGATAAGTGAATCAGAAGCGAGTCTTATCTGGTGTTCAACCCACAGGAGATGTACATATTGGTAACTGGCTTGGAGCAATAAGAAATTGGGTTGAATTACAAGAAAACTACGAAACTTTTGTTTGTGTTGTTGATCTTCATGCGATAACTACTCCGCATGAACCTAAATCCTTATATCAAAATTCATTATCCACTGCGGCCTTATATATTGCTTGTGGGATGAATCCTGATAAATGCTCAATCTTTATACAAAGTCAGATAAGCGCCCATAGCGAGCTTTGCTGGATTCTAAATTGCTTAACTCCATTAAACTGGATGGAGAGAATGATTCAGTTCAAGGAAAAGTCAATTAAACAAGGTGACAATGTCTCTATTGGATTATTAGATTATCCAGTTCTAATGGCAGCAGATATTCTTCTCTATGATGCTGATTTGGTTCCTGTCGGAGAAGACCAAAAGCAACACTTAGAGCTTGCAAGAGATATTGCATCTCAACGAGTTAATTCGAAATTCGGTACAAAAAATAATCCCATACTTAAAGTTCCGAATCCCTTAATTTTGAAAGAGTGTTCCAAAGTAATGAGCCTCACAGATGGAACAAAGAAAATGAGTAAAAGTGACCCAAATGAGAATAGTAGGATTACCTTGTTAGACAGTCCTGATGTAATTACTAAGAAAATAAAACGTGCAAAAACAGACTCAGAGTTAGGCTTAGAGTTTGGAAATCCTTTAAGACCAGAGTCTGACAATCTTTTAACAATTTATTCAATAATTTCAGACTTAGGTAGAGAAAAAGCAGCTGAGTATTGTGCAGAGATGAGCTGGGGAAAATTCAAGCCAGAATTTACAGACGCGATGATTAACGTTCTCAAACCCATTCAAGAAAAATATAAAGAACTAATGAATGATCAAGAAGAATTGAAAAAAATATTAAATAGAGGTAAGATTACTGCAGAAGAAGTTTCTAAGTTAACATTAAATAGAGTTAAAGAAGCTCTTGGATTTTATTCAGATTTATAGACAATTATGCCAATAATTACATTACCCGATGGAACTGAGAAAAAATATAATTCAGTTGTCACGATAGATCAAATAGCTAAAGAAATTGGACCTGGTTTAGCAAAAGCAGCACTAGCCGGGAAAGTGAACGGGGAATTAATAGATACTTGTATTCCAATAAGCCAAGATTCGAAGATACAAATAATTACATCTAAAGATGATGAAGGACTTGAAATTATCAGACATTCATTCGCTCATCTACTAGGGCATGCTGTAAAGCAATTATACCCCGAAGCAAAAATGGCAATAGGGCCAGTAATTGAAGATGGTTTTTATTATGATATTTCTTATAAAGACACATTCACTCCTGATGATCTTACCAAAATTGAAAACAGAATGAAAGATTTAGTTAATAGAGATTATAATGTAGATGTTGAAATAGTTAGCCCTGAAAAAGCAAAGAAAATCTTTACTGATAGAGGCGAAACTTACAAGCTAGATATAGTTAAAAACATACCTAAAAACGAAATAATTAAATTATACAAGCATCAAGAGTATATAGATATGTGCAGAGGTCCACATGTACCAAACACAAGGCATCTAAGAGTATTTAAATTAATGAAAGTATCCGGAGCTTATTGGCGTGGGGACTCCAACAATGAAATGCTACAAAGAATATATGGAACAGCTTGGAAAAGTTCTAAAGAATTAAAAGAATATATAACTAGAATTGAAGAAGCTGAAAAAAGAGACCATAGAAAGTTAGGGAAAAAGTATTCACTTTTTCACTCGCAAGAAGAAGCACCAGGCATGGTATTTTGGCATCCAAAAGGGTGGACTATTTATAGAATTTTAGAAGATTTCATCAGGGAAACTATTACAAAATATGATTATTTAGAAGTCAAGTCACCGCAAATAGTTGATAGAAGTCTTTGGGAGAAATCAGGTCATTGGGAGAAATTTAAAGAAGATATGTTTACTACAACTTCAGAGAATAGAGAATATGCAATAAAACCAATGAATTGCCCATGCCACATACAAATATTCAATCAAGGTTTAAAAAGTTATCGAGATCTTCCTATTAGACTTTCTGAGTTTGGTTCTTGTCATCGCAATGAGCCTTCAGGTGCACTACATGGCTTAATGAGGGTGAGGAATTTTGTTCAAGATGATGCACATATATTTTGTACCGACGAACAAATCCAAGAAGAAGTACAAAATTTTATTGATCTCGTATTTGAGGTTTATAAAACCTTTGGCTTTGATTCAATTCTAATTAAACTCTCAACAAGACCAGAAAAAAGAGTTGGGAGCGATGCTATCTGGGACAAATCAGAAAAAGCCTTATCTGATGCGCTTAATTCAAAGGGCTTAGACTGGTCACTCTTTCCCGGAGAAGGTGCATTCTATGGTCCAAAAATAGAATTCTCTTTAAAGGATTGCCTAAACAGAGTATGGCAATGCGGAACAATTCAAGTGGATTTCTCTATGCCTGAAAGGCTTAATGCAAGTTATATAGATATAACAGGAAGGAAACAAACACCTGTAATGCTTCACAGGGCTATTTTAGGCTCTTTTGAAAGATTTATTGGGATATTAATTGAGAATTATTCAGGAAATTTCCCCACATGGTTATCACCTATTCAAATAATCATTATGGGCATAACTGATAGAAATAATGAAGCATGTATTAGTACAAAAGATAAATTAATTACTTTTGGTTTCAGAGCCGAAATAGATATCAGGAACGAAAAAGTTGGTTTCAAAATTCGAGAACATACAATACAAAGAATACCTTTCTTGATAATTATTGGAGATAAAGAAGAAGAAAATAATGAGGTCTCAGTAAGGACAAGAGAGGGTAAAGATCTTGGAAGCATGAGTATAGATAAGTTTAAATTAATTGTTGATGAATCAATCAGCAAAAAGGGTCTTCAAGTTAATAAATCCTAAATTAATAAACTTTTTTTAACCAATGAATTTACTTGCTGGAGACCTTGGAGGGACTAAAACTATACTAGCTATTTATACAAACGAGAAATATCCAAGAAAAATATTTGATAAATATTATATTTCTTCAGAATGGGAATCTTTCTACTCATTATTTGAAGACTTCATTAAAAAACTACCAGATCATATATTAATTCCTGAATATGGTTGCATTGGCGTGGCTGGACCAATACAAAACCAAAAAGTTAATATTACAAATCTAGGATGGGTAATCGAAACAGAAACATTATCTCTACTTTCAAAAATAAATAATATTGAATTAATAAATGATTTCTCAGTTTTAATATATGGAATTCCATTTTTCAAAAAAGACCAATATCAAGTTATCCAAGGGAAATTAAATTCTGATGCTAAAAATAATCAAGAATTAGTTGCAATTATCGGAGCTGGTACTGGTTTAGGAATGTCCAGAGGCTTAATAACTCCTAATAGCATTTCTATATTTCCAAGTGAAGGGGGTCATCGGGAATTTGCCCCAAGAACCTCAAACGAATGGGAACTAGTAAAATGGCTAAAAAAGAAGTTAAATATTCAAAGAATTTCTATCGAAAGAATAGTTAGTGGGACTGGTCTTGGAATGATTGCCAGATGGAAATTGGATAATCCCATAAATGAAAAACATCCTCTTCAGAAAATTTTAAAAAAATTGGAAAGCAATACAACAGTTCACACCGATTTACCTGCACTTGTTTGGGAAAAAGCAAATAACGGAGACAAGTTAATGTCTGAAACTCTACAACTTTGGTTGAACGCATATGGATCTGCTGCTGGAGATCTTGCTTTACAAGAGCTTTGCTCTTCTGGATTATGGATAGCAGGTGGAACCGCAGTAAAGAACCTTGATGGAATAAACTCATTTCACTTCCTTGATGCATTTAGTAATAAAGGTCGCTTTCAATCTTATTTAA
Source organism: uncultured Prochlorococcus sp. (assembly GCA_902564695.1). Taxonomy (GTDB): domain Bacteria; phylum Cyanobacteriota; class Cyanobacteriia; order PCC-6307; family Cyanobiaceae; genus Prochlorococcus_B. Next base: position 19,221 of record CACFCB010000002.1, on the reverse strand, counting down.
AGGAAATTCCATTGATTATTCTTAAAGATCCTGAAGCTACATTATTCAGTTCAGCTTGCAGAGCGCACTTAAATGCCGAATCAAATGGGAGACTTAATTAAAGGATAAAAAACATGGGGCCGCCGAGAATAGGACAAACAGTCGTAGTCGAAGTTCCTTCAACTACAGCAAATATTGGTCCAGGATTTGATTGTCTTGGAGCAGCATTGGATCTTTCCAATTTTTTTACTATCAAAAGAATTGAAGGCAATGGAGAAAGATTTGAATTAATTATGGAAAGTACCGAAGGTAATCATTTAAGAGGTGGACCCGAAAACCTTTTTTACAGAGCGGCACAAAGAGTTTGGAGAACTGCTGGGATAGAGCCTGTAGCTCTTGAAGCAAGAGTAAAGCTAGCCGTTCCTCCAGCTAGGGGACTAGGTAGCAGCGCCACAGCAATCGTGGCTGGTTTAGTGGGAGCAAATGCACTAGCAGGATATCCTTTGCCCAAAGAAAAATTGTTGGAGCTTGCTATTGATATCGAAGGCCATCCAGATAATGTTGTTCCATCTTTGATTGGTGGCCTTTGCGTAACAGCTAAAACTGCCAATGACAGATGGCGTGTGGTTCGCTGTGATTGGGATCAATCAATAAAAGCAGTTGTTGCGATTCCATCTATTCGCCTCAGTACAAGCGAAGCAAGGCGCGTAATGCCAGATAATATTCCAGTAAATGATGCAGTAATTAATTTAGGTGCACTTACTCTTCTGCTTCAAGGACTAAGGACTGGAAATGAGGATTTGATAGCAGATGGGATGCATGACAAGCTTCATGAGCCTTATAGATGGGGTCTAATTAAAGGTGGTTTAGAGGTTAGGGAAGCAGCAAAGGCTGCCGGAGCCTTAGGATGTGCAATAAGTGGAGCAGGACCTAGCATCCTTGCCTTATGCAAAGCTACTAAAGGCCGAGAAGTAAGTGTTGCAATGGTAAAAGCCTGGGAAGCTGCTGGTGTGGCAAGCCGTGCTCCTTTAATGAGCCTCCAACAAAAAGGAAGCGAATGCATTTCAAACACTTTTGGGTAGTTCTACTCATGAAAACGAACAAAAACTGATGGTTTTATGGCTGACTTGCCCCAAATCATGGATGCCAATCTGCCAATGAGCATAGATTCTCAGACAGCATTCCCATGGCTATCACTCATTGTGCTCCTTCCTGTTGTTGGAGCATTGATAATGCCTTTTCTTCCATCGCAAGAAAATAAAAATTCTAATCTTCCAAGAAATATTTCCTTACTTATTTTGTTAGTCGACTTTTTTATAATCTTAGGGGCGTTTGCAAATCTTTTTGATCCAAGTAGCGAAACACTTCAATTAGTAGAAAGACTTAATTGGCTTCCTTCAATTGGACTCGAATGGTCATTGGGTGTTGATGGTATATCCGCCCCGCTTGTTGTACTGAGCGGCCTAATAACTCTTTTGTCAGCTGCAGCCAGCTGGAAAGTAAAACAAAAAACACGTTTATATTTTGCTTTATTACTCATACAAGCTTCTGCCCAAGCTTTAGTTTTCCTATCACAAGATTTCTTATTATTCTTTTTAGCTTGGGAGCTAGAACTTGTCCCTGTCTATCTATTGATCGCTATTTGGGGAGGTAAAAGAAAACTTTATGCAGCAACAAAATTTATCCTTTATACCGCACTAGCTTCCCTTTTAATATTAATTAGCGGACTTGCTTTAGCACTTTCAGGAGACCAATTTACCTTTAATCTAACTGAGATAGCATCCAAATCTATTACAGGAAATTTTGGAATATTTTGTTATTTAGGTTTTTTAATTGGATTTGGAGTAAAGCTTCCTATTTTTCCACTTCATACCTGGCTGCCCGATGCTCATGGAGAGGCAAATGCACCGGTTTCAATGTTATTGGCTGGTGTTTTATTAAAAATGGGAGGTTATGCTCTCTTAAGATTTAACGTACAAATATTACCGGATACTCATTTAATACTAGCTCCAGCTCTAATTATCATTGGAATAGTAAATATTATTTATGGAGCACTAAATGCTTTTGCTCAAGACAATGTAAAAAGACGAATAGCATGTAGTTCTGTAAGTCATATGGGTTTTGTTCTTGTTGGAATTGGTGCAGTTAATGCACTTGGTATAAGTGGAGCGATGCTACAAATGATTAGCCATGGACTAATTGCTGCAGCAATGTTTTTTGTTACTGGAAGTTTTTATGAGAGAACTAACACTCTTTCGATACCCAACATGGGAGGTTTGGCAAAGGCTTTACCAATTACTTTTGCATTCTTCTTGACCAGCTCTCTTGCATCTCTTGCATTACCAGGGATGAGTGGATTTATCAGTGAAATCACAGTTTTTCTTGGTATAACAAGTCAAGAAGGATTCACTTCTTTATTTAGAGCAATAACAATCCTATTAGCTGCTATAGGGCTGGTTTTGACTCCCATATACCTTCTCTCAATGTGCAGGAGAGTATTCTTTGGCCCAAGGATTCCAGCGTTATCGATCGTCAAAGAAATGGATACCAGAGAGCTCTCAATAGGTTTAAGCCTCTTAGTACCCACATTAGTAATTGGTTTTTGGCCAAGAATAGCGATTGATTTATATGAGGTATCAACAAATGCTCTCGCACAATCATTAATTACCAATAACCTTTACCAATAAGTTAGTTTTTGCATCTAAGAAATGACTTCAATCAAGCCAACAGCAATATTAAAAGGGGAAGGCCTGCCTGATTACGACAAAATCACCCCTAAAGAGATCACTGAAAATATACCCAAGCTAATAAAAGATCTAAATGAAGAATTAAAAAACCTAGAAGAACAACTCGATAAAAAGTTATCAAACAAAAGTTCTCTAAGTTGGGAAGATGTAATGCCTCAGCTTTATGATATAGGTGAAAAACTTAGGTGGAGCTGGGGAGTTGTAAGTCATCTGAATGCTGTATGCAATTCCACCCAACTTCGTGAGGTTCATTCAAATCAGCAACCTACCATCGTTAGATTTAGTAATCAGCTTGCTCAAAACGAAGTAATTTTTAAGGCGCTCTCAAATTTGAAAGAGCATGGGAACATAAAGGATGAGACACAAATCAGAATAATTGAGACAGAACTAATAACAATGAAAAACAAAGGAATTGGTCTAGAAGCTAATGAAAAAGCAATATTTAATTCTCGCAGTGAGCGATTAGCTGAATTATCAACTACCTTTAGTAACAATGTATTAGATGCGACTAAGAATTGGAGCCTTTTATTAAAAAACGATTCAGAAGTCGAAGGGCTCCCTGAACGAGCACTCGAAACAATGGCTCTTGCGGCAAAGGAATCTGGTGACAAAGATGAAGAAGGTAAAGATCCATCAGCATCAAATGGTCCATGGAGAGTTGGCTTAGATATGCCTAGGTACATCCCTTTTCAAACTTATGCAAAAAATAGACGTCTCAGAGAGAAAGTTTATAGAGCCTTTGTAAGTAGAGCTAGCAATGGAAAGATTAGTAACAAAAAAATAATTGAAGAAATTCTAGATCTCAGACACAAACAGGCAAAACTATTGGGATATAAAAACTGGTGTGAAATTAGTTTGGCCACAAAAATGGCTGATAATGAAGAATCTGTTGAGTTTTTACTTGAAGAATTACGATTAGCTGCTATGCCTCATGCTGAAAAAGAAGTTATGCATATTCGTGAGTGTGCCAAAAGAAATGGAGAAAACGAAGATTTTGAGCTATCCCCATGGGATATAAGTTTTTGGGCTGAAGTTCTACGCAAAGAGAAATACGATCTTGACCAAGAGAAACTTAGGCCATGGTTTCCATTAGATCAAGTTCTTAATGGTCTATTCAATTTATGCAAAAGACTTTTTGAAATTGATATTGAAGAAGCAAGTAATACAGCTCCTTTATGGCATGAAGATGTTCGTTTCTTCAATGTTAAAAATTTAGATGGCGAAAAAATTGCCTCATTCTATCTAGATCCCTTCAGTCGTCCTGCGACGAAAAGAGGCGGTGCTTGGATGGATGAATGTTTGTGCCGAAATCAAAAAACGAAAGATGAAATTGTTCTCCCAGTAGCCTATTTAGTTTGCAATCAAACGCCACCAATTGCGGATAAACCCAGCCTTATGAGTTTCGAAGAAGTAGAAACTCTCTTCCATGAATTTGGCCATGGACTACAGCATATGCTGACAACCGTAAATTACCCTCAAGCAGCCGGTATTAATAACGTTGAATGGGATGCTGTTGAATTAGCAAGCCAATTTATGGAAAATTGGTGCTTAGAGGATCAAACAATTTCTGAAATAGCAATACATTGGAAGACAAAAGAGCCTTTACCAGAATCGGAAATCAATAAATTGAGACTAAGCAGAACATTTAATTCTGGTCTTGCGACTCTAAGGCAAATACATTTTGCTCTTACTGATCTAAAACTCCATAGTCAATGGAATGAAGATTTAGAAATTTCCCCAGATGAGTTACGACGAGAAATCGCCAAAAATACAACAGTGATGGACCCTATTCCAGAAGATCAATTTCTCTGTGCCTTCAGTCATATTTTTGCTGGTGGCTATGCTGCTGGATACTACTCGTATAAATGGGCCGAGGTGCTCAGCTCTGATGCTTTTGCCGCATTTGAAGAGGCAGGACTTGCCAATCAGAAGGAAGTCAGAAAGATTGGTAAAAAATATCGCGAAACAATTCTTAGCCTTGGTGGTAGTCGTTCTCCCAATAAGGTTTTCAAACAATTTAGAGGAAGACTACCCTCTACTGAAGCTCTAATAAGACATAGTGGTCTTAATTAGCTATTAAAAAAATCTTTTTGACTAAAATATCTAAAGAACTAGAATTTGTAATCAATTCTTTGTGAGTCAACACAGGTAAGTGATAAGAATCACCAATAGGAAGTTTTGCTTGCCAGCCTGGAAATGACATCAAGTCCCATTTCGTAAAAAAGCTAGTACATTCAACTTTTTCTAAGGAAGTCAAATCATTATTTAAGTGAGATAATAAATTACTTCCTCTTTTCATCTCTGCAATACCTGGCATCAAAAAAGAAGGGATCATTTGAGCTGTGTAAGTCCCAAAATGAGGCGTACCAATACTAAAAAAACGTTTAGTTCTTAAAAAACCATCATAATTTTGTAACCAAAGCCTACTAATTAATCCACCCATTGAAAATCCAACAAGATCGATCTCTGTTTCAGAGCCTACTAAGTAATTAATTTGAACATCAAGGTCTCTTGCTAACGTCCGAAGTGATGTCTTGCCATATTTGTGTGGCAAATGTGGTAGATAAAACTCATAATCTTCTTCATTTATTTTTTTTATTAATTTATCAAATAATTTTGGATTGTTCCACAAACCATGAACAAGAAAAATAGGTCTTTTTTTTAGATTCAATTAATTAAGCGAAGATGAAAGGTTCCTTTTTTTTTCGATTAAGACACTACCTGAAAAGCCATCTATAGGTGGTGAAGTTTTCTTAAGCATAATACTCATTGGAACTGATCCATACAAAGATTCAAGAAGGTTGAGAATTTGATCACTAAAATATTCAATCGTTAAGCATTTAATTTCAAATGAAAGGTTTTGAATAGCCTTAATTACCTCGCTATAATCAATAGAATTATTTAATTGATCAAGTCTTGAGGACTCCTCTAGGTCTAACCAAAAACTTATATCCAAAACAAAGCTTTGACCATTTTTACGTTCACTTTCTAGGACACCAACATGTGCCCAAAGATCTAAATCTTTTATATGAATTGCGCTCAGATTTTGATTTTTATTCATAATAGCAAGTCGGTATGAGAAAACTTTCTATCTCCAGAAACAAAATCCTTGACGAGATCTCCATTACCTCTAAGGAAGTAGCGATAAGTAACTAATCCTTCCAAGCCAACTGGACCTCTTGGAGGAAGTGTCTGAGTGCTTATACCAACTTCAGCTCCAAATCCATAGCGAAAACCATCTGCAAAACGCGTAGAGCAATTATGGTAAACGCCTGAACTATCAACGGAGCGAAGAAATTTTTCCGCAATTTCCTTATTATTTGTAGCAATTGCTTCGGTATGACGGGAGCTATATTTACGAATATGTTCAATAGCTTCGTCTACATTACTCACAATTTTGACTGAAAGAATTAAGTCCAAATATTCCGTAGACCAATCTTCATCAGTTGCTGGATTTTTCACGCCTAAAGATTGGCTTTGAACATCTCCTTTAAGAGTAACTCCTGCATTAGAAAATATTGGTATACTTTTTTTTAGAAACTCTTCAGCAACATTTTGATGGATCAATAATGTTTCAATGGCATTACAAGCAGCTGGATATTGAATTTTACTATCCAAGGCCAAGCTTATAGCTTGATCAATCTCTACCGAATCATCAATATATAGATGGCAAATCCCATCAGCGTGACCTAAGACAGTAATACGTGTATTTTCTTGGATAAATTGAACTAATTCATTGCTACCTCTTGGTATTATTAAATCGACAAATCGGTCTAAACGTAATAAGCCTAAACTTTCTTGACGTGTAGTAAGCAAAGACAATGCTCCTGAGCCGATATTTGATTTGCTCAATCCCTGATCAAGACAACCCATTATAGCTTTATTTGTTGATCGAGCTTCACTACCGCCTTTCAATAAAGCTCCATTACCAGAGCGAATAGCAAGAGAAGCTATTTGGATTAAAGCATCAGGTCTAGATTCAAAAATGACACCCAATACGCCTAATGGAACTGTCACTCTTTCAAGAATAAGCGTTTCATCTAATTTCCTATGAAGTTGTCTATGCCCAATAGGATCAGAAAGATTAGAAACTTTTAGAACTCCATCAATACAACCTTTTAATTTATTTGGTGTCAGCTGAAGTCTTGCTAAAAGTGATTTACTCAACCCTTCTTTTTCTGATCTTTCAAGATCTATTAAGTTTGCTTTTAAGATTTCTTCTATATTGTCATTCAAAGCATCTGCCATCATAGTCAAAGCTTCACACCTTTGATCATTAGTAGATTGCCCAAGGCAATTAGAGGCCTTCTTTACACTCTGTGCAGTTTTTATCAACTGAGATGAAGGCTCTGGAACTGATAAGTTTGTACTCATTAGATTTAAATCAACCTCTTAAGCAAAGAAAATTTTGTCCATAGTTCTTAAAATATTCCTTTCATACATATCAAGCAATAAAAAAAGATAAATTTAAATCGAGTTAAACCATTTTCAATTTTGAAAGTTTTTCAATTTTCAATTGTTCTAATACCTAAAAAATAGTTGAATCTGACTTTGCCAATTCCCATTTTTATCAAAAGAACTAAGTAAGCCTATATTGGGATTCATTTGAAAAGTAATATTTCCTTTAGGAGGAATATCTTGTCGATTAGGAGCAGCCTGAACCGAAAAATTAATTTTTTCACTTAAATCTACTCCTATTTCAGTTACCCATGCCTGTTGACCAGGAAGATTCGTGTCTTCTTGATTTTTGCTTGAAGAACTACCCTTGTTAGCATCATCATCCAAGTCAGATCCGTTTACATAAGTTGGATATAGAGAAATTTGAAGCCTTTCACTTAAAAATCCATTGATATTCCCCTGAAGGAATGAAACAAAAGATCTATTCAACAAACTAGCAATAACATCTCCATCTCCACCGCTACTTAAAAGATTTGTAAGAGAATTACCTCCAATTAGGCCTAACAACTCGCTTCTACCCAAAGCTGGAGTACTTCTTAATTGAAAATTGTCACTAATTCTATCTGCGGGTCCAGAGGCAGTTACTTCAACATTTATAAAACGAGATCCTCCGATACCAAATGAAGCCATGCCATTAGAGGAGAAATTACTTACATCTCGGACATTATCTGGAACACGACTTTTCATCGTTACATCAACATATGGAACAAAGCCCATAGATGGAACAAATACGGCTACATTTGGTTCGCTTTGATCTAAATTAAAAGTAGTCGTAAAGAGATTAACGTATCCGCTTACAAGCTTAATAACTCCGCTTACATCAAGGGTCTCATCAAAAGCACCATTCAAGAATAGAAAACCATCCGTTTCAAAGCTAGCTAAAGGTTGAGAGACTAATCGTAAAGAAGGTCCTAACACAAGCTTGAAATCATCAAAGCTTATTGATTCGAATCCTTTAGGAACTCCAGCACTAATCATTCGACTAGCTGGGGCATCTTCATCTTGAATAAATAAAACCAAAGGTTTACTTTGGTCCCAATTCTGTTCTGGAAATTTACGAATTCTTTTTTTAATAGATGCTTTATTTCGCTCCTTCTCGCTTGCCATATCATTACCTGAATTATTTGCTTTTCTAGCAAAAATTAAGCCCTCTGAAATATGAACATCTCCTGCCAATTGAGGCTTTAAGAGAGAGCCTTTGAAAACAACATTAGATGAAATAATTACATCAGTAAATGCCGTTTTGACTCGTATTTTTTCAATAGTGAGTTCTAATGGTTCCTTTTCGCTCAATTGAGAATCAAATAGTGAGATACCACCTGAACTATTAATAATTCCGTTTAGACCGATATTTGCACTTAATTCACGCACCTCTAGCCGATTAAAATCAAAAACTATTGCACCATTCAAATTTTCAATTTGTTTATCCTGCAAAAGAAGAACACTATTTTGTAAAACAATAAAACCATTGGATATTGGTTGAGAGGGTGTCCCCCTAATAAGCAAACTCAAGTCTGCAGTCCCAGAAACCCAAGACAAACTTCCTTTAGATAAACCAGTTAAGAATGCCAATCCATCTCCATGACTTTCCAATTTAAGATCCATGGGCAAAGAATTAGACAATGGGAAATTGCCAAGTAATTCAACAGGATTTTTCGAAGATTTATCCCTTAAAGCAATATCTACAAAAAGATTATTTTCTTTAAGTAAAACATTTCCTTTATCTAAAACAATATCTCTATCAAAAATTTTTGTATCCTCAATAATAAGATCTGCATTAATTATTGAAGCTCCTTTAACAAAACTATATTTGGCATTTAAGCCAAAATAACCATTAATCTCTGAAGGTATTGGGGCGACTAAAGATAACATAGAAAAATGAATATTTAAAAGTGAGAATTGGCCCTCTCCGGAACCTAATGTTCCATAAAAAGTTGCATTAAAGGGCTTTATTTCTTTATTATTTATGGCCTGCAATTCATTACTCCAAATCTTACCAGAAGCTTTTGCTTCTAAATTTAGATCACGTAGACTTGGACCTGTTAAATGAATATCTGCATTAATATTCCCTTTAAGATCATAAGGATTAATAATACTTCTACTATTTATTTTAGCTATCTCTTCTCTAAATGAAGCCTGAGAATCACTTAAAACATTTAATTGGGTATCTATTGAATCATTAGCAGATCCAATTAAAATTTTTCTTAAATCCTCAGCTTTACCTATTGCCTCAGAATACTTCAATCCAAGCTTAGGAATCTCTAAAAATGTAGAAGCAATCCAACTAGAACTAACTTCCTTGAATTTAGCTAACAAATTAAATTCAGGTTCTTGAGAAATATTAAATAGAATTTTGCCATATTCTGTTGGCCTTAATTCACCTTTTAAATCAATTTTCGAATTACTATATTTGCCAAGAATTTTTGCCTGTTTAAGTTTCAATCCTAATATTCTAGGATAATCAAAACTCAATTTCCCATCTACAAATAAAGGGTCTAACGAAAGAATGCCATTACCATTAACTTCACCAAAGATACGTTTAAAGCTTTTCTCAGGTGGAATAGCAACTTCAATTCGATCCAACCTAAATTTTTCTGCCTTCCATTCAAAAGAATCTGATAAAGGGTTTAAAGTTATTTTGCCACCCAATCTATTTAAAATTAAATTATTAAAATCACCTTCTTTGTTCAAATTAATTTGAATATTTGATGGGTTAGAGTTAATTTCTGAAGACATTTTCAAACTGCCCCAATCTTCTTGCTTAGGAATTCTAATAAAAGTCCCATTCCATTTTTCTCTTAAACGAATACCATTAAATTGTGGGTTATCTAAAGCAATATTTATTTTATAGTTCAATGATGAGAGTGGGCCTTGGAGCTCACCATTTGTATTTAATTTACCAGATAATGAATTCTTTACTATTGGATTTAAAGCAAATAAAGGAAAAGATTCTAAATCAAAATTAGCTTTTAAATTACCATATACTAATCTTCTATTAATTATTGAAATTGGTAATTTAAATTTCAAAGATAAAGGCCTATGATCAAAATCTTTTATTTTTATTTCAGAAATTGCTTTTATACCAGTTCTGTTTGTTTTAGATAATGGGATTTCAGCTGAAGTAGCTATATCCCATTTACCATAATTCCAGCTTGAATTAGTTAGCTTAATCTTATTATTATTACACTTTAACTTTGATTTATTAGTAGACAAGGCATCTTTCAAAATACCTCCTTTTAGAGTTAATTCATTTAAGGATAAATCTCCTTTACATTTTAAAAGTCCATTTCTTATTCCTATATTTAGATTAGCATTTACATTCCCTTTAGTAATAATATTCGAGTCATTTCCTAATATTTCCTGTAAAAGTTCCAATTTAAATTTATTTATCCTTGCTTTTGCTTTAAATTCCAATCCATCCCAAAATCCTTTTCCAGCCAGATAAAGACTTCCTTGATCCTCAGAATCTAAATTAATCACACCAAAAATCTTTTTCTTTTTAAGATTGAGAGCAAGATTTCCCTTAGCTAATAATGTAGTTTTAGTTGAATTGAATATAATTTTAGTTTGTTTTTTTAAATTTAACCTTAGTTGAATATTTATTTTCTTAGATTTATCTGATGGGCCCATAACCCAATAAGAACCAGTATCATTTTTACTTAGTTTTATTTCAGTTCCTTTTGGATTAATTATTGCTACTGGTTGCCAATTAAATAAACTTGCAAAAGGTGCAAATTTCACAGTTAAAGTTGAAATATTTATCGAAGAAGAATCCCTTTGACCAGGAAGCAAATTAGTTTGTCCTAACTCAACACCCCAAGGTCTTAGCCCCCTGTATGGACCTAATTTCAACGGGTGTCCCAGTGAAACAGATAATACATTTTCTATTTGAGGAGAGAAGCGGCTTATAGTTCTTTCGACTAATAGATTTGCGCCAGTCGAAATCAAAACGACACTAAAAGCCGTAAAGGTTCCTGCGAGTCCCCATCGCGTTAATCTTTTAGAAACCCTCTCATCTCCCATAAATCATTATTCTCAAACTTGGGGGAGCCAACAAACTATAAAGAATCAATTCAGGAGAAACCAGCCTATGTCGATAAGTGAAGTTATCCAGGATGTAACTAGATGGCTAGCCTGGGGAGGCCTTGGCCTAGGTTTAGTAACTATTTTAGCTTACATAACTGGTTGGGGAATTAAGTTTAGACTTACTGGCATAACAATTTTTACACTGTTGTTATCTGGTAGTTGTTGGGCTTTTGCTCAAAGTTACACCCCCCCAGTCAATGTAGAAGGATATAAATATGCTCCAATTGTTTATGACAATGGATACGACTTAGTTGTCGCCCAGGCGTCAAATGATTTCCCAGAAGAAGCTATTAAACCAACTTTGCTTCAAATAGCAGAAAATTTAAAAGGTGGCGGAAGAAATGGGGCGCAAGTATATATCAGACTCAGAAAAATTGAGTCAAAAGGAGATGGCATTAGCAAACCCATAATCCTAGGCGAAGTCATTAAAGATTTAAAAGAATCTAAAATAATTGAATTGCCAGAAAGAAATTATTCCTCTATCGAAAATCAAATAGTTAAAGAAGATCACGAGAAAAACACCTTATTAGAGACTTATGAATAACAAGTCATTCGGGAAGGATCTACCAAAAAGCTTTTACCAAGAAGCAAAGATACTTTTATCAAATAATATCAATTCCTGGGACTCTTTATTATCACTAAGTGATGAAAGAATTAATAAACTTATCCATGGGACTCTTGGTACTGTTAGGAATCTAAAAAGACTAAGGTGCATGGCATATTTTATATGTACTTTAAATATTGAACCTTCTGAAGCTGCTTTATTAATGCATTCAGGCTTAATCTCAAACATTGCGATTTCTAGACTTAACCCTCAAGAGTTAGTTAAGAGAACAGGGCGATTTGAAAGATTTTTAAAAACTGGGCGAACTCCAGTAATAGATTTACAAAAAGCCTACTGTTTAATAGAAAAAGCTAGAAAATCTATTATTTAATGTACCCGAAAACAATTAGGTAATAGAATAAAAAGTATCCAAAGAAAAATTAACTAAGTTTACTAAATGAATAATTTACTAATTACACTTATATTGACATCTTCTGTTTTCAGTCAAGGAGCAATGGCACAATCCAGGCTTCTTGAGAATGTCAAAAGAAATCCTGATGAAGCAAAATCCATTTGTGAAAATTTCAGAAACCTTAATAAAGAAAATATTTCAGCTGGATCTCCAAAATCTATCCAAGCAATTTCAACTCAAAAAAATATTAGCCAAGTTGATGCAGAGATCCTCTCAATGTATGTAAGAGGGCTGTATTGCCCTGAAACATTTTAAAAGTAACAGATGACTTCAACAAGCTATAGAGATGAGAATTTAGAACTTAGAGATGGAACATTACTAAGGTCTCGAATCTGGTCGCCTCAAGGGAATGGTCCTTGGCCTGTCCTGCTAATGCGACAGCCATATAGAAGAGAAATTGCTTCAACAGTCACATATGCGCATCCATCTTGGTGGGCAAATAATGGTTATCTAGTTGTAATTCAAGACGTACGAGGTCAAGGGGACTCTGAGGGTAGATTTTTAGGTTTTAATCAAGAAGCTGGTGATACAACTGAAACACATAAGTGGGTTAGATCATTTCCTGAATGCAATGGTCTATTAGGAACATATGGATTTTCTTACCAAGGGTTTACTCAACTCATAGCTGAGGAAGATACTCCTCCACCTGACTGCATGATTCCAGCGATGACTGGAGTCTCAGAGAAAGATCACTGGAGTTGTGAGGGAGGGGCTTTTTGGTGGCATCTTGGGATTGGTTGGGGTTTGCAATTAGCAGCACAAAAAGCTCAAAGAGAGAATAATTTGGAAGCTTGGTACGAAATTCGTGAAAGTATTGAATCAAAAAAATATTTATTCGATGGTTACAAATTACTTGAAAAAAGTGATCCAGAGGGAATGGCAAACAAATGGCTAAATCTTTCTCACAGTAAAAATTCTTATTGGGAAAGTTACGACCCTTTAGAAAGTTGGCTAAAAAAGCCCTTACTATTAATTGGAGGATGGTGGGATCCTCATTTAAAAGGGGTTTTAGATATTTTTGTGAAAGCGAAAAATGCTGGAGGTAACCCCAACTTACTTATCGGTCCCGGCACTCATCTTCAATGGTGGGAGGGTGTACAGACAACCCAATTGAATTTCTTCAATAAACACCTAAAAAAAGAAATTGACAGCCAATTTTTTCCTAAAATAAATCTTTGGAACGAAACGACAAAGAGATGGGAAGTCTCAGAAAAAAATGATTATCCAATCTGGAATCTTTTTAGTAAAGGTTTGGCTTGTAGCAGTCATCTAGAAGGTTCTCTAATGCCTAGTCCAGATAACAAAGGAAATGGTGAAGTTAATTTAGTTCACGACCCATGGAGGCCTGTTCCTTCCATTGGAGGGCATCTAAGCGATACACCAGGCCAGGTAAATAGAATTAACATAGATATTCGCTCCGATGTCGCAGTATTTACAAGCATCCCCTTGTCACGAGACCTGAGGCTAGAAGGTATACCTATTCTTCATTTAGAGACTAAATGTGATAGAGAAGGTTTTGATCTATTTGTTGCATTATCAATAATTCCTAAAGATATTGATAACTATGTGAATCAAATCTCTACGGGTGTTCTGAGAATTACAAATTGCGAGAAAGGAACAAAGAAAGATAAAAAAATTAGTCTTCAACCAATACTTGCAACTGTTAACGAAGGTGATCGTTTAAGGATTTCAATATCTGGATCAGGATGGCCAGCAATTGGGATCAATCCGGGTAAAAATTCATATATCTGTCAAGGACCAAGCCCTCACTGTCTAGTAACGACAATTTCATTGTTACTAAAACACTCAAAACTTGAATTCAAAGCACTTATTTCACCTTAGGGGTTCAATATTTACTTACATAGGATTAAGCTAATTAGCTATTTCTGCCATAAGTCATGACCATATCTATTCTTTTAGATTCCTTGAAAGAAGACGGTCAAAGACTTTCTGAATGCAGACATGAAAGTCCATTTTCGATACTAGGTCCTCAACCATTTAAAGATAAATGGATAGTTCGCATATGGATGCCTGAAGCAAATGAAGTTGAGCTCTTAATAGAGGGAAAAGTAATTAAGCTACAAAATCCCAACCACGAATGGATATTTGAAGGAATTTTAGAAAAAAATCCTGGGACTGATTATCAAATAAAAGTTAGCCGTGGAGGGATTGAACATATTCAAAATGATCCTTGGTGCTTCAGACAAGAATGGATGGGTGAAATTGATAGACATCTTTTTGCCGAAGGCAATCATCATCACATCTGGAGAAAGATGGGTGCTCATCTCACAGAAATAAATAAGAAAAAAGGAGTTATGTTTTGTTTGTGGGCGCCAAACGCAAGAAGTGTTTCAGTAATTGGCAATATTAATTCGTGGGATGGTCGACATCATCCTATGCAAAAACGTTTAGGAGGAATATGGGAACTATTTATTCCAGGTCTAAATGATGGTGATTTATATAAATATGAAATTAGAACTGAAAAAGGACACTGTTATGAAAAAGCTGACCCATATGGTTTTCAGCATGAAATAAGGCCTGCAAAAAGCTCAGTCATTTCGAAAATAGATTCATTCCAATGGAATGATCAGTCTTGGATGTCTCAACGAGACCAAAAAGACCCCTTAGACCAACCAATATCAGTTTATGAGATGCATCTAGGGAGTTGGATGCATGCTTCTTCAGAAAAGCCATTTATCAATTCAAATGGAGAAAATAGAGTTCCTGTTCCAGCGGCTGACATGAAGCCTGGATCAAGATTACTTACTTATAAAGAACTAGCAAATAAATTGATTCCCTATGTCAAAGAAAGAGGCTTCACTCATATTGAGCTTATGCCAATTTCAGAACATCCTTTTGATGGCTCTTGGGGGTATCAGGTAACTGGTTGGTATGCACCTACTAGCAGATATGGATCACCTGACGAGTTTCGTGAATTTGTTGATTCATGCCATAAGCAAGGTATTGGTATAATTCTTGACTGGGTCCCAGGCCATTTTCCTAAAGATCAACATGGTCTTGCTTTTTTTGATGGAAGTCATCTATATGAACATTCTGATCCCAGAATTGGAGAACATAAAGAATGGGGCACATTAATTTTTAATTACAGTAGGAATGAAGTTCGTAATTTTCTAGTTGCAAATCTAATCTTTTGGTTTGATCAATTTCATATTGATGGAATTCGCGTAGACGCTGTTGCATCAATGTTGTACAAAGATTATCTTCGTCCTGAGGGTGAGTGGATTCCCAACGAAGATGGAGGCAATGAAAATTTTGAAGCAGTTAAGTTTTTACAACAAGCAAATCACGTTCTTTTTCAACATTTTCCTGGAGCACTTTCTATTGCTGAAGAGTCAACGACATGGACTGGTGTAACCAAACCAACTGACATGAATGGACTAGGTTTTAATCTAAAATGGAATATGGGTTGGATGCACGATATGCTCGATTACTTTGAAATAGATCCGTGGTTTAGACAATTCAATCAAAACAACATTACCTTCTCGATTTGTTATAACTTTACTGAGAACTTTATGCTGGCATTAAGTCATGATGAAGTTGTTCACGGAAAAAGTCACCTTCTTCATAAGATGCCTGGAGATGACTGGCAAAAGTATGCAAATACAAGAGCATTACTTGCTTATATGTGGACACATCCTGGTAAGAAAACAATATTTATGGGAATGGAATTTGGTCAACGCCAAGAATGGAATGTATGGGATGATTTGCAATGGGATTTACTAAATTACGAACCACATAAAGGTATACAAAAATTAGTAGATGATTTAAATATTTTATACAAAAAAGAGCCTGCTTTATGGCGAAATGATTTTGACGACTATGGATTCCAATGGATTGATTGTGATGACAAAAAGAACTCAGTAATTAGTTTTATGAGAAGAGAAAAAATTAATGGCGAATGGTTAATTATAGTGGCAAACTTTACTCCACAGGCACATTCAAACTACCGAATAGGTGTCCCAATTAGTGGATTTTACGAAGAGATCTTCAATACAGATGCAAAACAATATGGTGGCTCAAACCTAGGGAATATGGGAGGAAAAGCCTCTGATTTATTCGGAATTCATAGCTATGATAATTCTTTAGATCTTTGCCTTCCTCCCCTAAGTGTTCTAGTTCTAAAGCATAAATCTATAAATAATTAATCCTTCGGAATAGAAATGTTTCAACCTTCCCCCTTAAACTGATTTCAACTGACGCCTAGATGTAAAAATTCAAAAGGTGTGACGAACTTTCGCTGAAAAGGTATTTCATGGTTTTTAAGGTACTGCCTCATGTAAGTTTTTCGCTTAAAAGGACTAAATAATGACCGAAACTACTCCTCTATTGCTTCGTGCCGCTCGCGGAGAAAATGTTGACAGACCTCCTGTTTGGATGATGCGCCAAGCAGGCAGATATATGAAGGTGTATCGTGACCTTCGAAATAATTATCCAAGTTTCAGAGAGAGATCAGAGAATCCTGACCTCTCTTATGAAATTTCAATGCAGCCTTTCAAGGCTTTTCAACCAGATGGAGTAATACTTTTTTCTGATATCTTGACTCCCCTACCAGGGATGGGAATTAACTTTGACATAGTTGAGAGTAAAGGTCCATTAATTAATGACCCAATAAGAAGCATCAATCAAATTAAAGGCTTAAAACCATTACAGCCAAATTTAAGCATGCCTTTTGTCGGGGAAGTTTTAGGAAGACTAAGAGAAAGTGTAGGGAATAAAGCTGCAGTTCTTGGATTTGTAGGTGCTCCTTGGACCCTAGCTGCTTATGTTGTAGAGGGAAAAAGCAGTAAGAATTATGCAGTGATAAAAGCGATGGCATTTCAAGAGCCAGATCTACTTCACCAACTTCTGGATCATTTTGCAGAATCAATAGCGACCTACTTGTCATACCAAATAGAATCAGGAGCACAAGTTGTTCAAATGTTTGACTCATGGGCAGGCCAATTAAGCCCTCAGGACTATGACGAGTTTGCAGCGCCTTATCAAAAAAAAGTAGTAAAAAAAGTAAAAGAAAAACACCCAGACACACCAGTGATTTTATATATCTCTGGAAGTGCAGGAGTTCTAGAAAGGATGGCACAAACAGGAGTAGATATAGTCTCTCTAGATTGGACTGTAGACATGGCAGATGGATTAAAAAGATTACCTCAAACAGTTGGAGTCCAAGGTAATGTAGATCCAGGACTTTTATTTGGTACTCCTAAGGCGATCCAATCCAGAATTATTGATGTAGTTAAAAAAGCAAAAGGTAGAAAACATATTCTCAACCTTGGGCATGGAATACTTCCAGGCACACCAGAAGAAAATGCAAGGGTCTTTTTTGAGGCTGGCAAAAATATAAATGAACTTATACAAACTTCATCTTGAAAAACGAAATTATTCTGATTACTGGAGCTAGCGGATGCGTTGGCCAATATATAGCTAATTGGTTAATAAAAAATTCAAATTCAAAATTATTTTTATGGGTCAGAGATCCTAACAAAATAACTTCAATAAATTTAAAAGATCCAAGGGTAAAGGTTTTAGTTGGAGATTTAAGAAATCCAAATAAATTCAAGAACGAAATTTCATTAGTTAATAGAGTTATTCATACAGCCACTGCATGGGGTGATCCAGAAAGAGCTAAACAAGTAAATATTATTGCAGTAAAGAAATTATTTAATCTACTAAATCCATCAAATATCAAACAAATCATTTATTTTTCTACTGCTAGTGTTCTAGATAAAAACCTAAATTTATTACCAGAAGCTTTTAAATACGGAACAGAATATATACAAACGAAAGCGCAATGTCTCACAGAACTTGAAACTCATCAACTATCTAAAAAAATCATAGCAGTATTTCCAACATTAGTTTTTGGGGGACGCTTAGATGGCAAAAGCATATTCCCCACGAGCTATCTTACCGAAGGACTTAGAGATGCATTTAAATGGATATGGTTAGCAAGATGGATAAAAATCTTTTCAAGATTTCATTTTATTCACGCTGCTGATATTGCCTTTATCTGCGGTCATCTAGCTACTACTCATTTCGAACCTGAACAACAACTTTCAAAAACAAAAATAAAAAAGCTTGTTCTTGGACAACCTTATATAAGTATTGATCAAGCGATCTATGCACTCTTAGATTGGAAGGGAATGTCAAGGACCCCTCAATTCCCTCTTCATACTTGGATTGTTGAACTTTTAATAAAAATACTTCCTATTGAAATTACGAAATGGGACAGGTTTAGCTTAAAGCAAAGACACTTTATCCATCACCCCATAACCTCCCCTGAAACGTTTGGCGGCATCAGTTATGCCAAGACACTAAATCAAGTTTTACATAATTCAGGATTAACTAATCCCTAAAAGGGCTCAAGGAAGCTAGAGTAGTAATATATAAAAAGAAAATGAATTAATTTCATGATTCGTTCTATTACATCTGCGTTATTTGCATTCCTTGTTTTCCTTTCTTTGGGAATATCAAATGTGAATGCTGCAACTGTTGAAGTCAAACTTGGAACTGATGCTGGAATGCTTGCTTTTGAACCAAGCACTTTAAATATCAGTGCTGGTGACACAGTAAAGTTTGTTAATAACAAGCTTGCCCCACATAATGCCGTCTTCGACGGTAACGATGATCTTAGTCATCCAGATTTAGCTTTTGCCCCTGGTGAGTCATGGGAAAGAACCTTTAGCACTGCAGGAACTTACGATTTCTACTGCGAGCCTCATAGAGGTGCAGGTATGGTTGGCAAAGTCGTAGTAAAGTAAGAATTAATTTTAAATTTTTCAAAGATGGGGTCCAACCCCATCTTTTTTTATTGAAAAAAATGTATTTAGACATAAAATAAAATAAACTGAAGTAAAAACAAATAATGAGTAGAGAAGATTTTAAATACTTCGTAAAAACAGTTGAGCATAATATTTTTTTAA
>CACFCB010000001.1 GCA_902564695.1 uncultured Prochlorococcus sp. | reverse complement strand
TCATAATCATCTGGTTTTATATTTAAAGCTTTGTTTAAATATAAACGAGCATTATCTATGTTTTTTATTGCAAAAAAAGATTTTGCAATAATCTTCAACGCTTCTATTGAGTCAATCTCAGTGTCTAAAATTGTTTTGCAAGTATCAATTGCTTCTTGGTACTGATTATTTTTCAAGAATGATTGGGCTAACTCTATCCCTTGTTTCAAGTTTTGCGATTCTCCTGTGAAATGTGATTAATTGGATTGAGGTTGATCAATAGTTCTGATCAAGATTATGTTAGCACAATTTCCTCAAGATGTCAGTTATAGCTTCAATCTAACTACCAATCTGGATAATTTTCATACTCGTTATATATAAATAAGCTAGCTTCAGCTTTAGATAATGATCTTGTTTGATCTAATGATAATTGATCGAGCTTCCAAAGTTCATATAAATCTGGCCTACGATGCTGGGTCCTAATTTTTCTTTGCCTCTGCCTCCATTCTTTAATTAATTTATGGTTACCACTTTGAAGAACACTGGGCACTTTCAAACCTCTAAAATTTGAGGGGCGTGTGTATTGAGGATGCTCTAAAAGAAACTCATTGTGACTTTCTTCTTTTAATGATTCTGCACTTCCTAAAGTTCCAGGTAATAGACGCACTACTCCATTAATAACCGTTATTGCAGGTATTTCTCCGCCAGTAAGTACAAAGTCTCCAAGTGAAATTTCTTCATCAACTAAAGACCTAATCCTTTCATCAAACCCTTCATAGCTACCACAGATTAATATCAGTTGATCTTCTTTTGCCCATCTCGAAAAATCAGATTGAGATATTTTTCTCCCTTGTGGAGTCATTAAAAGTACTTTTTTTTGATTGCACTTTGGAATCTGTTCAAATACAGAAAAATAAGGTTCTGGCTTTAGAACCATTCCAGCGCCTCCCCCATATGGTTCATCATCAACTTTTCGGTATTTATCTCTTGCATAGTCACGTGGATTATGTGTATAAATTGAAGCAATATTTTCTTCGAATGACTTTTTTATAAGTCCATGATTAAAAAAATTCTTAAAAGCTTCTGGGAAAAGACTTACTATATCGAACCTCAATTTAGTCATATAAACTAGTTACCTTCATAACCAAACTCATTAAGTCGAGAAGTTTTACTTCTCCAATCAGGCACAACTTTAACAAATAATTCTAAATATACATTTCCATTAATTAAAGTTTGAATTTGCAGTCTTGATTCCTTACCAATTTTCTTCAACATAGTTCCCCCTTTCCCAATTAAAATTCCTTTTTGACTTTTCTTCTCAACACAAATAGTTGCAAGAATTCCTGTTCTTGGATTCTGATTAGATTTCTTTTTTAAAGGTATATCCTGAATTTTGTCAATAGAAACTGCGACGCTATGAGGTATTTCTTCGCGAGTATTTATTAACACTTGTTCTCTAATAAATTCAGCCATCAAGAATTTTTCAGGATGATCACACTTCATATAACTAGGGTAAAGCTGAGGTCCAAAAGGTATTTTTTTTTCTATTTCACTAATCAAATCATCACAACCCTCTCTTTTAAGAGCACTGCAAGAAAAAACCGGCCAATTTGTACCCTCAAGAAAATCTAAATATTCTTTCTTTCTTTCCTTAAATTGACGCAACTCTAAAAGATCCCATTTATTCAAGGCAACAATTACTGGGATTTTTAAATTCCTGATCAAATTCAAAATAAATGCGTCTCCTCTCCCTGGTGAATGACTAGCCTCAAAAATAACTAAAACCGCATCAACCTCTCCAATAGACCTCTTGGCGGCCTGAACAAGTCTTTCACCTAATAAATGATGGGGTTTATGTATGCCAGGAGTATCCACAAAAATCATTTGAGACTTTTGATTTGTAAGTATTACTTTTAATCGATTTCTTGTGGTTTGAGCTATTGGAGAAGTAATTGCTATTTTTTCACCAATGAATTGATTTATGAAAGTCGATTTGCCTACATTTGGTCTACCGATCAATGCAATAAACCCTGACTTAAAACCTTCTTGATTTAAATTTTCCAAAGACATTTCTTTTCACTACGATTATCTATAGCCTTACTCTAAAAGAGCAGAAAAACCATGAATGATTATAAACCAACTTTTAAACAAGCAATGGACGCAACAATGATTTGGTGCAAAAGTTGGGAAAATGATGAAATAAGTGATGAAGTTATTGCTGATCGAATTGGCGAGCTTATTAAAACTGTTGATGGCGCAAGAGGTTTTTTCGTAGTTAGTCTCTCAATAGATTGTCCTTTAATGGATAGATTTCCGGATGCATTGATTTTTCAATTAAGAAATTCTAGAGAAATTGTTGTTGACCTGGTCGTAAAGAATCTGGCTATGAGTTCAGCAATGGTAATCACACATCGAGAAAAAAATAATCCTCAGGAAATTCAGTCAGAAAGAATAAAAATTCGTTGTATTGAATTACTTAAATTATTAGATTCTAATAAGGTGAAAGAACATTTAGATCTTTTACTTGCAGCAACAAAAGGAAATGGCACATACTTGAAATTTCTCAACCGCTGGGATTTTAATGAACAACAAATAAACGCAATCTCAGAAAGTATTTATAAAGTTGCAACATAAAAAAAGAGCCTAAAGGCTCTTTTTTTATGTTTAATTACAGAGAATTAATCTCTTCTTCCACCTCCCTGAAGAGCAATAATCAAACGAAGAACAAACACAAATAAATTAATATAAGTTAGATACATTCCGAGTGCTCCAGC
This sequence comes from uncultured Prochlorococcus sp., assembly GCA_902564695.1. Lineage (GTDB taxonomy): Bacteria > Cyanobacteriota > Cyanobacteriia > PCC-6307 > Cyanobiaceae > Prochlorococcus_B. The sequence continues at coordinate 193,117 of CACFCB010000001.1, read as the reverse complement.
TAAATATTGTTCGTCATTGTATCTCCTTGGCATTGTATAGAAATCAACAAAAGACATTGCAACAAATAGTACTGTTCCAAAACCAGCAATCATTAACTCAAATCCACTACCACCAAAAAGTCCCGGAGCAAAAAAGCCTCCAATAAATTGGAAAACCATAGCGATAATTAAACCAAGCAAACCAAGGCCAACAGCACCTTGCAAAGCTTGACCAACATTGTCACTCATTTTCCTTCCTACTGAAGAGGCAATAACAAATGTGATACCAGTGGCGAATACTGCAGTCCCAATTGCTCCCATCCCTGCAACTTGTATTGCTAGTCCAACAATTCCACTCAAGGTGAAACCTGTTAACAAACTAAATCCTGTTAGAAGAGGAAGAGCTTTAGTGTTGTTGGCATTATTGGCTGCACTACTTGCCATAAAGAAAAGAACAATCTCTGCTATAAAAGCAACGATAAATATCGGTCCGAATAATGGATTGTTAGTTGCTTGAAGAGAAAGCCCACCTAAAACACCTAATCCAGTTAGTGCCATTCCGCCACCTACAAAAGGCAAGGCTTTATTAACGACGTTAGGTCCAATTAGTGCACTTGATTGTGCTTCTCGGATAGCTTGTTGAAAATTGCTGTTTGCTGGCATAACGCACCAGATAATTATTATTTCCTACTTTGACACAAAAAAAAAATGTTTTCAGAAATATGAATGCGGATCACCCTATCATCTATTTTTATCTAGTTCAGCGTATGCATCAACTACGCTTTGAACGAGTGGGTGCCTCACTACATCTGCTGAAGTAAGTCTACAAACTGAAATCCCGTCAACCTTTTCGAGTAAATCTGCTGCTTCTACAAGTCCACTCAATTGACCGAATGGTAAGTCAACTTGGGTTATATCTCCAGTTACTACCATTCTCGATCTCTCTCCTAGTCTAGTGAGAACCATTCTCATTTGAGCTGGAGTTGTGTTTTGGGCTTCATCTAATATCACAAATGACTCTTCTAGAGTCCTTCCTCTCATATAGGCCAAAGGAGCAACTTCAATAATATTTTTTTCTATGAGCATATTAGTTTTCTCTTGCCCCAAGAGAGAGTGAAGTGCGTCATATAAAGGTCTCAAGTAAGGATCTACTTTTTGCTGTAAATCACCTGGTAAAAATCCCAATCTTTCGCCAGCTTCAACTGCAGGTCTTGTCAAAATAATTTTATCTATTTTTCTCTCAGTAAGCATCCTTACAGCTAATACAGTTGCTAAAAAAGTCTTACCAGTTCCTGCTGGACCTAGAGCGAAAGTAAGATCATTTTTTTCCATCGCTTCTACATAATTTTTTTGTCTAATTGTTCTGGGTCTTAAAAGATTTCCTCTTTGAGTTCTTGCTAAAACCTGATTTGTTGATTTCGCATGATCATTTTTTTTACCCTTATCCAATGCTCCAATTGCAGCATGCAGATCTACGACAGAGACAATTTGTCCATCTTGCCAAATTGGTCGTACTAATTCAACTATTGCTGCAGCTCTCTCTAATTGATGAGAATTCCCTTTTATTTCAAGCTGCAATCCCCTCATTGCAAAAGAGGCACCAGTAAGTGACTCTAATTTGTGAAGTATTGACTGACCTGGACCTGACAAAGCTGTAGCTGCATCTGAATTAGGCAGATCTATACAAAAGCGGCCTTGAGTGGCAGCTTCAGACATAAATTTTATTTAACTTATTTATATTCATTTAAAACTTCTTATTCAGAAGTTTCCGATGCAGATGCATCTTTCTTTTTGGCTGATCTCTCTTTCTCTTGCTTTTGTTTGCCAATTACCTCAGCTGGTCTAATTTTCTTTTCAAGAAGACCACCCTTCTCGAGCAAAGTTCTTACAGCATCTGTGGGTTGTGCACCCTGACCTAGTCGAATTCTTAAAGCTTCAGTATCTAATCTAGTTTCTTTGGTTCGTGGGTTGTAAAAACCTAATTCCTGAAGAGGGCGACCATCTCGCCTTGAAGTGCTGTTACAGGCAACTAAACGAAAACTTGCTTCACGCTTTTTACCAAACCGCTTTAGGCGGAGCTTGATCATCTTTGATTTATTTGTAAGTGGATTGAACTCTTAAGTTCTTTTTTAATAATACTCTACCGATGTTGAATTTTTCTTTGGTAATCCCTAAAGATCACCAAAACCTTTCTTTTTCTTAATTGGGCGCTGCCTACGTGGTGATGGAGCTGAGCCTCCTCTTCCTTTTCTTGATTGATATTGATTACCACCTGATACAGGCATCCCTCCCATTCCACCAATACCTGGAAGGCCTCCTCCCATCCCTGGCAAACCTCCTCCAGAAGACATTTGCTTCATTAAACCTCGCATTCTCTGAAAATCTGCAAGGACCTTTTCAACATCTACAGCTTGATACCCGCTTCCCTTAGCAACTCTTTGACGTCTTGATGGTTGCGCAGCCAATAGTTCAGGCCTAATCCTTTCTTCAGCGGTCATTGAGCCAATCATGGCCTCAATTTTTTTTAACTGATCTTCTCCACTTTTTATCATTCCATCATCAATTTTATTCATCCCAGGAATCATTTTTAAAAGCCCTCCTAACGAACCCATTCTCTTTATCATTCTCATCTGCTTGACAAAATCCGAGAAATCAAAACTTGCATCTTGAAGCTTCTTTTGCATGATTTCTGCATCAGCAATTTCAACCTCTTTCTGAGCTTTTTCTACTAATGTCAGTACATCACCCATACCCAGAATTCTGCTTGCCATCCTCTCTGGATAAAAAGGTTGCAATGCCTCAACCTTCTCTCCTGTTCCAATAAATTTAATTGATTTTCCACTGATTTTCCTTATTGAAAGTGCAGCACCGCCTCTCGAATCCCCATCAAGTTTTGTGAGAACAGCACCAGTAATTCCTACTTTTTCATGAAAACTTCTTGTTATGTCTGCTGCCTCTTGGCCAATCATTGAATCAACTACCAACAAAACCTCATCAGGTTGAACGGCTTCTTTTATTCGAACCATCTCACCCATCATCTCTGTATCAATTTGTAGTCGCCCAGCTGTATCTACAAGAACGGTGTCAAATCCTTCTTCTTTTGCTTTTTCCAGACCTCTTCTTGCAATTTCTTCTGGTTTCAAACTGGAACTTAAATTAAAAACCTCTACATCAATTTGATTTCCTAAAGTTATCAATTGATCAATAGCAGCTGGTCTATATGTATCGGCAGCCACCAATAAAGGCTTTTGACTTTTCTCTTTAAGGTGTAGTCCAAGTTTTGCTGTAGCTGTAGTTTTTCCAGCTCCTTGGAGTCCAGCCATCAAAATAACTGTTGGTTTTTTTTCTTTATTTGCCAAGGGATCGTTTGCACCCCCCATAACTTCTACAAGTTGCTCATGAACTACCTGAATAAATTTCTGTCCCGGATTTATGCCTCTAACAACTTCTGTACCTATAGCCTTAACTCTTACTTCTTCGATAAATTCCTTAACTACAGACAAACTTACATCTGCTTCTAATAAAGCTCTTCGTACCTGTTTAAGAGCTTCATCAACATTCTCTTCTGTAATTTTAGCCTCACCCTTAAGTGCCTTTAAAGCATCTTCAAATTGATTAGTTAGTTCCTCAAACATAAGATTCAGATGTAATTTTAAAAACTATTTTCTAATTTCCACTAATATAATCAACAAGTTGCCAATTGTTTTTATTTTTACCTATTATATATTGTACTTTTAAAGAAGGGATTACAGTTTCCGATAAAATCTCATCAGAAGAACTTATCATTTTGTCTTTATAATTTAATTCAACGTCTACAGCTATTCTATTGTCAGATCTTTGATTGAAAATTATTGAAATTATCTTTGCATCAATAATTTGTTTTTGACTTAATATTTTGTCTTTGTTTCTCTGTTCAATAACTCTATTAAAGAGAGAGGGTCTAGCAACTAATGCAAGAGTTTCATTTTCTAATCCATTAAGAATATCAGCCTTACCCTTCAGCCATGACTCAATAAGAAATCTGATTTCTTGATCTGTCGGAGTAGATGAACTAATTGGAAGGTATATTTCGGAATTTAATTGTTCTTTATTATTTTGTATTTTAAATGAAATATTTTCATCTGAATTAATATCGTTTGATTTAATTAACTCAGAATTCGAAATATTTCCTGACTTATTATTTTCAGTTGAGTATCTCTGGGTAAGTATTCCTAAACTTGTTCCAATAACAAACAAGCCAGCAAAGGCGATAGCACTTGTATGAAAGGGTCGTTTTAATATATAAGATTTTAAATCTGAATTTTTTAAAATTTCATAAACAGAACAATATTTTGAAATTAAACTTTTAACGAAATTAGATTTCAGAATTAAATGCCTGGTATTAAATCTTGATCTAAATGATTTATTTTTCAAAACTTCATCCAAAGCTCCTCCTGGCATTTGTAAAGAGCCTTCTGCTTCAGGATTTATGGATAATTTTTCTATTTGTTGCTCAGGAGCCAAGTTAGAGAGGAAGGAAAAACCCGCCTTTGCAATACCTAATGCACTTTTCGCTTCTAACTGCTCGACATATTCTTGTACTTGTTGATTAGCAAACCAATCATCAAGATCTATCGCTTGTGTTTCAACATCACTAAACCCCACCAAAACATCTTTTTTCAACCAATCACGGCAATAGTCGCAAAGGGCTCCTAAAGTCTCACCAGGATAATTGTTTAACCAATCCTTTAATTTCTCATCCGAACTGCTTCTAAAACGAGATTCAGCTTGTTTTACATCTCCTAATAAAAGATCTAAACATCCAATTAATGGCATTGGATCAAAACCATTAATATTTATATTTCGAATATATTTACGAGCCTCCTGTAATAATTCTGGATTTCTATATGTAAAACCAGAAGCAATCAAGGAAAATGCAGCAAGAAAACCAGCATCCTCAGAACCCCTTCTATACCAATTTGCGTAAAGTTTTGTCTGTTCTTTTGCCGTTATAAATTTTCTAATTTGAAGGAAAAACAACTCAAAATCAGATTGATTCAATCCTGCGATTTTTTCTAAATTTCTTTTCCCTTCGAGTCCGCCTCTTTTAATCACAAAGTCTTCAAGCAATCTCAATCCTTCCTGATGAGACTTTTCATCTTCTTTCTCTCTACTTAATAAATCAAGAATTCTGTATGGAAGTAAGTTTTCTAAATCTGATTCAAGGGTTTTTCTTTCCTCAATAAGTTTGCCCATCCTCTGTAACAAATGTATACCTTCCTGAAGTAAATCAGCACCTGAGGCATATCTCCTGGAGGCTTGTTCATCAATAGAGGCATCTCTACAAGAAAGAGCTGCAATCAATGTCAAGTCAGATTCTCTACCACTACCAAGGGCTGGGGCTTGCGGGGGTTGCAAGGCTTTCTTAGCAAGCTTAAAAGCTTGAAAAGAAGCATTTGCTTCCCAAAGAAGAAGTAATCCAGCAACTTCTCGATTTGATGACAAATCAAGACCTGAGGATCCCTCAAGAAGTGCAAGTTCGTAATTTTTACGCTGTGAGGGATTAGATAGAAGATCAGCAGATAGCCTGAGCAGCTCAGATCTCTGAGCTAAAACTTCATAAGTGAATCCTTGCTTGGGAGGACGATCTAGCCTTAACTGAAAAGCCCGAAGTACTTCTTCAGCATTTGCAGAAGGGCTAACCCCCAATAAGCGAAAATGATCAATAGGTAATTCCAATCGCTACTAGGTAATTAGAAAAAAGCTCTAGGCATCGTAAGGGTTTTTAACCATTTTGCATCCATTGACGCTTAAAGTCTAAAAAGGATTGATACGTGAATATGAACGAAGTCATGTCGCCAACCCCTGACCAAAACAGCCAAGACCCTAATCAGCACAGGGAACACGCCGATAGGCTAAGCAATCTTGGTGATCCTAAACCAGCTAAAATCAATAGAGAAATTGGTTTAAATCTTTTCAAAGATATGACTTTGGGAAGACGTTTTGAAGATAAATGCGCAGAAATGTATTACAGAGGGAAGATGTTTGGATTTGTTCATCTTTACAACGGACAAGAAGCAATAAGCACTGGCGTTATTGGTGCAATGAAACAAAAACATGATTGGTTTTGCAGCACTTATAGAGACCACGTACATGCCTTGAGCGCAGGAGTTCCTGCAAAAGAAGTTATGAGTGAGCTCTTTGGTAAAGAGACGGGTTGCAGCAAAGGGAGAGGAGGATCTATGCATCTTTTCTCAAAGGAACATCATTTACTTGGTGGTTATGCATTTATTGGTGAAGGCATTCCAGTTGCACTTGGTGCAGCTTTCAGTAGCAAATACAAGAGAGAAGCATTAAAAGAAAATAGCGATTCAGTCACTGCAGCCTTTTTTGGAGACGGGACTTGCAATATTGGTCAATTTTATGAATGTTTAAATATGGCTCAATTATGGAAATTACCAATCATTTTTGTAGTCGAAAATAATAAATGGGCAATTGGGATGGCTCACGACCGAGCAACTAGTGAAACTGAAATATGGAGAAAAGCCTCTGCCTTTGGTATGCCTGGTGAAGAGATAGACGGAATGGATGTTTTAGCGGTAAGAGGGGCGACTCAAAGAGCCCTTGAGCGAGCTAGAGCTGGAGAGGGGCCAACTTTAATAGAGTGTCTGACTTATAGGTTCAGAGGTCATTCTTTGGCTGATCCAGATGAACTTAGATCAGAAAAAGAAAAAGAATTCTGGGCAAAAAGGGATCCGATTAAAAAATTAAAAAATGATCTAACACATGCTGAGTTAGTTTCTGATGAAGAATTAAGAAATATCGAAAAAGAAATTGATCTACAAGTTAACGAAGCTGTTGAGTTTGCCCTAAATGCACCTGAACCTGATCCAAGAGAGCTAACTAAATATATTTGGGCGGAAAATTAAATTTGGATATTAGTCAAATACCGCTTGGAAGCTTCCTTGTTAGGTTTCTCAATTTTCTTAATGCCTTTAACTCAACTTGTCGAACCCTCTCACGAGAAACCTGTAAAAGTCTTCCAATTTCAGCAAGGGTGTGCCTTTCATTACCTTCTAATCCAAATCTAAGCCTAATAACATGCTGTTCCTGTTCACTTAAATGACTTAACCACCTTCCAAGCTGCTCTTGATGAATTCTTTGTTCAACTTTGTCCAATGGTTCTTCTCCAGAACCATCAGCTATTAAATCACCTAAAAAGCTACGTCCTTCATCGCCATTAACAGGAGCATCAAGACTACTAGTGGTTAAAGCTTGTCTCAAAATAGAATCAAGTTCTTCAACCTCAATTTCCATTGCCTCGGCTATTTCAAGACGACTAGGCATAGCTCCAAGTTTGTGAGCCAAGTCTAGGCTCACTTTTCTAATAGTTGCCAACCTTTCACTCAAATGAACAGGTAATCGAATAGTTCTAGACTGGCAAGCAATTGCTCTAGTCATGCTTTGTCTAATCCACCAAAAAGCATAAGTGGAAAATTTATACCCACGAGTAGGATCAAATTTTTCTACAGCCCTTTCCAAGCCTAGAGATCCTTCTTGCACCAAATCTAAAAGTTCAAGACCTTTTCCCTGATATTTTTTTGCAACGCTTACAACTAAACGAAGATTCGCTTTCATCATTCTTTCTTTAGCTCTTCTCCCTATTCGAATTAATCTTCGTTGATGAGAATTAAATTCCTTACTCTCATCTTTTATTTGACCATCTTCAGTCAGAGTCATCATTGTTTGAACCTGATTACCAAGTTCAATTTCTTCAGCAGGAGTTAATAGTGGGACTCTTCCAATTGAGGAAAGATACCAACTAATAGGATCACTGCTGCGTCGTTTTTGAGATTCAGCAGGCTTGGGTGCAGATGAAACCATTGTTTCTTGACCCCGTACTTCAAAGTGGTAAAACTTTCCTACAGAAATTGCCAAACATGCTCAGGTTTCAAGAAGGCTTCAGATTCTGTTGATTATTAGTTAACAAATGACACCAAATCGGCCATTTCCCCCTCGTAAATGTTTGTTTCAAAACATTTCAAGTACTCTCTTTTTTGATTAGTTCACTAAGAAAAATGCAAATACTGCTTGCTTCGCTTCCTCTTAAGCAAAAGGCACCTGCATATGCATGCATTAAAGCCGAGGCGGCAAGCAAATTAGTATCCAATCTTTCATCAGAAACAAGTCCACGGGCACCCATCCCTGTAACAAAACCAGCCAAAACATCACCAAAGCCAATTCTTGCGACACTGGAATTTACTTGGCCTATTTGCCAGGTTTCCCCTTTCGGGTCAGAAATAACACTATGAGCACATTTCAAAAGAACAGAAGAGCCACAAAGTTTTGCAGCCTCAATTCCAGCTTTCAATGGATTAGAACAATTAATAGAAGGAAAAAGTCTCTTAAACTCTTCAATATGAGGGGTAAGCCAGGTAGGACCATTTCTATTGATTAACCATTCCCAGCCTTTAACTGTCAATGACAAACGGTTTATTGCATCAGCATCAAGAACAAGTAAACCTTTGAAATTTTGTAGCAAAGTACCAAAACAATCATTTTTTTTTGATACACCTAATCCAGGTCCAATCAAAATCGAGTCATACTTATTTAAATCTACTTCGTTTAAAACCCCAGAACAATCTGAAGACCCATCAGGAAAAGTATTTAAATCACCAACCAATAATATTTCAGGGTGAGTGCTCCAAAGAGACGATGCAACTGATTGAGGCAAAAAGGCACTAACGCTTCCAGCTCCACTCGCTAAAGCGCCTCTCAATGCAAGATATGCTGCACCTCTATATTTTTCACTTCCTGCTATAACTAGAACTCTTCCTCTTTGGTATTTATTTTTATTTTTTCCAGGTTGAGGCCAATCGAAAGTAGCTAAATCTGAAAAAGAAATGCGAAGAGGCTGTTTTCCAGGTAAATCATCCAAAATCTTTTTAGGAATACCGATATCGACTCTCTCTAAATCACCTACAAAATCAATAGCTGAATCTTGTATTAAACCAGACTTAAAAAGACCAATAGTGAGTGTTGAAGTAGCCTTATAAGATGTTTTTGATACTACATTCCCATTGTCTGAATTTAATCCAATAGGTAGATCAACACTAATTAATTTATCAGGACTAGATTTCTTCTTCAAATTTAATAAATCAAGTATTTCTTCAGAAATACTTTTAGATTGCCCCAATCCAAATAGTGCCTCAATCCATAATAAATCTGAATTTGGATTGGGTTTTCTTCCTAAGTTTTTAATGCCAATCTGCATTGCATAATCAAAATGTTTTTGTGTTAATTCTTTTTTCAATAGAAATGGACACCAAATTGAGATATCAACGCCTGCCAGATAAAGTTCTCTTGCAATAACTAGTCCATCTCCTCCATTGTGACCTGGACCTACAAGAACGATCGCACCATTTTCAAACAACCCTTGCCTGTTTAATATCCATGAAGAGATACTAATCCCTACTTTTTCCATTAAAGCTTCCACAGGCATGCCCATAGAAAACATTTCTTTTTCTATGTTTTGCATCTGCTTAGAAGAAACGATTAAATGTTCTGAGTCAGATTCAGGCCAATACAAGATCAAAAAGCAAACAAACCCACTATGAATAAAAGCCGCGAGTATTGCTCATGAATGTGGAAACAAGAGAAACAAAAAAAGTTTTAAACCATTTGACTTCAGAGAAAACAGTTGCAAAGACATTAAAAAAACTTCACAGTTTTTCTGGCAAACATTCAGTGGTAGTGGGACTATCTGGAGGGGTCGACAGCTCATTAACTGCTGCTCTTTTTTGTGAAGCAGGTTGGGATGTGTCGGGTTTAACTTTGTGGTTAATGAAAGGTAAAGGTTCTTGCTGCTCAGACGGACTAATTGATGCTGCAGGTGTATGTGATCAACTTGGAATCAAGCATCATGTAGTTGATTCAAAAGAAATTTTTCAAAAAGAAATTATCAATAATGTTATACAAGGATATGAAGCAGGAATTACACCTTTGCCCTGTTCTCGCTGCAATAAATCAGTTAAATTTTCAGAAATGCTGAAATGGGTTAAAAATAATAAAAATATCGACAAGATCGCTACAGGGCATTACGCAAGGATTAGATACTCAAATGAATCTTTTAAAGAAGCTAATCTTCCAGGCGATGGCGTTCATAGACACAAACTTTTAAGAGGCAAAGATCCCAGAAAAGATCAAAGCTATTTTTTATATGATTTATCTCAAGAAATACTAGGAAAAACAATTTTCCCTCTCGGAGAACTAACTAAAGAAATCACACGAATTGAAGCTTTTAAACATTCTTTAAAAACAGCAGAAAAGGCCGAAAGCCAAGATCTTTGTCTAGCCGAACATTATGGATCTATGAATGCGTTTATTGATACGTATCTTCCACCTAAAAAAGGAGATATTGTTCTCAGAGACGGACAAATCGTTGGTTCCCATGATGGAATTCAACATTTTACTATTGGACAACGAAAAGGATTAGGAATTTCTTGGAAAGTTCCTCTACATGTTGTTGAAATTAATGCTCCATTAAACCGCATAGTCGTTGCTCCCAGAGATGATTCAGGTAATTCAAATTGTCTTGTAAAAGAGATAAATTGGGTTTCAATTGAAGCACCTAAACAACCAATAGATGTTGAAGTTCAGATTAGATATAGAAGTAAAGCTGTAAAAGCGAAATTAGTACCAATCCATAAGATTTTAAAAGAAAGTTCATGTTCTCAATGTCTAATATATTTTGATGAAGATCAATTTTCTGTTACTCCTGGGCAAGCAGCAGTATTTTATAAAGGAGACTTTGTACTAGGTGGAGGCATTATTTCAAAAATTTAGTCATTTTTTGAACTTTAATTACGTAACCTTAAAACGCTTATTAGGCTAATCAAAGTAAGAAAAACCATAGGGAAATCAGAAATTGATGTATAAACTGTTTTCCTACTATTTAACTCTAAATCAACAAGTTTAACCAGTTCTTTATTAGGAGAAAGAAGAGTATCAATTTGTCCATTATTTCTAATTAATGCTGTTGGACCAGTGTTTGAAACAGATATTAAATTTTTTGATGTTTCTATGCTCCTTAATTGAGCAATAGACATAAATTGTCTCTGTAAAGCAATAGGGTAGGGATCTAAATTAGCAATTACCAAAATCCATTGAGCCCCAAGGTTAACTGCTTTAGCTATAGCTTTTCCATTACTTAATTCATAACAAATAACACCTGCAAATGATGGTCCCTCCCAATCAAGAAATCTTGAGGGATTTCCACTCTCAAGACCACCTACTGCAGATAGTCCATTTTTTAAAAAGTCTGGTAATGAAGGAAACCACTCACCCAAAGGAACTAATCTAGATTTATCTAATACCTCTGAAAAGGTCTCCTCACCTGGATGAAACACTAATAATGAACTTCTTTGAGAACCATTTATTTTCCTAAAACCACCAGAGATAAATTTAATAGGAAAATCCCTAATTTTTGATCTTTGAAGAGGCAATGTTCCCTCTGGAGCAATTAAAAAAGATGCTTTCAATTCACTGGCCTTATTTAAGGCTCTATTTACTTTTAAAGGCAAAGCTTTTATTTCCTCCTGACTAAATTTTTGTCTTATTGGAATATTTGTTTGCCACATTGCAACCTTTACTCCCTTATAACTTTGGAAATCAACCAACAATATGAATCCAATTAAATGAGTTATTGACAAAAAAGTAAGACCAAGAGCTATTAATTTCTTAAGTTTTTTTCTAGTTTCAAAAGCAACTGAAATTTGCCAAATCCACCATCCAATCAAAAGTTGAATAGAGGCCAAACCTCCTGAACCTATCCATCTTGCTAATCCAGCCAAATATCTATCTTCAGGCAATAAACTTGATCCTATTCCAACCCAAAACAAAGGGCCTCTTGATAGTATTTCTTCAGCTAAACCCCATATTGTTGATAATAAAATTGCATAAATAATTTTATTTTCTAATCTAGATAATTTGTGTGGTTCAGAAATCAAGAAACTCCTCAAAGCTGACCAAATAGAAACCAGACAACCACCAAAGGCTCCACAAAAAAGCCATATAAAAATAGTAATAGGTAAACTTAAATTTGAGTTTATCCCAACCCAACTAATTGGATGCAGTGCTAGCAACCATTTATGACTCCACAAGATAGCCATTGCACCCCAGCAAAAACCTGCCCATGGATTGCGACTAACAGGCCATAACAAACCTATTCCTAAAAGCATAAAGATAAAATTTCCTTCTCCAAGAGAGATGCCTGAAAGGCCTCCCCCAACTAAAGCTTTAAAAAAAATAGAATAAGTATTATTCATAAATCTAATTTAAATAAAATATACACCGTTGAAATTCCTACTTTCTGGTTAGTTATTGTTCAAATCGATGAAATTTGGGTATTAATCTGTAAGAATATTTTCTGACTACTAAATATTTCTGTGAGAGAAATCTTAATTAGCTTTTCTGTTTGCCTTAGCTGCTTGATGATTGCAGTGATCAGTCAAATCATCTCACCAACTCCAACAACTGCTATAGAATTTAAACAAACTATCCAAGCAGATGTAAGGCAATCCACAAAAATCAGCGAAGCTGTAAAAAATCCATTTGAATTAGATCCAGAAGACCCTAATCCATCACTTTTTACTATGGCTTCAGAAAAAGCTAGTTCAAACAGCTCTCCTCTTGGCTCATCCGAGATAGGAGCGTCTCAAGTAACTTCAAGTGGACTAAAAATTACTGAATTAGTTTTAGGTGATGGTCAAGAAGCCACACCAGGATCAAATGTTTCTGTAAATTACAAGGGTACCCTAGATGATGGAAAAGAATTTGATAGCAGTTATGGAAGAGGTCCTTTTGAATTTTCTTTAGGTGCAGGAATGGTAATCAAGGGTTGGGATGAAGGTGTAGCAGGTATGAAAGTAGGAGGCAAAAGAAAATTAGTTATCCCCCCAGAGTTGGGCTATGGCAAGAGAGGAATAGGCCCAATACCACCTAATTCTGTTTTAACTTTTGAAGTAGAATTGTTGAGTGTTAAATGAATTTCTTAAATTATTCAGAAGGCTCTAAAAGAACTTATGGCGTTTGTACACAAACGCCATTATTGTAAAAAAAAAATTTCTCAAATTATTTTCAGATGTTGAGCGACTCACTTACATCCATCTTAAGAAAACTCCCAGCAAAATCTGTACATGCTCACTGTGATGGTCCTTGCGGTGTATACGATCCTGCTTCTGCAAGAGTTGCGGCTGAAGCTGTTTTGTCTATGACAAAAAAACTTATTGCTTTATCTCCAGCTGGAAACGACCAAGCTTCCATGTCAGCTTATAACAACACCTTTTCTCGCTTTGTAGCAATTAAAGAGGAAGAATCACAAAAGACTAAAAAAGAACTTCTAATACTCTGGACAGATTATTTCAAACCTGAGCACCTATCTACATATCCAGATCTTCACGACACTTTTTGGAAAGCAGCGAAGCTTTGTAGCGCATGCAAGGTAAGCATTGATCAAAGCAAGGCAGAGGAATTAATAACAGCAGTTGAAAAGATTCACTCGATGTTTTGGTCATCTAAAGGTAGAGATGACAAATGGGTTACTGCAAGCTGATAAAAATCTTTTACAAAAGCCTGATTTATTTACTTTATTAAGCTTATTGGTGGGTTACCGGCATCATTTACGTGTTGTCGGTAAATCAATGTTGCCGTTTATTTTAGAAGGAGATTTATTAATATATAAGAAAATTAATTCAAAAAAATATGACCTAAAAGTTGGTGATTTAGTTATAGCATCGCACCCAAAATTGAAAAGCCATCTAATAATAAAACGAATATATAAAATTGATCAAAAGAAATTTGATTTAAGAGGAGACAATCCACTATCTAGTACTGATAGTCGTGAATGGGGTTTAATTAATTTTAATTTAATCGTTGGAAAAGTAGTTAAAATTTTTAGAGACTAGCTTTAAAATATTGCCCAAATTTTGTAATTGATTTATAAGTTATCAGTTAACTTTTTGACTGCACCTAATATATCTTCCTTTGACATAAGAGATTCACCTACCAAGACAGCATCAGCACCGTAACTATTTACTAAAGTCAAATCTTTTCGAGTAAATAAACCTGACTCACTTACTAAAGTAATAGATTTTTCTTTAATTTGACTGGAAAAATTTTCTGCCAATTTCTTTGTAACTTCAAGATTAGTATTGAAACTCTTCAAATCTCTATTATTAATTCCTATTAACTTAAATGAAGAAATATTTAGCACTCTTTCAAGTTCTTCTGCGTCATGGACTTCTACTAATGTTGTAAGCCCCAAATTTTTAGCAACCTTGGATAAATATTTTAAATCAGAATCTGAAAGGATTGCTGCAATTAAAAGCACGGCATCAGCCCCCGAAGCTCTTGCTTGGTAAAGCTGATATGGATAAAGAATAAAGTCCTTACATAGGATTGGAATTGTGACTGCCTTTCGAACTTCAACTAAGACATCAAAGCCACCTTGAAAAAATTTTTTATCTGTTAAAACTGATATACAATTAGCTCCTCCATCTTGATATAATTTCCCTATTATTTTTGCATCAAAATCCTCTCTAATAGTTCCTTTACTTGGACTAGCTTTTTTTATTTCTGATATAAGAGCAGGTTTATTTTTACTATTTTTCAAGGCTTCTAGAAAATCTTTTGTTTTTGGCAATTCCTTAATCTTTTTTTTAAAATCCTCAAGGGATACTTTTTTACGCGCAATTTCAACTTCTATTTCTTTCTCCCAGACAATTTCCTCCAAAATATTTTTAGGTTTTGAATCTGGATGAGGGATTGCATACTCTAAATTAGCTACTTTTATACTTGGATTGGGTGGTCGCCTTCTGATTTCCATAATTAAAATGATTAATGATCTCTATAAGAAATCGATTTAACTAATTCTTTAATTGTAGAGAAGCTTGTTTATATGCAACCTCTACAACTTCACTTAATGTTGGATGAGTATGAACCTCTTTTGCTAAATCATTTACTCGTTGTCTTCTAGAAATGGCATTAGAGACCTCTTGTATCAAATCAGCCGCATGTAATCCATAAATATGAGCCCCAAGAACTTCTCCTGTATCTTTACTAAAAATCAACTTCATAATGCCATCACTCTCTAATTCAGCTAAAGCCTTTGAGTTTGCTTTGAAATAGCTTCTGACTATTCCAAGCTCAAAATCTTCATTCTTCGCTAAATCTTTTGCTTCTTCTTCTGATAATCCAACAGAACTTATCTCCGGATGTGTAAAAGTTGCAGCAGGGATACTTCTATAGTCAATTTTTATCGATTTTCCTAAAATATTTTCTACCGCAATACTGCCCTGCGCAGCTGCAGTATGAGCTAACATCAGCTTACCAGTAACGTCCCCCACAGCCCATAGATTAGAAACAGGTTTTTCATTAACCAATACTCTCATCTGATCATCAATTGGAATAAAACCCCTAGTTGTTTCAACACCAACAGATTGTAGATTTAAATTTTTAGTTGAGGGGACTCGACCTGTCGCAACCAAAACAGCATCAACCTGAAGTTCCTCAATAACTTCTCGACTCTTTGCATCTGTGAGTTCAATTTCGACAGGACAACCTGGCTTGATTTTAGTAGCGAAGACTCCAGCACGAGTTTCAATATCTCTTTTATCAATTAAGTTTCTTGAGGCGATTTTTGTAATATCAGGATCAAAAGTAGGCATTATTTTTTCAAGAGCTTCAATCATTGTTACCTCACAACCTAAAGCTGTATAAATATCAGCAAATTCCAAACCTATATAGCCACTACCAATAATTGCGATCCACCTTGGCAGCCATTCTAAATTTATAGCCTCATCACTTGTAAAAACTGTTCGCCCATCAATTTCAATCCCAGGGGGGACAAATGGGTCTGATCCGGTAGCCAAGATAATATCTCTGGCAGAAAAAATTCTATCAACTCCATTATTTTGTCTTAAACCCACCTTTTGTTTGCCCTCTAAACGTCCTTCTCCCTTGAGTATCTCAACTCCAGATCTTTCAAGGGTTTTTGTAAGATTTTTTCGTATTGTCTCAACCAAATTTCTTGCATGCTCAGCAATTTTCTTTCGTTCAAATCTAACCGGAGCGGAATGGATACCAAATTCAGCAAGATGAGGAGCGTTAGCAAGTTCACGAACCTTACCACTTGCAGCTAAAAGTGCTTTTGAGGGAACACATCCCCTATTCACACAAGTTCCGCCCATATCCCTTGATTCAATAATCGCGACTTTCAACCCTCCTTCAGCTGCATGTTTCGCGGCATCAAAGCCTCCATATCCAGCTCCGATAACGATTAAATCGAAATCAAAAGAAATTTCATTCACGGTTTTCATTGGATACCCTTAACCATTTTTACTCTTTGTCGCTCCAACAACAGCGGAACTGATGCAGATGCCACATTTAGTGAATCAACTAATGAGCTATGTGGCAACGTAACAAAGTCTGTGCAACAAGCTTCTATAGATGAATGAACTCCTGAGCCTTCATTGCCAAGAACCAATACAGTAGGGAGATTCCAATCTAAATCCCAATAAGGTTTGACTTCATTTTTCGTTTTTTTATTAGGTAATTTTGTGCCAACTACTTGATAATTATTATCTATTGCAATATTTAGTTTTGAAACAAGCATTTCAATACTTGAAGAAGATGAATCTCCTATCCGTTCAAAAGGCAAGTGAAGGACTGAGCCTGCTGAGGATCTTAAAACCTTTTGATTCAACGGATCTGCTCCAGAAGCTAACCAAACAACTTCATATTCAGCAGCAAGTGCTGATCGAAATAAATTTCCCAAATTGCCAGGGTCTTGGATCCTATCCAGAGCTAAAATGTGTTTAGGTTCTTTAACCAATTTTGGTAAACCTGATAATGGAAATATTGCTGCAACCCCATCTGGAGTAATTGTTGACAAGGCTGCTTCTAAAACATTTTGAGTAACAGGAGTTAATAAAGAACTGGAAGCCATTTTTTTTAAAACTTCTTGATGCCCATCAAACCAATCAGCAGTTGCAATAACCTCCATTGGGAAAAAATTTGTTTTTAAAGCTTCTTCTAATAAATGAGTCCCCTCAAGCAAAAGAGAAGAATATTGTTTACGTCCTTCTTTTTTAGAAAGAGACCTTAATTTCCTAACTAAAGGGTTCCTTCTACTTGAAATCAATGGCGAATATGAATTATTAATTTGCAAACCTCAAATTATTAAATTTTTGATAAAGCAGATAGGTTTTCTTGTCTTAAAAAAACACTGCAAATTTTCCTTTACTTTAATAAAAAACTATATATGAATTTTATTCAGACTTTCAACATTATCAATATTTAATTTGAACCCATCAATTTTCAATAAGGTTGACTGGACTATTTTAAATCCACTTGGCATTATGGCTGGGTAAGCAATGTGTTCCAATATGAGTAGTGTGGCGACAATGAAAAGGAAAGTTCTTCCGCCACATCTTGAGGTGAATGGAGGCCATTCTCTAAATGGGATTTTAAAAGTTAGTGGGGCTAAAAATTCATCCCTAGTTTTAATGGCTGCAGCACTTCTTACGAAAGAAACGGTCCTTATTAATAATGTTCCTCAACTTACAGATATTGAGGTCATGTCAGAGATTTTACGAAATTTGGGCGCAAAAATTACTAAGAATTCTAATTCTTTAGAGATTAATTCAAATTGTATTCATAATGCTGAGTTGCCTTATCAACTAGTTCATAGTTTAAGGGCCAGTTTCTTTTGCATTGGTCCATTACTTGCACGACTTGGAGCAGCAAAAATACCCTTACCTGGTGGTTGCAATATTGGAGCAAGACCGATTGATGAACACATCAATGGGCTCAAAGCTTTAGGAGCAGAAGTGGAAATACATAATGATTTAGTAAAAGCTCAAATCTCAGCCAAAAATAAAAGATTGCGTGGAGCAAATATCAATCTTAAATACCCAAGTGTTGGAGCCACAGAAACAATCTTGATGGCTTCTTGTTTAGCCTTGGGGAAAACAACAATATCAAATGCCGCAAGAGAACCAGAGATACAGGATCTTGCAAAAATGCTTAATTCAATGGGAGCAAAGGTTTCTGGGGCTGGAACGAGCAGAATTACTATCACTGGTGTCGAAGCATTAAAAGGAACTTTTCATTCAGTTATCCCCGATAGGATAGAAGCGGGTACTTTTCTTATTGCGGCAGCCATAACCCGCTCGTCGTTACTTGTTGGTCCATTAATCCCAAGTCATCTGAGCGCTGTTATTTCAAAACTACAAGAATGTGGCTGTTTAATATCACATCATGGCAATCATTATTTAAAAATCATTCCAACCGAAATCTCAGGAGTTGATATAACCACAAGTCCATTCCCTGGCTTCCCAACAGACCTTCAAGCTCCATTCATGTCATTGATGACCACAGCAAAAGGTTCAAGCAAAATTAAAGAAAAAGTTTTCGAAAAAAGGATGCAACATGTTATTGAACTAAAAAAAATGGGCGCATGTATTTATCTCGAAAAAAATACTGCGTATATCAAAGGAGTTAAAAAACTTATAGGTTCAACTGTAGAAGGAGGAGATTTACGTTCTTCTGCTGCAATTGTCCTTGCATGTCTCTCGGCCAAAGGTGAAAGTATTATCACCGGCCTCGAACACTTAGACAGAGGCTATGAAAGATTAGAAGAAAAATTAACTAATGTAGGTTCATGTATTTCTAGAAAATACGATCAATTAACATCTCATCACTCATTCTCAAGTAAAGCAATTAATAAAGACAATATTAATACTCAAAAAAATGCTGCTTAGTTTAAAATTTTTGCTAGTTTTGACATAAAATAAATTAATGGGAGCGTGGTGGAATTGGTAGACGCACCGCACTCAAAATGCGGCACCTTCGGGTTTGTCGGTTCAAGTCCGACCGCTCCCACTAAATTGATGAAAACTTACCAACGTTTTCCCCTAGACCTTATTAAAGGTAAAGGCTGTTGGGTTTGGGATGAAAAAGGTGAAAAATATCTTGATGCCGTAGCTGGCATTGCAACTTGTTCACTCGGCCATAGTAATAAAGCACTAACAAAAGCCTTATCAAAACAATTAAGGACACTTCAACATGTCTCTAATCTTTACGGGATACCAGAGCAAGAAGAACTAGCCCAATGGTTAACTTCAAATAGTTTTGCTAAAAGTGCATTCTTCTGCAATAGCGGTGCTGAAGCAAATGAAGCTGCTATTAAATTAGCAAGAAAATATGGCCATATTAAACGTAATATCGAAAATCCAATCATTCTTTGTTCAAAGGAAAGCTTTCACGGAAGAACGTTGGCAGCAATAAGTGCTACAGGACAACCCAAATACCACAAAGGCTTTGAGCCAATGGTTAATGGATTTATGTTCTTTTCATACAACGATGATGTATCTTTTGAAAATCTATTTGATGATTTAGAAAAAACAGGTTCACAAATCGCAGCTGTATTAATAGAACCAATCCAAGGAGAGGGAGGGGTAAATGTTGGGAAAAAATCATTTTTTCAACTTGTCAGATCAAAATGTTCTAGTAGTAATGTTTTATTGATCTTTGATGAAGTCCAAACAGGCATGGGGAGGACAGGTACTCTCTGGGGGTATGAACAACTTGGAATTGAACCTGATGTCATAACATTAGCCAAAGGTCTTGGGGGTGGTCACGCAATTGGAGCCTTATTAGTTAATGAACTGGCTGACGTCTTTGAGCCTGGTGACCATGCCAGCACTTTTGGAGGAAATCCTTTTGCTTGTAGAGCCGCTCTAACCGTTGGCAGAGAGCTACAAAAAAGAGACCTCCTTAACAAAATCAAGCAGAGAGGTCATCAATTAAAAGAAGGATTAATTAATCTTTCAGCTAAATATTCAGATATATTTATATCAACAAGAGGGGTTGGTCTTATTCAAGGTCTAGTTCTTAACGACAATATCAAAACAACATCTCTTGATATTGTCAAATATGTCTTAAAAGAAAAACTACTTTTAGTCTCAGCTGGTTCAAAAGTATTAAGAATCGTCCCGCCTTTAACTATTACAAAAAAAGAAATCAACGAGCTCTTAACGAGACTAGACAAATGTCTGATGAAACTTTCATAGCAAAATCAAACATCACTTTTGAAAAACAAGAGCACAGAATATAGAGATATGAAGCTTGGCATAGACCGCATGTCATTAGCTATTCATGCCATGGGTGATCCATGTGAAAACATACCTGCTATTCAAGTAGTTGGGACGAATGGAAAAGGCTCTATTGCTGCTTTTATTAACAGTATTCTTACCCAAGTAGACATAAGAACTGGAATAACAACTTCTCCCCATTTAGTTGATTGGGTTGAGAGAATTTGTATCAATAAAACACAGATATCAAAAAAAGAATTTAAATCATTACGTGTATCTCTTGGCCCAATTATAGACAAATATAATTTGACTCCTTTTGAATCTATTATTGCAATAGCACTAAAATTCTTCACTTTAAAAGAAGTTAAGCTTCTGATACTTGAAGTAGGGCTTGGAGGTAGGCTTGATGCAACAACCGCGCATAAATATAGACCTATTTTTGGATTTGGATCTATTGGTCTCGATCATTGCGAATACTTGGGTAATAGTCTAGAAAAGATAGCCATAGAGAAAGCAGCTGTAATAACTCCAAAGAGTACTATCATTACTGCAAAACAACACTATGCTGTAAAAAAGGTTTTAATAGAAACTGCTAAAAGGCAACAAGCAGTAATTCATTGGGTGGATCCACTTACATCAGACTGGAAACTTGGCCTATCTGGAGAAATACAAAAAGAAAATGCAGCAGTAGCTAAAGGTGTTATTGAATCTCTAAAAAATATTGGATGGAGTATTTCTGAGGAAAAAATTCGAGAAGGATTAGCCCTTACTAAATGGCCGGGAAGGCTTCAAAAAAACAAAATGGAAAGGCATGCCAATAGTTGTTGATGGTGCACATAATCCTCATGCAGCTAAACAATTATCAATTGAAAGAAGCACATGGAATGGTCAAGAAAGGGGAATTATTTGGATACTTGGGATTCAAAAACACAAAGACATTAAGAATATCCTACAAAATTTAATCAGAGAAAAAGATTTAGCTTGGATAGTTCCTATCCCTACACAAAATAGCTGGTCTATCAATCAAATTTTTAATTATTGCCCTGAATACAGAACCCAACTCAAAGAAGCATTTAGTGTAGAAGAAGTTTTATCAACCCTAAAAGAACAAAGAGAGTGGCCATCTCCTCCACCTGTTATCACAGGTTCACTATATTTAGTAGGTGATCTTTTTCAAAAACAAATTTCAACAAATCAAGCTGTTTAAAAATGGAATACTTAAATTAATTATTTTTTATATTCCATCCTTTAAGTTTACCTGGATTAAGAATACCTTTTGGGTCATAATTAATTTTTGCTTGAACTTGGTCAGAATCAATTACGCCAAGGCCTCCATCTTCAACAGTGATTGTATGCGGGTTAAAAATTACTGCACCAAGTTCTTTAAATTGATTGATCATATGATTCATCTCTTCTTTTCCTTGCCATTTTACAAGAGGTAGAGAAGCTAATCTTTGAACTCCATTTTGTCGAACACATTCTAAATGCCATAAAAGATTAGGTCCCCACTCTGCTTTCATATTTGTCATTATTTCTAACTCTGGCTGAGGAAGAAGCATTTGCAAATATGTCCAATCAGGATCAATACCTCGCATATGTAAAGTTGTATGATTCCATGATAGCTCTCTTAGACCTCTTCCTGCTTTGAGATTTTCAGGTCCTAAGTCATAAAAATCAGCACCAGCTGATTTGGCTAGTCTTTCAATTGTGCTTACACCATCAAGAGAAACTAATAGTAAAATTCTATGCTTCTGTTTGGGTTTACCAGACCAATGAGGAAGGCAATCAACAATTTCTTTTTCTAACAAAGTTCCCAAATAAATCTCTAGTGCAGCGCAGTTAAACTTAGTTAAAAGCTCAATAGCCTGGTCCCACTCAATACAATCGACAACTATCTGTTGCCATTCAATATATGGAGCAGTTGTTAAAGTCAATGCTGTAATAATTCCATTTGTTCCATAAGCATGATTCAAGGCCTCAGAATTGTTTGCATTCAATTCAAGTTTTCTAGGAGGATCCTCAGTCGTAATTATTTCTAATGCTTGCAAATGCCCATGATCTCTAAGAAAGCCCCAACGGACGGATCCTATTCCACCTGAACCGCCAGATATAAAACCACCAATCGAAGCACTTCTCCAAGTACTTGGAAGCAAGCGTAATTGACGGCCATGTTCAATCAATTCATCATTAATATCTCGCAGTAGACAACCAGATTCAACAGTAATTTCACCTGATTTAGGATCAAATTTTCTAATCTTCCTCAAACCTGACATAACCATTACAACTCCACCATTAAGTGGAACACACTGCCCATAATTTCCTGTTCCAGAACCTCTTAAAGTCAAAGGAGTTGAATACTTATTACAAACTTGAGCCACAACAAAAATTGCATCACACGAAAGTGGACGAACGACTATGTCAGCTATGCAATCTTTTAATTCATTCATCAATATCGGCGAATAATCAAAAAAATCTTTAGAGAACCTTTTTAAATCACTAGTTTTTTGATAAATCTCTAAATCAGATACTGATTTCAGCTCGTCAAATAACGAAGCTAGTTTTTCTTTGCTGATCATAGTTCTTAATTACTTAATGTTGATTTTTTGTTTTTAGGCATTTCGTTTAAGAATTCACCATTAATTACCACTCTTCTTTTGGGCCTTTCAGACAAAGCTTTAACCCAGCTATTCGAATCTAACAAAATAAAATCAGCAGGACTGCCTTTTTGCAAAATGCCATCCCACTGCAGACTGAGTACATGGGCTGCAGATGAAGTAAATGGAGCAAGGCCCAATCTATCCCAAGGAGACAAATGAGCAATTGGCATTGAAAAAGCCATTAAATTTATAGGATCAAAATTAGATAAGGGAAACCACGCATCATTTACATTGTCCCCTCCTACAGATACAACAACCCCAGCCTTTTGGAGTTGAAATATCGGAGCCAAGGGCCTTTTTATTAAAGTACAACGATTTTTTCTTCCCAATAGCCAAGAATTAGTCAGTGGCAAAGCAACAACATTTAGTTTTTTATCAGCCATTTTTTTGGCCAAATGTGCAATCGCTTTTTCTTTCAATAAGCCCATACTGCTCAAATGACTACAAGTTATTGATATCTCATTCTTAATGTGTCCTAATACTTCAAGAAGCAACCTCAACCCTGCCGCCGGACAAGACTGAGACTCATCAATATGAAGATCAATATCACAGTTAAGCCTATTTGCAAGTTGCACTAAGTGCAATAAAGACTTAAAAGTATTCTTATTATTAAATGGAGGCGCTATCACTCCTCCCAAGAGATCTCCACTTAAAGCAACTCTTTTAGCGAAGAGTTCACCTTCATAAGTTTGCCAAAAATCTAGTGGAGTTAAAGCTACAAACTGCAAGAGAATTTTCTCGCGCCATTGTTTTCTAATACTTTCTAATATATCCCAATCTCTCATTGCATTTTTTCCAAAGCTATCAATATGAGATCTAATTGCTCCAATACCATTAACAAGAGCTAAGTTCAAAGATTTCTCAACACTAAATAGAAGTTCATCTTTGGACCTCAATTTATATTCACTTAGATTTGCTGCTAAAGCTTCGTGATAACCACCTTTCCAGTTAGGTGAACGTGACCATGAAAAAGCTTTATCTAAATGTGCATGAGGTTCCGCAAATCTTGGGAGAAGAATCTCCCTATGAACTGTAGATGTATGTTTTAAACCCTTTATAGAAATAATCGTTCCATTCCTCCATTCAACTTGAACAGAAGACAAGCCTTCTTTATTAATTGACGTTCCTAATAGATCTTGTCCATCACCAATCAAAGATCTTGGAACAAGGGCATCAATGCAACCTGACTTTGGAAAGCCTGCAAGCAATTCAACATTTTTTGCAAAATTCACTTTCTAATAAATTTCAATCCCGAGGGGTTTTAATCGGGTTCATAACCCCAGAGTAACTTCATTGGCTTTCAATTGCGTTGTGATCAAGATATAAAAAGTGATAATTTCTATAAGTCACAACTAGAATGAATACAAACAAAATTGTTTACCAAAATCATTTTGAAATCTCAAAATGACAAAACATTGGTAGATTAAAAAAGCAAGGCGGGCGTCGCCAAGTGGTTAAGGCAGCGGCTTGTGGCGCCGCTATTCGGGGGTTCGAATCCCCTCGCTCGCCCTTGAAAACTATTTAATGAATCCATCCCAAATCCTTGTATTTCCTTGGGAAAAATACACCTGTAATGACAGCATCTATAACCCCAACCAAACAAAATAAATCAATTCGCAATCATAGAGGAAGTTACTGGATTACCACCTTTGGATGTCAAATGAATAAGGCTGACTCAGAGAGGATGTCAGGAATATTGCAACAAATGGGTTATAAACTTGCAGATGAGGAACTTAAAGCAGATTTAATTCTCTATAACACTTGTACAATTCGTGATAGTGCTGAGCAAAAAGTTTATAGTTATTTAGGCAGACAAGCTCGAAGGAAACAGTCACATCCAAATTTAAAAATAATAATCGCAGGTTGCTTAGCTCAACAAGAAGGAGAATCTATATTAAGAAGAGTCCCAGAAATAGATCTTGTAATGGGACCTCAGCATGCCAATCGTCTAGAGACTCTTCTTAATCAAGTTGACAATGGTCATCAAGTACTTGCCACTGATGAGCAACACATATTTGAGGACATAACAACAGCAAGAAGAGATAGCACTATCTGCGGTTGGATCAACATAATTTACGGATGCAACGAACGATGTACTTATTGCGTAGTACCTTCAGTTAGAGGAAAAGAGCAATCAAGAACACCACAAGCTATAAAAAATGAGATCAAACAATTAGCAAAAATCGGTTACAAAGAAATAACTCTATTAGGTCAAAATATAGACGCTTATGGTCGAGACTTTAATTCTGGTGAGCATAATTTCTCTGGTCAAATAACACTTTCATACTTATTAGAATATATACATGATATTGAAGGTATTGAGCGTATTAGATTTGCTACGAGTCATCCAAGATATTTCACTAAAGAATTGATAGATGTTTGTGCAAAGCTTCCAAAAGTATGCGAACACTTTCATATTCCATTTCAAAGTGGAAGTAATAATATTTTAAAAAAGATGGCCAGAGGCTATACAATTGAAAGTTACAAAGAAATAATTAATTATATTAAAAAATTAATGCCCGAATCTTCTATAACTGCTGATGCAATTGTGGCCTTTCCCGGTGAAACATTAAATCAATTTGAGGAGACACTATCAATCATCGAGGACCTAAAATTTGATCTCGTCAACACTGCTGCCTATTCTCCTAGGCCAAACACACCAGCTGCAAAATGGCCTAATCAATTACCAGAAGAAGTCAAAATAGATAGGCTTAGGGAAATCAATAATTTAGTTGAGAAGACTGCAAAGGAAAGAAATTTAAGGTATAAAAATACTTATCAAGAAATACTTATAGAGAATGTAAATATCAAAAACACTTCTCAATTAATGGGTAGGACAAGAACAAATCGTCTTACATTTTTCCCAAGATTGTCAAAGGATGGAAGATCTCAACAGATTGGTGATATCGTAAAAGTAAAAATTGAAGACATTCGTCCATTTTCTTTAACTGGAAATTTGGAATAAATAACTTTTAGATTCAATTAAATTTCAAATATAAAAAAATGAATCATTATGAAAACTAAAAAACTTAATATAGGTCTTGTTTTCGGTGGTAAATCCAGTGAACATGATATCTCTATAAAATCTGCCAAAACTATTTTCGACGCCTTATCTTATCCAAGCAATAAAGAACGTTTTATTGTATGTCCGATTTACATAGACAAGTATGGTTTTTGGAGAAGCCATAGCTACTCCAAATCGATATTACTAGGAGAGCAAAAGTCTACTTTCAACCGAGAAAAAGATAAAGAGAGATTAACTAATTTCTCAAAAGAAAGTGAAAAAATTGATATATGGTTTCCAGCAATACATGGTCCTAATGGAGAAGATGGATCTATTCAAGGATTATTTAAATTAACTGGAAAGCCTTTTGTTGGTTCTGGAATTCTTGGTTCATCATTAGGAATGGATAAAATTGCAATGAAATCTATTTTTAAATCATTCAATCTCCCTCAGGTACCATATATTTATCTAGATAAAAAAGATCTAGAAAGTGAATCTTTAATGAATTCTATTTACGAAAAAGTAGAAAAAATAATAAATTATCCTTGTTTTATAAAACCGGCTAATTTAGGTTCATCTATTGGTATAACGAAAGCATATACCAACAAAGAATTTATTCATGGATTGCAAGTCGCTACAAAATTCGATGAGAGAATTATCATAGAAAAACACATAGAGGGGAGAGAGCTTGAATGCGGAATATTAGGGAAATCAATTATGAAGTCTTCTGTTATTGGCGAAGTTAAATTTGAAACAGATTGGTATACATATGATTCAAAATATAATGAGAATCTAAGCAAAATAATCATCCCAGCTGATATCAATATTGATGTAGTCACTAAAATACAAGAATTGGCTATTAAAGCATGTAAAGCTATAAATGCTTTTGGTTTAGCAAGAGTGGATTTTTTTTATAAAGAAAATACACAACAAATTTATATAAATGAAGTCAACACCTTGCCAGGCTTTACCAAAACAAGTATGTATCCAATGTTATGGGAAGCTTCTGGATTAAAACTAGAAAAACTTGTTGCTAGTCTCATAGAAATAGCAAATGAATAAATTAACTATGAAGATTTTAGATCTCTTCTTCAGAAAATGATTCACGGTCTCCTTTGGTTGCCTCTACTTATGGCGTTTATTCTTATCGCTGCCCTTGGATGGCTTGAGAGAAGGCGACAGAACCTTTATCTAATTTGGGCCAAAGGATCAGAACTTGCCAAACTAGACGGGACAGGTGCCGCTCGATTAAAAAATGGTTCTTTATGTTGGAGCAGTTTTGAAGCAGGTAATTTCAAGGAGGAAGCAACTTTCGAAGTTAAGAAATTAGAAATGCTTGAATTAATGGCTCTCAGCTCAGGTGAAGCACCTTTAACACAAGAATCACAAGGGCGATGTCGACTAAGACTTGTTGGGGGAGGGCAAGAAATAGATATCCCTTTTTCAGACGCTGAACGTGCACGCCAATGGATGGATCAGCTTATGTCACGAGCAAGATGCGACCTTTGAAATCAAAATTAAACCCGCCTAAAAGATTAATTAGAAAAAGCAGTCAATCAATTAAAAATGTTTCGAATTTTTTTGAAAGAAAAAAGTTATTAATTGAACTATGGCAATTATTGTTTTTTTTAAGTTCATCAATTTTTCTAGTTTTTACATTTTTAAATCAAGCTTGGAAACCTATAAGTTCAAATCAAATTGAAATAAAAGGTCTTTCGGGAATAACAAAAAATGATATAGAAAAAGCAACGAGTATTTTTTTTCCTAATAATTTACTTGAACTAAATCCCAAAGAGATAGAATCATTTTTATTAAGCAAGCTTCCAATCAAAGGTATTTCAGTAAATCGTAAGTTTTTTCCACCTGAAATTCACCTAATCGTCAAAGAAAGAGAATCAGTGGCTTTCGCGAATCGAGTCTCATCGAATCAAAACGAGAATGGAGCTATTGATGTCGACGGGAATTGGATTCCCCTTAAATTTGTAAGTGAATCAAAAAAAAATAAAATGAATATTTTTGTAGAAAATTGGAACTCAAACAAAAAGAATGAAATCGGACTAATAATAAAAAATAGATCTAGCCTTCAAAGCCCTTTAAAAAAAATCAAAATAAGTCCAATTCAAGAAATCATTATCGAAACCGAACACTTCAATTCAGTTCTTTTGGGCTCTGATACAAATCGTTTAATAGAGCAAATCAATAAACTAAATCAGCTTCAAGAATCATTACCAAATCTTTTAATCAACACAAAAGTAAAAGTCGTGGACATTAAAGATCCAAGCAAACCAGAATTAAAAACTGAAAAAATAATGAACAGAGGCATTTAGAGAGGTTGCAATAACTGGCTTTTTTATGCATTCTTCAAAAATCAAGAGTCAATCTTGATAAATCAAGTAAATTAATTTGTTAATCAATTTGTACTAACAAACCAACAGAAATCATGGATGATGTTCATAATGCCCAAAAAGAGTTCTAACACTGAATATGGTGATGGGAATTGGAAGCAAATCAAATTTCAACATGGATAATGGAATCCTACCCAGCCAATCTGCCCGTATTGAGGTTATTGGTGTTGGAGGAGGAGGCAGTAATGCCGTAAACCGGATGATCAGTAGTGATCTTGACGGAGTCACCTATCGAGTACTTAATACAGACGCTCAAGCTTTAATCCAATCATCTGCAACTAATAGAGTTCAGTTAGGTCAAACTCTAACCAGGGGTCTTGGTGCAGGTGGTAATCCAAGTATTGGACAAAAAGCCGCAGAAGAATCAAAAACCGATCTTCAGCAAGCCTTAGAGGGTGTAGACCTAGTTTTCATTGCTGCTGGGATGGGAGGAGGAACTGGAACAGGTGCAGCCCCAGTTGTTGCTCAAGTAGCCAAAGAGAGTGGTGCTTTAACCGTAGGAATAGTAACAAAACCATTTAGTTTTGAAGGAAAACGTCGATTAAGGCAAGCCGATGAAGGTATTGCAAGGCTTGCTGAAAACGTTGACACATTAATTGTTATTCCTAATGACAGACTCAAAGACGTAATTTCTGGAGCACCTTTGCAAGAAGCTTTCAGAAGTGCTGATGACGTTCTAATGAAGGGGGTTCAAGGAATAAGTGACATAATCACATGTCCAGGTTTAGTAAATGTAGATTTTGCGGATGTCCGATCAGTTATGACAGAAGCTGGTACAGCTCTCTTAGGTATTGGCTTAGGCTCAGGTAGATCAAGAGCCCTAGAAGCTGCTCAAGCTGCAATAAATAGTCCTTTATTAGAAGCTGCTCGAATTAATGGAGCAAAAGGATGTGTAATAAATATTACTGGAGGGAAAGATATGACTCTTGAAGATATGACCTCTGCTTCTGAGGTTATATCAGATGTAGTTGATCCTGAGGCTAATATTATTGTCGGCACAGTTGTTGATGAAAAACTCGAGGGTGAGATTCAGGTTACCGTGATTGCCACGGGGTTTGACAGTAATCCAACTTATTCAAATGAAAGAACAAGGGCAAGACTCTCTCCTCAATCTCTTTATGAACAATCAGAAAGTAAGGAATCTGGTGCATCAATACCCGAGTTTTTACGTTTAAGACAAAATCGTTGAAAGTTATAAATTTACTTTGATTAAGGTGACCCGGAATCCACGCCTGCTTTGAGCATCCCATATGGCTGCTACCTTCCGGTCCTGACCAGATTTAGGCGTCACAGCCGCATGGGGCCGAGTCACTAATATTCTAGCAATAGTTAATCCCGTTATTGAAAATTAAATGCTAACGACAGAATTGGTTCGTTTTAAAGAGTTAGGGAAACAGATAACTGTATTAACTGCTTGGGATGCAATATCATCCTCAATTGTTGAAGCTTCAGGTGCTGATGTAGTTTTAGTGGGGGATTCTCTTGGAATGGTTGTTTTAGGACACACGACCACTCTCCCCGTAACCCTTGACCAGATGCTTCATCATACTCAAGCTGTTTGTAGAGGTTTTTCCAAACCACCGTCGAAGCAACCATTAGTTATCTGTGATCTACCTTTCCTAAGCTATCAATGTGGTGAAGACAAGGCAGTTGAAGCAGCAGGAACACTCTTAAAAAACTCCTGTGCTTCAGCAGTGAAGCTAGAAGGAGCTGAGCCTGAGACTGTATTAGTTATCAAAAGACTTGTAAGAATGGGTATACCAGTAATGGGACATCTTGGATTAACTCCTCAATCAGTTCATCAACTTGGATACAAGGCACAAGCAAGAGATAAAAGTGGTCAAGATAAAATTATTAAGGATTCAAAAATGCTGCAAGAATCTGGATGTTTTGCAATTGTGCTTGAACATATTCCTGGAGAAATTGCCAGCAAATTAAAAAAGAGTTTAACAATCCCTGTTATTGGAATAGGAGCAGGAAAAGATTGTGATGGACAAGTAAGAGTCACAGCAGATATTCTTGGCCTATCAAGCGATCAACCTCCTTTTGCAAAACCTTTTTTGCCAGGACGAGAACTTTGTATAAATGCGCTAAAAAAATGGATTGAATCTACAAATCTCAATCAAGAGAGTCCCACCACAAATACATCTCAATCAAAATCTGATTACTAATTTGCATCCCTTTAGGATTACTCAAAAAATACCTTCCATTTTTTTTAATTAAATAACCATCTTTTAAAAATTTTAGCCAATATTTATCCAATAATTTAAAGTTTTCATCACATTCTTGTTGAGTCCAACCAGACTGTTTGGCAAGTTCCAGGATATGAACACCTTCCCTTCTTCGAAGTCCAACCATCAATAATTCATCCAATGGCATAGGGCTTGAGTCCTTAGCAAATAAAGTTTTTTCAAGTAATTGATTTTCTTGCTGATCAATCCATTTTTTGTATCCAGCAATTGTTCTAGGCCTAGAAAATCTCTCCCCCCATGGAGCACTTGTTGCTCCCATCCCGAAACCCCACCATCCTGAGCCACTCCAATACATTCGATTATGACGAGATGCATGTCCAGGTAAAGAATAACTAGATATCTCATACCTAGAAAAACCCCTACTTTTTAAAAATTGATTAGTTTTTAAATCAATTTCTTGCGCTACAGCTTCATTTGGGATATTCAAATTACCCTTTTTATGCCTGCGTCCAAAAACTGTGTCTGGTTCAATAGATAAATCATAAATTGATAAATGTGGGGCTTCAGTATGAACAGCTTGTTCTAGCTCTTTAGTCCAACTATTTAAATTCATTCCTGGTAGATTTTGAATCAAATCAAGGCTCCAGGTTCTTAACATTCTTCTTTTAAATAAGTTATTAACCCAATGACATGCCTCTATTAATTGGGAGCGATTATGCTTTCTCCCTATCAAAGCTAATGTAGTGTCTTCAAAAGCCTGTCCACCCAAGCTCAATCTATTAACTCCTATTGTTAAATATTCTTCAAGATCATTTTCTAAAAATGTCGCGGGATCAACCTCCAAAGTGATCTCTGCTCCATCTTGAAATCCAAATTTCCTCTGAAGGTTTTCTAACAAACTTGCAATCTCATCTTTTTTCAACAACGAAGGCGTTCCACCGCCAAAATAAATAGTTGATAAAGGAGGACCTTTTGGGGAAAGTGATATCTCTCTATGCAATAAATCCAAATATGAGTTTATGGAAGTTATCCCTGGACTGCTTGGAGCTCCGGCGCTATCACCTAAAGGGATAATGGAAAAATCACAGTAAAAACATCTTTTATGGCAAAAAGGTATGTGCACATATGCACTTCTTGGGGGTCTTACCATCGGTTCCCCGTATATATAAACCCAAAAAAATCGTCATTTTTACAACCCAAATCTTTGAAAATAAATAAAGCTTTAGAAAAAAACGGGAAGCAAGCATAACCTGAACATATGGCAGATCTAGTTATCCTGGTTTTATTTCTCATTTCAGGTGCAATCACCGGATGGATTGGGGTCAATTGGTTACCTCAAGAAACTTTAGATCAAATTACTAATCTAAAAAATTTAAAAATTGCTTTATCAGGATTAACAGCTTTAGTAGGTCTTTTAATAGCTTTTCTTTTTCAGCAATTTAAAAATAAATTAACAACAAGAATAAGAACAATGCCAACTGATTTACTAATAAGTAGATCAGTTGGCATTGTTCTTGGTCTGTTAATAGCAACCTTATTATTAGTACCTGTACTATTATTACCTTTACCAACTGAATTATTTTTTGTAAAACCTATATTTGCTGTTCTTAGCAATATTTTCTTTGGGGTTCTTGGATACAACCTTGCTGATGTTCATGGTCGAACTGTTATTCGTCTTTTCAATCCAAATAGCACTGAATCTTTATTAATGGCAGATGGAATACTAACTCCAGCCAGCGCAAAAATTTTAGACACAAGTATAATAATTGATGGTCGAATAAAGGCTCTGCTTAGTTTGGGATTAATAGAAGGTCAACTAATTGTTGCCCAATCTGTAATGGATGAACTGCAAAAACTAGCTGATTCAAGCAATAGCGAAAAGAGAGGAAAAGGAAGAAGAGGACTAAAATTGTTAAACCAACTAAGAGAAAGTTATGGAAGAAGATTAGTAATAAATAGTACAAAATACGAAGGAGAAGGAACAGATGAAGTTCTTTTAAAATTAACTTCAGACATATCAGGAATACTAATAACCGTTGATTACAACTTGTCTCAGGTTGCACAAGTGCAAGAGATAAAAGTTTTGAATCTAAGTGATTTAGTTCTTGCAGTAAGGCCTGAAGTTCAACCTGGTGAAAAGCTAAATTTAAAAGTAGTTAGAGAAGGTAAGGAAAATTCTCAAGGTATTGCCTATCTTGAGGATGGAACAATGGTTGTTATCGAGGAGGGGCTCCAATGGATCGGTAAAAGAATAGAAGTAGTTGTAACTGGGGCATTACAAACACCAACTGGCCGGATGGTGTTTAGTAAAGCTTCCAATGATCAGCCCCCAAACAAATTTGAATCAAGAAAAGCCTCTCAAGGCTAGATCTAGCTAGGCTCCAATCCAAGAAAACTTAAACTTCATATGACTACATCTGCTCCGTATTATGGCGATTCTGCCGTAATGAGAACTCCACCGCCTGATTTACCATCACTTCTTCTAAAAGAGAGGATAGTTTATTTAGGCTTGCCATTATTCTCTGATGACGACGCCAAAAGACAGCTTGGGATGGATGTCACTGAGCTAATAATTGCTCAACTTCTTTTTCTAGAATTTGATAATTCAGAAAAACCTATCTATTTCTACATAAATTCAACTGGAACAAGTTGGTACACAGGTGATGCAATTGGATTCGAAACAGAAGCTTTTGCAATTTGTGATACGTTGAAATACGTAAAACCGCCTGTTCACACAATTTGTATTGGTCAAGCAATGGGGACAGCAGCAGTAATCCTCTCAGCAGGTACGAAAGGACATAGAGCAGCATTACCTCACGCCTCCATTGTTCTTCATCAGCCCAGGAGTGGAGCACAAGGCCAAGCAACTGATATTCAAATCAGAGCGAAAGAAGTTATTCATAACAAAAAAGCAATGCTAGAAATCCTTAGTCAAAACACGGGAAGGTCAGTAGAGCAATTATCAAAAGACTCAGATCGAATGAGCTACCTCAACCCTCAGGAAGCAGTAAAATATGGTGTAATTGATCGCGTTCTGACAAGTAGAAAAGACTTGCCAGGCGAAAAAGTTTTACCCAGTTAATTTATCTATTTTTTTAATAAATTTTTTTTAAATTTCAATTACTAAACATTCCACATTAATCAGCCATGCCAATAGGTACTCCAAGCGTTCCATACCGACTTCCAGGAAGTCAATACGAAAGATGGGTAGATATATATACACGACTTGGTGCAGAGAGAATTTTATTTCTTGGACAAGAAGTCAATGATGGCATTGCTAACAGTCTAGTTGCACAAATGCTTTATCTTGATTCTGAAGACAGTAGCAAACCTATTTATCTTTATATCAATAGTCCTGGAGGCTCAGTAACCGCTGGTTTAGCAATATATGACACCATGAAATACGTCAAAAGTGACCTTGTAACTATTTGCGTTGGATTGGCCGCCTCTATGGGTGCATTTTTATTATCTGCAGGTACAAAAGGGAAAAGGCTTGCCCTTCCTCATAGCCGAATCATGATTCACCAACCACTCGGTGGAACTGCTCAAAGGCAAGCAAGCGATATAGAAATTGAAGCACGAGAAATTCTCCGAATAAAAGAAATGCTTAATAAATCAATGGCAGAGATGACAGGACAAACATTTGAAAAAATAGAAAAAGATACTGATCGTGATTATTTTTTAAGCGCAGAAGAAGCAAAAAACTATGGCCTAATAGACAGAGTAATAACTCATCCAAGTGAAAGTTGACGATTCATTCACTAGACTTATTGGCTTAATTGTCTTGATAGTCAAAAAAATATATCAAAGAAAGTGGTTTCAATAGCACTCTATTTCGTAAGCTCAGCCTTAATACAGTTCTGAAATACTTACTCAGATGGCAAAACTCTTCTATGACTCTGATGCAGACCTAAGTCTTCTTCAGAATAAAACTGTTGCAATTATTGGTTATGGATCACAAGGCCATGCTCATGCATTGAATTTAAAAGATAGCGGTATCAATGTTGTTGTTGGCCTCTATGAAGGAAGTCATTCAGCCAGCAAGGCCAATTCTGATGGGTTAGAAGTTTTAAGCGTTTCAGAAGCTTCTGAAAGAGCCGATTGGATTATGGTTCTTTTGCCTGATGAATTCCAAAAGGATGTTTATAGCAAAGAAATAGCACCACATTTAAAACCAGGAAAAATACTTAGTTTTGCTCATGGATTCAATATTCGCTTTGAATTAATCAACCCCCCTGAGTTTGTTGATGTGGTCATGATTGCTCCAAAAGGTCCTGGACATACAGTCAGGTGGGAATATCAAAATGGACAAGGGGTTCCAGCTTTATTTGCCATTGAGCAAGATGCATCCGGGAATGCTCGATCTCTAGCGATGGCGTATGCAAAAGGTATTGGAGGTACACGTGCAGGGATTTTAGAAACCAATTTCAAAGAAGAAACAGAGACTGATCTTTTTGGGGAACAAGCAGTTTTATGTGGAGGATTATCAGAGTTGGTCAAAGCTGGTTTTGAGACATTAGTAGAAGCGGGTTATCAGCCAGAATTGGCTTATTTCGAATGCCTGCATGAAGTCAAATTAATAGTAGATCTAATGGTTAAAGGAGGTCTAACTGCAATGAGAGATTCAATTTCTAATACAGCTGAATATGGGGATTATGTAAGCGGACCAAGACTAATTACCAAAGAAACCAAGGCTGAGATGAAAAAAATCCTTGCCGATATTCAAGATGGTACTTTTGCTAAAAACTTTGTAAAAGAATGTGATGCAGGCAAACCAGAAATGAAGAGAATTCGCCAAAAGGACTCAGAACTTCCTATCGAGAAAGTAGGAAAAACTCTGCGTTCTATGTTTAGTTGGCTTAAAGAGAACTAAGAGCCATCTCATACCTCATATTCGGAGCAATACTTTTAGATCTTTTATTAGGCGATCCGGAAAACTTGCCACATCCAGTTGAATTGATGGGTGCGGGTATTAACTTCTTAAAGAGATTGACGGAAGATATTGCTAATGGAAATAAATTAAAACTTTATATTGGAGGGGGAATAATCACTTTTATTATTGTATTTTTAAGCGGTATTTCTGGATGGTTTATAGAAAGATTATTTCTAAAATTTGAAATCCATATTCCTTTTTTTAGCACAATTATTTTTATTTTTATTTTGAGCAGCGGACTCGCATCAGGAAGTCTTAATAAAAGTGTTATGGAGATTATTAATATAATTTCTAAAGAAATAAAACCAGATAATATTCAATCTGCAAGAGAAAAATTAAGTTTAATTGTTGGTAGAGATGTTGAACATTTAGATAAAGATGAGATTCTTAGGGCAACTGCTGAAACAGCAAGTGAAAATTCAGTTGATGGTATATTTGCTCCTTTGTTTTGGATGTTTCTTGGAATAATTGTCTGGCAATTCAACAAATTAATGCCAGGGCCATTAACAATGGTTTGGATCTTTAAAGCTTCTAGCACTATTGATTCAATGCTTGGATACAAAGAAGGAAATCTAAGATGGCTTGGTTTTATTGGTGCAAAACTAGACGACTTCCTTACCTTTATTCCATCAAGAATTGTTTTAATAACTCTCCCTTTTTGCTGTAGACCTAAACAATCTATCGCAAGCACAATTAGAAATGCATGGAAAGATGGTTTAATGGATTCTTCTCCAAACTCGGGAATATCTGAGGCAATTTTCGCTTATTGTGCTGGTGTAAGAATGGGAGGGATAAATTTTTACAAGGGAAAGAAAAAGATAAAACCATTTATTGCAAAGTCTTATCCAATAGCAAATGAGGAATCAATTAAAAAGATACTAGACCTAAGCATTAGACTAGAATTAATTTGGATTATATTTATTTTTTTAGTAATAAGGTTTATAAATTACTAAATTCAAAAAGCCCCTCGATCCATAGGGAACAATAAAACACCAAGTGTAAGAATAATTATTTCTAAATCAAGTATAAAACTTCTTTTTCTTGCGTAAACTAAATCCAATTGAACCCTTTTTTTATAACTAAGATTATTTCGTCCACTAACTTGCCACAATCCTGTTAGGCCTGGTCTAACAGATATAACTTCTTCCATAAAAACACCATATTTATTAATTTCGTTATTAACAATTGGTCTAGGGCCCACAACGCTCATTTCACCTTTCAAAACATTAAAAAATTGTGGTAGTTCATCAAGACTTGAGCGTCTTAGAAATCTCCCTAATTTTGTTATTCTAGGGTCATGTCTTAATTTAAAATCCTTCTCAAATTCCTTTCTCATAAGAGGATATTTCTCGAGTAAATTGGGAAGCAACTCATCAGCATCTTTATACATTGTTCTAAATTTAATACATCCAAATTCTCTATAATTTCTTCCTACTCTTTTTTGCACATAAAAGATAGATCCAGGAGAACTTAACTTTACTAAAATTGCAATTAAGATAAATACAGGAGAGCCAAGAGTTATTACCATTAAAGAGAAAATAACATCGCCTGTTCTTTTTATAGAGCGTCCGTATCTACTCTGATTTCTTATTAGTTCAGAAGCAGGTAATAAAGATGGTTCTTTCGAAATTACTTCAAATGGAATTCTAGGAGAGCCCTTTCGAAACTCTGACCATCGTAATAATGACTTTCCAGGATTATTTTGCACAAATTATTGAGTTAGTTAAGCTCATGACTTCAACCTTTTAACACCTTACTTAATTAGAAAATTTTTGATCAAGCTCCAAGGTCACTAGATCCAATGTCACAAGATTTTAAATGATCATTCCATACATTATTTAAAATTTTTCTGAATTTCAATTTGAATGAATCTTCAGAAAATGAATTAGCCCAATACCGAATTAATTCAGGATTTAAATCTCTCCATAGTTGTTTTGATTCAAAAAATTCGATTGCTTCAACCAAAGATTTAACTGTCTGATCAAAAAACAAAAGTCCAGTTGAGTCATTACTAGGATTAATATTGAAACACTTAACTGTGTCCAAAACCCCTCCCTTTCCAAAAGCAATTACAGGCGCTCCTGAGGCCATTGCCTCGACTGGAGCGATTCCAAAGTCCTCAATCCCTGCATAAACAAAAGCTCTGCAATGACTCATTAAATCTTCGACCTTCTCCATACTTTGATACCCAAGAATTTGAACAGTTGGTCCTGCTAAATTTTCTAAATATCTTTTCTCGACCCCATCTCCAACCACAATTAATGGCAATTTCAATTTATTAAAAGCTCTAACTAGTAAATCCACTCTTTTATTAGGAACTAATCTGCAGACACTCAGAAAGAAATCTTCTCTAGGCTTATTCCATTCAAAACGCTTGACACTTACCGGCGGATGTACGACCTCAGAAGGCCTTCTCCAATATTTCCAAATCCTTTTTGCCGTGAAATTTGAATTTGCTATCAAGTAATCTACTCTTGAGCTACTTAATTGATCCCATTGCCTTAAATTATGCAGCTGAAACCTAATTAAAGGGCCCAACCCAATTTTACTTAGAAAAGAACGCTTCAAATATATATTCATTTGATCCCAGGCATATCTCACAGGTGTATGAACATAACTAATATGAAGCTGATCGGGTGATGTCAAAACACCTTTAGCTACTAGATGACTACTGCTTATAACCAATGGATATCCCTCTAAATCGAGTTGTTCAATAGCAAAAGGCAAAAGGGGTAGGTATTTTTGAACATGTGAGATGCCAAATGGTAATCCTTGGATAAAGCTAGTCTTTACTTTTCTGTTGAATAACCAACTACCTTTCTTCAAATTTTCACAATTAACTAAAGAAAAAATTTCTGGTCTATATGCTATTTGAGTTAATAAATCATCTATTACTTGAACAACTTTCTCTGCACCACCAGTAGATCTTGGAGAGAACCATTCATGAACTAATGCAATATTCTTAGGAAAATCTAAAGATGAATTAACATTCAAAGCAAAAGCCAAATCCAAAAAATTATATTAAGCTTATTACAATTTAGATTTTATGACAACTTCAAATAATATTAGAACTTATCTGAACTTAAATTAATTCTCATATACCTAATAAAATCAGAGAATAATCTATTTTAAAGAGATATACCTGTTCTATTTAAAAATGATAATAAAGGATCATAAATATTGTGAAATGGACTCCCACTAAAAGAGAACATAAAAACAAGTCCACTCAGTAATCCAAGAAAAGTAAAGTATCTAACATAGCCATTTTGTCTTTTTAATTTAAAAAATGAAAAAAGCATAATCAATAAAAAAATTAGCCCTATAGACTGAGAAAATAGCAAAGCTGAGTTATCAACAGTTAACTTAAAATTATTTCCAAAAAGTAAAATATTCCCAGTTATATGTTGCTTAAATAAAACAAAATTAATTATTTCCGCAATAATAAGGCTAATAATAATTAAATATGATACTGGTTTTGTCAACCTATTCATCGTCTTTCTAAAACTTAACAGAAGTACTGCAATCAAGACAGATAGACTAATTGGAAGGCCAGGAATCAACCAAGTAAGATTTAATAACATAGCTACAAAATAAGCTTTCTTTTATATGTGAACAAAAAATTCTTGGATTAGTTCTAGCCAACCAACTACAACCATGGCAACAAAAACTAAAACAACAATGGACAGAATAGTACTATCCATTATTTTGAAACATATATTATTTTTTAGCAAGAAAATCAACTAAAAACAAGTCATTAATCAATAGTCAAACAAAACTTAATAAGTTATAGATAAAAGTAATCCTTAGAATATATAAATTCCTTTCTTTCTTTAAACATATACTATTAAAATCATTATTATATATTAATAATCTTATTTCAACATGAAAGCCTTTCTAATATTTTTTTTATTGATTATTTTGTTTTCAATTCTAGGTTTTATTTTAAATAAAGTTGAAATTTACTCACTTTCAAAAAAATCTAAACGTATGGTTAAGTCTCGAAAAAAAAGACATTCGCACAAAATTCTAAAAAAATAGCTTATAATCTAAAGATATATATATATTAAGTTCAAATGTCTGATAATGATTCTAAGTCAAACAATCATAATAATAAATTAGAGCCAAATAATACAAAAACGACGGAATCTAAAAATAAATTAGATTCAATTAATCAAACGGTAAGTTCTTCTTCAAAATGGATCAACAATAGAGGCGAAGAGGTAAAACAAGTCTTTGGCTTTAATGAAAATGCTGAACTCGTTAATGCCAGAGTTGCGATGATAGGTTTTTTAATGCTAATACTTACTGAATTAGCTTTTGCAGGAGAGCCAGCAACTCAAAAAATTTTTGGAATCAACTAAAACCAAATCTTTATCTTATATTTATAATATAAATTCTTTAACCATTTCAAGATCATGGATAAAAAGACATTAGTAGGTATTTCATATGTATCTGCCTGGATAATTATTTGGGGAACAGTTGGATCATTAATTGATTTTTATTTCCTTCAAAATACATACCTTCCTGGTTCAATAGGTCAATTTCTAACATTTATAATTATAGGTTTCATCTCATCAATAGCTGCAGTATATTTATTTCCAATAATAAATAAAAATTTTATAACTTAATATCGATACCTTTCAAGAACTTCAGAGGGTTGACCATTGATTCCATTTTTATAGAGTAGCCACTGATTCGTTTCCAGATCATGGTCACAGCCTAAACCATCAAATTCAACAGATTTCAGTCTCATATCATAATGGCATTGCTGGTCAGCCTCAAAAGCTGACTTGTAGCCAGTAGAAAAGTATAAGAAACTAAGGCTTATTGCTAATAAAGATATCAACACAATAGTGATTTTCATTTTCAAAAAAATATTACTGATCCTATCAATTATAGAAGAGAAAATAAAGATTTATAATTTTTTTCCTTTATCTTTTTTTATAGTGATTTCGCATTCAGTTAAATCTGGATTATTTAAACGATCTAATATACGTGCCATGTCAATAGATGATAACTCTCCATCAGTTCCCCATTTAAGAGTTGTCTTTCTTTGTTGTGGAATCTTTATTGATTTTTGCTCTTGGCTTCTTTTGTATGCCATTACTATTAACAAGCTTCTAATAAAAGATTAGAATATAGCTATTTATTTTTAGAAATTCCAAAAATATTCTTAGCCAAACTTCACTTTTATTTTTTCTTATAGTAATATTCTCCTATTTAAAGAAAATCGCTCTTGTCACTTATTTAATTAAATTTACCAAGCATTTGAAAACTAGCTTCGCCCAAAATTGTAAATAAAGTCTTGAAACGATGGGCTATAAAAGTATACAAGTACACTAATCACTAATAAAACATTCAATCCAATAACTATTGAACCAATAATGACTCTTTGACGTTTACCAGGGACTTTATATTTCAAGCCAGCTGGAAGATTAACTAATATATCTGGATCTTTAGGACTTGATTTCTTAAATTTGCTATTTTTTACCTTAACGGTTTTGCTTGACTTATCGTTGGTCTTTTTGGGATTAGAAGCTTTTGAGCCCATTTTCTTAATTAGAAGAAACTCTAAATTTTTATATGTCTAATCTTACTTATATAAATCAGATAAAAGCCTAATTTGTCCTAGTATTTAACATTAAACTTATTAAAATTTACTAAGTAATAAATAATAACAATATTAAATGAATGATTTTTTTTAACTAGCAATATCTCTTCACGTCATCAATAAGACTTTTAGCTTCTTTTTTTTTAAAATTAGAATTCATAGCCATTATAATGTTTGCTTCCAAACCAAGCAATCTAGTTTGACAAGAGAATTTTTTATATTTCACAGCATTTTTTTGATATTGATTTATCTTAAACAATACATCCTCACAAGAATTAACATCCTCATAACAACTTTTTACTAGCTTATTAATATCCTCATAAACTTTTGAATAGCTAGGTAATTTTGGAGTTACAAAAAAACACAGATACATAAAAAATATAATTAAATATCTGTTTTTCCTAAACAAATAATTTTCCAAAAATAAATTCTCCAATTAAATAAGCTCTGCAATTTATATTTGTTAAAATAGAGTTTTTAGTTATTTCACTAAAAACTCTTATTTTTTAAAAAATAACTCTATTTTTACAAAAAAAGGGACTCAAAATCAATCAGAGTCCCTATGAATGACTAAAAAGCCAATAAATAAACGTAACTTCTCAAAAAATCATCCCTGAACACGGTCCTTAAACAATTTCCCAGCCGTAAATGCTGGAACACGCTTTGCTGGTATTGCAATCTTCTCTCCGGTTTTTGGATTTAATCCTTGACGAGCTGAACGATCACGAGGTTCAAAAGAACCAAAACCCAGAATGGAGACTTTCTTACCCTCCACTACAGAGTCAATAATTGTGTCTATGGCAGCATCAACTACCAGAGAAACGTCTGTTTTAGTTAGCTCTGTACGAGCTGCAACAAGGTTGACTAAATCTGCTTTGTTCATTGGAAAGATTGTATGTAGCAGGGAGTAAGAGGAAGAGAACCAATTTTGGAATTAGTTTCCCAAAAACTCAATCTTGCTAATCGTATGGAGCAAACCACTTGCCTGCAACCCAAAGGGCCTGTGGCAGTGAGCTTTATAAAAAATATGTAAGAATCTTTTTTTCAATCTCAAAGTTCTTTAAAGATTTCTAACTACTCACCAAAGCCAAATACAAAAAACCTCGTTATTCTGAGAAGCCAGTTATTCCAAGCTGTTTAGAGAATTAACTGATTGAATTATTCATCACAGCAATTCTTGACTTGTAAAATTTATTATTTTTTGGAGTAAAAACAAGACAGTTAATTAAGTTCACCTCAATTAATAAAGGTCTGCAGAACAGCACATTTATTGTTATTACAAAATAATAATGAGTCCTTAAAGAAGAGCAAAAAGATCAAAATCGGACCTTTTCACACCTAAAGAATTCCTATTGACGCTAAATAACTAGGGAATTCTCAAGGAATATTACTTCAAAAAATTTTAGATTAACTAGTGGTAATGCTTTTTATTTATCTAAAGTAGAGTCTCCTCTTAGGCAGAAAAAATAAGGTGCATATAAAATTAAAAATTTAATTTACTCAACTCAACCCCAAAATTCCTATCCAAGTTATTTTAAGTTGGATTTTGTTTTTTATAACTTGTTAAAATAAACTAAACAACTAAGTTGGGATAAAGGTTATCTACTTACCGATTTGATGGACAAAAAAAATTGGGCAAAGTAAAAGTTGGTTCAGCTTGGCCATTAGGCAGCTCAATCACTCCTGATGGGGTTAATTTTTCCGTAGCAGCACCAAATGCAACAAATGTTGAATTACTAATCTTCCAAAAAGAAAATGATGACTATCCAAAAGAAATAATATCATTAGATCAAAAGAACCGATCTGGAGATTACTGGCACGTTGAAATAGAGGGGCTAGGCGAAGGAACTTTATATGGATATAAAGTATCAATTGACAATAACAAACCTAAAACAGGTCATCTTGTTTTAGATCCTTGTGCAAGGGCAATTACAGGCTGGAATAAATATATAAGAAACCCAAAAAATAAATTTTTTAAAGGTTATTCTCATTATCTAAAAGGAGTAGTAACTAAAAGAGATTCTTTTGATTTTAAATCTCATCCAAGACCTAAACATGCATGGAATAAAACAATTATTTATGAATTGCATGTTGGCGGATTTACTAAAAACCCAGACTCAAATGTTTTTGATTCTAAGAAAGGAACTTTTATTGGTTTAATTGAAAAGATCCCTTATCTTAAAGATATTGGAATTACAACTATTGAGCTACTTCCTGTATTTACTTTTGATTCTAAAGATGCCCCAAATGGACTAGAAAATTATTGGGGTTATAGCCCAATAAACTGGTTCACTCCTCATCACGAATATGTAGATGGATACGATCCATTAGAAGCCCGAAAACAATTTCAAAAGTTTGTAGAAGTCTGCCATGACAATGATCTAGAAGTTTTAATTGACGTTGTTTATAATCACACAACAGAAGGGAACCAAGATGGTCCAAGTATAAGTTGGAAATATTTTGGACCAAAGACTTACTACCACCAAGATAAAAATGGAAGCTACCAAGATGTAAGTGGATGCGGCAATAGCATTGCGGCTAATCGTCCTTTAGTTAGAAAATTAATACTAGAATCCATGAGATGTTGGGCAATTGAATTAGGGGTTGACGGATTTCGTTTTGATTTAGGTATTGCCTTGAGCAGAGGAGAAAATCTAATACCTTTAGATTCTCCCCCATTATTTGAAGAAATTGAATCAGATCCTAAGCTTAGTGATGTGAAATTAATTAGTGAGCCATGGGATTGTGGAGGGCTCTATAAACTTGGAGATTTTCCAGCAAGAAAGTTCAGGACTTGGAATGGTCATTTTAGGGATGATATTCGAAGATTCTGGAAGGGTGAAAGAGACACTATATGGAAGCTGAAAGATAGATTAATTGGAAACAAATTGCTATATAAAAATTCAAATTTAGCAAATATATTTAGTATTAACTTTATAACTTCACATGATGGGTTTACATTAAATGATCTAGTAAGTTTCAATAAAAAACATAATCTTGCAAATGGAGAAAGCA
Organism: uncultured Prochlorococcus sp.; assembly: GCA_902564695.1. Lineage (GTDB taxonomy): Bacteria > Cyanobacteriota > Cyanobacteriia > PCC-6307 > Cyanobiaceae > Prochlorococcus_B. The sequence goes on along the minus strand of CACFCB010000001.1, from coordinate 149,189 downwards.
ATAGAGACGGAGAGAATCATAACAATAGCTACAATTACGGAGTTGAAGGACCAACAACTAATAAAAACATAAATAATTTAAGGAAAAGACAGCAAAGAAATCTTATTTCTTCTCTTCTTTTATCGCCTGGAATACCCATGTTATTAATGGGAGACGAATTAGGTAGAAGCCAAGGAGGCAATAACAACACTTGGTGTCAAAACAACCCACTTGGATGGATGACTTGGAATCCAACTAATTGGGATCAAGACTTAAAAGAGTTTGTCATGAAGCTCATATCGCTTCGAAAACAACTACCAGAATTTTTTAGCCCTGATGTGGTGTTTGATTCTTTTCAAGATCATACAAAGGTTAAATCTTCAAAATTTTGGATTCAATGGCATGGTGTTGAATTAAATAAGCCTGACTGGAGTGAATGGTCCCATACTCTTGGATATAGCATTAATAAAAAAGATGAAGGCGCTGCAATATGGCTTGGCTTAAATGCTTATAAAGAGGCAATGGTATTTGAATTACCAAAACCTATTTCTCCTTGGAAAAAATGTATTGACACCTCTTTTTTAAAAAATAAAAATATTACAAAAAAACCTTTAGCTAATCAAACCAGTATTCGTATTGAAAGTTACAGTCTTGTTCTTATGGTCGCTAATGAATATTCAAAAAAAATTAAGCTATGAAAATTAAACTAAAGCGGGCGGCGGGAATCGAACCCGCATCATCAACTTGGAAGGCTGAGGTTTTACCACTAAACTACGCCCGCGCTAGAACTAAAATTTACTCCCTTTAGGAGTGAAATTAATTTAGCTTTCTCCATTATTACCTTGCGAGTCCCATTATCCAAAAAAGATTGAAGAAGTCTACATCGCTTAACGAAGTAAATAATCGAACAAGACTAATGATCTCCTATGCCATGGGAGATGCAGGTACTGGATTAGCTGCAATTCAGTTAGGAACTTATCTTTTTCTATTTTTTACTTGTGCTGCTGGAATTCCTGCATTTATTGCAGGATCATTACTTATGGTGTCAAAGCTTTGGGATGCTTTAAATGATCCATTAATTGGATGGATGAGCGACCAAACAAAATCCAGATGGGGGCCACGACTTCCTTGGATGATTGGAGGTGCAGTTCCATTAGGTCTATTCCTTGCCGCAATGTGGTGGGTTCCTCCAGGAGGTGTAGAGACTAAAACTACTTATTACATCTTTGCAGCAATTTTACTAATGACTGCTTATACAGCGGTGAATCTTCCTTTCGCAGCATTATCTACAGAGCTTACTGAAAATATAGCAATTAGAACAAGACTTAATGCAGCCAGGTTTACTGGTTCTATCTTAGCAGGAACCACTGGGTTAATAGTTGCTGCAGGCTTTTTATCACAAGGAGTTGAGGGTTACACCTCAATGGGAAGAGTAACTGGTTTTATTGCTACTTTTACAACTTTAATTGCTTGCTGGGGACTTGCCCCATTTGCTAAAAAAGCCAGAAAGCCCATTTCTCAATCCGAACCTTTTCAGAAGCAATTAAAAAGAGTTTTAAATAATAAACTTTTCACACGAATTATTGCTCTTTATTTACTTCTCTGGTGTGGTTTGCAACTCATGCAAACTGTTTCATTAATCTATCTTGAGCAAGTCATTCTAGTTCCAATAGAGATTTCGAAATGGATTCCAATACCTTTTCAAATTAGTACTCTATTCGGTCTACAGTTTTGGAGCTTTTATTCAAATAAATATGGAAGAATATCTGCACTCTTTAAAGGAGGAAAAATATGGATTTTTTCATGCTTTTTAGTTATGTTTATGCCTCCTCTTACTAAAGGAGTAGATATTAACAATTTACTTTTTATTTCTAATATAGAGTATTTAAAGATAGTTATACTTTTATTAATTATAATTTTAGTAGGATTTGGTGCTTCTACTGCTTATCTTATTCCATGGTCATTACTCCCTGATGCTATTGATCAAGACCCCGAAAAGCCCTCAGGAATATACACAGCTTGGATGGTTTTCATACAAAAAATTGGTATAGGTTTAAGTGTTCAATTCCTTGGAGTTCTTTTATCTCTAGCAGGATATAAATCTTCAACTAATTGCTCATCAATGTTAGGTGATTTTGATCAACCTTTATCAGCAATAATTACCATTAGATTATGTATGGGATTAATACCATCTCTTCTTGTAGTATTCGGATTAATAACTATGAAACCATGGAAAAACTTAGATTTTAAATCTAAAAGAGTAAATCAATGAAGTACTCACCACGTTGGCTGAGAAGATTTAGTAGTAGCCTTTTAATTGGTGGGCAAGCAATTGCATCCATAGCGTCAGGGAAAATCAATAAATCAGATTTAATAGATCAATTAATGGAGGCAGGGCCTGGAAGCTTCCTTATCGTTCTAATAACTGGCATAGCTGCTGGAACCGTATTCAATATTCAAGTCGCTGCAGAATTAAGTAAACAAGGATTAGGTTCTGAAGTTGGTGGCCTTTTAGCAATTGGGATGGCCAGAGAAATAGCACCTTTGCTTACTGCAACACTTCTCACAGGAAAAGTTGCCACTGCTTATGCCGCTCAAATTGGAACAATGAAAGTTACTGAACAAATTGATGCCATTACGATGTTACAAACTGATCCAGTTGAATATTTAGTTGTTCCAAGGATTTGTGCAATGGTTGTTATGGCACCAATTCAATGTTTATTATTTTTTTCTATTGCTTTATTGAGCGGTCAAGTTAGCAGTACTAGCCTCTACCAAATTCCTCCAACCATTTTTTGGAATTCAGTCAGGGAATGGCTGATTACATCTGATTTGCCTTATATGCTCATAAAAGCATTGGTTTTTGGTCTGCTAATCGCAATCATTGCTTGTGGGTGGGGGTTAACTACAAGAGGCGGACCCAAAGAAGTAGGATCAAGTACTACTGGAGCAGTAGTAATGACTCTAATAACAGTTTCATTGGTGGATGTTTTACTAACCCAAATTCTTTTTGGCTAATACCCATGACTCCTGAAAATCTTTCTAATAAAAATGTTGTCCAATTGTCACCTTCTTTTCGTTTACCAGTTTTAATTATATTTATCGGCTTGGTATTTTTAATAACACCATTTCATCCTTGGCCAACAATTCTAATCAGCAGTTTTGGTTTTTTTCTTTTATTACAATCTTTCACCTTAAGATTGCAATTTACCAAAGATGATTTAATTGTCATGCAACTAGGTCGTGAATTGCGTAGATTCCCTTTTAAGAATTGGATAGCATGGAGAATATTGTTACCTCAATTGCCGGGATTTCTTTACTTCAGAGAGGAAGCAAGCCCTCATCTGCTGCCAATACTTTTTGAAGTTAAGTCTTTAAAAGAGCAGTTAAGGCTAAGAGTTAAGGATTTAGAAATAAACAAGACAGTAGAATCAACAAACTCTAAAACTTAGTTAAAGTTTTTGAAAAATGGAATCCGAAGAAAAACTATCTCTAAAAAAACAAAATTCTGAGAAGGATATTATCGATGAAAATTCTTCTCCTAAGGAGAATTCATCCAAAACTCATCTTAAAACACAACCCGAAGCATCTAATCTCAATATTCCGGGAAATACACCACCAAAGATCTCCAAATCCGATACTCAACAATTAATTAACTTAGCTCTAAAAGATCTAAGGCTTTCTCGTGAAAAATTAGAGAAAGAATTAGAAGAATTAGCAAAAAAGAAAGTACAAATTGAAGCTGAGCTCAAAAGCTCATTTTCAGGACAATCTGATGCTATTGCAAGAAAAGTTAAAGGTTTTCAAGAATATTTAAGTGGTGCTTTACAAGACTTAGCGCAATCAGCTGAGCAACTAGATCTTGTAGTCCCTCCAGTAATAGTAAAGCCTTCTCCTCTAGACGCTAAAAAGGAAATAGACACCGCTAAAGATCCAGAAGTCATCCATGCTATTGCTGACACATTCAAACCTGATGAGAATCTAATAAGGACTTGTCTCAACCAATTCTTAGAACAACCAGATTTTTATGCTGAGCCATGGAAACTTCGAAGGAGTCTTGAACCTAATGAAGTTGAAATGCTTGAAGATTGGTTTTTCAGCATGGGAGGAAGAGGAGCTCAACCTAGTCGAGGCAGTAGATCAAAAAATGCTTTAGTTACAGCAGGAATAATTGCAATTCTAGGAGAGTTATATGGTGACCAATTTCAGACATTGGTTCTAGCTAGTCAACCAGAGCGTCTTGGCGAATGGCGAAGAGGCCTTCAAGACGCATTAGGTCTTAATCGAGAAGATTTCGGGCCTAACAGCGGGATAGTGCTTTTCGAGAGATCTGATGGACTAATTGAATGCGCAGATCGATTAGAGGAAAGAGGCGAGCTACCTTTAATAATCATTGACGCTGCCGAGATAAATGTAGAAATACCAATTCTTCAGTTTCCTATTTGGCTAGCTTTTTCAGGGAGTCCAAATGAAGTTTTTGGAGAAGATGAATTAATATAAAATTTGCTATTTAATTTATTTTGAATCTATTTTTATTATTTTTAGGATATTTATTTGGATCTTTTCCTAGTGGTTATTTAGCTGGAAAAATTATAAAAGGAATTGATATTCGATCATTAGGTTCAGGTTCTACTGGTGCAACAAATGTACTAAGACATATTGGAAAACGCGCAGCTATTTCAGTATTTTTAATAGATGTTTTAAAAGGTACTCTATCTATTCTTTTAGCAAAACACTTCCAACTAAATGATTCATGGCAAGTTGCCATAGGACTATCAACTTTAATTGGTCACATTTGGCCTATTTGGCTCAACTGGAAAGGTGGTAAAGCAGTAGCAACAGGTTTAGGAATATTTCTCGGTCTTTCTTGGCAAGTAGGTATTGCAACTTTAGGTGTATTTATATTAATAATTACATTCTTCAAAATAGTTTCACTTGCCAGTGTAATTGCAGCATTATCTCTTCCTTTAATAATGTTTTTAAGTTTTGAAAATTCTACTCTTTCTCTGCCCTATCTAATAATTTCCATATTAGCAATGACTTTAGTAATTTGGAGACATAGAGAAAATATAATTAGACTGATTAATGGTAAAGAGCCCAGAATCGGGCAATCAAAGTAAATTCAAATTAAAGCTTTATCACAAAAACTTTTGAACATAGATGCAGGATCATTTGATTGGGTAATCACTCTTCCTATAACTAATTTTGATGCTCCCATCTTAAGTGCATGAGATGCATCAGAAACTCTAGATTGATCATTCACATCTGATCCTATTGCTCTAATTCCTGGGGTTACCAACTCAAAAGTCTTAGGATAAATTTTACGTAAGAATTGAACTTCTCTAGGGCTGCATACACATCCATCTAGCCCTGAACTTGATGCAATTTCTGCTAAATGCTTTACTCGTTCATTTATGGAATGATTGATTAATAAATCCTCTAACAAACTTTCTTGATTCCAACTAGTCAAAATTGTTATTCCCAAAAGTTTTGGTGGCGTCAAATTAACTGTGGATGCTCCTTCATTTGCAGCTTCTTTGGCCATCTTGAGAGCTTTTTTACCTGAGCAAGTATGTATAGAAATAAATTCAGCACCAGTTTTTGCAGCCTCAAAACATGCTCTAGCAATAGTTGTTGGAATATCATGAAACTTAAGATCTAAAAATACTTTTTTTCCTTTATTTTTCAGAATAGATATTATACTTGGGCCTTCATTAACAAATAATTCAAGGCCAACTTTTACCCAGACAATTTCAGGAATTACTTCGAGCAAATTAAATACATTATTTCTATCCATCCCATCTAAAGCTATAATTAGCTTTTCACTTGGATTATTTTTAATATTCATAATTTTAAATTAATTTGAAACACGAAGAAATTTTTTCTTTCCTACCTGCAATATTTTCCCAATAAGATCATCTGGTTTATCAAAAACCAAGTTTGGGTCTTCAACCTTTTCTCCATCTATTCTTACTCCTCCACCAAGAATTTGCCTTCTAGCCTCGCTACTACTTGAACACAATTGCATTTGACTAAAAACATAAAAAACCTTAGCAGGAAAATTAACTTTGGAAATTGAAGCTTCGGGAATTTGATCAAGGGATTCATTAGATCCTAAAATTAATTTCTCAGCATTAATTTGTGCTTGTTTTGCTGCTTGAATTCCTTTAAAATTAGAAGTTACTTTTAAAGCCATAAATTTCTGAAGCTCTCTTGGATCAGTATTTAAATCTTTTAAATTTTCATTAGTTAATAAATTTAAATAGCTATAAACAAGATCATCTGGAACCTTTTCTAATTTAGAATACATAGATAACGAATCATCATTTATACCAACTGTATTGTTTAAACTTTTACTCATTTTCTGAGTACCATCCAAACCAATTAAAATAGGTAATAACATCCCAAATTGAGGTTTTTGTCCGAAAGCTTTTTGCAAATCCCTCCCAATTGCTACATTAAACTTTTGATCTGTCCCACCTAATTCCAAGTCAGACTTAACTATTACAGAATCATATCCTTGAAGAAGAGGATATAGAAATTCATGTAATGAGATAGAAGTACCAGATTTATATCGATTACCAAAATCTTCCTTAGCAAGCATTTGTCCAACTGTTGCATTTGATAATAGCTTTATGGTTTCAGAAAGATTAAGTTTTTCAAGCCATTCACTATTTCTCCTGATTTCCAAACGTCCTGGAGTTGAAAAATCCAACAATGAATTTTTGGGATCTTTACCAAGACCTAATTGTTCAAGGTAGCTCAAAGAATTTGCTTCAACTTCATTTTTTGAGAGTTGAATTCTAGTTTTGCTTTTACCAGTTGGATCTCCAATCCTTGCAGTAAAATCTCCAATTATAAGTACAGCAGTATGACCCGCATCCTGAAAAGCTCTTAATTTCCTGAAAAGAATACTGTGTCCAATGTGAATATCTGTTCCTGTTGGATCAATTCCAAGTTTTACCCTTAAAGGTTTTTTTTCTATGGATGAAAGTTCTAGTCTTTTTGCAAAGCATTGATCTGAGTCTTCAGAATCATTGCAAGGAAATAAATCATCTAAACCTCTAGAGATCCAATCAGGTAAATCATTAAATTTATCTAACATAATTTAAGTATTTAATAAATTAGAAATCATTTTTCCAATTCTGTTTTCATTCTTTCCAATGTTCTGTTCATTTGATCAAACATCTGATCAGGAGTTATTCCAAATTGACCCAACTGAGTCTTCAATTGTTCTACTGTCATTTTTGCTTGAAAATCTTCTGATAATTCAAATCGTTTCATAAAAACTTTATACCTTTCCATTAAGTTTTCCATAGTATCGATAAACATCACCTTCCCTTCTCTATCAAATTTTCCATAATCTGAGCCTAATTGCATCAGATTTTGATAATCAGTGAAAAGTTTTTTAGCCTCTTCCTGAACTATCTCAGACTCAAAGAAAGACATTTTTCAAACTCCTTTCATAGCAATGGACCTCAAAGAATCAGTTATGATATTTTTTGTTGTAAGTCCTGCTTTTAGCAACATAAACACTGGCTTCTTGAGGTGAAGTTGTAACTTTGTTTTAGCTTTAATACCATTATCACCTACAAAACAGTTCTAAGGAAGTAGAAATTGCCCTAAAGGTAATTAATTATTAAAAATTGTCCTTATTTTTTTCAAACAACGATACTAATTAAAGAATTAAATAGCCAAGACACGAAAAAACTGAAAATTCTTTCACAAATCAAAAAAATTAACTGCCGAAAAATGTCTTTATTTTTTCGTTATCTGTATATTAACTCAAGCACTTTAATGAATAATATTTCATAAAGTATGTTATTATAAAAGTATTAAAGATTATCTTTTTTTAATATTAGCATTAAAAAAAATGGTAGCCTATGAACGCCAACATGATTTATTCAATAAAAATGATATAAATCACTCAACCAACAATACATTTAAAAATATACATATAAATAAAAAAGTTATAGAGGAATGGCAAAGTAAAATAATTAATCATCAATCTTTAATGCTAGAGAATGGATACAAAAATTCCAACCAATCCTCATTGTTTGAGACCGCGTCAGAAGAACCAACTCAAATATTTAACCCATTAGAACTTACCCCTCTTTCTCTAAGCTTTTGGAGAAGGCAAAAATCAATACATGAAGGCGCAGCAATATATTTTGTAATAGATAAAACAATTAATTTCGACAAAAATATTATTTTATATATAGGTGAAACACTCTCTGCAGAAAAGAGATGGAAAGGTGATCATGATTGCAAAAATTACCTTTCAAATTATTCAGAAGCTCTTCAAAAAGAAGGTTTAACATCTCAATTGAATATTCGTTTTTGGCTTGATGTGCCTTCTGAGACAAAAGACAGAAGGAAATTAGAACAAGACCTCATCCAGACTTGGCTACCACCTTTTAATAAAGAAACACGGGGGATCTGGTCAACACCATTTACATCTCAAATTAATTAAAAAAAAGTTGTTATCATTCTGATAAGTATTAAAGTAAAATGAAAATTTCAGCAGTCTCCAAAGAAATTAGTGAATGGTCAGGCTCAGTTCTTATTGCTGGGGTTTTAGAAGGAACAACAAAGAGCCAGCTAAATTTATTTAAATCTCTTGTAAAAGAAACATATTTACTCGAAAGGTTTAATTATGCAAAGTTTGAAGGTAAGAAGAATCAAAAATTATCAATTGATTTAATAGATAAAAATGTAAAAAAAATAGTTTTTGTAGGATTAGGCACGGCCGAAAATCTTCTAATACAAGACCTTCGAATAGCCGCCTCAATTGGGACTAGACAAGTTCTTAGTCATGGAAGCAAGTTAGGAATCTTGCTCCCATGGGATGCATTTGATCCTTCTGCAGCTTCCGTTGCAGTTGGGGAAGCCATTAGGTTGACATCCTTTAAAGATCAAAGATTTAAATCAGAAGTAAAAGAATCTAATCAAATAAATGAAGTTGAGTTAATAGGATTGGATGAAAACACAATAAATTTAGCTTTAGCTGAAATAAATCCAATTTGCTCAGGAGTTGAATTTGCAAGACAACTTGTTTCAGCTCCACCAAATTTCCTCACACCGTCTCAATTAGCCAAAGAAGCAAAAAAATTAGCTAATGATTATAATTTAAAGTTAAAAATTCTTGATAAAAAAGAATGCGAGAATAGAGGTATGGGAGCCTATCTTGCAGTTGCTAAAGGGTCAGATTTAGAACCTTATTTTATTCACTTAAGTTATACACCTGGGAATGCGAAAATTAAAAATAAAGTGGTTTTAATTGGCAAGGGTTTAACTTTTGACTCTGGTGGTTACAACCTAAAAGTTGGTGCTTCTCAAATTGAAAAAATGAAATACGACATGGGTGGCAGTGCCTCCGTTCTTGGAGCAGCAAGAACAATTTCAGAAATCAAACCAAAGAATACTGAAGTTCATTTTATAGTTGCAGCTTGTGAAAACATGATTAATGGTTCAGCTTTACACCCCGGAGATGTAATCAAGGCATCAAATGGAAAAACAATAGAAGTCAATAATACTGATGCAGAAGGCCGATTAACTCTTGCAGATGCATTGGTTTATGCATGCAAACTGCAACCAAATGCCATCGTAGATCTGGCTACACTAACAGGAGCATGTGTTATTGCATTAGGTGACGAGATGGCAGGTTTATGGACTGATAATGATCGACTCTCTGAACAAATAACAATAGCTGCCGATAAAGCTGGAGAGGGTATTTGGAGAATGCCTATGAAAGATTCATACAAATCAGGACTTAAGTCATCTATTGCTGATTTGCAAAATACAGGCCCTAGACCAGGTGGTTCAATAACTGCAGCCCTATTTCTTAAAGAATTTGTACAAACAAATATTCCATGGGCCCATATTGATATAGCAGGGACTTGTTGGACTGAAAAGGACAGAGACATAACTCCAAAGGGAGCTACCGGATATGGAGTTAGAACATTGGTTAATTGGATAAAAGAATTAGATAATTAACCCGAATATATATATTTTTTAATAAAAGAAGTTCTAAAATAAATTAAAAAGCTACTAATTAAAATTAAAAATATTAATTTAATATAGGTTTTATTTTTTATATTCTCCCCACACCTTTTTCAGTCTATTATCTCTTCCGCAACTAGTTCTATAAAATTTATACTTAAGTGGATTTTTTACTGCATAATCTTGATGGTATTCCTCTGCAATCCAAAAGGTTTTAGAATCAACTATATTCACCTTTAACTGATCTATAGGTATATTTAAAGCCAAAGAAATAGCTTTTTTACTTTCTTTCGCTTCATTCTTTTGTTCTTCATTAGATGTGAAAATAACAGGCTTATATGAATCACCTCTATCACAAAACTGACCATCATCATCAAAAGGGTCAATGTTAACCCAATAGTTATCAAGTAATTCTTTATAGCTAATCACATTAGAATCAAAACTAACTCTTACAGCCTCCTGGTGACCAAAATGATTTTCATATGAAGGGTTTGCTAAATCCCCACCAGAATATCCACTGTCTGCAGAAAGAACCCCGTCAAGTTTCTCAAGATCATGCTCAAGACACCAAAAACAACCTCCAGCAAAAATTGCCTCTTGTGATTGAGCAAATACTTCCGCTGGCCAAATGATTAGAAACTGTAAAAGAATACAACTCAGAATTAATCGTCTAAACATCTTAATCATTGAACTACCAAATCTAGAATATCCTTAGATGCGCGATCTGTAACTCCAGGCTTCCCTAATTTCTCCTTTAATTTTTTATAGCCATAGATAATATATTGTTTTGTCGAACTATCTTCCAGAATTTTTAATGCTGAATTATAAATCTGTTCAGATTGGAATTCCTCTTGAACAAACTCTGGTATTAACTTTTGGTTTAAAAGAAGATTAACTGGAGAAATATATTTAACATTGAAGCGTAGCAAATATCTTGCGAAAAAAGCTGTAACTCTACTTACTTTATATCCTACGATTTGTGGAACTAAGTTTATAGCCAATTCCATGTTAATTGTTCCAGACTTAGACAAAGCGAGATGAGCGGCAGAGAATAAAAATGGCTTTAAGGTATCAACTTCACTCGATGCAATAACTTTTCCCACTAAATCATATTCTTGCAAAGCTTTATTTAATATTGAATCAAATTCTTTTAATCCAGATGGTATATAAATAACTATAGAAGGATCATTTTTTTGAAGTAATTTAGCAGCTTTAAGTAATATAGGTAAAATATATTTAAGTTCTTGTTTTCTAGAGGCTGGTATTATAAGTAAAAGTTTTTTATCACTAGTTAATCCTAATTTTTTAAATGATTCTTCTTTATTAGGAATATTACAATAGAAATCAAGCATTGGATGACCTACAAATCTTACATTTCCACCTTTATTTGAATAAAACTTAGCTTCTTTTTCAAAGATAGCGAGGATTTTATCCGTAAAGCTAATTAAATCTGTTGTGCCTGCATCACCCAATCTCCAGGCCCATTCCTGAGGAGCGATGTAATAGATTATTGGAATATTAGGAAACTTTTTTTTAATTTTCAAACCTAATCGAATATTGGGACCCATATAGTCAATTAAAACTACTGCATCAGGAGGCGAACAAATTAAATAATTTTCAATTTTTGATTGTGCATTTAAAGTTGGGAGAACATAAGGAAGTGCTTCTAAAAAACCAATAGCACCGATAGAGGAAGTATTGCAAATTAATTCTGCCCCCGCTTCTCTCATCCTTTCACCACCTAAAGCAATTATCTCTAGTTTAATTTTTCTTTTTTCTGCATTGTCTTTTAAAGCCTTGATTAATAAACTCCCCTGCAAGTCGCCTGAGACTTCACCAGTACTTATTAATAATTTCATTATTTATTAATTGACATTGAAGTAGGCATTGGACCTCTTCTTCCTTTACAAATAGATTGAGCGATAAATTGACACAATCTTTCAGAAGATTGTTGTAAATTCTCTTGACTTGCCACTTTTAAACCATCAGAAATTACATATTCGGATTTAAATAATAAATTCCAAATTCTTTTCAATTGAAGATATTCTTCTTTATTGTCTTTATCTAAATTTTTTCTTTTAATTCCAACTTTATTGAGTCCCCGCATTCTCCCCGGATGTCCTTCAGCAAGACAATAAGGAGGGACATCTCTATCTACTCTTGTCATCCCTCCGACCATGGCTAAATAGCCAATATGAACAAATTGATGGATCCCTAAGCAACCTCCAATAACAGCTCTATCTTCAACAACAACATGACCTGCGACCTGCACTGAATTAGATATGACGACATTGTTTCCTATTTCACAATTGTGCCCAAGATGTGAATAGGCCATTAATAAATTTTGATTCCCAACTATAGTTTTCTCACCTTCAAAAGTAGCCCTGTTAATAGTTACACACTCTCTGAAAGTATTATCATTTCCAATTAAGACATCAGTAATAGCTCCTTTATACTTTAAATCCTGAGGTTCTAAACCAATACAAGCACCAGGAAATATCTTATTATTTGATCCTATTTTCACTCTCCCATCAATAATCACATTTGGCCCTATCCAAGTATTGGGACCAACAATTACATCTGGTCCAATTACTGCTCCAGATCCTACAAATACACCTTTCCCAAGTTCAGCCTTTGGAGAAACACTTGCCAATCTATGAATATTAATTTCATTTTCTCCAATAGAGTTTTTAGAAGTTTCAAATTCTCTCATAACTTCAATCCACAAGAGAAAACATTAAGTCTCCAGAACAAACCATTAAGTCATTGACCTTTGCCTCCCCCCTAACCTTCCCAAATCTCTTCCGCTTAATACTTATCAACTCACAAGATATTTCCAATTGATCACCGGGCACAACTGGTCGTCTAAAACGAACTGAATCAATCCCAGCAAAAACAAAAAGTCCTTTAGGAAGATCAGGCATTTGAGAGACAATCAAGCCACCCACTTGAGCCATCGCTTCAACTATTAAAACACCTGGCATTAAGGGTCTATCAGGGAAATGACCTTGAAACTGAGGTTCATTAAGAGTGACATTCTTTATGGCCACCACTTTTTTTCCTGGGTCATGTTTTATCACTCTGTCTACAAGGGCAAAGGGATACCTGTGTGGCAAAAGCCCCATTATTTGCTCGCTATTTAAAACGAGAGATTGGGAAGAAGAGATGTCAGTCAAAATCAGATTTAATTAAGTTAATACCTTTTGAAGAGATGCAGCAAATTCAGCATGAAGTGAATGAGAACCTTTATAAACGAAAATTTGCGCTCTAGGTAAGCCAACAAGAGCTAGATCTCCTATCAAATCGAGCAATTTATGACGTACTGGTTCGTTTGAAAATCTCAAGGGTGGATTAACCCAGGAATCTCCATCACAAACCAATGCATTTTCAAGAGCTCCTCCTTTAATAAGACCAGCTTTCTTTAATTCTTCTAACTGATCAAGAAAGCCAAAAGTTCTTGCTGGAGCAATTTCTTTAACAAAATTATCCGGAGATAGCTCAATTGAATACATTTGCTGCCCAATTGCCTTATATGGGAAATCAATCAAACCTATTAATTTCAATTTTTTGGCTGGTATTCCAAAGATCACACTTTCTCCTTTGTTAATGAAAATTGGGGATTTCAATTCAGGTCTTGGCTTGGGAGAAGTTGTGGCATTAATCATTCCTGATTTCTCTATCTCTTCTATCCAGCCTATTGAAGAGCCATCAAGCAAAGGTATCTCTCTACCTTTTATTTCCAGATGCACATGAGTTAAGCCAGAACCAATTAACGCAGCAAGTAAATGTTCAACCGTAGCTATTTGTTTACCATTCAGATCAATTGTTGTGCATAAAGGAGTGTTCCTTACTTTTGAAATATCTAGGGTAATTACCTCATTGGAGTCCTCTGAGATAGAAAAATGATATCCAGGTAATTCTGTTGGCTTAATTATTACTCTGCATTGAAGACCTGTATGCAATCCAATACCTTCTTTTATTATCTCATTGCGTAATGTCCAACCTTGCTCATAATTTTCAGGAAAAGTAAACACTAGAATTTCCAGCCAATCCCAATGTTATATCGCCAATTACCGCTGAGATCTTGACTCGCAGCCTCTATACGGATTGGTCCTACAGGAGTATTTATAACTACTCCAGGCCCAGCAGAAAATCCAGATCCTGGTTTTTCAAGAATTTCTCCAGGCTTCCCTGGGACATTTGCTTGAGAACCTAAAGCAGATCCCGCATCAACAAATAGAGCGCCTGAAACTAATCTCCAAACAGGAAACCTATACTCTGCTGTCGCTTCTCCGTAGCTCCTTGCGACTCCAAGATCACAAGTATTCCAACCTCTTACAGAACTTGAACCACCCAAACAAAAGGCTTCATAAGGGGGTAATTCACCAATAATAGTTCCCACCTTTGCTTGAAAGCCGATCGATTGGGAGCAATTTAATTTTTCGCCAGGCTTGGGGCGACAACCTTTATGAAACTTCAACCAGTTAACAGGATAAAAACGTGAATAACCAACTCTAGTTCTATTAAATGTAGGTGAATTCTCTCCTAAACTAATAAATTGTTCTGACCCAATATTTAAATAATCTCCAGAAGTTGGATTTCTTGAGTTATTTAAATTATTGTAAGTAACTGCGCTTTTAAAGCTTACAAGTGTATTTTCTTCAGCACAATTAAAAGCCACACAAATCACTTCATTTTCTGGGACTTGACCTTCTTTAAAATTGGTAGATGCCACCCCATATGGTCTCTTATCTCCTGCATAGTCAATTGGCTTAACTTTTTGGAAATTTGCACCTATTAGTACACTCCAAGGAACCTTTTTAAGAGGCTGACCTCCATTAAAAGGTCTAGCAAAAGAGAAACCTCCCCCAGTACGTTCTAAAACTATTGAATCACCTTCATAATCAAACCAACTGAACTCTGGAGCTGATGACTTAGCAGACAAAACATCAGAGAATGGTCCAGTTTCAATTAAAGTATTATCGTTATTAATATCTAATTGATGAGATTGATTTGTGTCATAACTTATTGATGAATTGTGAGCTTGATATCTATCTGTAACACCACGAATACTTCCACCCTCCTGACTTCTAAATTCCTGTGGCACCTCTCTACTTAAATACAATGATGTCCTAAAAGAAGTTCTATGTTTATCATTTTTAATCCATGGATCATATAAAGATAAATTCAAAAGAGCACCATACTCACCATAAGTCAAATTCATATTTGATGACCATGATCTTCCCATAAGATTAGATTCTTGTAATCCAATTTGGCCAAATACACCTTGTCCTCCGCTATAGCCTAGACCTCCAGTCAAAGAGCCTGTTCTTTGCTCAGTGATTCCTAAGGCAATTATAATCTTTCCAGGTTGAGAAGAAACTGGTTTCAAAGTAACTTTTACATCATTAAAAAGTGAAGTTGAATATAATCTTTTTATATCAGATTCTAAGTTATCCCTGTTAAAAATATCTCCTACCTTTGTAATTAATTCTCTTTCAATTACCCATTTTTTTGTTTTCCCTTTTATCATTTCTCCCTTTTCATCTTCTGAATTACCTTCTTCATCAATAAAATTAATCTCAATCCCAGAAATTAAACCCTCTTGAATATTCAGTTGAACAATTCCATCATTACTAACCCTACTTGGGCCTGATATCCTTGCCAAGGAATAGCCTTTTGAGTTATACCATTCTTTAATTTCTTTTATTCTCAATTGCAGAATATTCAAATTCAATGTTTTACCATAATCTTTGTTAAAAATCTGATCTATCTTTGCATTTGATAGTTTCTTTTCTGTTGGTAAAATATTAATTTTATTTAATACCGGATTGGGTTCAATCTTAATCAAAAGTTCAACACCAAGATCAGTCTGCAAAGATTCAACTCTTGCACCAGAGAACCAGCCTGTTGAATAAATTCGATCTAAATCTTTTTTAACTTCTTCACTTGTAACTTTACTACCCGGTCTAATAACCATTGCATCATAAGCAACCACCTCCAATCGTTCTTTCTCAGGATGATCTTCAAGCCCCTCAATAATTATCTCTGAAATTAACACCCTTTTTTCTTGAATTGTATTATTTTCAACTTCTTCTTTACTTTCCTCCGCTATTAAAGTCTTATAAATATCTAACTGGTTATTCTTTAATTTATATCTATTTTCAAAACTTTCTATTTTTCTATGACTAAAAAAGGATTGGTCTACATTATTATATAATTTTGATGCTTTTGTATCTCCACAAAAACTAATCAAAGGAATCGCTAATCCAATAGCATAAAATGATTTACTATCTAATTTCATATGAGATTTGAAGTGTCTTTTAAACATAGTTTTCAAAGTTGATCAGTTAAATAATGGAGTTCTTCGCTGAGAATAATTTTCTTACATAGAATTATGAAGGGCCTTTTTCTATACGTTTCAAAATCTCCTCATAGGCATCTAACACCCCTCCAAGATCTTGCCGAAAACGATCTTTGTCAAGGATTCGCTGTTTAGGATCGGAATTTTTTTTATCCCAAAACCTACAATTATCAGGACTTATTTCATCAGCTACCACTATTGTCCCTGAAGAGTTAGTGCCAAATTCTAACTTGAAGTCAACCAATAACAGATCTAGTGAGTCAAAATATTCTTTTAAAATATTATTTACACTTCTAGTCATCATCTCAATCTCATCCATCTGAATATTATCTACAATATTGAGTAATTTTAATCTTCCTTCTGTGAGTATAGGATCTCCCAATTCATCATCTTTGTAATACAAATCAAGAAGTGGAGGATTTAATATTGTTCCTTGATTAATTGGAGTCTCTCTACATAATGAGCCTGTAGCAATATTTCGAATAACAACTTCCAATGGGATCACGTTGATTTTATCCGCAATCATAAAAGTTTCTGAGTGTAGTTCTAAAAAGTGTGTAGGGATTCCATTAGATTCAAGCAATTTAAAAAGAGAAGCAGATATTTTGCAATTCAAACTTCCTTTCCCCTCTATCTCTGAGCGCTTTTTCGCATTAAAAGCTGTTGCATCATTTTTGAACTCTATTAAAACCAGATCTGGATTTTCACATGCAAAAATTCTTTTTGCTTTGCCTTCATAAATGAGCGATCCTTGGATATGATTCATAAATGCCTCTCATATTGAATTAGTATAAATACACAATGCTAAAAAAATCACCTGAAACAAAACAAATTTATTTTAAAAATAATTTAAACAACTTAACTCTTTTTACCAAACACAATTTATTAACTATAAGTAAAAGGTACTTAAAGATCAGCTAAAACAATTTTTTTTAATTTAAGAATCAAAATCTATGACAAAGAATCAACAACTTAAAGAACTATCAGAGTTAAAAAGAATATTAATAATTGGAGGTGGTGGTAGAGAAAACTCTATCGCTTGGGCTCTGTCAAAAAACAAATCGATTGAACAAATATATGTTTGCCCAGGAAATGGAGGTACCAATAGCTACTCAAAATGTTTTCGTATAAAACCTAAATCAGCCAATCAAGATTCAATTATTTTTGAGTGTCAAAGACTAAAGATTGATTTAGTAATCATCGGCCCTGAAGATCCTTTAGCCCAAGGCTTAGCAAATCGATTGCGGGAAAAAGGATTCACTGTTTTTGGTCCAGGTAAAGAAGGAGCGCAACTTGAAGCAAGTAAAGACTGGGCAAAAACTCTAATGCTTGAAAACAACATTCCAACTGCTAATTACTGGGCTAGCAATTCGCAAGAAGAAGCTCTAAATATTCTTAACAGTGTTGGTCAGCCTCTTGTAGTAAAAGCAGACGGTCTTGCAGCAGGGAAAGGTGTAACTGTTTGCGAAACAATTGAACAATCAAAGGATGCAATCAAAGAAGCTTTTTCTGGAAAATTTGGTTCTGCAAGCAATAAAGTCATCCTTGAAGAAAAAATTGAAGGACCAGAGGTTTCAATTTTTGCACTTTGTGACGGAGAAAAATTAATTGTCCTCCCTCCAGCACAGGATCACAAAAGATTGCTTGATGGAGATAATGGGCCCAATACTGGAGGGATGGGAGCCTATGCCCCAGCACCGCTAATCAACCAAAAAGATCTTCAAGACTTAACTGAGCTAATCCTTTTACCAACTTTAAAAGGTTTAAAGAAAAAGGGCATAAAATATATTGGGGTTATTTATGCGGGCTTAATGCTCACATCGTCAGGACCAAAAGTTATTGAATTTAATTGCCGCTTTGGTGATCCAGAATGTCAAGCCTTAATGCCATTAATGGGTGATGAATTAGCATCTGTAATTTTTGCATGCGCTCGTGGAGAGCTAGAAAAGGCTCCAAAACTTTCTTTTAAAAATCATTGCAGTGCCTGCATTGTTGTAGCATCCAAGGGATATCCGAAGACCCTTCAAACAGGAGACAAAATCAACATCAATATTGAATCTAATTCTTTACTTCAAGTATTTCATGCTGGGACCGCGAGAGATAAATTTGACAATATAATTACATCTGGCGGAAGGGTTCTTTCTGTAGTTACTCAAGGAGAAAGCTTCGAGGATGCTTTTAACTTAGCCTACAAAAGTCTAGAAAAAATCAATTTTGAAGGCATGCAATTTCGAAAAGATATTGGTTACCAGGTCAGGGAAATAATTGACTAGCTAGACTATTAATGAACAATTCAAATTCAAATTTAAATAAAACTCCTTCACAGCAATCGGAAGAGGTTTTCACAAGGAATTCAATCTTGTCAGAAAAAATAAATTCATGGTGGTCAAGATTCAATTTAAGATCCAAGCTGCTTGCTATAGGAACGTTAGTGGTAAGTTTTATCATGACACTAATAACATTTTTCTCTTTAAGTAGCATACAAAGAGATGCGGGAATGAACGATACAAGATATGCAAGAGATTTAGGATTATTATTATCAGGAAACGTTACAGAATTAGTTGCAAATAATCAAACAAGAGAACTTTTTAATGTTGCGGAGAAATTCTGGCGTTCAAGTAGGAATTTAAGATACATTTTCTTCACCGATCCAGATGGTTTTGTAAAACTAGGCATACCTGTAAGTGCAACAACTTCTGAGCCTGATAATGAAGGTGCATTACAACTAAAAAGAAAACTTCAATTACCTGTTGAACTAAAAAAACAACCCCAATTCCCATTAGTAAGGCAGCATTCAACACCACAAGGTCAAGTAACTGATGTTTTTGTCCCCATGCTTTGGAAGGGAGAATATTTAGGGGCATTAGCCTTAGGAGTAACACCTAATAAAAAAGCACTTGCAACAGCAGCATTAACAAGAGAAATTACTGTGGCTGTATTTATTTCTATTTGGGTTTTAGTAATAATTGGTGCTGTTTTTAATGCTTTAACAATTACTCGTCCCATAAGAGAGTTAGTTAATGGAGTCAGAGAAATTGCTAAAGGAAATTTCAAATCAAGAGTTGATCTCCCCATGAGTGGAGAACTTGGAGAACTATTAAATGGATTTAACGCAATGGCATCAAAATTAGAAGATTACGATGCCGCAAATATTGAAGAATTAAAAGCTGCTCAAGTTAAGCAGGAGTCCCTAATAGCGACTATGGCAGATGGTGCTCTTCTTATTGATGAACAAGGAAACATCGTACTTGTTAATCCCACTGCTAGAAGACTTTTTCGCTGGGAAGGGAGAAATCTTGAAGGCCAAAATCTTTTAAATCAACTTCCTGATTTACTTATAAAAGAATTAGAAACACCCATAACTTCCCTGTTGAATAATTTTGGTGATAGTGAGGACCTGCAATGTAATCTTGAAGAGCCTCCAAGAACACTTCGAATAGTTCTAAAATCCGTTAGGGACACAACTGGAGAAAACATCAAAGGCATTGCTGTTACGGTCCAGGATCTAACTAGAGAAGTGCAATTAAATGCAGCACAAAAAAGATTTATTAGTAATGTTTCTCATGAGTTAAGAACACCATTATTTAATATAAAAAGCTACGTAGAAACATTATATGATTTGGGCGAACAACTTACAAAAGATGAGCAAAAAGAATTTCTAGGTGTTGCTAATTCAGAAACAGATAGGCTCACTAGGTTGGTAAATGATGTTCTTGATCTATCCAAGCTCGAATCTGGTAGAACAATACAATTAGAAGCTCTAAGTATAAAAGAAGCAATAGAACAAACACTGAGAAACTATAAACTAAATGCTGAAGATAGAAAAGTTAAGCTAACCTTAAGCCTAGAAAACAATCTGCCTTTTGTTTTAGGCAACTGGGATATGCTACTTCAGGTTTTGGACAACCTGGTTGGAAATGCACTTAAATTTAGTCAGGAAGGGGGAACGATAAATTTAAAGGCTTATACATGGCCAGACATATGCGTTGCTTCTCCTGTTGATCAGGACAACAAGGCCCCTCATTGCGAGATACTATCTCCTATGCCTAAATTAAGACTGGAGGTTTCAGACACAGGATGTGGAATATCTGAAATAGATCAACAAAGAATATTTGAACGTTTTTATAGGGTAGAAGATGCTGTGCATACTGAAGTTGGTACTGGATTAGGTCTGTCTATTGTTAAAGGTATTGTTGAAAAACACGGAAGTGAAATCAGAATGGCCAGCGAGCCAAATATTGGTACAACTTTCTGGTTTGAGCTTCCTCTTGAAGACTCAGATGCAGATCAATTATTACTAAAATCTGCCAGAAAAAACTGGGAAATGGAGAATGATAAATCGTTAGTTAAATAAAAACTTTATTCATTTTTTTGAATACTTTTAAATACTCCAGGCATCTGCTCTTCAGGATTTATACGATGAGGAGCACCACTAAATATCTGCTCAAAATTAGAGAATGAATCTTTTATTTGTGGACCTTCATTTGTAATAATATACTCACGTATCCTCTTGTCATGCCAGGATCCACGCATCTTAAATACATTTATTGCTCTTGCCATTTCGCCTCTAATTTCTACATATTGTAAAAGCAAAATAGTATCAGTGATTGTAGATATATGAGAATCAGTAATTGAGTGACTTCCCATAAATTCTTCTGCAGTATTAGTAAAAAATCCTGCTATTTCTTCCTGTTTTGCATAACCCGTTACTCCAATAACAAACTGTCTAAATGCATTCAAACTTACACCTCTAGCTAATGCCGACAAAGAATCTATTGCCATTCTTGAAGGTTTATATTCTACAATCTCTGACTTAATAATTTGCAAGTGATCTTCCAATCCAGTTGATTCTGGATAAGCACAAATAATTTTCAATAACCCCTCGGCTTCCATCTTTTCAAAATCAATCCCCCAACTAGTTGCATTACGAAGCAATTGTGCACGTGATTCTTCGTAAGCAAAAAGGATTGCTCTTTCTTTGTGTAAATAGGCATCCTCAACAAACTTAGAAACTAACATTGTTTTTCCGGTTCCAGTTGCACCAGTAGCAAGAATAATTGAATCTTGAAAAAATCCCCCTCCACACATTTCATCGAGATCTGGGACCCCAGAACTTATGCGAATATTGGAAGATCTCTGAGTTAACCTCATTGCGCCCAAAGGAAACGCAATTATCCCCTGAGATCCCATAGTAAATGGAAATTCTCCTTTCATATGAGTAGTTCCTCTTAATTTTAAAATTTCAACGGTTCTTCTCCTTTTTTCAGCCTCTAAAACATTCCTCAAAATAACTACGTTATCAGACACAAATTCTTCAACTCCATATCTAGCAATTGGACCATATTCATCTATTCTTTCAGTTGTCATAACAGTAGTAACCCCTATTTCTTTGAGTCTTGCTATCAATCGGAATATCTCTCTTCTAACAACATAAATAGCATCATATTGTTGGAAAACTGCTGTCATGGAATCTATAGCAACTCTTCTAGCTTTGAACTTCCTAATCGCATAACTAATCCTCTCAATTAAACCTGATAAATCAAAACTTCCAGCAACATCTTGCCCATCAGGATCTGGAGAGGCATCTAAAATAAAAAGTTTATTTTGATCAATTAATCCTTGCAAGTCCCATCCAAAACTTGCAGCATTTCTAATAATATCTAAAGGCGATTCTTCAAAAGTTACAAAAACGCCTGGTTCATCATAATTACATATTCCATGATGAAGATATTGTAGAGAAAATACTGTTTTACCTGTCCCAGATGTACCGCTGACTAGAGTGCTCCGAGCATTTGGTAATCCACCATGACAAATATCATCAAAACCCTCAATGCCAGTGGGGAGTTTTTGAACCTGCATTTTTACTCGAATCTTTTTAATTAAAAGAACGCTTAAAGTTCTTATAGATAAAACATAATGAAAAATCAGTGCAAATAGCTTAGTTATCGGTTGGATTTAAGAATTCATTTACTTCTTGTCCTCATACTCTCATTATTAATCAGAAGAATAAAACATTTCTTGATCAGACAATTCATCATATAAAAGGTCCAAGCCAATCAAAACCTTTTCTCTGTCAGACAGATCGCCAATTATTCTTCTAACAGGGGGAGGTAAAATTTTAGCCAAAGTTGGAGTGGCAAGTATTTTATCTTCCTCAGCTAATTGAGGGTTTTTTAAAACATCAATAACTTTAAGTGCATAGACCCCTTTAAATTCACTTTCTAAGATTTCCCTCAAAGTTTTCAAGGCCCTCATTGAGTTTGGTGTGTTCCCAGCAACATAAAGCTTTAGAATATATGTTTTCCTAGCATTCATTTAAAACCTCCAAAAAACGAAAGTAAATGTGACCTTATTTAATCTTGACTAAATAACCACCAAAAGGCGAAGATGTTAGTTTGTTTTTCGATTACGTTTTAGGGCTTAATCGATTTTTTATTAGTAACAAGGAAGTAAAAACTCCTATTACCAATAATATCGAGCCTTAACGTGTCATATTCATCATGGCTGATAAGACATCATCTCCAAAAAAGGAGACTCTCAAAGCTGATACTTATGCAATAGTTGAAGCCTCAGGTCAACAATTTTGGCTTGAGCCCAACCGCTATTACGATATTGATAGATGTAATGCAGAAGTTAATGATGTTTTGACTATTGACAAAGTTCTTCTAATTAACGACGGTAAAGATTTAAAACTTGGAAAACCTTATATTAAAGATGCAAAAGTAGAAGTAAAAGTTCTAGAACATAGAAGAGGTCCAAAGATCATTGTATATAAGATGCGTCCAAAGAAAAAGACACGAAGAAAAAATGGACATCGTCAAGAGCTAACTAGGGTTTTAGTTCAATCAATCTCAGTTGGAACAAAAAGTAAAAAAACAAAAGAATCAAAAGATCCCAATACATCTTCTAGTAAAGTAGAATCAAAATAAATAAATTTTCAAAATAAATAATCCATGGCTCATAAAAAAGGAACCGGATCAACTAGAAATGGTCGGGATTCAAACTCCAAAAGGCTTGGTGTAAAAGCCTACGGTGGTGAGAAAGTCACAGCTGGATCTATTTTAATTAGGCAGAGAGGGACATCTATCCTTCCAGGAATTAATGTTGGCAGAGGCAAAGATGATACTCTTTTTGCCCTAACTGATGGTTTAGTGCATTTTGAAAGTATTCGTAGAGGCCTAAGGAATAGAAAAAGAATAAATATATCCAGCGCTCAATCTTTATAATTAAAAATTATTTTTTTAAAGGCTTATAAGCTCGAGTTGTAATTAAAAAAGGGTGAAAAACTTCTAAAAAGTTTAACTGCAAGGTAGAAAAAAATTTCGCGATCATATCAGGATCATCAAAATGAAAAGGATATTCTCCATTTTTACCTTTATAAAAATACCAATTCATCAGAGCTACTCCATCAGGATTTAATTTTTCCAGGAAAATCTCAATTTGATTTGATGGATCAGGAAGATGCTCAAGAACATCAAGACAAATAATAGAGTCAAATTTCTCGTTAGATGTACTGTCTAAGTCTCTATAAAATGAGATTTGATCTTCTACTCCTAATTGCTTAGCCCGTTGCTGTACAAAATTTCTATTTTGAGGGTTGAGATCCACAAACCAAACATGTTCAACACAAGACATAGCAGTTGCAGCTAAAGCATGAGTCCCAATACCTCCACCAAAGTCTAAAACTTTTCCATAAGCAAATTTCTGCTGCAGACGAAGTGTGTCGGCAATGTAATTCGAGCTATTTAAATGCCAAGATGCTAGATCTATTAAATGAGCATCTCCTACTTTTTCTTCATAAAAATCTCCAGCATCATCTTTAGTAAATGAACCTGGATGCAGACCTGCTAAATCATCAATACCTTTAATTAACCTCTGATCTAATTGATCATTATTAATACCGAGAAAATTAATTAGATGATTTCTTAAATTAAAGCCATCTTGAAGGAAGTCAGAAATACTTAGATCTATATTGTTCATATTATTTGGCCCAGTGAACACACTGAGTTATAACTTTATATGTTCAGGGTTACTTGAACAATCTTTTTATGTGTGATTAAACCTACAAAATTAATTTTGAAAAAACCTTTTGGATTTGTTGTCATTGATAAGCCTATGGGGCTTACATCCCATGATTGTGTAAATAGGCTAAGGAAAGTATACGGTATAAAAAAAATTGGGCATGGAGGTACTCTTGACCCTTCAGTCACGGGTGTTCTTCCAATAGCAGTAGGTAATGCGACAAGATTAATTTCATACTTAAAAGGCTCTAAAGCTTATAAAGGAATCATTAAGTTAGGCATCTCTACAAATACAGATGATATGCAAGGAGAAATAACAAAGTCCATGAGTTGGCCAAATATTAGTATACATAAGTTAAATAATTTATTAGATAATTTTAGAGGTGAAATATTACAGAAGCCTCCTATTTTTTCAAGTGTTCATGTTAAAGGAGAAAGAGCATATAAGAAAGCAAGAAGAGGTGAGAAGTTTGATTTAGCTCCAAAAAAAATTACAATAAATAAATTAAATTTAATAAGCTGGTCGCAAACTCAAGGTGAATTAGAAATTCATATCGATTGTTCTTCAGGAACATATATTAGATCAATGGCTAGAGATATTGGAAACAAAGTTGGATGTGGTGCTTATTTAAAAAAATTACGCCGAATAAAAGCATATAGTTTCCAAGAAAATGACTCAGTTCAACTTCCAGAAAAAGCAGAATTTTATCCGGATAATAAGAAACCTAGAATCCTTAATCCTAAATTTTTTTTAAAACATCTTCCATCTTTTCAATTAAGCACTGAAGAAGAAATTCTTAGCTGGAGGACAGGCAAAAGTGTAAATCTTAAGGAAGGTTTACACTCCTTGAAACTAACATTTGAAACTGAGTTTAATTATGATGACTCAGAGAATCAAAATATATTAGTATTTGACAAAAATAATAAAATTGCAGGTATCGCAATTTTACATGAATCTAAAATAATTAAACCCAAAGTAGTATTCAATGCAATTGGATAATTAAATATAATAAAAATTAAGATCAGGATAAATCTTACTAATAAGTTTTTATTTGTACTCCACTATAGTAATGCTGAAGAATTTTTCTAAACCCACTTCCTCTTTCTGCCATCCCTTTAGCGCCCCATTGACTCATGCCAACTCCATGACCTGCACCAAAACCTTGTAAAACCAAAAAATAATCATCTGGAATCATAGGAAGGGGTTTAAGGATATAATCATTATCTAAACTTAAATTAGTTTTCCTATTAGAATAAGTCATTTTACTCGTATTTCTCTCTTGATTTATTTGAGAGAATTTTAAATAAGGTTCAAATTTTGTACTAAGCAGTTGCAATTTATTCCGGAGCTCTTTACCGGAAAGAATTTTTTTTCCATTAGGTCCATTAACCAAAACTTTTAATACTCTATTGCTATCACTTCTATCAATAATTCGAATACTGTTTACTCCTCCTAAACCAGGAAAAAGGTTAATTAAATCCTTAGAACTAAATTGATTTGACCATCTATATTTAGTGCTATTTTGATCAAAATCAATAACACTTTTTAAATAAGGTAATTGGTACCTCCATACTTTGCCACTATCCTCAGTCCTTCCTCCAGAACTACTGTGAAAAACTGCATCAATAAGCTGATTATCATAAAATAAAGCAAGTGAATTTGTACTTCTAACGGCTCTATTTACTTTTGGTGTTTCTGCTTCAAGCCCTAAGTAAACTTGACTGGTTTGTGTTGAATGAATATCAAATAAATTATTTTTCCCTAAAACTTTCAAAACATAAGTCCTGGCTGCAATAGCCTGTGCTTGAAGAGCAGCAAGGGGGAATTCTTTAGGCATTTCACTACCAACAACACTCTTTAAATATTTCTCAAGTTTTAGATAGTTTATCACTATTATTTTATCATTATTTAACAAAACCCTGAGTTCACCAGCATACCTTCGATTTTTAAACCAAATCCCTCTTTTATCGTTATTAATAATAATTAAATTGAAGTTTCTAGGTAATTTTAACCATTCATCATTTCTATTATTAATTGAATATTTAACCTCACCATTATTCTTAATTAGTTTTAAAGAGTTAATTCTTTTTTTTCGTGAAGATATCCCCTTAACAAAAAAAGATTGAGACCCATCTCCTCTGAAATTCACCTTATATTCACTCCCTATTAATACACGAATTATTGGTTCTTTAGACGCTACAGCCTTTAATGGAGAGAAAAAAAATATAGCTAAAAAAACTATGGCCCATCCCGACTTCTTACTAGGTGATGTGCTCACAATAAAAATTGAATTTAGGAACTAATTCTGCCTATAAGAAAGAAGATCCACCAGTGGTCAAAACTATGAATGGCACCATCTTTTAAAGGGCAAAAACTTGCAAGTCACTTTTCTAGGAACAAGCTCAGGGGTTCCAACTCTGACTAGAAATGTATCAGCAATGGTACTAAAGCCTCCACAAAGCTCAGCGTTGTGGTTGTTCGATTGTGGTGAAGGAACTCAACATCAGTTCATTAGAAGCAATCTTAAGTTATCTCAAATAAAAAAAATATTCATAACACATATGCATGGAGATCACATTTTTGGCCTGCCAGGACTGCTAGCAAGTATTGGTTTATCTGGAAGTAGTTCTGGTATTGAAATTTACGGACCAGCACCTCTTAAAAATTTTATTGATGCATGTTTATATAACAGTTCAAGCAGATTAGCTTACTCTTTAAAATTTTTTACGATCGAAAAAGCTGCTCTTCAAAAAGAAATTTTGTTTGAAGATTCTGATTATGAAATCAAGACCGCACCTCTAAAGCACAGAATTCCATCTTTTGCCTACAGAGTTAATCAAAAGCCTAGACCAGGTAGATTCAACTTAAATAAAGCAAGATCAGAGAAAATCCCTCCTGGACCTGTCTATTCTGCTTTACAAAGAGGGGAGAAAGTGCAATTAGACGATGGTCGCATTTTTTCTGGGAAAGATTTTTGTGGTCCCCCTAGAGCTGGAGTTAGCGTTGTTTACTGCACAGACACTGTCTATACACAATCAGCAATTGAGATTTCAAAAGATGCCGATCTTTTGATCCATGAATCTACATACGCTTACAAGGAAACTGAGATGGCTTACGAAAGAGGACATTCAACTGCCACCATGGCTGCCCAAATTGCAGCCAAAGCAAATGTTAACCAACTAATTTTGACTCATTTCAGTCCGAGATATACCCCTGGAAATCAAACATCTCCTAATGATTTGCTTAATGAAGCAAAAACCATTTTTCCAAATACCCAGTTAGCGAAAGACTTTCTACAAATTGATGTAAATAAACGCTGCAACAGTTCGTGATCCCTTGACCTATGAAATGCCTCTACATGAAACAATGGTCGAGTTTGGTGCTTCCGTCAATCGCTGGCGTTATTAATGGACTCTCTTATTTCTTCCCTTAAACGGTCCCTTACAAGACTCTTTGTCTTGATTCCTGTGCTTGTAAGTCTCAGCATTAGTCCTCTATCTGTAAGTGCCCTGTATCCCAGCGACCCTTCTTCAGTAGAGGCCTTAGATACAAGCTTGCATGGCCAGGACTTGCAAAATACAGAATACGTAAAATATGACCTATCAGGAAAAGATCTTGGTCAGGCAAATTTTACAGGAGCTTATTTCAGTGTTTCTAGTCTTAAGAACTCTGATCTCACAGGGGCAAACATGACCAATGTTATTGCCTATGCAACCAGGTTTGACAATGCAAACCTTACTGATGTGAACCTTACAGGTGCAGAGTTGCTAAAGAGTGTTTTTGATGGTGCAACCATTGAGGGCGCTGACTTTACTGATGCAGTATTGGATAGAAGTCAACAAAAAAATCTCTGCAAAGTAGCTACAGGAAATACTGCTGATAGCCTTGGTTGCAACACTACAAGTGCTGGATATGTTCCAGCTTCTAAAGGGCAAAACACTTTCAACCCTGGTACTTAAATTTATAGCTAAATTTAAAACCAAAAAGAAAGGGGCCAATGGCCCCTTTCTTTTTGGTTTTAAATTGGATTTCCAATCACTTAGTGATAAGGAAAAAAGCCGCCGCAGCTCCGCCAACAGCAAACATAGGTAACCCAACAAGCAAATGTGAGGTACCAAAGCCAAATCCTTTTTGGCGTAATATAAAATAGCCAACTCCAGCAGCTCCAGCAGCAAGAGGAATAGCAGCAGTAGCAGCGGAAGCAACAGCGTGATAGTCGAAGTTCATCCCAGTGTTGAGGTTTATTTACTTATAAGTATCCTTCGAAATCATAAAAATGGGACAAAATTATACCCGAAATGCTTAATATCTTCATCACTTTAAATCCTGAAAAAATTATCGATGGATAAAAATCATATGAATTTCTAATTTTTCTTGGAATTATGTAAAAGATGGGAGAATATTTGAACTATCTCTAGAACGCGGATGCTTGCTATACCACCATTCCTGCAAATTTGCATTTAAACGACGTGAGAATAAAGTCAAAATTGTTTTTGTTGGTTTCACTCCTGGTTGAATAATCTCAACAGAATATGATGGACATTTTTGAGCGGCAATATCAGCGACTAATCTTTTACCTATTCTTCTCCAGCTAGGCTCTTTACTTCTCCAAGAGAGCCTGCAACAAGGCCAAGGCAATTCTTCACGATCATAAAGACGACAACATGGGCCAATAACACGGAAACTATATTGACCTCCAATGCTTGAATGGACTGTTCCATGGTCCATAAGGCATTGAACTTCCTCTTTTGGCAAAACTTCTGAAATCAATTAATCCCTTAATAAATTTATTTGCGGCCATAAGGTCACAAATATGAGGTTGGCGAACAAAAAGAATTTTGGCAAGCAAAACTTGCAATATCTCGAAAAAAAATTCATATCAATACATTTCATCCTCGGCATGAGTTCTAATTATGCAATCAGAAGTCGGATATGCCACGCAAATCAAAATATATCCTTTGTTAATTTGATCATCATCCAAAAAACTTTGATCTTGTTGGTCAACCTGTCCTTTTTCTAATTTAGCGACACAAGTCGAACAAGCTCCAGCCCTACAAGAAAAAGGTAAATTGATATTTTGTTCACATGCAGAGTCCAAAATGTATTTATCATCTGGGATATCTACCTCCTCTCTCAAGCCACTTAATTCATTAACAAAAGTGATCTTGAAAGATTTCATGAAGTTTTTTTTTAAAGTTGTCGTTTATTGAATTAATTAGAAAACTTACGAGTTAAAGCCATTAAAGCCCAATGATCAATTTCTTGGATTTCAAGAACTTTCCATCCAAGTTGAAGAAAAAATTCTTGCATATCTTTTATTTGATCAACTAATAAACCAGATAAAATTACTTTACCTTTTTTTCCAATAATTTTGTCGAATCCTGGTCCCAAGGATTTTATGACAGGTGCAAGAATATTGCAGATCATCAAATCAATTTTTGTTTTAGGGATATTTGCTTCAAGTTCTTCAATAGAGCCAAGATAAACATTGAGAAGGTTTTCAGAGAAATTATTTAAAGAAAAATTAATTTTGGTGGCAGATATTGCTAAAGAATCCGAATCAACAGCGTAAACACATTTAGCCCCTAATTTTAATGCAGCTAAAGATAATATTCCGCTGCCACAGCCTAAATCAGCAATTGTTTTACTTACTGGTGGGTCTTTATCCAAGGCTTCAATGCATAACCTAGTGGATGGGTGACTACCAGTTCCAAAAGCACTTCCTGGATCCAAACGAATAATCTTTCGGTCTGAAAAATTTTTAGGAATATCTAGCCATGCAGGCAAAATTAATATTGATTTACCTACAGGATCAGCTTTCCAATTCTTTTTCCAAATTGAGCTCCAATCTTCATCACTTAAATGAATCCATTTGCAGGGAGGCAAAGTTAATTTAAAAGGTTTTGCTAAAGATATTAATGATTGAACAAAAGTTTCCTGATCGCTAATTGACCATTCTTGAGAAGGAAGCCATATAAATAAAGTTTTGGTAGCAAAATTATTTGGATCATGCTCAAAAGAGAATCTATGAATTCCTAACTTGGTTAAAAACCAAAAAAAAGAATCTTCTAACTCAAAAGGAGTTTCCTGCTCGAAGCGAAGCCAAGAAACATTAGAGTTATATGAATTTATTTTGTTTTCAACTAACAATTTACAAAGTCACAGAATGAGCTTCATTTATTCCTTGCATTGAGAGAATTGATCCCAACAATTCTGATGGGATTGGATCATCAATACTTAAAACCATAACGGCCTCTCCCCTAACAATCCTCCTTCCAACTTGCATTGAAGCAATATTCACATTGTGTTTCCCAAGTAATGAGCCAATTTGTCCAATAATTCCAGGCATATCCCTATGCCTGGTGAAAAGCATATGTCTACTTGGAACAAAGTTTATTGGATACTCATCAATACTCGTAATACCTAAATCACCATCTCCAAAAACCGTACCCGATACACTATGCCCCCCTCTCTCGCTAAAACTATTAAGTTGTAAAGAACCACTAGATAACTCTGGACTGAGTTCATCTTTAATTTCTACAACATCTATACCTCTCCCTTTCGCTTCCAAAGAAGCGTTAACGTAATTGATTTTATCTCCCAAAGCATTTGTAAGCAATCCCTTTAGAGTAGCAATAACCAAAGGCTGAGATGGATGTTGAGCGAATTCACCTTGCAAGCGAACTTCTAATTTTTGAATCTGTCCTCCCGAAATTTGACTGACTAATAATCCTAATGTCTCAGCAAGTTTGAGATGCGGCTTAAGACTATCCATTATTTCTGCACTAAGACCAGGAATATTTACTGCGCTTCTTGCTGGTAAACCTAAAAGAACATCTCTAATCTGTTCAGCGACATCAATAGCAACATTTTGTTGAGCCTCAACAGTTGAAGCGCCTAAATGAGGAGTAAGGATCAAACCATTCTTTACAGAGCGAAGAGGAGAATTTTCACTCAAAGGCTCTTTGGCATAAACATCAATTGCTGCGCCTTTTATAACCTTTTCATCCAAAGCATTTGCCAAATCATATTCATTGATAATTCCACCTCTGGCACAGTTAACCAATCTTGCGGATGGTTTCATTTTTCTCAATAAGTTTATATCTACTAAATTTTCTGTTTCAGATGTCCTTGGAAGATGAAGAGTGACATAATCAGATTCCCTAAATAAATCTTCAATCTCACATAATCGTACCTGCATTTGCTGAGCTCTTTCAGTTGAGACGAAAGGGTCAAATCCAATAACTTCCATGCCTAGGGCATTTGCAACCTTTGCCACATGCGATCCAATCTTTCCAAGTCCAACTACTCCTAAAGTTTTTTTATAAAGTTCATTTCCTACATATTTTTTTCGATCCCAGCCTCCAGAAAACATACTGGCATGAGCTTGAGGAATATTCCTTGTTAATGAAAGGATCATTGCCAAAGCATGCTCAGCCGCAGCGATAGTATTACCCCCTGGAGAATTAACAACTAAGACTCCTTTTCGAGTAGCAGTTGGGACATCAACATTATCGACACCAACCCCAGCTCTACCAATGATTCTCAATTTTTTAGCTTCAGAAATCACTTCCGAGGTGACCTGAGTACCCGAACGAATCATTAACCCGTCATAGTTACCAATAATTTTTTTTAACTCATCAACTGAAAGACCAATTTTTTGGTCAACCTGGGCAACCTGAGTAAGAATATCTATGCCTGCTTGATCAATGGGATCAGAAACAAGAACTTTCGTCATTAAGGGCGATAAACGTGCCGATCTGAACTTTAGTGGCCTATTTGCTGCTGGCCAGATTTATGTTGAGCAGGATTGAAAATCCAAACATTTCAAGGAGTTAATTTGTGTCAACATGTGTAATCGTTTTGAAGGAAAAGCAACCAGCGAAAGAGCTACTACTCAAGCTAAGAGAGGCTCAAACACCTATCGTGAGTTGCGATCTTGTAGAACCTTTAAAAAACAAAACGGACTCATATAATTCAGCTCAAGGGTCTTTAGGGGAGGAGTTCACAAATCAATTGAGTTTTAATAATGTAAAGCTTTTCAATCCAAATCTTGCTCGAAAAGATCGTCAAAAAACTTTAGCTACATGGTTAGTACCATTTGGTTTTATAACAGGCTTGAGCTTTTCGCAAATGACCGGTTTAGAAACATTTTCAAATCTAGGTTTTCCAAACCAATTTGAGAAGCTTTTAGGCGGGCTTGTCGGAATGATTTCAGGATGGTTAGGTAGTTTTTTTTCAGCTGGAAGCGTTAACCAAGAGATAAATGATGATTTAAGGGCCCTACGGAAAAAAAGTGAACAAGGTCTTTGGTTACTAATTCTTGAAACACCAATAGAGATAGATCCACCTTGGAATGTTTTAAAAGAGATTAAAAATATAGAAATAATTTCTATAGGCAAACAATAACAATTACAATTACAATTACTTAAAAATATAAAAAGAATAAAACCTTAAAATTTAAATAAACTAATAATACTATTAATATTATCTTCATCAAACCAATCGTGATTTGCAAAATATTGATTAAAATACATAAGAATAAGTAATAGAAATTAAATTTCTTTTATGAATCTCCCAAAAGAAAAGATTTTAATAAATAGTACTTTTAGGGAGGAGTTAGAGATATTGCTCGAATACGCAGAGAAAGCAATAAAAGAGTGGAAGCCCACTTGGTCTTCTTTTTTATCAGCCCAATTAATAGAGGAAGCTAAAAATAAATTCAATGATTTAAATGACATATCCTGCACTTATGAAGGAGGATTTCCTGGTGCCGAGCGTCAAAGAATATGTTTTTTGAGATCTGACAAGAAAGATTGTCAGGATCATTCAGATTTACCTATGAAAGGTATTTACATAACTGGAAATTTCCTCTTTGACAGAGCCACTCCAAATGATTTCAGGAAAGCGATAGAAAGTTTTAATGCTCAACCAAAAGACATTGGAGATATTTGGCTAATTAGAGATAGAGGAGCTCAAGCTATTTGCACGAAAGAGTGCGCGGATTTAATTGATAAAAAAGTTGGAAAAATTAGAGAAGTTGACATAACGATCCAATCACTTGCAATCAGTGAAATGGAACTCCCTTTCAAAAGAACTGAAAAAGTAATTAATACAGTTGAGGCCTCTACCAGGATTGATGCAATAGCCTCTGCAGGGTTTGGCTTGTCTAGGTCAAAAATCACGACTAAAATCAAGCAAGGATTTTTAAGGCTTAACTGGGTACAAAATAATCAACCGAGCAAATCAGTTACAGTAGGAGATCTCATCCACCTAGAGAAGAAAGGATCACTTAAAATTTTAAATATTGATAAAACAAAAAAAAAACGTTGGAGGATTAAATTACTAAGACAATAATAATAAGGTCCAATTGCCTGCTAATTTCAAGAAACTATCCACACTTAAGTTTAAATTTGATTTGCAAGGGCGATTAGCTCAGAGGTAGAGCACTACCTTGACACGGTAGGAGTCACTGGTTCGATTCCAGTATCGCCCATAAAATTTTAGAACCCTCAGAGAGTTCAGTAACAATAGATAAATTTTTCCAGGATCATTTTACCTGTCAAACATTTGATGAAGTTTAACCCATTTAATTTCACTCTCATTGTGCTCGGTTGATCCACCAAATAAATTATCGCTGGTCGTTGATTCCTGTAAATCAGATTTCTTCGAAATTTTTCTCAGCTCAATCTTTGCAGTCATAAACCTAGAGTAAATACGTATGCATAAAAACAATATTCAAACTCAAAAGCCAGAATTATTAATATTTTTTTAACCAGATGAATTTCAGCTCAAATTTTTTTGTTTTGCTTTTCTTAAATAAACAAACAAGCAAATCCATGGAGGGAATGAATAAAATATCTTTATTTAAAAATCAAAGAAAATACTAATAGTAAATTATTTTATAGTAATTATAAGTTTCAACTATTTGAATTGGCTTTTATTCCACAAGATAACAATAATGAAATCGTCTTAAAGTCGAATTCTATTCAAATCGAAAATTAAATTGTCAATACCAAAACAAGAACAAAAAATACACATTATACTGGGCTTAGGCACTTCAGGAGTTAGTGCGGCGAAACTACTTAAATCAGAAGGCGAAAAAGTTCTAATATTAGAAAACAATTCAAATAAAAAACTAATAGATACGTCCAATAAGCTAATGGGAGATGGAATTGAAGTAGTTTTTCTTGATGAACCAATGAATATAAATAGTTTTACTCCATGGATGGAAAAAATAGCTTCAATTGTTGTAAGTCCTGGCATAGACTGGGAGCATAATACTCTTAGAGATTTAAGAAGTAAAAATATAAATATGAAAGGGGAAGTTGAATTGGCATGGGAAAGATTGAGTCATATCCCATCGATAGGTATTACAGGTACAAATGGAAAAACTACCGTAACGAATATGCTTCATCATGTTCTTAAAAGCAATAATTTTATTACTGATATGGGGGGAAATACTGGGAAAGCATTATCAACAATTGCTTTAGAAGCTAATCAACGAAAACCTAAAATATTTAATTGGCTTGTTTTAGAATTAAGCAGTTATCAAATTGAAAGTTCAATAAATCTAAATCCTACTATAGGCATATGGACTACGTTTACTCCTGATCATCTAGAAAGGCACCATGACCTTGAAAGTTATTTCAAAATCAAACGAAGTTTATTAGGAAAATCATCTCTTCGTATATACAATTCTGATGATAATTTTCTATCAAAAAGAAGAAAAGAACTTCCAAAGGGAATATGGGTTGGAATTAATAATCAATCATCATATACTCATAATCCAAAATTCTGGATAAATCAAGAAGGGTATATCTACGAGAATCAAACTCAACTTTTTCATTCTTCCATACTTCAAATCCCTGGAAAGCATAATCTACAAAACCTCTTACTTGTTACTGCAGCAGCAAGAGAAATAGGTATTAATTCCCGATCAATAGCTAAATCTATAAGTTCTTTTAAATCAATTCCTCATAGATTGGAGTACCTAGGGGAAAAAGATAATTTAAAATTTTATAATGACAGTAAAGCTACTAATTTTGATTCTTCTATAACAGGAATAAAAGCCATATCTTCACCTTCAATCCTGATTGCTGGAGGAAAACAAAAAAAGGGAGATCCTATTTCTTGGATAGAGGAATTGAAGCACTCAACTAATGGGGTAGTTCTTTTTGGAATTAGCGCAAAAGATCTACAGAAATCGCTATCAAACTCTTCCTATGAGGGACAGCTTATAGTCAAAGAAAATCTGGAAGAAGCTACAAAAATATCCTTTGATATTGCTAAAAAAACAAAGTCTAAAAGCGTAATCTTATCTCCAGCCTGTGCAAGTTTTGATCAATATCAAAACTTTGAAGAAAGAGGGGATCACTTTAAAGATCTTGTTAAAAAGCTGGGAATTACTAAATAATTGCCTTCTTCCATCATAATTGATTTGGTCGGAGATCCACCCTTATAAAATAATTACCAACTGATAATTTATGTTTAGTTCTCAAAGATCAATTGTCTAATAATCAGTTTTCACCAAATGCAATAAGCCATAAGGAATTAAATTCCCTATTCAACAAAGCTAAAAAAGAGATTTCTTTAGGTAACAGTTCAGCAGATAGTGAAGTTATTCACAATGAAGAATTCAATAATTTAATTTCAAACTGGTCAGATACAAGTCAAAAAATATTATTAATGCTAAACAAAAAAGAGGAAATGATAACTAAAGATAGAGACTCAAAGTCTCTAATGGCTATTGGTGCAATGGGGGTTCACATGAAATTAGCTTTACAAGCACTTAAAGCAGCCGGACTTGATCAGTAATATTTAAGAAAGCAATACATTTATTACATAAGAAATAAAAATAACTAAATAGAGTTTTGGAAAAATATAATTAAGTACTAAATCCCTTAATAAGGATTATATAAACAACATTTTTATTTTGACTGAACAAAACCAAAATCCACTTGTTCTCTTGCCAGAGTCAATAGCCAAGTCAATGAAAACAATGACTGGCAAAAGTAAGGGATCAAATGATGATTTGATTTTTTGTCATTTATATGGCGTTGTTGGCGATTGGTACATTTCTGAGATATCTAAAAATAGAGAAAAGGCATTTGGATTTAAACTTATCAATTCTGAGCCTGTCTGGGAAATGGATGATTGGCTAACTAATTCCTGTGAATGGGGCGAAGTCTCGATAAAAAGTCTACAAAAACTTGTCAATGAAAAATTTTTAAAAGAAAAAGATATTCGTTTTCTGATCACAAGAGATTTATTTTGGAAACCCATTAAGTTCTCTGAGATTAATATTGATCAAAATACTCTTTTCTACCCGGGGACAACTGATAGAAACTTCTCTTAAGTAAAAGCATAAAATCCTAATTCTCTGAAAATTTCCAATTAAAAATGAAAGAAAAAGATCTAAAAAATAATCCTCTTTATTTGTTAACAACTGCTGTAGAGAATGGAGATCCTACAGCTGCGAAGAGAATAAAAGATCATCTAAACAAATCTGATGATCCATCAGAGATGAGATACCTAGAAGGTCTTCTCTTGCTTTTGGGTGAACAACCTGGTGAATTAGAAGATCA
Organism: uncultured Prochlorococcus sp.; assembly: GCA_902564695.1. Taxonomy (GTDB): domain Bacteria; phylum Cyanobacteriota; class Cyanobacteriia; order PCC-6307; family Cyanobiaceae; genus Prochlorococcus_B. The sequence continues at coordinate 112,235 of CACFCB010000001.1, read as the reverse complement.
TCCGGACTATGAAGATGATCCTGATGAATACTGGCAAGAGAATGATTACTTTGAAGTTTAAATCAAAGTAACTCCAACCCCAATAAAAGATAAAATAGAATAAAAAATAGTTAATTTGTTTATTTGATCTTCCTCCCTTTTTGAAATAAATAGCGCAAAAACAGGAGAGAGGCTTAATAAAGTCCAGGCAATTCCAATAGGTAGTGATTTAAAAACTATTTGTTGAAATAAGATTCCAAAATTAGTACCTAAAAAGGTTGACAAAATTAAATTGGAATGACTTTTTTTAGTTATTGATCTCTTAAGGAAAAGAGCAGAAAAGTCTTTTTTAAATATTAATAATAAGAAAATTGATGCTGATAAAAGCCTTATTTCAGTAGTTTGCAAAGGCGATAAAGTAGAACTCGTTAAGACAAATCTTGACATTAAAGCAGCAAAAACTGCACATAAAACAGAGCCTAATGCGCATATAATTCCATAAATATTTATATCTTTAGAAATATCTTTTTTAAAGGTATTTTGACGAATAATCATTATCAATGAAAAAGAAACTAATAAAGAACCAAACCAGACTTTCTGCGGATATATTTCATTTATACTTACAGTACCTAAAATAGTAGCGAATATAGGAGTTAAAGCTTCAAATGAAAGCGTCTTTCTAGTTCCAATTATTTTAAGTGCATTTATATATAAAGTATCTCCGATTGCAATTCCAATTATTCCACTTAACAGCAGAATAACTATATAGTAAATCTCATAAGACCAGCTAAAAGTTAGCATCACTGGCAAGAAGAAAAAAGTAGCAATAACATTTTTATAAATATTTATTTGCCTAGGTAGCAAGTTATTGGATTCTCTACGCCAAATAGAGCAAGCCAAAGTCCATGAAAATACTGCTGCTATTGCAGCAAAAAAACCAATCATATTTCAAACTTTTGATTAAGATTTTATTTGCTTGTATTTATAAATTCATTAAAAAGTCTTGCAATGAATAAATGATAAGAAATTATTTTATGTCGAAAAAAATATTTAGAGTTTTTCTACATTGCGGCTTTTTCTATTAGTACTTCCTAAGTTAAGTTTATCATCACTCCAAACTTCAAGTACATCAGGGAAGTGCTTCTCCATACATGAATCACAAATTCCATGACTAAATCGAATATCTGTAATCTTCGATAGATATTTTTCTAAATGTTGCCATTCACCATCTGAATCTCTTACTTCTTTGCAATAAGAACATGTTGTCAAAATACCTTCCATATTATGCATATGGGTAAGCGCATCAAGCAGTCGCATAGATCTTTTACGAAGCTCAAGCAAGGTTACAACTTGTCTGGATAATGCCTCCATAATTTGATGTTGTCTATTAGATAAATATCCTGGTTTTCTATCAATTACACAAAGGGTTCCAATGCGGTGATCATTGGGAGTTTGAAGAGGGAATCCTGCATACAATCTTATTTTGGGTTCCTCAACTACCAATGGATTGGATTTAAAACGCTCATCTAAAAGGGCATCTTCAACAATCAAAGGTTCTGGACTTGCAATTGCATGAGCACAAAAAGAAACATCTCTTGAGGTTTCTTGCGTTTCAAATCCACATTTTGATTTAAACCATTGTCTATCAGCATCAACCAAACTCATCAAAGATATGGGAGTTCCACAAGTTAAAGAAGCAATTTTAGTTATATCGTCATAGCATTGTTCCGGCTGAGTACCTAAGATCCGATACTCTGCCAAAGCTCTGAGACGCTCTTCTTCATTAGTTACTTTAGGAGGACCAAAAGCCAAAAAACAATACTTCTAATATGATCTAAGAATAAATAAATTAGAGCAGAAAAAACCAAACTCTTCTTAATAATAAATAATTAAGTTTTTACAAGAAAAATCTCTTCTTAAATAAATCAAGGCAAAAGGTTAAATCAAATTCCAACATAAGGTATAGAGACTAGATAATATAAAAAGACTAGATTTTCAATTTTTTAGTTATTTATTTTTATATCTAAGCTAATGCAAAACAAAATCCGAAAAATTCTGCACTCAAAAAATCTTAGTACTCCTAACTTTAAAATTACTTTTTGTTGTCAAAGAATCTTCAACAACATCTAACCCTCTAACGCTAGAAATTTGACCTTCCAAACCTTCCAACTGAAGTTGATCAATCATTTGTTGAATAACTTGGCTTTCAACTAATTTTTGATCAATCATTTCTGGAGTCATTTTCTCAAATAATTTGCCTGCTTTAGAAGCAACCACATCAGAAGCGTTAGTGATTTTAAGAAGAATCATAAGTAAATTTTAAAAAGATCAATTGAAAACTAAATTCATTCTATAGTCCCAATCAAATAATATTTATTTAGAAGTCAGGCAATATTGACAAATTATTTCAAAATAACTCAATTAAAAATCATTAATACAATTTGGATAGAGACTAAAAATATAAATATCCAAAGAGATATCATTCCAATTTTATTATGAAAAGAACCCTTTTTATAAAAAGATGGTCCAGAACTCCAATTCCTAGTCATTATTAAAAATCAACTGATATATACAAGATAGCAAAGTATCTTTTTTATGATGGATAATCATACCCTATTGCAACCATTTTTCTTAACAAACCTAAAGATATCCACACAAACTTAATTATTTAAACATAATAGAAAAAATTAATTTACCTTTTTTCATAAATACTAAATTAAAAACGTCAGTTTTATTATGAAGGTATTTAAAATGAATTCAGAAAAAACAAAAGACTTTTTTACAAGAATATTAATTTCATCAGTTTTTATTTATACAGTACCTGTTAAAATAATAAATTTTGAAAGAATAGTTCAGACTATCTCAACGAAAAAAATATTCCTTTACCAATAGCAACTTTATTATTAATTTCAGCAATCTTTTGCTTAATAATTGGAACAATTCTTTTCATATCTGGCTTTAAGCAAAGATCAGGTGCAATACTCTTGCTGACTTTTATAGTTCCCACAACTTTGATATTTCATTTATTCCCTCTTCAAATTCAAGCTGTTTTAATGAATGCAGGATTAATCTGACGGCTACTACTTGGGTTAAACAAAGTTAAAGACAATTCACTTAAAGAGCTTTAAAAAAACAGATAAATAATTAATCTTAAAAAAATATTCAAGTTATATTCAAAAATTTTTATTTCAAATTTAATTTGACAGTTTAGAGCCTTCTAAATTAATTTTAATCGTAAATTTTTCAGCAATATTTTGTAAAACATTTAATTTTTGAGGATCTAAATCAGATGTCATAAAAATTTCCAAAGAAAGTTATTCGATTTTTCTAGGAGCATTTAAGATGATTTTTCTCTGTATCTGAATAACAATTCCACCCAGCAACCAACCCCGAAATTTTGCCTCAATAGCTATAATAGTTATTTATTATTTGTAGGCTCCCTAAGATCAATCTAATAAATCATTTGGAGCAAAATCTTCACGTTTCCCATCGTGATCTTTTTGGACATCAGTGGTAAAAACATTTCCAGAAAGAGATTTTTTCGCTACAGTAAGCAATAATTCAAAATATCTGCAGGTAATTGTTCTAGACTTATAACTAGTATTTATTGATTTGATAAAGCATAAAATTTTGTTGTCAAAATTGCTGATCTGAGTAAATAAACTCCTTTTTCATAAAAAAGTTTAGTACAACAATTCACAACAATCATTCACGAATCAACCTTATATTTTGATTAAATTGTTGCTCGTAGAAAAAAATCAAATGAATTTAATTTCATTATTTATTAGTCTTCTAATAAGTCTTAATCCTTCACCAAATTTCAATTGTGATGGAGATAAATTAACTGCAGTTATTAGAAACAACCTAAATGGAGATTTTGCAATAACTAATGATCTTGAAAATATTGATAAAGGAGCATTTGTTGTTCTGAATTGGCGCAAAATCAAACTTATGCTCCCAGTTTCATTCAAAGTGGGGGACATTTCTTTTACAGATAAAAAATGGTTTTGGAGTTACAAAGACCAAAAGAGTGGGTTGAGAATAAATAACCCCCGATTAGCTCAACTTTTACCAAATGGAGAAATTCTAGAATATTCATGTGAAGCTATTTCTACTGAAGAGAGGGTTTCATAAAGAAAATCTTAAATAATTGATAATACACAATTGATCTAGCTAGATATTTATTAGATAAAAAATTGAAATGACTGTCTCAAGATTAAGGAGATTTAAAATTGTAAATAGTAAGCCAAAGGAAAGAAAAAAACAAATTTTTATTTTTGGATCAATCATTGCCATTAGCTGTCTTAGTGGTGCATTGATTATTGCTTTATATCTTGAATATCTTCATAATCCATCTTTTCATATTTTCATCCAATCAAAAGGGATTTTCCTTTAAATGATTCAATTTAATTCGTAAAAGTTTTATTACTATTTTAATCAATGCCTGGAATAATCCAGCCAGTGAAACCATAGTTGTTTACTGCTGCAAATAAGCCCATCATTGCTAAACGGACGTTCATTTGTTCAGCAGTTTTCCAGTGTTTTTTTTATCATTAAACAAAACCTGGAATAATTTGGCCGGTTGTAGCATATGCTCCAACAAGCGCAATACAGCCTAATAATGCTGCGTAGCCATTTAGCCTTTCCGCTGTTACCTTTTCAGGGTCAATGTTTCTTGTGTTGTTTTTTTGAGTAGACATTACACAACTCCAGGTATAAGTTGACCAGTTGAAAGGTAAATCCCTGTAAGAAGAACAAAAGCCATCATGGCAGGTCTTCCGATACTTCTTTCAAGAATTGTTTTGTTTGATGGTTGCATGATTAGAAAATTCCTGGAATGATTTGTCCAGTTGTTGCATAAGCACCGAAGGCTGCAACGAAGCCGAGCATTGCCGCCCAGCCGTTAAACTTTTCTGCTTCAGGAGTCATTTTAGAAGTTTTGATTTATGTAAAGTAATGTAACGGAGTATTGTGAGGACTTGGTGGTGGACAACCGAACATAAAAGCAAAAGTAATATGAACCATTAGGAAATTCTATATTTAAAATTTATTATTTGGTCTCAGACAAAGCAAAAAACTTTTTCCAAGCCACTTATTATCAAATATTCAGCATCTTAAGTTTATTAATAATTCAAAGAAATACTTTTAAAATTCTCAAAATATAAAAGTTGCGAAATATTCAACAAAAATTACACCAATATTTTTTAATTAATAAAAGGAAAATTTATCTTTTAAATATTAGAATAAAAAACTATCTTATATTTCCCTCAGCCCACTAAGACGATCCTCTGATAAATTTCATCCACTTTTTTTATTTCATTATCATCCTCATTAAATTCACAACTATACATAAGATTTATTACTCGATCAAAATCGATTTGCCTATTAGCTACATCTTGCCAAAGTCGTCGACTGACATCCTGATTAAGACAATCCGATTAAGCTTTAATTAATTATCGCACAAGTAAAAAAACTTTTTGCCAATCATTAATGATTTTTGATTTATTTTTTATCTTGAGAAATTTTAAAAGAAGATACTTTTAGTTCTTTTTTTGTTAAATTCATCTTAAAATATCGATATATATTATATATATTTAAGATAAATATATAAATTGCAATCAGTAATGATTACTTGAATATTTTCGATGTATTAATAATCATTATAAATTACATACTTTTGAGTTTACCCTAATGTCTAATAAGTCTTTTTTTTAAATATTTCTATAATGAGTTAGCTCATACAGCAGAATAAGTTTGTACGATCCATCTATTGGTCAAGAATCACTTACAGCGATTGATGTAGCAGGTGTACTTTTTGGTCATCTTCTTTTTGGGATTGCTGCTACTCTTTTAATTGATTGGAGTTGGATACCTTTAAGCAAACAACAAAAGGGTAATGGAAGATCATTGAAACAAATAAAAAAAAGCTGGGGATGGGATGAGAGGTCTGATAGCCAAAATGAGACTATCAAAAATAAAAACAAGAAAACCTCCTCAGAGAATTCAAAAATATAAACTTTGCACCCATTAAGATTAAATATTTGCTTTATCGTTTAACCAAATAATCCAAAAATTCTTCATAAATATATTAAAAATTTAATGCAAGACATTTACACCTCAAATATTTTTAAAGAAAGACATTCTATACATTGACTTGCCTATTAAAAATTTTAGATTTCACAGAAAGAGATTAAAGATTACTTTTTAGAAGAAACTTATTTATGATTTTAATTAATGCTTTCGAAATTTCCAATAAAAAAAGAATAATTTGAAATCAATCAATTAATCGATTAATATATTAAATATCTATTATGTCAATAAAAGTAGGTTATGTTCAGCACATTGAGCAAAGGTGACGACTGTACGCATTTATTTAAAAGAGCTTATGAGAATCGATATACATGGGAGTCTGATTTTCCAGGTTATGAAGGAAGCTGCTCTTGGACAAATGGAGAAAAAGAAATAAAAGGAACATTCACTATAGGAAAAGATTTAAAGGCAAAAGTTGAGAGAATTGATGATGAACAAATAAATAATGCAATTTCCTCTCAACTTTGGGAAGTTGCTATTCATCGAGTTAGGCGATCATTTGAGCAAACTCATGGGAAAAACACTTTTACTTTTGGAGATACAAATGAAATTGGTTCTGAAGTAATAGTTGGAGGCAAAAACGAAGGTGACAAATATAGAGTCAAAAATGATATCGTCACGATGGTCTACAGACACATTCATGGGAATCTAATTGTTATCCTTACAAAAGATATAACTCACACTGGAAATGGATACTTAAGCAAGAGTTATTCAAGTCAATACCTGGATCCGATTTCCAAAAAGGATTTAAAAGGAAAAAGTTTTTATATAGATCATTTTATACCTTTATACGAAGGAGGGCCTTGGGTTTTAGCTTCTAGATCAATACAGCAAGAGTCTTTGGAAGGTTCGCTATTAAACAATCAAGTATTTTCTTTTTCAGAGTTAAAAAATCTAGTTTCCATATGAGAAGAGTTTTTCAAACATATTAATAATCGTCATGGAGATAAGAACATCTGCCAAAATAAAAGCGAAGTTTATTAATTAATTAGTTTCGATTATTAATAGTTTATGGAAAAGGAGAATTAAAAATACGTCTCAATTTAATTCCTATTCATGTTGTTCGAGAAACTCCACAAGTCTCATTATTTGACAAAAGCGTAAAAGGCTCAAATGGTGCTGATATTGTTATCCATCAAGAAAATGCAATATCTCATCCTAATAGCGACAATTTTGAGTAATATTTCGTTCATAAACATCAAATTGATCACAATTTGGTGATTGAAGGTAGTCGTTCTTTGACTTTAATTAATTTTAAATGGTATGAACTACGCATCATGTCGTTTTTTTTTAATCGGCCAATGGGTGCACTACAAATACCCATTGAAACTTTTCATCGATCAGAATCAGGAAAAGAGGGAAGTATTGTTTTAAATCAATTAACCAGAAATGAACTTGTTATTCCAAAAATAGAATTTCCATCTAAAAGATTAAGTGCTAACAAAAAATTAATAATAGCTAGAAATTAAAATTTGAATCCCTACTAACGCAAGAATAAAGGAAACTAAAACAACTATCGCTTGGAGCATTATTTCAAGACTATATTTTAGAAGTATTTTTAATAATCAAGATGTAGGGATTAAAGCAAACAAAGTATCAAACAAAAGTTCTAAACTTTAAGAATGAATTTTTTGAACTTGATACATTTTTTGCCTTTTTAGAACTACTGACAACCATAGCCAAATCAGCCATGCTTGGTTTTGGGATGCTGAATTGAGTAAGTAACTTCATTAAGATTCTAACAATGAAAAAATATAGTCAAAACTAAAAAATATCTAATCATTTTCAATATAAAATTCTTTCAATGAGTCTCCGTAAAAACTCATAGCCAATTGAAGTAAAACCCAGTTCATAACTCTAGACATTTTTCCCTCATAATGAATTCAACTTAACGATGACTTATGATTAAAGACTTTGCCATGAGTAATTATTATTTTTAAAGGATTAAAACCCACTAAAATATTAATTTTTTCTTAGCACAAGTAAAGATAAGTAATTATTCACGGCATCTGTACATTTTAAATATAAGCTTTGTGAATAAAAGTGATTCACAAGTTATTGCATGATTTTCCTATCCAATCCACAAGTCTGGCACTTGCCTGGTACATGGTCTGAGCAACCCATTGATGGTCCTTACCTGGGTATGACCATGAGTCAATTGAGTTGGTTAGCGACCTCGCTTTTGGTAACTTTATTAATAGCTTTAAGTGTTTATATACTCGAAACAAACAACTCAAAGCAAAAAAGAAGCTCTTAAAATATCTAGACTTCGGGAATTAATTTACATAGTAGGTAATATTTATGACGTATTTTGTTCTATACGTTGCTGGCTTAGCCTCAATCTGGTGGGTATATCGTATTGGCTGGATTGAAGCTATCAAAACAATTTTAAGTATTTTAATTCCTTCTATCTTAATTATCCTTTTTAATGTGAAAGCAGGACGACTAATATTCAAAAACCCAGTAATTGGAATAATAAGCATTCTTCCAACGGCCTTTTTTATATATCGAGGTTCAAAGCCTATTGTATTTGGAATAAATAGCTGGATAGACCGAAAAAGAAGCGAATTTGTAGATACACAAGATATTGTTGACACCGAAGTGATTTCAAAAGAAGAAATATAATCCCCCCACAAGATTAAGTCAGTTATAGACAAAGATTTAAAGGACCGATAACTTTGATTCCATTTCCTCTAATCTCTTTTCTATTTTGTCAAGAAAAAAAGGTTAGATCTTGAATTTAAAAAAAATAGGAGTTTCTTTATGCTTTTATTAGTTATATTTGTTGATCAATGAGAATAAATTGCAATAATAAAGAGATTAATAATACAACCATGACAGATAACGAACCAAAGTGGGATTACACCACGAAAGAAGGAAATTTTGCTGCAGGAGCCGCAGTTGTTGGAGGGAATTTATTAGTGCTTATTATTTACATTCTTTATAGAACGGTACCCTCTGTTCACCATTTCATTATCGGGAGATAAGAAATCCAAAGATCTTTAAGAGAAGCCTAAATTCTTTACAAACAGGTTTTCAGTATCTTCGAGTCGTTGTTGATTGGGACCAAATAAAAGCCAATAAAAAAGCCATTCCAATTACTGGTAGAAGGGCTTGTATTAATCCAATAGCAACTAAAACTCCAATACCACTAGCAGTATAAATTGCCCATTTCGGGAAAAATCTACCTGAATTACTACCTTTTTTGCTAGAAGGCGAAATTATTTCAGAATCAACAACCATTGTTAAGTAAAGTATTTTATCCAGATTAAATTCGTTTGGAAGTAAAACAAGCATTTTATATATTTTGAAAGTAAATAAATTTGTTTGTCAATGTTTCATTCAGCAGGGATATCTAGAACATCTAGTGATTTAGCTGTCTTCAAATAAACCCAAGAATTTCCATGCTATTAATGAAATAATCCCCATTATAAAAAAATAGTTGCAAAAATAAATTTCCCTATAAAAAGAATCCCAATTGCAATTGTTATAAGAGTCAAAGAGACAATCAAATAAATAAGGGGGGGATCTTCTTTTGAAACTCCATAAGTCACTCTAAAAATATCTTCATTAAAAAGAAAACTCGGATTTAATCTTCAACACAGAGATAACTTTCACAATAATCCACATAACCAAAGCACCCTCGAAAAACCCAAACCAATAAAGCGCATAATTGGAAATCCCCAATTCTTTTTGAGCACGTTCAACAAATGATTTATGCCATTGGATCAACTTCACAATTCATTTATATTCATATATTGATTATAGTTAAAAATTTCAAATAACAATTCTCTCCTTGTAATAAAAAAATCTTTTTCTTGAGAATATGTATTGATTTTCAACAGTAGCTAGACTACTAAAAGTATCCAGATCGATGAATTTTGTTTATCCCAAACCAATTACTATAAAAAGCAGTCAATAAATTCATATCAACAAATGTCAGGGAACTGTTATTAGTGGAGTCGGCAACATTTTATAGACGAATATAAAATCATTATTAATTCGAAAACTTATAATAATTTCAAAGGGGGTCAATAAAGGCAAGACTCATTTAATCTAACATAATTTATCTCATACCATTTATGCCCCTTGTAAGTCAGTTTACTTTGCTACTGAGAAAAAGAATGACATTACAATTTGAAAGACTCAGACAACTCACTTAGCTCAATCCATCTATCCTCATGCTCTTGAATAGATTCAATAAGTGCCGCTAATTGATGACTTATCTCACGGATGTCTGTATCATTTTCAGTTATCTTTTTCTCTAAAAAAATTTTCTGTTTCTCTAGTAATGGCAATTTAAGATCTAATTCTTTGAGTTCTCTAGCTTCTTTAAAACTCAATCGCTTCTTATTATTTTTAGGCTTTGATTTTTCTTCTAATCCATTCTTATTTTCGAAATAATTCACGCTATTGGATTGTTCTTTCTTTTCATTATTTATATCCTCTATTATTCTTTGCTCAAGAAATCTAGAATAATTTCCTTCATATCTTTTCAAAATACCTTTTTCAAAATTAAAAATTCGATCGATAGTTCTATCAAGAAAATATCTATCATGCGAAACTACTACTACACATCCTTTAAAATCCTCAAGGAAGTCTTCAAGTACGCTTAGTGTTTGTATATCCAAATCATTTGTAGGCTCATCAAGCAGCAAGACATTAGGAGCTTGTATCAGCATTTTGCAGAGAGCAAGTCTTCTTTTCTCCCCTCCTGAAAGCTTTGATAAAGGACTATGTTGTTGATTTGGTGGAAACAGAAATTTATCTAAAAGTTGTGATGCTGTAATTTTTTTTCCTCCATGATCAATCTGAAATGCTGCCTCCTCAACAAATTCGATAACTTTACGATTTAGACCTCTCCCTTGATTTAAATCATTTGTATGTTGATCGAGATAACCAATTTGAACAGTTTCTCCAAGTTTTATTTCACCACTTGTAGGTAATTTTTTACCTGCAATTAGATCTAAAAGAGTCGATTTTCCACTTCCATTTGGACCAATAATACCTACACGATCTTCTGGACTAAAGCTATAAGTGAAATTTTCTAAAAGATTTAAATTGTTGCCTTTATTATTTAGAGAAAATCCCACATCTTCAGCCTCAATTACTATTTTCCCAATTCTTCTAGTCAAAGAATTCATTTCTAATTTAGCTTTGACTTGCATTCTTGGTTGTGCTTGCATTTCTGAAATCCTTTGAATACGTGCTTTTTGTTTTGTGCTTCTTGCTTTAGGACCTTGTCTTAACCAAGCTAATTCTTTTCTTAAAACACCCTGAAATTTTTTCTTAGTAGATGCCTCTGCTTCCTCTTGTTCAACTTTCTGTTGAAGAAACTCACGATAATTTCCAGAGTACTTTCGAGCTTCCCCATTATTGATTTCGACCATCCTTGAAGTAATACGATCAAGAAAATATCTATCGTGAGTAATCAAGACAAGAGCCCCTTCATAATGTTCAAGCCAGTTTTGCAACCATTCCACGGCAGAAGCATCTAAGTGATTAGTGGGTTCATCAAGAAGTAAGACATCTGGTCGAGAGACAAGCGCAGCAGCAAGTCCCACTCTTTTTCGATAACCGCCAGAAAGATCTTTGATTGGCTTATCTAAATCTTTTATACCTAGTCTTCTTAACACATCCTGGCATTGTTGTTCTAAATTCCATGCCCCAGCGGAATCCATTAGTTCACTTGCTTGACCAAGCTTTTTCAAAAGACTTTCGTCTTTTGGATTTTGAGCTATTTTTCTAGTTAATCTGCTGAAGTTAAGTAAAAATTTTCTTTTTTCTCCACATCCTTCCAGAACTTCTTCCAAGATAGTTTTTTCACTGTCATAACTTGTTTCTTGACCCACTAAAGATATCCGCAATGATGATAAACATCTTCTTTCTCCCTGTCTAAGAGGTTCTAACCCAGCAATGACCCTCAAAAGAGTTGACTTCCCAGATCCATTCGGTCCAATTAAACCAAGTCTCTCCCTTTTATTAATATGCAGATCTAAATTTTTGAAAAGATTTTTTATCCCAAAGTCTGTTGAAGCATTAACAAGACTAATCAACACAAGTTAATTCCTCAGAATCATAATTAAAGCTACCTCATAAATAATACCCCCTTTACTTTTAAAGCTTTTTCACCTGATACTCAAATATTTAACAAAAATCAATTCAAAAAAAATCAGTCTAGACTTTAAAAATAAAGAAAATTAAATTAGCGAAAGAAATTGCAATACTGCTCAACTCTTGAGCCAACTCTACCAGAGCCTTTAAGCCCTAATAATCGAGCTGTCTCTGAACTACTAATTTCTGCAGCATAATAACGTCCACAAATATTCTTCGTTTCATAAATTCGCTCATCTGCATCTACTATCGTTGGAGATATAAGAGAAGCTGTGAGGATTATAAAGAAAATACCGTTCATTATTATTTTTTATTAGAGAAAAATTCTTAGGACAAATTTTAGGTAGGATCTTAGATAACTACAAATACAAATTAGAAAAATATGAATTTTCTCGAAAGAGTTCTTTCAAATTACTTTCTAGCTTGGAGCCAGATTTTTAATTACACAGACAAAACAAGTAGAATCCCTTTCTGGCACTTCTTTATCCTTGATGGATTAATTGGGGCTTTAATTTCTGTATTATCTAACAATAGTCTCACTAATAATCCAAATGATTTTTATACAGTCGCTCCATTCTATAACTGGAGTATTTTGTATAGCATACCTTCTTTTTTAGTCTTTCTAGCTTTATTGACAAGAAGACTTAGAGATATTGGTAAAGAGAACCTTGTTTTATGGGTATTTTGTTCTTTTATTCCATTCTATAATATTTATCTATTTTCACAGCCTTCCTCAGAAAAATAGAGACTCTTTATTTTAAATTAATGATTTTAATTAAAATAATAAAAATGGACTTCTGAAAAGATTTAGCACAAGAGTGCTTTCTTAAATGGAGCCATTAAACCCTATTTATAAAAGCTATAAAATTCAATCAAGTAAAGGAATAGAACTCTTTGATAGATATATAGAGGTTTACGGACTTAAATTAGCTGGATTAAAAGAAATAGATGGCAATGTTGCTGTTGAAGATGAATTCATAAGAAAAATAGCTCAAACAACAAAATTATTACTTAACCCAGAAAATACATCTATTGATTCAGCCGCTCAAGTTAGAGCTATTAAACATTTAAAAACAATTAATACCTTACAACGAATAGGAGTTGAAGAAATAGATACATATATTCCTAGCTTAAACGGAGATAATTATTCTGGGTGGGACTTGACGAACGATCAGCACAGTCTTACTGATTTTATATGGCAATTTAATCTTTCTGGAAAGTCGGAAAAAACAGCTAACAGTCAAATCACCGAAAGTTCTTGAAAACTTATTACATACACTGGTTAGATTTGCATTACCAGGTGCATTCCCTGAACAATTTTTATTTTTTGAAGATAGAAGTCCTCAATATGGAGGAGATGCCTCTAAAGAAGAGCCAATATTATCTGGTTTGCTATACGAAGCGACAAAAGAAGCTCTGAATAATGGAGTCTTTAATGCTTCAAGCTATAAATATTTGGGAATTGATAGCTTTACTTATTGGAAAACAGTAATGGTTGAATATCAATATGCTTTAACCTTTGCTGAATGGGGATACATTCAAAAATATTCAGGCAGTCTTGATCCAGAATGGTCATACAGTTACCTAAATCCCAAGACAATCATCGAAGGTAATCCCTTGGGTCATAATTTATCTTAGAACTATATCAAGAAAGTAATTAGCAAGCCTTCTAGCAATGATTTATAGAGAATATTGAAAAAAAAAAAAAAAAATCAAGGTGTCTCTAGGTATATTGTAAATACTGGTAGTAGTTCAAATGATCAACTAGTAGAAAGCGATAGTAACGAGACTTTTTTGCATCAGAGGGGTCTGACACAATTAACGGCGGAGCAGGTTCTGATACTTATGTTTATTCAGGGAAATTTTCAGATTATTCCTTTACAAGAGAAGTTGATGCTCTACAAATTAAAGATCAAACTACAGTTATAAATAATGGAATTGATACTCTTTCTAATATTGAATATCTAAATTTTTCAGATAAATTAGTAGACAAAAAGAAGGTAGACGTTATAAAAAGCTAAAGTGGTAATTTTAGTGATTACAAATTCTACAGTAAAGGTAATGGTATTGATCAAATCAAACTCGACTCTTCATACGAGGACATTTCAGGATATCCTCTATTGAGATTTAATGGAGAAAAAAGCGAAAGTTCATTTCACGAGTTTAGTGCAATTATTGATATCAAAGGCACATTTGATCAAGTCACTGGTTTAAATACTGACTCTGGAAAAATGTTTCGCCTATATAACGCTTCTTTTAAGCGACTACATACATGATCCTGATGAACTTAAGTATTGGTTGGGACAATTAAGTATTGGAGCTGAAACAATAGAAGAAGTCCTTCTAAGTTTCTCGGAGTCAGATGAAAATAAAACTCTCTTTACTGAAATGACTGGTTTCGGTTAATCCCCTAATGGATAAAATAAAGTATTGCCCCTCGAGAAAAAAGGTCACTCCAATACGACCAAACCAATGCTTTTAATAAGCACCAAAAGCATCAATGATAGCTAGTAAAAGCAAACAAAAATATATCTTGGAATTTAACAACGATTAAAAAAATTGTTCCCTATTTTTTTAAATTCTTATATATGAAATCATAAAAAAACTAATTGGATTTAAGGTTAATTTATATCAACTCAACTTCTACCTCTAAATATACGGGGATAAGGGACTTTTAAGGCATTGAACCTTTCAACCTTTTTCTGACGTTTATATCGCTTATAAAAAAAATCAAAACCTTTATTTAATCCTATCCATGAAAGAATACAACTTATAAATATTCTTACTCCTTCAGTTGAAGCAAGCCAGTATATAACAGGATTCACTATAAAATTAAGACTAATAAATAGACAAACCGATAAAGAGATAATTAGAATAAATAAAACCATTAATAATCTGAAAAATCTTTTTTTATTATGACGTTTCATAAATCTTCCCCTTTTACTTTAGGTTTGCCTCTAACTGCAAAATGAATATCCTCACCTTTAAGACCAAGAAGCTTAATAAAAAAATAATACTAAGCTTATTCATCAATCATGTCAATTATAATATATTTTTATTGAATATTATTAATCTTAGACCAAATTAACATGTTTTATCAATAACTAATAACATTATCTAAATAGTTCAGATAATGTCAAAAGCAAAAAATGTTATCTAGTAGCCATTGAAGATCGAAACTAAAAAGAAATTCAAAAACTATTTTTTTAAAGTTTAATTCAACTAAACAATAAATACTATTATTTAGTCAAATCAAGAAAGCCCTACGCTTAATATCACAACTTTCAATGAAGAAAAAGTAAAAGATTTTCTTTAATTGTCTAAAAAATAGAAAATGTTAGCGAAAATCTACCTTAATGATCTATGAAAATTATGCGTCGATTTGTCTCAGGTATAGTTGGTTTAACAATGCTATTAACTGGTTGTGCAACTACAAACCAGGCCAATAACTCTCGGCTTGATCTAATAAAAAAGAGAAATGAATTAATTTGTGGTGTAAGTGGAAAAATTCCTGGATTTAGTTTTCTCGAAAGTGATGGTAGTTATAAAGGCCTAGATGTAGACATATGCAAAGCCTTTGCTGCAGCATTTATAGGAGATGCTAAAAAAATTCAATTTAGACCTCTAACTGCAGCAGAAAGATTTACAGCTATAAAAACTGGTGAAATTGATTTGTTATCAAGAAACACTACCTTCACTCTCAGCAGAGACTCCTCAGAAGGTAATGGATTAAGTTTTGCGCCAGTTGTTTTTCATGATGGTCAAGGATTGATGGTTAAGCAGGAAAGTGGATTAAACAATCTTGAAGATCTTGCAAATAAATCCATATGTGTGGGTTCTGGTACTACTACTGAACAAAATATAAATGACGCATTTGAAAGCGCATCACTTCCTTATACACCAATCAAATATCAAGATCTGAACCAGGTGGTTGCTGGTTATTTGCAGGGTCGCTGTTCAGCTATGACTTCTGATCGCTCACAATTAGCCGCAGCCAGGTCAGGCTTTAAAGATCCATTAGATCACATTATTCTCGATGATGTATTGAGCAAGGAGCCACTTGCCCCAGCCTCTGATGGTCAAGACCAAAAACTTGGTGATGCGATGCGATGGGTCATTTTTGCTCTCATATCTGCAGAAGAACAAGGCATAACCAAATCAAATATCTATGAGAAGGTACAACTCGCAAAAAACAATCCAGAATTAAAACCATTAAGAAGATTTCTAGGGATTGATGGTGGACTTGGAGAAAAAATTGGACTAAGCAATGACTTTGTAGTCAAGGTAATCAGCTCAACTGGCAATTATGGTGAGATTTATGAAAGGAATCTAGGAAAAAATAGCGAGGTGCCTATTCCAAGGGGATTAAATGAACTTTATACTAAAGGAGGTATACATATTTCACCACCATTCAACTAATAAAGTAAACGGTTCCAGGAATGAATAAACACAGAAACATATTTTTACAATATTTTATTTTTATTGTCTTTATTAGTTTATTTGGAATATTAATTAATAACCTAGCAATAAATTTAATAAGAACTGGTATCGGTATCAATTTCAGCTGGCTTTTAAAACCAGCAAGTTTTGCTTTAGCTGAATATCCCTTACCTTATTCAGCTTCAGATACATATGCTTGGGCATTATTCATAGGATGGCTAAATAGCCTAAAAGTAATTTTTATATCATTAATTTTAAGTACTTTTATAGGGACTCTAATAGGTTTCGCAAGAACTAGCACACACTCTTTAATAGGTTTAATAGCAGCAGGCTACATAACAATAATAAGACAAACGCCTCTTTTGCTTCAACTCATGTTTTGGTATTTTGTAGGCTTCTTAGGTTTAAAAGATAATATTTTAATCCATATTGAAAATATCTTTAAAGTTTCAAATCAAGGCATAGAATTATATGGCCTAAGTTTTTCTTCAGAGTTTTCAGCATTATTATTTGGACTAAGTATATTCACAAGTGCTTACATCGCAGAAGTAATTCGTGGTGGAATTCTTTCAGTATCCAGAGGTCAATGGGAAGCTTTTAGAAGTTTAGGACTTTCTGAAATCAAAGGTCTTATAAGCATAATAATTCCTCAAGCATTACCTGCAATCATTCCTGGGCTGACAAGTCAATACCTTAATCTTGCTAAGAATAGTACTCTCGCAATAGCAGTTGGATATTCAGATATTTATTCAATAAATGATACTATTATAAATCAGACAGGAAGAGCCATTGAGTGCTTCATTATATTACTTACCAGTTT
The DNA here is from genome assembly GCA_902564695.1 of uncultured Prochlorococcus sp. Lineage (GTDB taxonomy): Bacteria > Cyanobacteriota > Cyanobacteriia > PCC-6307 > Cyanobiaceae > Prochlorococcus_B. The sequence continues at coordinate 94,792 of CACFCB010000001.1, read as the reverse complement.
CTTATTTTTCAATTTAATCATAAGTAACAGTATGGAAATTGTAAATAAAATAATTGTTAGTTCAAAAAAATATAATTAATTAATGTTTAATATTAACTCAGATTCAATTAACACTTTGTTTCAAAAGGTCAGAAAATTATTATTTTCAAATTTATTCAATACCGTTTTGAGTTTAGTAATATTACTAATAATTAGTTTGGTTTTTTTTAATATTTATAAATGGTTTTCTTTGAATTCTAGTTGGGAAGTTGTAACAACAAATCTTCCTTTATACGCATTTGGAAGTTTTCCAACGGATCAGCAATGGAGACCTGCGACCTGGATGATTTGTCTCCTATTCATTAGTCTCTTAACCCTTTTTGGCCCCAAATGGAAATGGCTTAGAAAGAATCTATTACTCGCCTGGATAATAACTATACCTCTAGGTCTTTATTTGCTTTATGGCGGTTTCGGTTTATCACCTATAATGAGTAGACAATGGGGGGGACTAACTCTCACTCTTCTTCTAACTATCTTTAGTGCATTATTATCTTTACCACTTGGAATAATTCTAGCACTTTGTCGACAAAGTTCATTACCATTAATTCAAAAATCAAGCTCAATTTATATAGATGTAATGAGAGCAATCCCTCTGATTTCTGTACTTTTCTTCGGTCAATTGCTTATACCTTTATTTCTTCCGGTGGGAATAGAAATTGATCGTGTTTGGAGAGCTATCTTTGCGTTTACTCTATTTCTTTCTGCATACATTGCGGAGGATCTTCGTGGTGGATTGCAATCAATTCCAAATACTCAAATTGAATCAGCAAATAGTTTGGGACTTAATCAAGTACAAATTATTAGATTTATATTAGTACCCCAAGCATTACGTATTGCATTACCATCTTTGACGAATCAAGCAATAGGTCTTTTTCAAAATACATCTTTAATGGCTATTTTAGGATTAGTAGAATTACTAGGTGTGGGAAGAAGTATCCTAGCTAATCCAGAATTTATTGGGCAGTATATTGAAGTATATGTTTGGTTAGCATCTGTCTATTGGATGGTTTGTACAATAATGGCTGTACTTGCACGACATCTTGAACAAAGAATGACAATTAATAAAACAAATTTTCAAAAGTTATGAAGCCTGTTCTTATTGCTAAGAATCTCATAAAATCGTATACAAAAGGATCAAGAGCACTTGACAATGTTTCTCTTGAATTAAATCAAGGAAGAGTTCTTGTTGTGATGGGTCCCTCAGGGTCAGGGAAAAGTACTCTTATTCGTACTTTTAATGGTCTTGAAAATTTCGACAAAGGAGAGCTAAATGTTTTAGGAATCAAAATTGATTCAACCCATGATGAACAAAAAATCCAGAGGATAAGAAAAAGAGTGGGTATGGTTTTTCAACAATTTAATTTGTTTCCTCATTTATCAATCTTGGAAAATATCACTCTTGCTCCCATCCATGTACAAAAACGTCGGAAAATTGATGCTGAAGAATATGGAATGTATCTCTTAAATCAAATGGGAATAGATTCCCACGCAAGGAAATACCCAAGTCAACTTAGCGGTGGAGAGCAGCAACGAGTAGCGATAGCAAGAGCTCTTGCTCTAAAGCCTGAATTATTATTATTCGATGAACCCACTAGTGCACTAGACCCAGAACGAATTAATGAAGTACTCGATGCAATGAGAAGACTGGCTGAACAAGGAATGACGATGGTTGTAGTAACACATGAAATTGGTTTCGCTAAAGAGGTAAGTGATCAAGTACTGTTTATGGATTCGGGGAAAGTCATAGAAACATCTACTCCAGATATTTTCTTTTCTAATGCAAAACATGAGAGAAGTAGAAAATTTCTAAATCAACTCGACAAATATTAAATTCTTTTCTAAAGATGATTTAATGCAAAACAACCACCATACAACTCAAATTTCCAATGTTCTAGTAATTGGATGTGGAGGCGCAGGTTTAAGAGCAGCAATAGAAGTCAAAATTCAGGGACTTCAAGTATCAGTTCTTGGAAAACGAATCAAAACAGATTCACATACTGTTCTAGCCGCAGGAGGTATTAATGCAGCTTTTGGGAATGTCGATCCTGAAGACTCTTGGAAACAACATTTTGCAGATACTTATATAGAAGGATATGGAATTGGGGACGCATCACAAATTGAGATAATGGCTAAAGAATCCCCATCCATTGTGAAAGAAATAGATATGTGGGGTGCAAATTTTGAAAAATTAAAAAATGGAAATCTAGATCAAAGATTTTTTGGAGCCCATACATACAGAAGAACTTGTTATTCAGGTGATTTCACAGGTTTATCTATTTTAAAAACACTTCTAAAAAAGGCAGAGTATTTAAAAATCCCAATTCACGACAATCAATATGTGACTGAACTACTTATTAGAGACAATGTTTGTTTTGGGGCGATGTCATTCGATACTACAACAGCTGAGAGAACAGTTCATTTGGCTGATGCAGTTATACTATGCACTGGTGGTCATACAAGAATTTGGGAAAAAAGTTCTTCTAGAAAAAAAGAAAATACAGGTGATGGCTTTTATCTAGGTCTAAAAGCCGGTTGCGAGTTAAGAGATATGGAAATGGTTCAATTTCATCCTTCGGGGATGCTTTTTCCTAAGGAAATCGCGGGAACATTAGTTACAGAAGCTGTGCGCGGAGAAGGTGGAAAGCTTTTAAATAACAAAGGAGAAAGATTTATGGTTAATTATGATAAAAAGAGAATGGAGCTTTCCACTAGAGATAGAGTTGCGATAGCAAATTATACAGAAATTGCTGAAGGTCGAGGTACCCCTAATGGAGGTGTTTTTCTAGATATTAGTCATAAGAGCAAAGAATTCATAATGCAGAAAATTCCAAGCATTTATCGGCAATTTTTAGATACGCAAATGCTTGATATTTCAAAGGAACCTATGGAAGTTGCACCAACGGCACACTATTCAATGGGTGGCATTGTCGTCTGCCCCGAAGAGCATAACTGTAAATCAATAAAAGGTTTATATGCTGCAGGTGAAGTAGCTAGTGGACTGCATGGAGCCAATCGTTTAGGAGGAAATTCATTAGCAGAAATTTTAATTTTCGGAAAAAAAGCTGGGATTGCTAGCGTCACTTATTCAAAGCAATTAAAAGAACAAGCAAGGTCTACGATATCTATTAAAAATGCTCATGAAAATATCAATAAATTTATAAATAAAGGGTCAGATTTAGCACAGCCTCTGCAATATCAATTAAGTCAAATCATGTGGGAACATTGTGGTGTAATGAAAAACCAAAAATCATTAGAAATAGGTCTAAAAAAAATTATAGAAATCAAGGATATGATTAAAGACGTTAATGTAAGAATTGACGATCACAATTGTAATGACCTGATTCAAGTCTTTGATTTAGAATCTTCAGTCATTTCTGCAATAGCAACAATACGTTCATCATTAAGCAGAAAGGAAAGTAGAGGCTCACATCAAAGAAGTGACTTTCCAGAATTAAATGAATCCGAAAAATGTAATTATCACGTTAAGTTAAAAAAACAGACTTATGATTTAGAAATTATCAGAAGAAATATTCCTCCTTTGAGAAAAGATCTTCAAGAGATTGTTGTTCAATCAAAAAGAGTTCAAGATTTTAAAGACAAATTACTTGAATAAGAGTCTATTAAATCAGCTAATAATACAGCTGGTATATAGACGTCTCCTATATACCCCTCAAGAAAGTAGTCATAAAAAAGTCGAATTCCTTGAAGAAAGATGAGCCACCTTTCTATCAGTAGCTATTCTCTCAAAAGTGGACTAACGTCTAATCACTTATAAAAACATTACTTACAAAGATATTGTGGGTAAATAAATGATCATTGTTGAGAGTTACAATAATTTTCTGGTTATGATCTATAGGTTTACAAAATTTTTATTTTTCCAATCCTGATTAGATAAAGTAAAGAAAAATAGATCTTTGGATCAACAATACTCGAAGAAGCCTTGCAGAGGTAGATATTTACTATAGAGCACGCCTCTAAATAAAATGAACTTCCACAATCTCTTCTTAAAATGCCCCTGAAATGCTGATTGAGAGTAAACGGAGTCACTCTAAAGAGAAAAAATGCAAGTTTCAAATCCACACTTCAGGCGATAAATCTGTAAAAACACAACATTTAAGCGTGGACCATTGGAATACACTTTACTTATTAAGAAGAAATTATAAGAAGTAAGTTATGCTCTTGTTATGTCTTGAATTATAAAATCATTCTATGAAAAGTCTTCGCTTTATACTTACAGGTGGAGTAGCTATATTTGTAACCTTAGTAGGTGGCTTAGTCGGTAGTATATCCATTTTCGGAGGGGTCACCTCTGCTCTTGAGCTTACTCGTTCAGCTCAAGAACAGCAGACAAAAAGACTTGTTGAGGAGGTAAACAATTTTGCACAGTTAATTGAGCAGGATGCTTTCACAATCTCAGAAGTAATTAGCGTCAGTGTGCCAAACCTTCAAAGCCGAGATGTGATTGCTGTGCTTGAGTCATTTGCTCACAATAAGGAATATCTAAATAGCATTACATTAATACCTAAAAACGGAACCAATGTATGGGTAGGAGATTGGCAGGGTGAAGTCGAATCAGAGACTTGGGAAAGTACAATTGAAGATAGGGCATATGAACTTGCTTCTTATTCCGAAGATGATTGGGAAGGCTTTGAAGATATTTACATCGAAGAGACAGAAAAACGACCTGTAATTACTTATACGAAGCGATTAAATCGAGAGGGGGTAGCAATTGCTAATTTATACATAGATCTCGGCCTGACTACACTTTCAGCGACACTTTCTGAAAATCAGGGCATAGATAATCAAAGTATATTTGTTTTTGATAGTAGAGGTGCTGTTATAGCCCATCCATCAATGATTAATCAAGATCCTGATAAAATCTATGATCGCCTTCCAAAAGTTTTAGATCTAAAAGATCCGATAGCAAAGGCTGTATATTCCAAAATTGCAACTGGGACAAGTGATTTTCAAGATATCAATATTGAGGGAAAAAATTGGCTTGTTTCTATTGCAGAAATCAAGGATCTAGGAGATACGGCTTGGTACGCAGTATCAGCAGTTCCTCGTCAAGTGGTATTAGGGCCAATGATTAATAGGGCTATTATTATTAGTAGTTTAGCCATATTTATTCTTATTATCTCAGTTGTGGTTGCATGGATAATGGGGCAATCCATATCAAAGCCTCTATCTCGTCTAGCTCATGCCGCTGATGCTGTTAGGACTCTAGATATTAAAATATCGTCTGAACAACTTAGTCAATTTGAAGAACTCAATTCTGCAGAGCAAGCTTTTCGAGCGATGTTACAAGGATTAGAAGTATTTGTAAGATATGTTCCAAAGAAGCTTGTACTTCAGCTAATCCAACTTGAATCAAAAGGTCAAGGTATAAAAGCAGAAGAGAGGGAGATGTCCATACTTTTTACTGATATTGCAGGATATACATCTATTTCTGATGGGATGAAACCTAAAGAGCTTGCCAGTCTCTTAAATGATTACTTTGAAACTATCGTTATGCCAATCACGAAAAGCGGTGGAACCGTTGACAAATTCATAGGTGATGCCTTGATGGCCTTCTGGAATGCACCTGACGAACAAAATGATCATGCAGACTTGGCTATTACAACAGCTATTGAAATAAGAAAGGCTATTCGTGCCTTTAATAATAAGCGCATTAACAATGGTGAGAAGCCATTAGTTACCAGAATAGGCATACATACAGGTCGTGTGTTGGTAGGGGATATTGGTGCTAATGAAAGAATGAACTATACGATTGTTGGTGATGCCGTAAACGTTGCCTCCAGGCTCGAATCATTAGGGAAAGAGCTTGGAGAAACTTTATGTATATCTAGTGAAACACATGATGCCTGCAGCAATAATTACAAATGGGAAATAGTTTACCAAGGAATTTTGAGAGGATGCAGCGATGAAACTTTGGTTTATACCATTCCACAATCAGAACCAGATCTTTAATCAGAAACAAGGTCATGGAGATCTCTCAACCGTACTTGATTCGCCTTCGTACATATTTAATTAGAAGCTACTTCAAGTGACTTTTCCTCTCCACAATCATCAAACAATGGTTGAATTGCCTGTGTGAGCTTTTATGCAACCCAAATAATCTCTGATGTCTTTTCATAACTTATGAACTTCTGAATCAGTCCCAGCATGAACAGGTAATGAACGCCCTACGGTTAAGGTGGGTTGGCTTTTTAAAGTATTTAATTACTTTTTTCTGTGGCTATTCCCATTGAGGCCTGATTCTTCGCCAGCCAGTAGCTAAAAGGTTCTTCCATAACTGAATCGCTAGGTTTCGACGCATCCTCTTACGACTCTTGAGCAGAGCTATACCGTTACGTTCAAGCCTTCCCTTGTCGACAATGACTTTAGGATTCTGATCCCAGCTCGTCCAGTCGTATCTAAACCTCAATACCCATATCCCACTCGGTTCCTTCAGCCATCCATCACGCTTCATCCCTTGAGCTGACAATTGATACAATTGTACTATTCTTGGTGTTTTTGTGTCCAGTTTCTGTCCAATTGATGTCCCAAAACCTCTGTGGTCGCACGAAGCGTTAAAAGATGACTTATCAAATCAAGCTATATCTCCCTTATCCAAAGCCTTGCGTAACTAATGAGATGACAGTTATACACCTAAAAGTAGTCGTATAACGAGAAGAGGAAGCTGATGAAAAGAACAGCCCCCTCAACTCTCATTGGTATTCTGCTCACTGGTAACCAACGTGCGAACATATTGGCTAATCAATCGAGAAATCGTGGCCAAGGATTACATAGATAAAACTGCTATCCAGATTTATTTCTTATGTGTTGTGCGATCTGTTTGTGCTGATTGATCTACGTTAGAATTCACCTAATCAAAGAAAGGATGTGAGTAACTAGAAGCTGATTTACTCAAACTTTACTCAAACTCCGTATTTCTCCCAAGATCAATGTCAGATAAAGAAATCAACTATTGGCTAATGAAAAGTGAACCAGATGTTTACAGTATTAAAGATTTAAAAAATGATATAGAAACTCTATGGGATGGAATTCGAAATTATCAAGCTAGAAACTTCATGCGATCAATGAAAGTTGGTGACCGAGCTTTTTTTTATCATTCAAATACTAAACCGCCAGGAATAGTCGGTCTTATGGAAATTATTGAGACTAAACTAGTTGACCCATATCAATTTGATGAAAATTCTAAGTACTACGATAAAAATTCAAATAGAAATAATCCTCGTTGGGATTGCGTAAAAACGAAATATCTCTGTGAGTTTCAAAATATGATGACTTTAAAACAACTATCTGAGACTTATACATCTGAGGAATTAACTTTAGTTCGCAAAGGTAATAGGCTATCAATAATGCCAATTCAAATAAATATCGCTCTAGAACTTCTAGCTAAGCTAAAAAAAGATTAAGTCAGAGAGAACGGGAACCAAACATATTACCTATATATAGACGAGTGATTAATCTAGAGCTTATGCCATTTTGAATTAAGAACCCTGCTAATGCAGCTTGTAAAAGCCTATATTGATCCCAATTTGGATGTTCTTCAATATAGTCTTTCATGGCTTTTTGAATTGATTTGGGAATTTGTGTTTGAAAACTAATTATATCCTCAGAATCTAAACCAAATTTACTTTTGGTTGACTTGTTTTCTGAAATAAGATCAATATTTTGCATTAAATAAATTTTGATAAAAGCAATACTCTTAGAAAAATACTCTCAAAATCGAAGAAGCAAAAAAGCTTTCTCGAGGCGTCTCATTATCAGATCAAGGACTCAACTGGTCTTTCAAATAAAGCATAAATATTTCTTATCTTTGCTATAAAAATTTGTTATTTAAAGAAATTAAATTGCCAAACTCAACTTTTTTCCACAGAGAATAGTAGGAGGGTAACTTACAGAAGGATTGCTGTGGAAAACATGTGAGTTAACTTGAGTTGTTTTTGGGGAAAAATTGAAAAACTTTTAATTAAGTTCTTTCACAAAAAGCATGAATCCCACATTGATCTCATTGCATTTGTAACAGATTCAGTTACATTTTTAGACCAAAAAATTTCTACTCCTCGAGTTGACGACCCACTATTACTCAAAATCAACTTTAGATTCCATCCGTATTGATCTCCATTCAAAATACCCAACCAAGGAAATCTCTCCAATTCCATAGTTATATCCTCATTCCCCATTAGTTGCACCTTGACATCTCGATATTGATCAGACAAATCCAGTACCACACCAACCAAACTTTCCCACTCAGATTGATTCAACTCTATTGCCCAGTTATTCCCACCAATAAGAGTAGTGAAAGTATCTCGGGATGTATCTCTGATTATTCTCCAACCTGGACCCTCTTTTTTAATCACCTACCCAGGCAAAAGATCTGGCTGATCTTGTTCATCACTTAACTCAATTATTGCTCTTTGCACGGGTTTGACAGTTGATTCCTCTAAAAGTCCATCAAAATCATCAAATCTTCTCTGCTTTGCTCTAAAAGCAATTCGAACAGTTGTTAGATAGCGATTAGTGGAATGCCTAATTAGGCTCTCTCCTCTTTTTGCTAAATCCTTTGAATTAACCCCTGAATTTGACTTGATCACACTATTAATATAATTATTATTTTATTCTAGAAGAAAATCGTTCATTTCCAACTTTTTAGGCAAATAATAATAGTGTGATTAACTTTCTAAGCTGATTATTTCTCGTCATCCCTCATAAACCCTTTACAAAATATGCATAATAGTGAAATAGAAGAATTAGAAAAAAAACAACTGACTGAAATCAAAAAAAATGATTTTGGGACATTATCAATTGATCTAGGTAGTTCAACAACAGTAGTTGTATTTCAAAAAGAAAATGGACAATTTCCTGAACCCCTCGATTTACCACCAATTAGTCGATCTCCTGGTCAAATACCAAGTTTAATTTGGCAATCATCAGAAAAAGAAGAAATTTATCTCATAGGACAGCAAATTATTGATTCAAACCTAATTAATGAAGATAAAGAAAATCAATTAAGTCAAGATTTCAAAAGGTGGATAGGGTCTCCTGACATTGATCCTGTTTATTGTTCAAAAATTTCTCCAGAGAGAGCTGGTGAAATTTTAATTCATAATATTTGGGAGAAAGTATGTAAAACAGTCAATATCAAGAGACTTGTTTTAACAGCGCCCGTTGATACATATCGAGAATATAGAAACTGGTTAGTCAAAGTTTGCAGCTCTCTAAAAGTACAAGAAATTGCTTTAGTTGACGAACCTACTGCTGCGGCAATGGGAGCGGGACTTGAACCAGGATCAAAATTGCTTATATTAGATTTTGGTGGAAGCACAATTGACATGTCAATCGTTGCTTTAGAGGGAGGAGAAGGTCAAGCTTCACCAATTGCTCAACTGGTCAGATTTGATGGAAATAATTTAGAAGGTAAAAGTACACAAGTTCTTCGTACTGCAAAAGTTTTAGGTAAAGCTGGTCTTCGATTAGGAGGGAAAGACATAGATAGATGGATATCTCATCATTTGTTGCCAGAAGAAACTCCAACACATGAGATCTTGAACAAGGCAGAGGAGCTCAAATGTGAATTAAGTAAAGTAGATATAAAAGAAACATTAATTATTTCTAAAAAAGTATCCACTACTCAAACAAAAGAAAAGTTTTTAAAACTATCAAAAAAAGGACTTGAAGAATTACTTATAGAGAAAGGACTTTTAAAAAGTATTGAAAAGATTTTTAATAAAACTATTAATAATGCAAAGCGAAATTCTTTTAAATTACAAGACCTCGATTGCATTGTTTTAGTTGGGGGAGGCTCTCAAATACCTTTGATTAAAAAATTCATTAGAAGTCTTTGCGGTTCAGTACCTTTTATTACACCCCCCCCCGTAGAGGCTATTGCATTAGGAGCTTTAAAGTTAACACCAGGGGTTCAGATTAAAGACGTTTTAAATAAAGGCGTAAGCTTGAGATGTTGGAATAAAAAAAATGAGAAACATATATGGCATCCTCTATTCCTTCCTGGCCAACCCTGGCCAACAAGTAAGCCTTTAGAAATAATTTTAGGCTCAAGTATAGATAATCAATTATCTATTGATCTTATAATAGGAGAGCCAGAGGAAAAAGGCTCTAATGAAATTATTTATATCAATGGAATACCGACAATAAAAGAAATAGAATGTGATGATAGAATCAAAAAAATAAACAACAAGGTTATATATATTCCCCTAGATCCACCTGGCGAGATTGGTCAAGATTGTATTAAGTTAAAATTTACAATTAACGACTTATGTGAAGTTGAAATAGAAGGTATTGATTTAAGAAATAATAACTTGATTGCAATTCAGAATCTTGGGCAAATTAGATAATAATTTGATTATTTTAAAATCATTCTTTCATTTTTTGCATAAAAATATACCTTCCTCACCATCGACTTCACTCAATCTCAGATCTATCGACTCATCTTTACTAGTTGGAACTATGCGTCCACAAAAATCTGGTTGAATTGGAACTTCTCGATGCCCTCTATCTATCATCACTACAAGCATTACTCTTTTAGCTCTACCCCATGAATGAAGAGCTTCTAAAGCCGCCTTTATAGTTCTGCCCGTATAAATCACGTCATCAATTAAAACAACCTCTCTATCGTCAACACTAGAAGGTAAATTGGTCTCTTGAGCTATTCGTGTTCCCACTCTTGAAAGATCATCTCTATGAAACGTCGGATCTAAGCAACCATTCTCAATTGACTCGCCAGATAATTCCTCTAAATAAATCGCTAATAATTTAGATAAATAGACTCCTCTTGTTGGAATACCAACAAGCAATAGTGAACTAGGATTTGGAACCTTTTCTAAAATTTGAGAGGCCAATCTTTTTATAGTCCTATTTAGTTCTTTCTTCGAGAGGATTTCTATCTCTTTTTCTATGATTTGATCTGACATAGTATTAAAATACTAAAATTTTATTTTTTCTTAGGAATAAATGAAATACTTCTTTAATCTAATAGGGAAAAGCTAACCAAACATCAAAGTATTAGCCTGTTTACCTATTAGGAAGTAATTTAATAACAAAGAAAACCATCAACAGGAATCAATTTCTTTGAATGTCAAGCAGTAAAACCGCTGTTTCAATAACCAAAGGGAAAGTAGCACCAGTAGTTCTGGCAATACTTGATGGATGGGGATATACCGAAGAAAGTAAAAATAATGCGGTTAAACAAGCATCTACGCCCGTAATGGATGCACTCTGGAATGCTTATCCTCATACACTTATAGAAGCAAGCGGTTCGGATGTTGGTCTCCCAGATAATCAAATGGGAAACTCTGAAGTTGGACATTTAACCATTGGAGCAGGAAGGATAATTCAACAAGAGTTAGTTCGAATATCTAATACAGTTAAAGAAGATAAATTAATTACGAATCCTGCACTTAATGCATTTTCGAAAAACTTAAAAAATAGCAAAGGAACTCTCCACATAATGGGACTTTGCTCAGATGGAGGAGTTCATAGTCATATCAATCATTTATGCGGATTAATTCAATGGGCTGCAAAAAAAGAAATTAATAATTTATCACTTCATTTATTCACTGATGGAAGAGACACTTCTGCTAAAAGTGCCTCAAAATATATAAAAACAATACAAGCTACACTCAAATCAACAGGAGTTGGAGAGATAGCTTCAATTTGCGGAAGATATTGGGCTATGGATAGAGATAATCGATGGGAAAGAACATTAAAAGCCTATGAATTACTTACAAATCCTGACTTTGCCATAAGCGAGCTATCGGCAGAAGAAAACCTAGAGAAAAGCTATAAAAAGGGAATCACAGATGAATTTATTGAACCCATTCGACTATCTTCGTCCTTTTTAAGAGATGGAGATGGAGTTATTTTTTTTAATTTCCGTCCTGATAGAGCTCGACAATTAGTAAAGGCAATTAAATTAAAAGATTTTAATGGCTTTGAGAGGAAAAATAAAATTGATGTTGACCTTCTGACCTTTACACAATATGAATCAGGCCTTCCTGTATCAGTCGCGTTCCCTCCTGAGCCTCTTAATGATTTATTAGGTGAAGTAGTCTCAAAGCATGGACTACATCAATATCGAACAGCTGAAACTGAAAAATACCCGCACGTAACATATTTTCTTAATGGCGGTATAGAAAAACCTTTAAAAGGAGAAGTAAGACATCTCGTCCCTTCTCCCAGAGTTGCAACTTACGATTTACAGCCTGAAATGTCAGCAGATGAGCTAACGGAAAGCTGTATTAAAGCAATTAATACTGGAATTTACTCATTAGTAGTAATTAATTTTGCGAATCCAGATATGGTTGGACATTCTGGAATAATGTCAGCGGCAATCAAAGCTAATGAAAAAGTTGATACCTGCGTTGGTAAATTATTAAATTCAATAGGAAAGTTAGGAGGGTCTCTATTAATAACAGCTGATCATGGGAATTCTGAAATGATGGTTGGCCCTGATGGCCAACCTTGGACAGCTCATACAACAAATCCTGTCCCTGTAATACTTATAGAAGGGGAAAAGCGTAAACTAAGCGGGTACGGTAATGATATAAAGCTTAGAGAATCTGGCGGTGGATTATCAGATTTAGCACCTACTCTCTTACACTTATTAAATTTACCAAAACCAAAAGCCATGACTGGTTCAACGCTTATAGAGCCAATAAACTCACCCCAAAAAACAACCTTAATTCCTCAACCAGCATAAAAAAAGAACAAAATGATCATTTCACTTTTATCTTGGGCATGGATAACTTCAGGAGTTCTTTTAATATTATTAGTTCTTCTTCATAGTCCAAAAGGAGACGGAATGGGAGGTCTTGCATCCAGTGGAAGCTCTATGTTTACAAGTGCAAGTAGTGCAGAATCGAGTTTGAATAGAGCTACATGGGCATGTCTTATTTTATTTTTATCTCTTGCTGTAATACTTAGCGCAGGATGGTTAAAATAAAAAAAAAGAGAAACAGAGATTAGTATGCTGTTTCTCTTTTTTTTTATAAATTAATTACTAAAAATTAGTAATCAAAATCACCACCCATTCCGCCTGCTCCTCCAGCCGGAGCTCCATCTTTCTTCTCTGGTAAATCAGCAACTATGCATTCTGTTGTAAGAACCATACCAGCTATGGATGCAGCATTTTGCAATCCTGAGCGTGTCACCTTAGCAGGGTCAACGATCCCAGCAGAAAGCATATCTACATATTCTCCAGTTGCAGCATTATAACCATCATTTACAGGCTTGGATTTAACATTTTCTGCAACAACTGCACCATTTGCACCAGCATTTTCAGCTATTCGCATTAGAGGAGAAGTAAGAGCAGCCTCAACAATATTTGCTCCAATTAATTCCTCTCCTGAGAGATTAGCTGAGGACCAATCACCAAGCGAAGGAGCCAAATGAGCAAGTGTAGTGCCCCCACCAGGAACAATTCCTTCTTCAACTGCAGCTTTGGTTGCGTTAATCGCATCCTCTAAACGAAGTTTCTTATCTTTCATCTCAGTCTCAGTTGCAGCTCCAACCTTTACTACAGCTACTCCACCAGAAAGCTTTGCTAATCTTTCTTGAAGCTTTTCTTTGTCATAAGTTGAATCAGTCTCATCCATCTGCTTCTTAATCTGCTCACATCTTGCATTTACAGCAACTTCATTGCCTTCAGCAACAATTGTGGATGTGTCCTTATTAATTGTCACTCTTCTTGAAGTTCCAAGCATATCAAGAGAAGCATTTTCTAGCTTTAAGCCAGCATCTTCAGTAATTAATTGGCCGTTGGTTAAGACAGCCATATCTTCAAGCATCGCCTTTCTACGATCACCAAAACCAGGAGCTTTAACAGCTGCAACGTTTAATACCCCTCTCAGCCTATTGACGACCAAAGTAGCTAAAGCTTCCTTTTCAATATCTTCAGCGATAATTAGAAGAGGCTTACCAGTTTTAGCTACTTGCTCCAAGACAGGAACAAGATCCTGTACTAGTGCAATTTTTTTGTCGGTTAACAATATATATGGTTCATCTAATACTGCTTCCATTCTCTCAGTATCAGTTGCGAAGTATGGGGAAATATAACCCTTATCAAAACGCATTCCTTCAGTGACCTCTAACTCTGTGGTCATTGACTTTCCTTCTTCAAGAGAAATAACACCCTCTTTTCCAACTTTGTCCATAGCGTCAGCAATCATTTTGCCAACTTCATCATCATTACCAGCAGCAATAGTTCCGCATTGAGCAATTGCATTACTGTCACTAATTGGTTTGGAATGATCTTTTATTTTTTCAACCAAAAATTCAGTTGCTTTATCAATTCCTTTTTTCAAAGTAATTGCATTTGCACCTGCAGCAACGTTTTTCAAGCCAGCTTTAACCATCGCATGAGCGAGAACAGTTGCAGTGGTTGTCCCATCACCTGCGGCATCATTAGTCTTTGAAGCAGCTTGACGAATGAGAGCGACTCCAGTGTTCTCGATGTGATCTTCAAGTTCTATCTCTTTAGCAATTGTTACACCATCATTAATAATTTGAGGTGCACCAAACTTTTTTTCTAGAACAACATTACGACCTTTAGGTCCTAAGGTTACTGCGACTGATTCAGCCAAAATGTCAATACCACGCTCGAGTGCACGGCGGGCTTGCTCGTTGTAAATGATGCGCTTAGCCATAAGAGGCGATTTCCTTTAATTTCGAAATGATTTTGGTTTGTACTGCAGCTAACTAAATAGCTGAGTTTTAATTAACGACAGCAAGAATGTCTTTCTCGGATAAAAGAACGTATTCATCACTGCCAAGTTTGATATCAGTACCTGCGTACTTACTGTAGAGAACCTTGTCTCCAACACTAACTTCAGGAGATTGACGAGAACCGTCTTCGTTTCGTTTACCAGGGCCAACCTGGGCAACTTCACCCACTTGGGGTTTCTCTTTAGCTGTGTCAGGAAGCAATATGCCTCCCGCAGTCTTCTCTTCTGATTCAGAAACTTTTACAAATACACGGTCTCCAAGTGGCTTAACAGTGGAGACGCTGAGTGATACAGCTGCCATAAATTAATGCAGGAGCAAAAAAACAAATAGCGCTTAGCGCCGCTAGATAAAGAGTATTACTCATTACCATCGATATTAATTTATGCGTCCAAGTACGCTCACGACCACATTTATTCTGTGCGGTTGACCGAACACTTAAAAAAAATGCCTGCGGAGTGGTAGTCTTAGCCGCTGATAAAGAGTATGCGAATCAGAGCATGCTCACAAAGTTTCTAGTGATCTTATGGCCGCTTCTGCTACTTCTACTGTTGGAACTAAGGGCATTGTTCGCCAAGTAATTGGTCCTGTTTTAGATGTCGAATTCCCTGCCGGCAAGCTCCCCAAAATCCTCAATGCGTTAAGAATTGAGAGCAAAAACCCTGCAGGGCAGGATGTTGCACTGACCGCTGAAGTTCAACAATTGTTAGGCGACCATCGGGTTAGAGCCGTTGCAATGAGTGGAACTGATGGATTAGTCAGAGGAATGGAAGCTGTTGACACTGGGGCTCCAATTTCTGTTCCTGTTGGAGAAGCAACACTTGGAAGAATATTTAATGTTCTTGGAGAACCTGTTGATGAGCAGGGTGATCTTAAAAACGTAACCACCTCTCCAATTCATCGTTCAGCTCCAAGCCTTACAGACTTAGAAACAAAACCAAAAGTATTTGAAACTGGTATTAAAGTTATCGATTTACTTGCCCCATATCGTCAAGGTGGAAAAGTTGGATTATTTGGAGGAGCTGGAGTAGGGAAAACAGTTCTAATTCAAGAGCTCATCAACAATATTGCAAAAGAACACGGTGGTGTATCCGTGTTTGGTGGAGTTGGAGAAAGAACAAGAGAAGGTAACGATTTGTATGAAGAATTTAAAGAATCTGGAGTCATCAATTCTGAAGATTTAACCAAATCAAAAGTAGCTTTATGCTTTGGTCAAATGAATGAGCCACCAGGAGCAAGGATGAGAGTTGGCCTATCTGCATTGACAATGGCTGAACATTTTCGTGATGTAAACAAGCAAGATGTTCTTTTGTTCATTGATAATATTTTCCGATTTGTTCAAGCTGGTTCTGAAGTATCTGCTTTATTAGGGCGTATGCCATCTGCAGTTGGATATCAACCAACATTAGGCACTGACGTTGGAGAGCTTCAAGAAAGAATTACCTCTACTCTTGAAGGATCTATTACTTCCATTCAGGCTGTTTATGTTCCTGCTGATGACTTAACTGATCCTGCACCTGCTACTACTTTTGCTCATTTAGATGCAACTACTGTTTTGGCAAGGGCTCTTGCAGCCAAGGGAATTTACCCTGCGGTTGATCCTCTTGACTCAACAAGCACAATGCTTCAGCCATCTGTTGTCGGTGATGAGCATTACCGAACAGCTAGAGCAGTTCAGTCAACACTTCAAAGATACAAAGAATTACAAGATATTATTGCTATTTTGGGTTTAGACGAACTATCAGAAGAAGATAGAAAGACTGTTGATCGTGCTCGAAAAATCGAGAAATTCTTATCTCAGCCATTCTTTGTTGCTGAAATATTTACAGGTATGTCAGGAAAATATGTAAAATTAGAAGATACAATTAAAGGCTTTAACATGATTCTCTCAGGTGAGTTAGACCATTTACCTGAGCAGGCTTTCTATCTTGTTGGAAGTATTGATGAAGTAAAAGCTAAAGCAGAAAAAATTGAAGCTGAAGCAAAAGCTTAAATATTTTTGTTTCTTCTCGATTACCTTTACTTAACGTTTTTTTTAAACTTCAAGAAATGTCTTTAACTCTACGAGTTCTTGCTCCTGATCAGAACGTATATGACGATACAGCTGATGAAATAATACTCCCAAGCACTACAGGTCTATTGGGAGTATTGCCTGGTCACATTTCAATGGTTACTGCTATTGATTTTGGTGTATTAAGAGTTCTAAAAAACGGTAATTGGAACTCAATTGCCTTAACTGGAGGTTTTGCAGAAGTTGAGTCTAATGAAGTTACAGTTTTAGTAAATAAAGCCGAGTTGGGAAAAAATATTGATTCGGCTAAAGCTGAGGTTGAATTAGAACAAGCAAAAAATCAACTAAGTCAAGCTGAGGATAAAAAAACTTCTACTGACAAGATAAAGGCTCAAGAAACATTTAATAAAGCAAAAACCTGGTTTCAAGCGTCAAAATCAAATTAAACATAAAATAAATATTTATTTTCCTTGAGTTATTTCCCTTCAAGGATTTTAGGCTGTACCACAGAAGGTTACATCTGGAAATTTTACTTTAGCTTGTTCTAAAGTTTTTCCTTTTCCTTCTTCTTGCCAATAATTAATTACCTCTGTCGCCTTATTCAGTACTTCGACTCTCTCATTATCAGTAATCCAACTTTTTTCTTCTAATTGAGACTTTAATGTTTCCCAAGCATCCTCTCTAGGCCAAAAGAAATAAGCAGTTAAAGGGCTTGGACCTCCTCCAACAATTTGATCAACTGCTAAAGCAACATTATCCGGTAACCAGAGGATCTTAAGCAAAAATCGTCCCTCATCTGCCTTTGGTGTGTGACCAGAAGGCACTCCATCTGCATCAATCGTTGCAGTTGCTAACGCAGCGGCTCCACCTAGGGCACTGGGTCTTCCTAACTTTGTTTCATCAGAATCTACTTTCACTTGATTCTCAGATTGTGGACTTGCCTCAGTACTTGTTAAATCCTCTTGAACAGTACCAGCCTCTTCAGAAACCATCATTTCTTAATTTTCAACTAACGTTTAAACACCTAACTTAACAGGAATCAGGACCAATTTGACTTAACAGAGTGGGAATCAAAAAGTTTTCTACTATTTAGTAATGGTCTAATTATTAGATAAAAAAAACATTTGAATAGTTTTTATTCAGAATTAATATGTTTAATTGACCATTATTTTTGGAAATTATTGAAAAACAGTAATTTATCGTTCCAAATCGATCAGTTGTTTAGCTGCATCCTTACTCAAGACCTCCACTGAATCATTTGTTACCAGGACATCATCCTCTATACGAATCCCAATACCCTTCCATTTTGCTTCTATTTCAGGCTGCCCCTTTGGAACTGCTAATCGATCACTTACATAAATGCCAGGTTCAACAGTTAAGACCATTCCAGGTTCAAGCTCTAGATGATAATCACCTAATCTATAGGCACCCACATCATGAACATCAAGCCCTAACCAATGCCCTGTTCGATGCATATATAAATGTGAATAAGCTTCTTGCTCAATAATCGAATCAACATCGCCAACAAGCAACCCAATGTCGACTAAGCCACTAATGAGGTGTTTTAAGGCCACCATATGGACATTCTCAGCATTATTCCCTGGGTAGACACATCTAATTGCTGCCTCCTGAGCTCCAAGTATAATTTCATATAAAGCTTTTTGTTCTTCAGAAAATTTCCCATTAACTGGAAAGGTTCTGGTTATGTCGCCATTGTAATAGTCATCCAAAGAGCATCCTGCATCAATTAACACAAGATCTCCATTTTTCACTTGTGCATTATTTGCTGTGTAATGAAGCACACATGCGTTATCACCCGCAGCAACTATTGAACCATAAGCAGGTCCTCGAGTCCCTTTGTCAAGAAAATGTTTTTCTATTGTCGCTTGTAAATCTCTTTCATTCATCCCTGGACGAGCAAACCCTCTAACCAATTCATGGGCCTCTGCAGAAATTTTTGAGGCAAGACGCATCCTCTGTATTTCAAAACTATCTTTACGAAGTCTCATATCATGCAGTATTGGACATGGAGCAATCATTGATAATGGAGCAAAGCCACTTCTCGGAAGTTTTTGCAAATGCTCAGACCAGGTTTTTAGAATCAATGGTTCCAAATGCGGATGTTTTCCTACTCGAAAAGCAATTCCTTCAGCTCCCTCTAAATAATGAGACAGGAGAGTTGGTAATTCATTCAAGTTATGAGAGATTTCAACATCAAAATTATTTAAAACTCCTTTTACTCCCCATCTAAAACCTGTCCAAACCTCAGCAGAAGACTCTTTAGGTAAAACGAAAAGCACATATTGTTCTCCTTTTGGCTTATGTGGCAAAAATAAAGCCACTGCATTTGGCTCATCAAAACCAGTTAAGTACCAAAAGTCGCTGTTTTGTCTAAAAGGATACTCACAGTCTGCATGATGCGTTACTAATTGGGCAGCAGGGATAATGCCCGCATAGGAACCTAAATGTGACAAAAATATGTCTCGACGCCGACAAAAAACACTTGGATCAGCCACAAAAATACTCCTATTTACTCTTAAGGATGGCAAGAGAACTGACTTAATGGAAAAATAAAAACAAAAGATCCTTACTCTTTTAAAAATCCTAGGGGATGAGCCAAGACATTCTGCTCCTAACTGCTCTTGTTGTGGTGGTTTTAATAGGTTCCGCTATGTGCTCAGGGATAGAGGCCGCTTTATTAGCTGTCAATCCATTACGTGTACATGAGCTCGCCAGGAGAAGTCCAAAAGTCCTGGGAGCAAGAAGATTAGAGAAATTGCGTCATCGATTAGGAAGAACTTTAACTGTAGTAACAATTGCCAATAACAGTTTCAATATTTTCGGAAGTTTGATGGTGGGTAGTTACGCAAGTTACATATTTCAAAATAGGATCGGATATCTAATGCCCATTTTTTCAATTGGGTTGACCATCCTTGTTTTACTTCTTGGAGAAATTGTACCCAAAGCGCTCGGCACAAGGCTTGCATTGCAAATAAGCTTGACTAGCGCCCCTATCCTTGATTTTTTAAGCGTAATCATGAGACCATTGCTAATATTTCTTGAACGTCTACTTCCAATCATAACTGCAAAGAGTGAGCTAACAACTGACGAAGAAGAAATCAGACAAATGGCTAAACTTGGCTCACAAATCGGCCAAATCGAAGCTGACGAAGCTGCAATGATTTCCAAAGTGTTCCAGTTGAATGATCTCACTGCAAAAGATCTAATGACTCCAAGAGTTGCAGCTCCAACTCTCCCTGGCAGAGTTTCTCTTCAGTCTGTTAAGACTAACTTATTAAAAAATAATTCAACTTGGTGGGTAATATTAGGTGAAGGAGTAGATAAAGTTGTCGGGGTCGCCAACCGTGAAAAGCTATTAACTTCTTTACTTCGAGGAGACTCTCACTTGACTCCTTACGACCTAAGTGAGAATGTAGAATTTGTACCAGAAATGATTAGAGTAGATAGATTGCTTCTTGGCTTTAATGATGATAAGAAAGGAGTTAGAGTTGTGGTAGATGAATTTGGAGGATTTGTTGGATTAATTGGCGCAGAAGCTGTTTTAGCAGTTTTGGCTGGTTGGTGGAGGAAATCTAATAAATGATTAACAAAAGAGACATTCCCACAAAATGTAAGTTTTTACTTAATGAATGGAAAAAAAACTTAAATCTGACCAATTTCGAGAAAACAAAATTTGAGGACAATTTAAATCAACTTGATCTTCAAATAAAAAAGTTAGAAAGAAAAGAACTCCAAGTATCAGTCTATGGAAGGGTAGGAGTAGGCAAATCAAGCTTATTAAATGCATTAATTGAAAAGCAAATTTTTCCAACAGGTATAATTAATGGAAAAACCAAGACAATTAAATCTTATACATGGTGCAAACGATTTAAAAGCTTAAATAAGGTTGAGCTAATAGATTCACCAGGTATAGATGAAATAAATAATTCTAATAAAGAAGAAATAAATTTTGATTCTTTGTTAGATACAGATTTAATTCTTTTTGTCATTGATAGTGATATAACAAGAGTCGACTTGAATTCTCTTGAAGAACTTTTAAGGCATAACAAACCTATACTTCTAGTGTTAAATCGTTGTGACCAATGGAATAAAAGAGAAGCAAAATTAATTATTTCAAGTATTCACAAAAAGCTATCATTTTACAACGACAGGGTTAAATTGGCTCTCGTAGCTTCATCCCCAAGAAAAGCGAAAATCAAAAAGGATGGTAATGTTAGAAGCGAACCCAAAAATCCTAAAGTAGACATTTTCAAGAGAGAGCTTAAAGATATTATTGAAAAGAGTGGTGAATTACTTCTTTGTATAAATAGTTTAAGGATTGCAGATCAATTCTATAAATTACTTAAGGAGAGTCGGTTACTAAAACAAAAAGAAGCTGCTCAAAGTTTAATTGGAAAATATGCTGTTTTAAAGGCATCTGGAGTAGCAATTAATCCTTTTTTAACGATTGACTTTTTTACTGGTCTTGTTTTTGATAGCGCCCTGATTATCCAGTTAAGTAAATTATATGGCTTAGAAGTAGGTGGCCCTACAGCCAGACAATTAGTGAAAAAACTGAGTTTGCAAAATTCATTACTTGGTGGTGCTCAGATAGGAATCCAAATAACTTTAAATATTTTCAAGCAAATACTTATCCTTGCTACGCCACTTACTGGAGGATTAAGTCTTGCACCTACTGCACCTATAGCCGTTGTTCAAGCAGCTCTTGCTATTCATACAACAAAGCTCATTGGTCGTCTCGCTGCTTATAAATTTTTAATTGGGACTAATAAGAAAGATGGACAACCGGGCTTAATGTTGAAATATCTTCTGGAAAAAAATTCAGATTTAAGAATAATGCTTGGTGATTTTAAATTTCTTACCTCAACTACGAACAAAAATAAAAATTTCTTGTTGCCATGAAAGCTAAAATAAATTCAATAGCATTATTTGGTACTAGCGCTGATCCACCAACTTTAGGTCATCAGGCTTTGTTAAAGGAATTAACAAAAATCTTTCCAAAAGTTATTACATGGGCAAGTGACAACCCTGATAAGAAGCATCAAGTTCCACTTCTAAAAAGAACTCATTTGTTAAAAATTCTCGTAAAAAAAATCTCACACCCTAAATTAGAGCTAGTTCAAGAATTGAGTAGCCCCAGAACTATTCATACTCTAAAAAAAGCTTTCCAATTATGGCCAGAAGCAAGTTTTAGTTTTGTTATTGGCAGTGATTTAGCTATTCAAATCCCAAAGTGGCTTAATGCTAAGTCTATTTTAGAAAAAGCAAAAATAGCTATCGCTATTCGAGATGGATGGCCAATTAGCAATATACAACTTGACGAGATTCAAAAGCTTGGGGGTGAAGTTGAATTATTGCCTTTTAATATACCAGGATCATCAAGTTCAAAGTTCAGAGAAAGACCACACGAAAGCCTTGTCCCCTCAGCGATTGTTCCCACACTTCTTAAAGAGAATCTATACGGTCTTGCTGATATCAAAAAATGAAAGTAGTACTAGCTCAACTTAATCCAGTAATTGGAGACCTCGATGGTAATGCAAAGAAAATATTTGAGGTATGCAAAAACATTAAAAATAAGGATATCGATCTAGTAATAACACCAGAGCTTTCTCTTATAGGCTACCCTCCAAAAGATTTATTGTTTAATACACGCCTTTTTGAAGAGGAGAAAGATATACTCGACAAACTAACTAAAAGATTAAATAATCTTAGTCAAAGTTTATCTGTATTAATTGGTATTGCAGAACCAACTGCTGATATACAAACTCCTAAACTTTATAATTCAGTTGTTATTTTAGAAAAAGGTACTTGGAGAATTGTAGCGAGAAAACAACTTTTACCAACTTATGATGTTTTTGATGAAAAACGTTATTTTCGTTCTGCAGATAATAGCAGTATTTTAAATTTAAATTGTCAAGAAAAAATTTGGAAGATCGGAATAACTATTTGTGAAGATATATGGGTAGAGCAATGCCTACAAAATGAAACGATATTAGGTATTGATCCTTTAAAATCTTTAGAAGAAGAGAAGTTAGATTTGCTTATTAATCTCTCAGCCTCTCCATTTATTCAATCAAAAAATTTATTACGCCAACAAATTGCAGCTAAAGCAGCTATTCGTCTTTCCTGTCCGGTAATCTATGTCAATCAAGTAGGAGGAAATGATGAACTTATTTTTGACGGTTCAAGTTTTACTCTTGATAAAAAAGGCAAGTTGCAACAAGAGCTACCATCCTTCAAAGAGTCATTTGTTCTTTATGACTTGAGTTTACCTAATAGAAAACAATCCATATCAAATGCATATCAAACATCATATGAAGTCTTATTCAGAGCTTTAGTTCTTGGAGTTAAAGACTATGCAAAAAAATGTAATTTTAATAGTGCGATTATTGGATTAAGTGGGGGGATCGACTCAGCTCTAGTTGCAACTATTGCCGTTGCAGCTTTAGGTGCTTCTAAAGTCCATGCAATTTTAATGCCATCACCCTGGAGTTCTATAGGGTCTATAAAAGATGCCACTTCATTAGCCAACCGACTTGGAATTGATCATCAAAAGATTCCTATTTCAGAACTTATGAATAGTTTTAACGATGTTTTATCCACTTCAAGATGGGGAAAGCCAACTGGAATTAGCGCTGAGAATCTACAATCTCGTATCAGGGGAACAATATTGATGGCCCTGGCAAATCAAGAAAAATATTTGCTTCTATCTACTGGGAACAAATCAGAACTCGCTGTTGGATATTGCACCCTTTATGGAGATATGAATGGAGGGTTGTCTGTAATAGGAGATCTTTATAAAACAAGTGTATTTGAATTGTGTGATTGGATAGACAGCAAATTATCAACCAATTGTAGACATGATTTTTTTCTTCCTGAACAAGGAGAAATCATTAGTTCTGAAATAAGAAATAAGCCTCCAAGCGCTGAACTACGACCAGAGCAATTAGATAGCGACTCTTTGCCAGATTATTACATTCTTGATCAAATACTAAAAGGATTAATTGAACACCATTTAGCTACTGAAGATTTAATAGACAAAGGATTTAATAAAAAAATTGTTGCTAAAGTCGCCAACTTACTAAAAAGCTCTGAATTCAAACGTTATCAAGCACCTCCTTTGTTGAAAATCAGTAATCAAGCTTTTGGAAGTGGGTGGAAGAAGCCAATAGCCTCAATATAAATCCTTTAACTTGACTCTATTAATTCTTTAATACTATCAAATGGTCTACGCAAAGACTTAATATTAATTCCGTGACGTAAAGCTGTGATCAGACCTGCAGCCTCTAGATAATTATCAGCATACAAAATATTCATATCTTTATCACCACTGAAAAAATCTAGTCTCATCTTTGCAGAGCTAACATCTAATACGCCTTTATTAGAAACTATTATCAAAGGAATAAGTTTTTCGATGCAAGACAAAACGGCTTCGCCACCTAAAGCACCCTGAGGAACAATAACAGCACCTAAATTACTATTACTTAATAAACTTGTCATTTTCAAAACAGCTTTTTCTTTAATATTCAGATCTGACTTGCAAATCAAATCTGGTGCACGACTAAGACCAACTAAAACACTCTGTAAAAATGTATACCCTATTTCCTCTCCTGATGTTCGTGGATCCAAATCATAATCAACTGGTAAAGGTGCTAATGCTGGTGCGTGTGCACATGGAATCATTAAATGCTTAACTAGAAAATGACTTATTACAGCTTCAGCACCAGAAATAAAATCTACCCCTTTACCTTGACGATAAAGTTTCGTTTCTAAATCTTTACTATCATCAGGGAAACGAGTTATGACAGCAATAGCTGTAGCGCCAGACTCCTTTAGCTTTTCAGCCCCTCTTAAAAGAACCTCTGGTTCATCTATATTTCCCCAACTTGAACCACTTAAGCCTTTTTTCAGATTAATTCCCAATGCTCTTTCAGTCGTAATTGCAGGGCCAATATCAAGACCCAAGCTTGCTACACATCCATCTGCAACTTGTAAATGCCTTTTTTTTAGGTCCAAATCTAAACCTGCATCAATCAGTAAACCTACTTTTTGCTGTCTAACTGGTTTTAAAAATAGTTCACCTGCTACAAAAAGGTTTAAACTAAAACCTTCTACATAGTGAATATGAGGATCAGGCCAATATAAAGATCCACCATTCATTACATTTGGATGAGTTATTAAACATTCACTTGCAGCAGCTAATAATTTTGCAGCTGGTATTGCATCTCCAGCATACCCACCTAAATCGCATCCTATCCCTGTAGGGATGATCAATAATGTTGGAAAAGCTGAAGTATCAATCATAAAAAAAGTTAATTCAAATAATTTTTAATATCCTTTCCTTTCTCTTCCTTAATAATCATCACAGCTTCGATTGATATTTTCTGGATTGTTTGTTCAGAGGGAGCTGTCAATGAAGTAATAGCCCATCTAAGGGGTTCTCCATAATTAATCAGATGAGATAAAATATAATTTCTCAAGTAATTTATACTTAAGTCAGAAGGCCAATCAAGCTCTATTTCTATAAATTCAAGAGTCACTTAATTGATAAATTAATATTTTTAGAATTCGTACAATAAAAAAAGACAAGAAACTATGCTGCCGCCCCGCCAACAACTTCTAAAATTTCTTGAGTAATTGCTGCCTGTCTAGCCTTGTTATAGTCGATAGTAAGATTTTTGGCTAATTCTTTTGCATTATCACTTGCATTATTCATTGCAGTCATTCTACTCGCCAACTCTGAAGCAGCTGACTCCTGAAGTGCACGTAATAATTGATTCTGCAAATATAGAGGTAAAAGAGCATTCAAAAGTTGATCTGGACTTTGTTCAAATACAATATCTGATGGTAGTTTTGGCTCTTCATTAGAAGGAGCAGCATCTTTCTCAATAATTAGTTGACTATTTTTTGTAGTTAATCTAAAAATTTCATCTTCTGAATCTGCAATCCCTTGAGGATCTAGTGGTAACAAAGTTTGTATTGTCGGATTACAACTAACCAAACTGACAAACTTAGTAAAAATAACCTCAACACGATCAGTACTTTCAGAGAGGAATTCTGCTAACACTTCACTAGTAATAGACCCTGCATCATCAGAAGTTGGAACTTGTTCTAAGTCTTTAAAAGTCGCTCTAATATTGTAAAGACTAGATCTATTTTCAAAATATCCAATAGCCTTCTTACCAATCAAGACAAGATCAGGAGTATATCCTTGAGTTTTTAATTCTGCATATCTTTTCTCAGTTCGTTTAATAATATTGGCATTGTATCCCCCACATAATCCTCTATCTCCAGTGACAGCTAAAAGAGTAATTTTATTCACTTGACGCCTGTTAAGCAGTGGAGAGTCTGAGGCCTCAAACTGCATTCTTGATTGAATATTTTCTAAGACCCTTGCCAATCGATCAGCAAAAGGTCTACTCCGTAGGACCTGGTCCTGTGCCCTCCTAACTTTTGCAGCAGCAACGAGTCTCATCGCTTCTGTGATTTTCCTAGTGTTTTTGACAGATACAATTCTGTCTCTTATGTCCTTTAGGTTAGCCATAGGTAAAATTCTCTCTTAGATAGCTGTTTTTAAGCTGCAAGCATGGAGGATTTAACCTCATTAATAGCATCTTTAAGCATTGATTCCGAGTCTTCACTTAAGACTTTTTCGGAGAGAACATTTTTAATAAAGTCAGCTTTGTTTGTTTTTAAATAATCACGCAATTCACGCGCAAACTTAGTCACTTCTTCTTCTGGTACCTCATCAATTAAGCCCTTAACACCTGCATAGACAATAGCTACTTGTTCAGCCAAATTCAGAGGATCAAATTGAGGTTGCTTAAGAAGTTCTCTTAACCTTTTACCACGACCTAATTGCTTTTGAGTCGCCTCATCAAGATCTGAAGCAAATTGAGAGAATGCAGCAAGTTCATCAAACTGAGCTAGTTCAAGTTTTAACGTACCGGCAATTTTCTTAATAGCTTTTGTTTGGGCAGCTCCTCCAACTCGACTAACAGATATACCAACATTAATAGCAGGTCTTAAGCCAGAGTTGAATAAGTCTGAACTTAGGAAAATTTGACCATCAGTAATTGATATAACATTAGTTGGTATATAGGCAGAAACATCACCAGCTTGAGTTTCAATAATAGGCAAAGAAGTCATTGATCCTGCACCCATGGCATCAGAAAGTTTTGCAGCCCTCTCAAGCAAACGACTATGGCAATAAAAAACATCTCCAGGGTATGCTTCACGTCCTGGTGGACGGCGTAAAAGCAATGACATTTGTCTGTAAGCCTGAGCTTGCTTGGTTAAATCATCGTAAATAACAAGTGTGGCTTTACCTTGATACATAAAATGCTCAGCAATCGCTGCGCCTGTATAAGGTGCTAAATATTGCAAAGCTGCAGCTTCGGATGCTCCTGCATTCACAATAATTGTGTAATCCAAAGCTCCTTTCTCTTTGAGAACTTCAACAACATTTGCCACTGAGGCTTGTTTTTGTCCTACAGCTACATACACACAAACAACATCCTGACCTTTTTGATTGATGATTGTGTCTATTGCTATTGCAGTTTTACCTGTTTGACGATCTCCAATTATCAATTCTCTTTGACCTCTTCCAATAGGAATCATCGCATCAATAGATGTAATTCCAGTTTGCATAGGTTCATGGACTGACTTTCTCTTAATAATTCCTGGAGCTATTGACTCAATTAATCTTGAGTCAGTTGTTGCCATCTCCCCTTTTCCATCAATTTGCTGTCCAAGAGGATTAACAACTCTTCCAAGCATTGCCTCTCCTACTGGTACCGAAGCAATCTTGCCAGTTGCTTTAACTGTGCTTCCTTCTTGTACTCCTAAAGCCTCACCCATCAAAACCACACCAACATTGTCATCTTCAAGATTTAAAGCAATCCCTTCTGTTCCATCTTCAAATTCAACTAGTTCTCCTGCCATAACCTTTTCAAGGCCATAAACTCTGGCGATACCATCACCAATTTGTAAAACAGTACCTACATTGCTTACAGATACTGACTTGTCATAATCAGCAATCTGTTGCTTAAGGATTGAACTGATCTCGTCGGGACGTATAGAAACCATGGGATTAACTTAAGTGGGGAAGATGAAAAGAAGGAAGGGAAAAGTCAGAAAAAAATTTAGCTGACCTTGGCCAAAGCAAGACCAAGCCGTCTAACTTGTCCTGCGATGCTGGCATCAATGACCTTTGATCCAACATTGACCACAAAGCCACCAATCAATTCGGAATCGACTTTAAGATCAATTTCCAAATTGTCAGTACCAGCTATTGATTGTACTTTCTTGAGAAGCTCAGATTGTTGATCTTCATTTAAAGCTGAAGCTGAAGTAATTGTTGCTAAAGCAATATTTCTTTGTTCTCGATAGATTTCTAGTAATCTTTCAAGTACAGAATTCAACAAGCCAATTCTTTGACGATCTGCCAAAAGCTTTAACAGATTTAAGAAAGAAGGGGTAACTTGATTAGAGAAAAGCTTTTCTAAAGCAGCTTTTTTTTGATTGACCTCTAGAACTGGAGATGCCATAGCATCACTAAATTCTGGGCAAGTATTCCAAAGTTCCAAGATAGATTTAGCTTGAGTAACAACCTCATCTACTTCGTTTCGGCTTTCAGCTACTTGGAGAAAAGCTTCAGCATAAGGAGTAGTGATTGTATTAAGTAATGGCATCACTTATCTCCAATATTTTTAATGGACTGTTTGAGAAAATTATCTTGAGTATTTGAATCTAACTTTTTTGGAAGCATTGCCAAAGCTTTTTCAATTGCAAGCTCTGCAGCTTCTTTCCTTAATTGAGAAGTAACTCTTGCAGCTTCAGCATTCAAGTCAGATGCTGCACCTTGTTTAATTCTTGCCATTTCTTCAACTGTCCTTTTTTCGCTCTCTAGTCGAATAGCTTCTGCTCTCGATTTGCAATCATTTCTAATTTTGTCTGCTTTTTGCTTTGCTGAAGCAAGTTCTTCTTTTGCTTTTGATAAAGAATTTTTTGCTTCATTCAGTCTTTCTTCAGCATCTTTAAGATCAGTGAGAATGGAGGTTCTTCGTCTTTCAAGAATTTTTCCTAAAAAGCCAGGCAAGAACTTATAGAGACCAAAAATTACAACAGCTAAGTTGAGAATATTGGTCTCAAAGAGATTTAAATTAAGGCCAAAGCCTTCTGAAGCGAAAAGTAAAGGAATCATTTTTTTGCCAATAATCTTTCAACGATCAAATTGCCGAGATTATCAGCTTCGCTTTTGAGTTGATTAAGAGCATCATCTCTTTGCGAATCAATCTCAAGTCTTGCTTTCTCCCTAGAAGAATTTGCTTCTGCTGTAGCAAGAGAAAGAGCCTCTTTGTAGAGATTTTCTGAATCCTGTTCTGCTTCAAGAATAACTTTTTGAGCAGCAAGACGAGCTTCTTTGAGCTGTTCTTTTAATTCAGCCTCTAATAATTCAACCTCGGCTATTTTCTTTTTTGCTTCTGCTCGACTTGTATTTACATAATCCTCTCTTTCTTCAACTACCCGTCCAACAGGCTTGAAAAAAAGAGCATTCAATATGAATGTAAGTAATACAACTTGAACCGCCATTAGCGGCAGAGTTGCATCGAAGTCAAATAGACCTCCCTCAGAGGCACCAAACAAAAACAGACTTGGCATTAGCTAGGGGTGCAAGAAATTTAAGCGAGCCGCATTGCGGCAATTGAAATTTGCTAAACGAATTTTCAAAATTTGAGGCTGAAAGTTAAATAAATAAATTGATTTAATCAGACAGCCTGATTTGAAATATTCAACCAGCAAAAGGGTTGGCGAAGAGAAGAACCAATGCAACCACAAGGCCATAAATGGTTAGTGATTCCATGAAAGCGAAAGAAAGAAGCAAAGTACCTCTGATTTTTCCCTCAGCTTCAGGTTGACGGGCTATACCCTCTACTGCTCCTTGTGCAGCACTACCCTGACCGATACCAGGGCCTATTGCGCCAAGGCCTACAGCTAAACCAGCTGCAACTACTGATGCGGCGGTGGTAATGGAATCCATAATTCAGCTAAAGATGTGGAGCGCTTTTAACGCTTATAGAGTTGTGACCGGGAGTTTATACCTGCGAGGGGTGCATCTCATAGTTCTTGAGACGATACTGAAAGAATTTCAAACCTTCACGCAAGTAATTAGCTATTGAAAAGTGATTTCGATAGCAAGCAATTATGATTAATGATGCTCTTCTACTGCTTCCCCGATGTAATAAGCAGCAAGAGTTGCAAAAATCAGAGCTTGAATAGCACTAGTAAACAAGCCTAGAAACATAACTGGAACAGGCAAAACTAGAGGTACTAGAAAAACTAATACAGCTACAACAAGTTCATCTGCCAAAATATTTCCGAATAAACGGAAAGACAGAGAGAGTGGCTTTGTAAAATCTTCTACGATTTTGAACGGAAGCATAATTGGCGTTGGGTGTACGTAATACTCGAAGTAACGCAAACCTTTGTTGCTCAAACCCGCATAAAAATAGGAAAGAGATACCAGAAGTGCTAAGGCAACAGTTGTATTTATGTCAGCTGTAGGAGCACCAAGTTCACCACTTGGCAGTTCAATCAGCTTCCAAGGAACTAATGCTCCGCCCCAATTGCTCACGAATATGAACAAAAAGAGGGTTCCGATGAAAGGCATCCAATCTCTATAAACCTTTTCACCTATTTGTGTTCTTGCAAGATCACGTATGTAATCCCAAAGAAATTCCAAAAGATTCTGAACACCCTTTGGATCACGATCCATTTTTTTTGTTCCAATGACAACTAAGGCAAGCAAAGCGCCTATTAGCAGCCATGAAGTCATAAAAACCTGGCCATGAATTCTTAAATTTCCAATTTGCCAGTAAAGGTGTTGACCCACCTCTAACTCAGCAAAAGGAAAAACAAATGGCAAAAAACCCATTTATCTGGAAGTTAGGTTGAGAAGAAAATAAAAAGCCCGACAAACAAAACTTAAAAATTTGATTTCAACATATGCCTATGGCATAGAAAGAAACTGAATAATTAACGCTGGTTTATAAAGCAAAAATCCTAATAATGCCGGTATCAAATCTAGTTGAGGAAATCTAGAGGAAGTCAAAACTAAAACAACCGGAACTAGCAACTGGACTTTACCAACCATTTTTGAAGTAGTACCTAGTTTTCCAATTCCGCGAGCAAGCAAGCGAAAATAAAGAATTCCCGATAAAGCCCCGAATAGGAGACTTGCACTAACTTGAATTCCCCAAAAGAAACCAGATAGGCCAACAGAAAAAAAAGTCAACAAAAATGTCAGACGAAAAACTCGAAATTGAAGTTCCAGGTATTCATCTGACCTGACTGCGGACGATGAGTCCGACGAATCAATATCCAGAAGAGGATCGTGACTTGCGCAATCTTCAACAATTTCAGATGCCATAAGCATTCCTCCTTTTGGAGTCGCTTAATGATGACGAGAAGTTGTTGTGCAAGCAAGACACCTAAGCTCTCTGCAAAGGCCCGCGGAATCTATCACGCGACTTGCATGAAAACAAAAAAAATTCTTATTAATAAATTGATAGGCTGGTGAATTCAAGAACTAAAAGCTAAGTGTTTAAATCTAGATTTACAATCTCCAATAAACTTAATAGATAAAAAATAAAATATTCTAGTTAACAAGTTATCCATTTAAATAACTATAATTAATTTCTTATTTAGAAAAATTCTATCTAAATATTTACTAACTTAATTTCGCAGTTTAGAAAAGCTTATAAAATTTCTTCAATTCTATAAAAAAGTTAATTAATTACATTTTAAGACTTGGCAAATTATAGCTTAAGCGTCTCAATGGTATACAAGCATATTGATCCTTTGACTAGTATTTCAAATAAAAGTAAGAAGATTCATTTTCAACCAAAAGTAAGAAATGCCTCTGAATCAAAATATAATCTTGTTCATTTCATAAATAATAAGATCCTTCCATTGCCTTGGATTTTTTGGCCAAAGGAAGGGAGATTAATGATGGGATTAATTGCCTTTTGGAGCATTTCTGGAATCTTTATTCTTGGATCAGCTAGTTGGTGGGTTGCTAATAGAGAAATGGGAGATGGGGCTTATTACATCAAAAGGCAATTGATTTGGCTAGTAGCTAGTTGGAGCATCTTTTATTTAGCAATAAATATTCATCTTAAAAGGTGGCTTAGATTCTCGGGAACTTTCCTTTTAATGGGCATGATAATGATTGGAGCAACAAGTTTTTTTGGTAGCACTGTTAATGGTTCAACAAGATGGTTAATTATTGGACCTCTCCAAATTCAACCATCAGAATTAATCAAACCTTTTATAATTCTTCAAAGTGCAAAGCTTTTTGGTCAGTGGCCAAGATTAACTTCAGAAAAAAAACTTTTTTGGTTAACTATTTTCGCATCAATTATTCTACTAATTATAAAGCAACCAAATTTAAGCACTGCCGCTCTAACTGGAATCTTGCTTTGGATGGTCGCCTTGGCTGCAGGTATTAACTTTCGTTATCTTTCTTGTACCGCATTATCAGGTTTAGCTATAGGTTCGATAAGCATCCTTTCTAATGAATATCAAAAAATCCGTGTAATGTCATTCCTTGATCCATGGCAAGATCCACAAGGAAGTGGCTATCAGTTGGTACAAAGCCTTTATGCTATTGGGTCGGGAGGTTTATTTGGTGAAGGTTACGGTCTTTCTATGCAAAAATTACAATATTTACCTATTCAAAGTACTGACTTTATATTTGCTGTTTTTGCTGAAGAGTTTGGATTTTTTGGATCTATTTTACTTTTATCCTTTCTACTTGTAGTTGCTTATTTAAGCTTAAAAATTGCACTTAAATGTAGAAACAATTATGCAAAGCTAATAGCAATAGGGTCAGGAACTATTCTTGTAGGACAATCAATTATGCACTTAGCCGTTTCTTCAGGAGCGATGCCTACAACTGGTCTTCCTTTACCTTTAATTAGCTATGGCGGAAACTCATTAATTTCAAGCTTACTAATAGCTGCATTGTTAGTAAGATCTTCAATTGAATCAACAGATTTATTTAGTAAAAATCCCTCAACTAGACTCATAAGTGGATAATCTGGAATTGAACTTAAACTGGAAGATAGCTTTTTGACCTTTTCTTCTATAAGTTTAACTTTGTCGGATTTCGCAAGAAATGGCGAGGAATTGATAAATAGTGGGCTTAATGATCCCAATCCAATATCACTTCTAATAGTTTTTCTTGGTGGTCTTTTAACGAGTTTAGGCCCCTGTTCATTGTCTCTTTTACCCATAACAGTGGCATATCTTGCTGGGTTTGAAGATAATCAAACACCCTTAAGAAGAAGTATTAGCTTCTGTAGCGGTATTGTGATATCTCTAGTGATACTGGGAAGTTTAAGCAGCTTTTTAGGAAAGATTTATGGTCAACTACCAAACTTTTTCTCAATATTCATAAGTTTAATAGCGTTGGCAATGGGTCTTAATCTTCTTGGCATTTTAAAATTTGCATTTCCATCAGGTCCTGATCCGGAAGTTTGGAAAAATAAAGTTCCGCCTCCATTAGCACCTGTATCTGCAGGCCTGGCATTTGGTTTAGCCTCCTCTCCTTGCAGTACCCCTGTAATTGCTGTTCTTCTCGCATGGATTACAAAACTAGACAATCCCCTTAGTGGCACAGTCTTTCTTGGTAGCTTTGCTATTGGCCAAGTTGTTCCACTATTCATTGCGGGCACTTTTGCAGCAACTATTCCAAAATTTTTATCACTTCGACCAATTGGGAAATGGATACCACCTATTAGCGGTGTAATTTTATTAACGATTGGTCTTTTCAGCCTTCTTTCTATTTGGATTTGAAAGAGATGAAAAAAATTAGAAAAGTTTTCAATTGGCTGTCTAGTTTGAAAATTGCAATTTTACTATTGTTATTGATAGCTATTGCTTGTGCTATTGGAACTGTTATTCCACAACAAGAATCTGATCAATTCTATTATGAAAATTTTAATAAAAATCCTTTTCTTGGAATAATTAATGGAAATATCTTACTCTCTTTTGAATTAAATCATATTTATACAAGCTTTTGGTTTTTATTACTACTTTTTTGGCTTACACTAGCTCTTTCAGTTTGTAGTTTTAAAAGACAGTTACCAATACTTAAATCAGCATTAGATTGGATTGATTATAAATCACCACGTCAAATTGCAAAGCTATCTATTGCGAAGACTATAAAAACTAATGATTACTCAAAGAGCTTAAAAAAACTTACTTTTAATCTAAAGAAGGATGGCTGGAGTATTAAAGAAACGAATGGAAGAATCGCTGCCAGACAAGGAGTAATTGGAAGACTAGGACCCATACTCATTCACCTAGGTATGATTCTATTGATGATAGGTTCAACATATGGTTCTTTGAATGGGCAAACTATAGAAAAGTTTCTTGCCCCTGGAAGATCAATAGACTTATTAGATAGAAATGAGCAACAAAGATTAACGATTGAATTAAACAAATTTCAAATCGAAAGAGATCCTCAAGGAAGAGCTGAGCAATATCGATCAATGGTAAATATTATCGAACCTAATGGTATTAACAAAGCAAAAGAAATTAGCGTTAATTATCCTTTAAGATACAAAGGTTTAACATTATATCAAGCAGATTGGTCAATAGCAGCAATAACTATTCAAATTGATAATAGTCCAAAATTACAAATTCCAATGAAATCAATTCCTGAGCTTGGTGAACAAATCTGGGGAACAATAATACCTACAACAAAAAATGGAGAAAACCCAATTTTGTTAACAGTTAATAGCGAGCTAGGCCCAGTTACAATTTATGATATTGATGGCAAAAAACTGACTAATTTGAGTAACAATGAGGAAGCAAAAGAAGTGAAAGGGAAGTTAATTAAGATAATAAATATAATACCAAGTAGTGGATTACTTTTGAAGCGCGATCCTGGAGTACCTTTTGTGTATACAAGTTTTGCTATTATACTTATTGGAGGTTCACTAAGTGTAATTTCAACCAAGAAATTATGGGTATTATATGAAGAAGAAAAATCCTTAATTTATATTGGTGGTTTAAGTAACCGAAACCTTTCAGGTTTTTCAAAAGAGTTGCCTAAATTTATAAATTTTTTAGAGAATTAAATCCATATCTTGTCTTACTCCGTGACAAACTCTTATAACAGTATGAACATTACCTCTAGGATTAAAATCAGCTTCTAATTGAATCCACTTAGGATCAGAAGCCTCCAAAAGATCATCTACTATATTATTTGAAACTTCTTCGTGAGAGATTTTTTTTTCACGATAGCTGTTTAAATAAAGTTTAATCGCTTTTAATTCTATTATCCTCTTATTTGGTTGATAAATTATTCTCAACTTTGCAAAATCAGGATAACCAGAGAAAGGACATTTACATGTAAATTCAGGGAAGTCTATTGAAATTTGATAGTCTCGATCAACTTTAGGGTTTGGAAAACAAATTAACTTACCAGCCTTTATTTCTCTTTCCCCGTACATGATTTGATCTTTTGAATCTTCTTCTTCTTTCTTCATGACATTTTGAAGGTATATAAGTTAGACATTATATAAAAATTTCTTTAAAGCATTCAAACTTGGAAGAATTTTCCTCAACCAACAAATTGAAAAGCTAATTGGTATCATTCAGTACAAAACTAATTCTCGTTATACCCCCTAATAGAAAAGAAATAAAAAGTTTTACATGGACATCGGTCTTTCTGATCAACTAAATGGAACTCAAATTGAGCCTAGAAGTGTTCATGGAATCCTTTGGCTTCAAACACATTTTGAATCAAAGCATTGGGAATCAATTAGTGATGGTCTAGTAATAATTCCAAGTAATGATGCCAAAATCCTTGCTGAGGATGCTTCAAATGCAGGTTTAAATGTAAATTTCATCAATTCTCTAACGAAAATAGACAAAATTTGATCAAAAACTATCTAATATTTTAAAAGTTACTAAAAAGCGATATGAAAAAGATAGAGGCAATAGTTCGTCCTTTTAAGCTTGAGGATGTGAAAATTGCTCTAGTAAATGCTGGCATAGTTGGAATGACTGTTAGTGAGGTCAGAGGATTTGGGAGACAAAAGGGGCAAGTCGAGAGATATAGAGGTTCTGAATTCACAGTGGAATTTCTTCAAAAACTTAAAATTGAAGTTGTAGTACCGGATGAAAAAACAGAAATTGTTTTAAAAGCCATTGCTGATGCATCTAAAACTGGAGAAATAGGAGATGGCAAAATTTTTGTAACTCCCATTGAATCAGTTGTTCGAATTAGAACAGGAGATAGAAACGAATCTGCTCTTTAATTCAAGAATTTTTGACAACTTTTTCGATCTCTACAATATTTGCATCAATCCCCTCTCCCATCCAAAGAAGATATTCTTGATTACCAGCTGGACCCTTTAACGGGGATGCAACTAATCCTTGGGGATACCAACCATATTTTTTTGATTCATTCACAACACCTTCAATAGCTTCAATATGTAATAAATGATCTCGAACAACACCTCCTTTCCCAACTTTATCTTTACCAACCTCAAATTGGGGTTTAACTAAAACTAATAATTCGGCCCCCTTTTGATCAAGAAGTAATTTAATAGTAGGCAAAATTATTTTCAGCGATATAAAAGATAAATCTGCCACAGCAAAATCAGGTACAGGGTCTCCATCTTGAAAGATTTTTTCAGGTGTGAGATATCGAATATTTGTGCGTTCCATAAGAACTACCCTTGGATCATTTCTAATACTCCATGCGGTCTGGCCATATCCAACATCAACTCCATAAACTTTTGATGCACCTAACTGCAAAAGGCAGTCTGTAAAGCCACCAGTAGAGATGCCTGCATCTATGCAAACTCTATTTTTAATATTTATAGGGAATTGCTTAAACGCTTCAGCCAACTTTTCTCCACCACGTGAAACGAACCTCAATGGCTGAGTAACTTTTACTTCAAGATCTCTTAAAACTTCTTGACCTGGCTTATCAAGAATTTGTCCATTAATGGTTTTAACTTTTCCAGCTCTGATAAGCTTCTGTGCTTCTTGACGAGATTCCACTAGCCCTTTAGTCAGCAAGTGAAGATCTAATCGCGTTTTTTTAGTCATTTGTTTACAAAAACAAACAGGAAACGGAACAAAAACCGCAGAACTAGTGCTAATTCTCTTTTTCAATAGAGAATCTAATCAACTGACCCAAGGTTTTGTCTAAAAAGCTCAGGCATACAATCAATGAAAATGAGCTATCTAGCCATGGTCATTTTCATCTAAACCCAAAAAAGCAAGCTGGAGAAGTACTTGAACTTCTTCCTCCAGGTAGTTTTGCAAAATTTGCAAATCAACCAAATGATTTGCCTCCCTTTCAGGTTATCGATTGCAAAGGAGGAAGATGCAGGGTAAGGCAACAGGCTTGGGGAAGATATGTCCATTGGGAAGTTGAACACAATAGACTCAAGTCAGCTTGACCTTTTCGCCCTACATTAAATTAACCTTTTAAATTTGTAGCACTTTGATTGAGCGTTACACACACCCAGAGATGGGAAAAATTTGGTCTGAACAAGCCAAGTACCAAACATGGCTTGATGTTGAGATAGCCGCGTGTGAGGCTAATTGCAAATTGGGAAAAATCCCTCTTAATGCAATGGAAACGATACGAGCCAAGGCAAGCTTCAAACCAGAACGCATACTTGAAATTGAAGCCAACGTTCGACATGACGTAATTGCTTTTTTAACCAATGTGAATGAATACGTTGGGGATGCAGGTCGTTTTATACATGTTGGAATGACAAGCAGCGATGTCCTAGATACAGGTCTTGCGCTTCAACTAAAGTCATCCGTCAAGCTTTTAAAAAAAGAACTTTTTTTGCTTGAGGAGGCTATTAGAGATTTAGCTAGACAACATAAGAGAACTGTTATGATTGGACGCTCTCATGCAATCCATGGAGAACCTATTACTTTTGGATTCAAGCTTGCAGGATGGCTAGCTGAAACGATCCGAAACAAAGAAAGGCTTAATAATCTCGAGAAAGAAATATCCGTTGGGCAAATCAGCGGTGCAATGGGGACATATGCTAACACTGATCCCGAAATAGAAAGATTAACTTGCGAAACATTAGGACTTGAAGCTGACACAGCTAGTACTCAAGTCATCTCTAGAGATAGGCATGCTAATTATGTACAGATTCTTGCTTTAATTGGATCTTCATTGGACCGTTTTTCAACAGAAATTAGAAACCTTCAA
The DNA here is from genome assembly GCA_902564695.1 of uncultured Prochlorococcus sp. Taxonomy (GTDB): domain Bacteria; phylum Cyanobacteriota; class Cyanobacteriia; order PCC-6307; family Cyanobiaceae; genus Prochlorococcus_B. Next base: position 56,708 of record CACFCB010000001.1, on the reverse strand, counting down.
AGAACAGATATTCTTGAAGTCGAGGAAAACTTTGCCAAAGGCCAAAAAGGTAGTTCTGCTATGCCTCATAAAAGAAATCCCATACGAAGTGAGAGAGTTAGTGGCCTTTCCAGAGTTTTAAGAAGTTATGTCGTTGCAGCTCTTGAAAATGTAGCTCTATGGCATGAAAGGGACATTAGTCACAGCTCCAATGAAAGAATAATGCTTCCTGACACATCCATTACTCTTCATTTTATGATTAAAGAAATGACCGAAATAATTAAAGGGCTTGGAGTCTATCCAAATAACATGATAAATAATTTGAACATTTATGGAGGAGTAGTTTTCAGTCAAAGAGTTCTTTTAGCTTTGGTTGAAAATGGCATGAGCAGGGAAGATTCTTATCGATTAGTTCAAAAAAATGCTCATTCAGCCTGGAATCAACCCGAAGGTAATTTCAAGAAAAATCTTGAGAATGACCAAGAAGTAATGAAAAATCTTTCACCAGAAAAACTTTCTGAATGTTTTTCAACTGAATTACATCAATCTAATTTAAAAGTTATTTGGGATAGGCTTGGCATATGACATCAAAATTTAAATCAATTAATATTAGTACACTCTAAAAAGCTAATAGCATTAGATTTATTTAAAACCTATAGCTATAATCCTCTTTTTACCTCAGAGAATTAAAATTTGCAACCCAAGATCAATGTCCAATATGAAACGACTTGAGAAAGATAGCCTTGGCTCAATTGATGTTCCAAAAAACGCGTTATGGGGAGCACAAACTCAACGATCAATTTTAAATTTTGCTATTGGGGATGACGTCATACCTCTTGAGATTATTCATTCAATAGCTCAAATAAAAGCCTCTGCTGCTCGTGTTAACAATCATCTAGGCCTAATAAATACAGAGATTTCACAATTTATAATTGAAGCAAGTTCAGAAATTATTGAAGGACAACATAATGATCAATTTCCATTAAAAGTATGGCAAACAGGCAGTGGAACCCAAACAAATATGAACGTCAATGAGGTCATCAGCAATATAGCTTCAAAGCGATTAAATAAACCTTTAGGTAGTCATAATCCAATACATCCCAATGATCATGTCAATTGCTCTCAATCTACTAATGATGTTTTTCCAGCAGCTATCCAAATAGCGACAATACTTTCATTAAAAGAATCATTAATACCTGAATTACAAAGGTTAATTAATTTGCTTTATCAGAAAAGTAGAGAATGGAAGGATATTATAAAAATAGGACGTACCCATCTTCAAGATGCAGTGCCTCTAACTCTTGGTCAAGAAGTCTCTGGTTGGGGGTCTCAATTAGAAACAGCGTTAAGACGTATTGAAATCAACCTTGAAGAACTTTATCCTCTTCCACTGGGAGGAACAGCTATTGGAACGGGGATAAATACTCCTAAAAATTTTGATAATCTTATAGCTCTTGATATTGCTGCAAAAACAAATTTACCTTTTAAAACTGCAAATAATAAATTTGCCATTATGGCTAGTCATGATGGTCTTGTAAATATCATGTCTCAACTAAAATTATTAGCAGTATCTTTTCTCAAAATTGTCAATGATCTGCGACTTTTATCTTGTGGTCCAAGAGCTGGTTTATCAGAACTACAGCTACCAGCTAATGAACCTGGTAGTTCAATAATGCCAGGGAAAATCAATCCTACTCAATGTGAAGCCATGTCTATGGTGTGTACTCAAATAATTGGTATGGACACCTCGGTATCCATAGCAGGAAGTGGAGGACATCTACAAATGAACTCTTATAAGCCACTTATTGGCTACAATATTTTGACAAGTATTAATCTTATTAAAAATGCATGTAAAAGTTGCAGAAAAAATATGATTGAGGGAATTCAACCCAATAAACTAAAAATCAAACAATATCTAGAAAATTCGTTAATGTTAGTAACTGCGCTTGCACCATCCATCGGATACGAAAAGGCAAGTCAGATTGCCCAATTAGCACATGAAAAGAATCTCAGTTTAAGAGAAGCCTCGAATCAATTGAATTATATTAATCAAGAAGAATTTGATAACCTCATAAATCCAGAATCTATGATTGGAGGTAATTGAAAGAAATAATTTTTTCAACCTCAATTATTTCTTTCAGTGGCAGGATTAATAACTTCAAAAATTTTTTCTTTTGCTTGATTAATATCTTCTGCTTCACATACTGGGAATCTATCCATTAGTTTCATCGCTGCCTTAGCATTATTTCTAAGTTGTCTGCTCACAGCCTCACAATAGGGAATTTGAGAAAGTAAGTCATTGGTTCTTCTTAGGATTCTTACAACATCTCCCTCGTCTAAAGAAGTATTAGAAATCAAATCAGTCCAACTACTACCTTTGGCCCAGGCTTCTACTAAACCCATTAACTCTGAACTCCATAAAATGGGAACTTCAATACCTAATCGTTCTTGGACTATGAATAATTCTCTTCGTATATTTGATAAATTATTAAATGTTTCATCCGCAACTACACTTGGAATAAATCTAGACCATAGGTCAGGACGATTGACTTCAGTCACAATTGACTGAATAACTCCTGCTAATTCACTTGGAGTTAGTTCATCAAGATGTCCACTCATCAAAACCAAACCTATCCATAACTCATTGTCACCTCTTAAAGATCCAATGCCTCTACCAATTTCAGTAGGATTTAAATCATCCAAACATCCGAAGTGGTTTAATACTTGAATCAATGATAAAAATGTTTCCCAATGACGGTTAGATCTGTCATAAAGACACTTTTCACGTCCTTGAATTTCAATATCAAGTTCGTCCATTCTACGTCTATGTTTCTTTAATTTTTTCTTATCTCCCCATCGATGGGCTGGTTGAGCCAGTAATTCATCATCTAATGATTTAACTAACTTAGCCTGAGATAAAACTTCACTAGCAAGATCATACTGAGGTGTTCTCATATCATTTTTCTTTGCCAAATTTGAAATAGTTAAAGCTATTTCATTACTTAAAAAATCACCATGATATAATTCACCAATTCTACTAATTAGAGGAGGTGTTAATTTAGAAACGTCTAAACAAGAAAATTCAGCATAAAGACTTACAACCTCCTTACAAGAAATAAGTATCCAAATATTTTCATCTGTTAAGCATAATAATCGCGATTGCCTATCTCCTTTTTGTATTTTTTCAACAATCACAGCAGGCGTAACTTTCCCTCGTAGCTGTGAGTTTTTAAAGCTTATTAGAGTTCCATTATTAGCAAATTCCAAGGCTAAGATGAGTTCATTAGATAAAGTTTCAGCAGATTGTTTTTGGAGAATTTTTAGTAGTCTTCTTTCTTCCTTTAAATGACTTTTGATTTTTTCATATTTTTCAAAATCCGACCATGGTATATCTTCTGAAAAGGTTTTATATTTTTCAAACTCTTCTTTTAATCTAAATAATTCTTCTTCTTCTTCAACTAAATCCAAACCAGCTAAATATCTACTAAAGCTTCTTTCTATCAATTCTTTTGATTTATCTAGATCATACCGCTGTAATAGATTTAGCACCATTCCATAGCTAGGCGTAAATTGACTAATTAATGGATCGGCTGGACTAGTTGCTAATTGACCAGCTTCTCGAACCCCTTCAAAACGAGTTTGCACAGTGATCACATAGCCTCTTGAATCAAGACCTCTTCTTCCTGCCCTACCAGCCATTTGTAAGAATTCACTTCCCATTAGTTGACGATGCCCATTATCTGATCTCTTTGACAGCGAAGAAATGATTGTACTTCTAGCAGGCATGTTGATTCCTGCAGCTAATGTTTCAGTTGCAAAAACAACCTTTATCAGTCCTTCTTGAAATAATTCCTCAATTAATTCCTTCCATGCAGGCAGAACTCCTGCATGATGAGAAGCTATTCCATTAAATAACGCTCTTATATGTAAATCCTCTCTCAGACCTTCTGAATTTAGAATTGTATATTTTTCAAATCGGTCTTGAATTAAGTTTCTTTCTTCTTGATTCACTAAACAAGTCCCAGCAATTGTTTTCACAGCCTTGTCACAACCACGACGACTAAAAATAAAGTAAATAGCTGGCAGCATATTTCTTTCTGATAATTTCGATATCACGAACCCCAATGATGGAGACTCAGGTTGAGCAGGCTTAGAGATACGTCCTCTTTTGTTATGTGATTTTGTTGGACGCCAAATCTTACAATTTGGATGTAATCCTGTCCGTTTATCATTAAGTAATGGATGAAGTCCTTTAGCGCTACAAAATTTAAATTCCAGGGGGACTGGTCTTAGATCACTAGATATTAAATCTGTTGGACCATGAACTTTCTCAATCCAATCAGTTAATTGGCCTGCATTAGCAACTGTCGCAGACAAAGCAACAAACTGTACTGACTTGGGACAATGAATAATTGATTCCTCCCAAACTGTCCCTCTATGTGCATCATTCATGTAATGACATTCATCAAGGACAACAGTTTCGATATCAAGTAAAGGGTCATCATTTCTATCTGCTGCTACATAAAGCATATTTCTAAAAATCTCAGTAGTCATTACAAGGATCGAAGCCTCTCTATTCAGACTTAAATCACCCGTTAGAAGACCTACATTCCCTGAGCCAAATTGAGTTCTGAAGTCTCTTAGCTTTTGATTAGATAAGGCTTTTAAAGGAGTTGTATAAAATACTTTATTCCCGTGAGAAATAGCCCTATGAATTGCATACTCACCTATTAATGTTTTTCCTGATCCTGTCGGGGCACTAACAACAACAGAATGCCCTTGATTGAGTGAATCAATTGCTTTAAGTTGAAACTCATCCAATACATAAGGAAAAATTCCCTTTGGATTCAAATTCTTTTTGAGGAGGTCGTTCTCTGACGCGTCTCTCTCTGATGAAGTCATTACTACATCCTAGAGAATTATATTATGAACACATGATTATTCATGTGGATAAATAATGAAATCAAGAAACTAAAGGAAAAAGAATGTTCATTCAACACCCAAATCTTCAAAAACAGATTAGAACTTAATAATATGCCTGAAATTCCTACCTCTAGAATTCGGAAACTCAGAACTTGGATGCCAGGGAAAAATTCATCGGAATTGATTAGTTTAGATGAAAACAAAAATCAAATTTCATTAATTGACCTAGCAAGTAATGACTATCTCGATCTAGCAAGACATCCATTATTAATTAATGCAGCCAAACAAACTCTAGAATCTGATGGGGTTGGTTCTGGTGGATCAAGATTTATTACTGGGAGTAGAAATATTCACCAAGAACTAGAAACAAAGCTTGCGCAATGGCTGAATCGTGACATTGTTCTACTTTACCCAAGTGGTTTCCAGGCCAATCTAGCTGCAGTCTTAGCACTCACTGAACGTCATACTCCTGTTATTTGTGATCGTTTAATACATCATTCTCTTCTAGTTGGAATCAAAGCAAGTGGAGCAAAACTAATAAGGTTCAAGCACAATAATTTATCTGATTTAGAAAAACTTTTAAAAAGAGCTAAACATAACGATCCTCAAAAAAGACCTTTAGTAATTACTGAAAGTCTTTTTAGTATGGAGGGAACAACAGCACCAATCAAAGAAATATCAAAACTTTGCATTAAGTATGATTCAAAATTATTGGTAGATGAAGCCCACGCTTTTGGTGTTATGGGTTCAGCAGGCAGAGGTGAAACATTTGGACTAAAAAAACCTATTTCCATTATTAGTGGGACTTTTGGCAAAGCTTTCGGAAGTGGAGGAGCATTTCTAGCAACTGACAAGTTAACAGGAGAAAATCTTATACAAAACTGTGGAGCATTTCGCTACACTACTGCATTAGCCCCTCCACTATGCGCAAGTGCTTTGGCTGCATTAAATCTAATTATTTGTAACCCTAATTGGGGTAGTAACCTTCAAGAGGAATCTATAGCTTTAAGAGACAAATTATCTCAAATCGGTTGGCAAAGACCTCTTGGTAGAGGACCAATAATCTCCATAATTCTAGGTTCTGATGAATTAGCTATGGATTATCAAAAAAAACTTGAAGACGAAGGCCTCCTAACTGTCGCGATCCGTCCCCCAACTGTTCCTGAGGGTAAATCAAGACTAAGATTAGTAATTAGGCGAAATACACCAATAGAAACTTTAGATAAACTTATCAAAGTTCTTAAAGATAAATGAAAGAAATTATTGCCATGCATGGATGGGCTGGTGATAGTAAACAATGGTCAAATTGGATTGATTATTTTCAATGTTGCGATTGGGAATGGCACACTGCTGAACGTGGATATAAAAATATAAGTCCACATAAACCAAGATGGAAGATTAATGTAAATCAGTCAACATTCACAAGAGTTGCTATTTGTCACTCTCTTGGTTCACATTTAATAGATAAACATGTTTTAAGCTCCGCTACTCACGTAGTATTAATTAATTCTTTTAGTCGTTTTATTCCAAGTGGAAAACAGAATCGCGCTGTAAAAATGGCTCTTGATAGAATGCTTGATACAATTAATACACCTAATGAATCATCTATGATAAAAAAATTTCATATAAAAGCTCTTAAACCTAATGACAATAATTTGGGATCAAAAGAATTAGATTTTCGTGACATTTCTGACTCTGGAAGAGTAAAACTTAAAAATGATTTAAAACTTCTTATGAATTCTGATTCTCTTCCAGCCGGCTTAAATTCTAATTCCAAAGTACTTGTTATTAATAGTGAAAAAGACTATATATTAGCTAGCCAAACAAAAGAAAAACTAACTGAAGATTTAAAACATTACTTGGAGACCTCACCCACAATAATAAATGCTAAAGAGGAAGGACATTTTATATCAAAAGTTAAGAATATCAAAAAAATAAAACACTGGCTAGAATCTGAGCATGCAAAAAACATGGTATAAACTCGTTAATAAAAACTTTAACGAAGCGGCTTTAAATTATAACGAATCAGCTGCTATTCAAAAAATTACTGCTTTAAAACTTGCAAAGATATGTTCTCATCATCCAATTAAAAATGGTCTCTGGGTTGACCTTGGCTCTGGCACTGGTCTACTGGCAGAATCATTAGAGACCCTTCATCCAAATCAAGAGGTATTGAGATTAGATAACTCTAAAAAGATGATTGATCAACATTCAGAAAAGAGTCATAAACAACTTTGGAATTTAAATGATGGGTTACCCTCATGGTCTGAAAAGCCCAATTTATTAGCTTCCAGTTTTGTTTTACATTGGCTTGATAATCCACAAAAGCAACTTAAGGATTGGTTTACCTATCTAAGTTCAGATAGTTGGATTGCTATAGCAATCCCAATTAAAGGAAGTTTTCCAGAATGGTACGAAGCTGCAGCCAAAGCAAATCTTACATGTACAGCACTTGATTTACCATCGAACGACTCACTAATAAGAGACATTCCTAATCAAAATATTTTACATAACAAAGTTGAGGTAATTACACAGACTGCTAAGAAGGCAACTTCATTATTGAAGCCAATGATCAAAGTCGGAGCACATAGCAGTCAAAAAAAACAATTAAGTATTTCAGATTGGAGACAGCTATTGTCTGTTTGGCCTATTTCCAATAAATATAAACAATTCAACCTTAGTTGGTCAATTCAGTTTTTATTAATAAAACGATGAGTACATTCTCAAAAAGAATTATTATTTGTGGTACGGATACAGATGTGGGAAAAACTATAGTAAGTAGTTTTTTCGTCCAAGGTCTTAAAGGCGTCTACTGGAAACCCATTCAAAGTGGAACAGAGGACGGTACAGATACAAAAACTGTTTGCAAAATCTTAGATCTTGAGCCTAACCGTCATCTCCCCGAAAAATATACATTCAAGTCTCCTGTCTCTCCACATTGGGCTGCTGAAAAAGAGTCTAAGTTTATAGAACCAAAGAATTTAAAGTTGCCAGATTCAGACAAATTAATCATTATCGAAACTGCTGGTGGATTAATGGTTCCTTTAAATCGTAATTGGCTACAAATAGATCAACTAAAGGTTTGGGATGCTCCAATAATTCTTGTTGCAAGAACAGGCCTTGGCACTCTTAATCACACTTTATTGAGCCTCGAGGCCTTAAAGAAAAGAAATATAAATATTATAGGAATAGTATTAAATGGCCCTCCACACGAAGATAACCCCAAGACTATAGAACAGTTTGGAGGCACTCAAATTCTTGCAAGGCTTCCAATCTTTAAAGAAGTAAATAAAAATGTGCTCTCACAAGAATGGAAAAAACAGAAATTAGATCATAAGCTTAAAAGATATATTGGAAATTAAAATTTTATTTTTTTCTTAATCAACAGATTATTCTGACTGCAATCAAGTTAAATGAAATAAGAAAGACAAGACAATTTGATGAATGAAAAAATTTTTTTAAATCAAAATCCTCAAAATCCTCATATTTGGCCACCTTTCACACAACTTATTTCCTCTCAACCTCAATTATTAGTTGAACAAGCCAAAGGAGCTCTTTTACTGCCAAAAAATAGCACTCCAATAATTGATGGTATTAGTAGCTGGTGGGTCACACTACACGGGCATGCAAATGAATACATTGCAAAGGCTATCGCAACTCAAGCAGAGCAATTAGAACAAATTATCTTTGCAGATTTCACTCATCCTCAAGCTGAATTGTTAGCTAATCGACTAAGTAAAATAACAGGTCTAGAAAAGCTATTTTTTTCAGATAATGGCTCTACTGCAGTAGAAGTTGCTTTAAAAATGGCTCGTCAATGGTGGATAAACAAGGGTGATAATAGATCTCAAATTATTGCATTTGATGGCGCTTACCATGGAGATACATTTGGAGCAATGGCAGTAGGTGAAAGAAATATATTTAGCAAGCCTTTTGATCAAATGCTATTTCCTGTAAGTAGAGTCCCATGGCCTGAGACTTGGTGGGGAGATGAAGATTTCGAAAGACGCGAAGAACAAGTTTTAAAAACTCTTGAAAGCCTGTTGAAGACACCCACCATTGCTGTAATTCTTGAGCCATTAGTTCAAGGGGCCGGTGGAATGAGAATGGTTCGCTCAGAATTTTTAGTAGAAGTAGAAAAAAGGATACATCAGGCTAATTCTTTACTCATTACAGATGAAGTTTTAACTGGCTTTGGAAGGTGTGGATCATTATTTGCCTATCAAAGAGCTGGGTTAAAACCAGATCTTATCTCACTCTCAAAAGGGTTAACCGGTGGATTCCTTCCAATGGGCGTAACTATGTCTAGTAAAAAGATTTCCGAAGGTTTCCTTAGCGAAGATCCGCAACAAACTTTCTGGCACGGGCATAGTTTTACAGCTAATCCATTAGGCTGTGCAGCAGCCAATGCTAGCTTAGATCTTTTAGAAAAATCTCCTCAAAAATATTTAGATTTTGAGTCACGTCATCTACCTCATCTAAAACAAATAGCTAAGGATCCAAGAATTGAATGCCCTAGAATTACAGGAACTATTGCCGCATTCAATATTATAGTAAAAGATAAAAAAGGTTACTTAAGTTCAGTTGGAAAGATTATGAAAGCTAATGCATTGAAAGTTGGTGTTTTCATTAGACCATTAGGAAATGTTGTTTATCTCATGCCTCCGCTTTGTATTACCGACGAAGAACTAGAGAAATGTTATTTTGGAATCCAAGAAGGCTTAAAGTCTCTATCATAGTTATCTATTAGTTTATTTAATTTTACTAGCTATACATTCGATCTTTATAAAATAAAGAAATTTCATCGACTTCAAAAAATCAAGACAAGTATTTATAAAGAAAATACTTAAAGCTTAACCTTAGAGTTCTCAGCTAAAATTTAAACTCATATCAACCAACTTGGAGTAAAATCCAAACCCCCTCCCCGCACAAAAGCAATAAGCAGCCCTAAAATCAGGCTCAAAAAAATAGCAGCTATTAAAAGAAGAAGTGAGAACAATTCTCCACCTGAAAATGGTCGTCTCACTCCTATCGATTTAGAAAATTTTACAGGCTGTATATTTTCTACATTAGATTCTGTTTCTTGATTCGTAAGGTTATTTTCTCTTTCTATACTTAAATCATAGTTTGCCCTGAGTACAGGATCACTTAATAAATCATATGCCTCGCAAACTTTTTGAAATTGTCTTGTCGCTTCGTCTCTTGGCAGAGAAGTAGTATCAGGATGAAGTTGCTTACTTAATTGTCGAAAAGCTTTTCTAAGCTCTGCATTATTCGCAGAGGAAGAGACTCCAAGAAGTTCGTAACAATTGAAAAAGGGGGGCAACTAAAAAAATATGATCTAATAATATATAAATTTTATCTAAATATCCCAAGCCTGACTATTTCAAAAGAAAAACAAAATGTCTACTGATAAAAACAAAAAATCATGTCATCTAATGATATGGAATGAGCTCAAATGGGTACCAAACAAAAAACAATTAGCTCAATTCATCCAGTTGCAAGAGTTTCTTAAAGAATGGAATAAGAAGATAAATCTCACTCGCTTGGTAGATGGAGATGATTTCTGGATTACACAAGTCTGTGATAGCTTGTTACCACTTACTGAAGAGCTTCAAAATCCAGAACGTTGTCAGAAATATATTGATATTGGTTCTGGCTGTGGATTCCCAGGCATAGCCATAGCAATAGCTATGCCAAATACCAATATTACTCTTTTAGATTCTTCAAATAAGAAAACGACTTTTTTAAAAGAAGTTTCGAGAGAAATTGGATTAAGTTCTCGTATAACAGTTGTAACCGAAAGAGCTGAATCAGCAGGAAAAGACCCAATCTTTAGAGGTGTTTTTGACTATGCCATTGCTCGAGCAGTTGCTCCAGCAAATGTAGTAGCCGAATATCTCATACCTTTTCTAAATTCAAAAGGTCAAGCACTCATCTTCAAAGGAAGCTGGAAGAAAAAAGATCAAGAGATCCTAAAAAAAGCATTGAATGAGCTCAATGCAGTAATCAAACAAACACATAGTTTTGAACTTCCAAATCACCGTGGTATTAGGAATATTATTCGAATTAATAGTATTAATAAATGTCCAAATCAATATCCCAGACCAATTGGCAAGCCTAAAAAACAACCATTAGGCTATTAAATCCCCCATAATCTATCTCTTCTTTCTCCCCCCAATCGATCTTTCAATTTCCTAAGCACAATAGGTATTTCTGAACTCCAAGGACTATTAATCAAAACTTTTTTTAAATCATCCTCGCTAACTTCACAATCTAGGCAATCCGCGTTTGAGCCTGGAAACCAATGCCCACCTCTACCTAATAGGCTATAACGATCTTTAGCAAAACCTTCCATATCCCAAGCTTCTAATAAATTATATAACCACAATAAAACAGGAATATTTATCTCTCCTGGAGTTTGATACCAACTAGGCAAACCTAGACTCCAAGTAGTCAACCATGATTTCCCAAGCACCTTTAAGGAGGCATATATTAATCGTTTTTCTATAATATTCACTAACTCATACAAATTATCAATTTGAGATATTGCATTTATATGAATTTCAAGATCCTCAGGGTTTGAGGCGCCGACACTTAATGTATGAACTCTTTTATCACTAAGACAAAAAAGATCATTAAATACTATTGGGTGCAATGGACTACATAAATCTAAAAGTTTTTGAGACGGCGTATGCAAATGCCCTCCCTTATCAGTGGGGCTTATTATAAATACCCCCATATCATTTGCATTGGCTGCCTCTAAAGCTCGTTCATTTTCCTGCCGAATAAAATACCAATGTAAATTAACATAATCAAAAAAGCCTGTTTCAATTGTTTTTATGATCAGATCAACCTTCGCATGAGTTGAAAAACCAATGTGACTGACAAGACCTTTTTTTTGCCAATCACGCACGATATCAAGACATCCATTAGGACGAATAGTCATGTCTAAGTGCTCCGGAAGATTTATTCCATGAATGGCTAATAAATCAATTTTTTTAGACCCTAATCTGCTTAAGCTCAACTCAAGTTCTTTTTCAAATATAGAAGGGTCATTGTTTGGAGGAATTTTTGTTTGCAAAATTCTTTTAGGATCATCGATTTCGCTCAAAGCCCATCCTATTTGGAGTTCTGATGTTCCATAATGGCGAGCAGTTTCTATATGATGTAAACCTTTTTGAGCAGCCTGGTTAATAATATTTTTCAAGTTATTTTGTTCTTCTTTACCAATCTCATTAGGATCTAAATCTTTCCAACTTTGTTGAAAACGCATACCTCCAAGAGACAATACAGGCATTTGAATCTCAGTTCTCCCAAACCTTCTACAAGGGATTGGCTCATATTTTCTGCAGTTATTTCTTATCAATTTAATCTAAAAAAATTAAGTAACTGGTGGCAATCCTAAATTTCTAAATTGGTGATTTTTCAATACTTCTCTCAATTTAATTAATTCTTCAAAAGAAACCCATTCAATACAATCCACGGGACAAGTATCTATTGCCTCTTGAATTAATTCCTCGCTATCCCCATCTTGTCTAAAAGCTCGTGCTCTGCCTTGTTCAGGTTCCATTGCAAAAGTATTAGTCGCAACTGAACTGCAATATGTACAGCCTATGCATTTTCTTTCGTCAACCCATACAGCTTTTTCTCTTAATTTCCCTCCTAAAACTGGATCTCTACCACTGCGTTTGAAATCTTCATTATTGATAGCTGCGAAAGCCGCATTTGGATCATGTATGTCAATTAGTCGCTGGGACTCACCAGATCTAGTTTCAAAAGCTGCGCTTGGATCAAAAGTCAATTTGTTTAATTAAATTCAAGAATCCCAACGAGTAACCACCAATTCTATTGACCCATCTATATTTTCCTTTTGCTCAGCAATTTGAAAACCTTCTTGGGTAGTTGAGTCAATAACTGTATTTAACGCATATCGTTGAGTTACTTGGGCAAGAAATCTTTCAACTGGGATTGATTGCTTCCAGAGATCTAAGTCAGTTACAAGTTCATAAGATTTTGATCCCTCATTCCAACGAAAACCTATATCAGCTCCTTGTGTCATTTCTACAGTCATTTCAGCCTTGACTGTTTGGCCTCTATAACCCCTAACTAAATTTTGGCCATCTTTAGGAGCGTATCCTAAATCGACAAGAGCCTGTTTTAAGTACTCTTTCTTACGAAGTTGGGTTTTTACTGTGCTGAAATGTGACATCAGTGAATTTCTGCTGGAATAATCTGTTTTTGAACCTCTTCACTAAGGAAGGCATCAGAGGTTGGTTCTCTTCGCTCAACGGTGCCTAAGGCATCTTCAAGCTTTTCAGTTAAATTGATACATGCTTCTCCAACAAGACCTTCGACGGTTTCTTCAACACGTCCATCTTGTCGAATCTTAAAGCGCAATGTGCGTTGTGGCATGTAATAAGAGGCCTAAGTCACTGATGATATAGAAAAAAAGTATAAATTCGCGAATTGTTTGTTACAACGAAGTGTTTTTGTACCAAAAATTAAACCAATTGACCTTCATCAATTAATAGTTTTAATTTTTTTTGTACTTCTGGATTATCCAATTGCTCCAGGGCTATGCGAGCTTCATACCTTACTGAAGGCTCCATATCATTAAGTAAAACCCCTAAAAAAGTCTCTTCGACCTTAATTTTGATTTCCTCACTCAAGAAGCTGTAAAGGCGTCCTAGGGACCAAATACAATTACTCCTAACAATTGGCTCACCATCAACTTGCAAACTTTCTAATAATTGTTTCGCAGCTGGTAAAGATCTTTCAACTGAATTTAATCCCACCTCTGCTAAAGAACTTGAAGCCCACAAACGAACAGCAGCTACATCTTGTTTTAAGGCATTAATAAGAGGTTCCAGTACAGGGGCGTCAGAGTAATTCCCGAGACTCCATGCAGTAGCTTTTCTCACATAAGCATTACTATCAGACTTCAACAATTTCAAAAGAAGATCGATAGCTTGCGGACAAGGATTTCTTCCTAACGCATAAACAGCGCTCATCCTCACAACAGGAGAGGGCTCATCAAGTAAAGGTAATAAAAATGGCAGAGCTCTGGAATCCCGATATTCACAAAAGACCCTAAGCCCCTGCAATTTTTCCTCATTTCCAGATTGAAGCCATTTCAAAGCTTGATCGCATTCTTTTGATGAATTAGTTAGATCATCGTCATTTTCATCCAATTCAAGATCATCTAAAGGGTCTCCCGCCAACTGAGCAGCTAATTCTCTAGCTAATAGATCTGGGTCTATGGCTAAATTAGCCAACCCATCTTTGCTTAATTTTTGATTTGCATCATTCATAGCTCTGACGAAAGAAGAGCAAGATTAATTAACTGGTGCTGGTGCAAGCATATCTCCAGGAAGCCAAATACGAGCGCTGACTGCCAACAAAGCCACACCAAAAAGAGCAACAATCAAAATAGGGAAAAGAGTTGTACGTAAAAAACCCAAGATTGCAAAACTATTAGAATTCTATTTTGCTCTAAATTTTGACCATTTGGGTATGGGGGTTAAATTTATTGAGGAATTAGTCGTGTTTTTTTTATTAAAAAGATACAAAAAACTGATATTGAAAGGGCAATCCAGCCTCCTCTTTCTTGATGTAATAAAAAAGCACCAATACTAATTAATCCTCCATAAAGAATTCCTGAACCAAAAGCGAACCGCAATCCAAGCATTAAAAAAGAATCAATTGGCTCAAGATTCAATTTTGTTCTTATTTTATTCCAACCAGGTCCTGGTGGTCTTACCTGAATGACAAATTTATCAAGCGTCTCCTGTGTTTCTGGCTTAGTAAAAAATAAGGTCAGCAACCAAATCACAGCAGTCAATGAAGTAGTAAAAAAAAGTCTTTTTCCAAAATCTTCGATTATAAAATAGGGAGAAACTGAGGTAATTAAGCCAATAAAAAAACCACTTAGCATTGAAGCAAGTTCTGCTAATGCATTAATTCGCCACCAAAACCATCTCAGTACTAGTACCACACCTGGACCAGTTCCGATAGCAATAACAAGTCTGAACATTGAACCAATACTATTACTGAACAATGCTGTGATGACACCAATTAAAAGTAACAAAATACTTGCTAGCTGGCCTATGAGGATCATTTCACGCGCACCAGCAGATGGCCTCAAAAATCTTTTATAGAGATCATGAGCTAGATAACTTGCACCCCAATTAATTGAAGTACTTACAGTACTCATGAAAGCAGCAACTAATGAAACAACTACCAAGCCAAGCGCAACTGGTGGTAAATAATTAACTGCTAAATTTGGATAACTTAATTCCCAGTCAGTTTGATAAGGCAAAAGGACTAATCCAGCCAAACCAACTAAGATCCAAAGCCAACTTCTTATCAGGTAATTGACAATTAAAAAAACTATCCCAGCCAAAGTTGCTTGTTTTTCATCTTTAGTAGCTAATAAACGTTGAATAAACTCTCCACCGCCATCACTACGTCTAAAACTCCACCACTGCAATGAAATAAAAGCAAAAAAAGTAGTGATACTTATTTCGGAAGTATCTATCCAATTAATTCCATCTTTATCAAATGTCCAGGGGAACAAAGAAAGTAGTTCCGGACGTTCTAATTCTTCCAACTTTATCAATAGGTGCGTCATGCCCCCTGAAGCATCTAGTACGACATAACAAACAGCAAAAGCTCCTCCAATAGCAAGCAAAAGTTGAACAAAATCATTAATCACTACTGCCCAAAGTCCACCTATTACAGTGTAAATAAGAACAAACAATGCAACTAAAGTCATTAACACCATCGTGTCAGTAAATACCCCAAAAACATTATTTCCATCCACAATGCCAAATGACTCAGCGACCTTACGCATAGCCAAGAAAGCATAACCTATACCAATACAATTAATAGGTACAGAAAGTAAAAAAGCTTTAAAACCTCTTAGGTATGCTGCTGCTTTTCCTCCATAACGCAATTCAGTGAACGCAGCATCAGTTAATACTCCACTACGCCTCCAAAGTGGAGCAAATATAACTGTCATTGCGACATGTGCCAGTCCAAAGCTCCACCACTCCCAATTCCCTGCCAAACCTCTCGTTCCAACAATACCAGCAACATATAAAGGTGTATCAATTGAAAACGTAGTGGCAGCCATCGACATTCCTGCAAGCAAACCATTTAGACGACGACCAGCAATAAAATAATCCGCTTCGTTCTTATTTCTTAACGATACATAAAATCCTAAGAATAAAGAAAATAGTAAATAGATACCAAGGATAAGCCAATCTATAAACGTCATAGGAGTTCAGAGTTAATATCGTTTGAAAACTTGCTTAAATTACTTTCATTTTATCAATTTGTTGTCTTCGTAATTGCCCACATGCTGCGTCTTGATCTCTTCCTCTACTTGCACGAATACTGACAGCAATTCCCTTATTTTCTAGCAGTTCTTTAAAGCTATTTATCCTTGATTTACTTGGTCGCTTAAAGGCCTCTTCAGAAATGGGATTATAGGCTATCAAGTTAACATGACTCTGAAATCCACTCACAAGATCAGCTAATTGTTCTGCATGAATATCTCTATCATTCAATCCTCCCAAAAGAATATATTCAAAACTTATACGTCTACCTGTCAGCTCTAAATATTTTTTACAATCTTTTAGCAATGTAGTGATTGGATAAGAGCTAGCAGATGGAATTATTGATTTACGCAAATCTTGATTAGGTGCATGGAGGCTGACTGCGAGTGTAAATTTTACTCTTCCTAAACGCTCATTTGCTAATTTTGCTAAATGTGGAAGAGTATCAGGTATCCCAACAGTACTAACAGTAATTCTCCTTTGACCAATACCAATATCATTTGTGAGGCATTGAATAGAATCTAAAACATTTTTAATATTGAGTAGTGGCTCTCCCATCCCCATGAAAACAACATGAGTTGGCCTTCTATTCATTCTTTCTCTAATACTAATAACTTGATCAAGTATTTCATTTACGTCAAGAGATCTCATCAATCCACCTTTACCGGTTGCACAGAATTTGCACCCCATAGGACAACCAATTTGACTGGAGACACAAACAGTAAGTCTTTTATCAGTTGGTATCCCTACTGTCTCAATAATTTCACCATCAGAAGTCCCCTTCAGTAACTTTAAAGTCAAATCCTGAGCAACAACTCTATTAATTTCATCAAGTCTTCCAACATTTATACCTTTTTTTTGTAAAGAATCTCTCCATATCTTTGGGAGAACAGTTATTGATTCAATAGTTTTTGCTCCTTTTTCATAAATCCATTCATGGAGCTGTCTACCTCGGAAAGATTTTTCACCTTCCTGACGAGCAAATTCTTCTAGATCTTCTAAACCTAAACCAAGCAAAAATGAATTACAAGTTAGCTGAGTAGATTTGGTCACCAGTTCATTACACCATGACCTAATTTAACTTCAAGAAGAACCAAGGCAATAAAACCAATCATTGCCCAGCGACCATTTACTCGTTCAGTGTGGGTGTGAAAGCCATAACGAGGTAATTTACGCTTTGGAACTACAGGTGGATCAATCATTGAAAGCCTTTTTGGTGGAGAATTAAATTTTAGAAAATTTATAAGAATGTCGGAGAAAAATTCAATTATTCATCGGATAGTAAACCCTCTTCTTGCAGTCCCTCCAGAGCAGCAGGGTCGGGCATTTGATCCTCAGGAATATCATCATCACCAGTCGGGCGTGCGAATGCAGCAAAGTTACTGGTTGTAGGGTCAATTCCATGTCTACTTCTAGTTGCCTCTAAATCCTCTTCACTAGGATCATCCAAGACAGAAGTATTCTTTGTAACGGGAGATGATGGCATATCAACAGTGTAATCAGGTCGAAGGTTCTGTATTCGGCGGTAGCCTGCAGGATCTTCTGCCAAAATATCTGGATGAGGACCTGCTTCAGCACTCAACTCTTCAACAAAGCCGCTAAAACCAGTACCTGCAGGAATCAAGCGTCCAATAATCACATTTTCTTTAAGTCCACGAAGCCAATCCGACTTACCTTCAATTGCAGCTTCAGTAAGAACCCTAGTTGTTTCTTGGAAAGAAGCTGCTGATATAAAACTATCCGTATTGAGGGATGCTTTAGTAATACCTAGCAAAACAGGAGTGAACTCTGAGGGGGCACCTCCAGTAATTGATATGGCCTGATTGGTATCTTCAACTTGTCTAAGCTCTATCAATTCTCCTGGCAAAAATGTAGTATCTCCAGCGTCCTCTATTCTCACTTTACTAGTCATCTGGCGTACAATGACTTCTATATGTTTGTCATCTATAGCCACCCCTTGTGATTTATAAACATTTTGAACCTCACTAACCATCCTATGCTGCAGTTTAGCGATTGCCTCCTGAGCTGCATCCATTAAAGGTTTTTTATCACGTAAATCTGCAAAGAAGCATTCCAAAAGTTCGTGGGGATTGACTGGTCCATCAGTCAAAGACTCACCCGCTAAAACTTGCTGACTGTTTCTAACCATGACATTCCGCCCTAACAAAATAGGATATTCAGTAACAGCATCATTTTCCTCAATAATAGAAACGACAGTAGAGTCATCGTCATCTCCTTTTTTGATATCAACTGTTCCAGATTTCTTGCACAAAATTGCTGAATCCCTTGGCCTACGTGCTTCAAGCAATTCTTCAATCCTTGGCAAGCCTTGAACGATATCTCCTGTTTTCTGTCTTTCGAAAACCAACAAAGCCAAACCATCACCTCTTTGAACAAGGTCCCCATCACGAACATGAAGAACTGAATCTGGTGAAACCATATAAGGTCTACCAAGACGGAGCTTGACTTTCTTTCCATCAATCTCCTCTATCTCTCCACATGCACCTATTGCTTGATCTTTCGAGACGGAGTCTCCATCAACAACTCTTTGTCCTACTTTTAGTAGAGTTACTCCATTTGAATCAATTGTGACTGTATCCTCATCTCTTTCAACTATAAGTCTACGAATTGGATCTCCTTCTACTGCGTCTGGGAGTTGAACAATTCCTTCTTGCTTACACAATATCTGAGTGGTAGCAATCACATCTCCAGCTAAAACAAGTTGAGCATTTTCAATCTGTAATTCTGTATGTGTTGATCCATGGCTTGAATCAGAAGTCGTATCTCGCCTAACTAAAATGCTTTCTAAGATGACTAATTTTAATTGATCATTAGTGTTTGATATTGAGTCTTTAATCACCTCAACGTCTACAGTCATTTGCGGTGTAGTATCAAACGTCTCTAAAATCAATTGTGTCTTTAGCAATTCAACACCTTCAACAGATTTTATAAGCTCACCATCTTTAAAAGCTAACCTTTGAGATGCTTTAATTCCTAACGATGGACCTTTTGGTTGCTTGACATGCTCTAATTCAGGTAATTGTGCCTGATCAGGGATTGTGTATTCTTCTACAGCTCTCATAAGCAGACCTTTCCCTTCAGGTGTTTCAACTGATTGAACCAACACCATAGAATCAGTCTTAATACCCTTTGCGATAGTTTCACCAGGATTAATTACTTGACCTTCACCCTCAAACCTTTCCAATACTTTGCTTTCTTTGCATAGTTTAAAAGTACCGCTTCTAACTATAATTTCTCTAAGAATGTCATTTTTCTGAGTCACTGTAACGATTCCAGCTGTTTGACTGAAAATATCCTTGACAACTTCAGTTCCAGCCTCTATCCATTGGCGATCCTTAATCATCAACAATGAAATATCTTTATTTATTTCATGAGTTTCTTGTGGAATCCAAAGAAGAGTACCACCTTTACTCACTTCATATCCATTCTTTGCAGAACGAGCTTTTTTAATTGTCAACCCAGGTGCATATTTAACAAGTCCTCCTGTTTCAGTCTTAAAACGATCATCTGCTAACTCTGCTATTACCTCATTATTTCCAATCTTACTTCCAGGAATGGTATTTAATCTATAACGAGTATTATCTTTAGCTTCAAGATGCCATATCTCTCCTGAATGAGTCGACTCTTCAAGCAATTTAAAATCCTTCAAAGTCATAGAAGTCGTGACTATCTGAACTTCTCTGGAATCACCTATAGAATCTCTAAGTCTAACTTCCCCGCCAAACTCACTTGACTGGCTCGCCTCGGCTAATACTTGACCTTTTTCAACCGTAACATTTCCAGAAACAACTGGTTTAGCATTTGGAGGCAAGTTATATACATCACCCGCTAAAACCCAAAGCCGTCCGAGGCGCTGAGCTTTGAGAGTAATATTACCTTGTCTGTCTGTAACCTCTTTGGGTTGAATAATTGTTTCATATCTAACTTGGCCAGCTAAATCACAAATTACATCTTTTGTAGCCTTCTCAACGCTTTTTTGAACAGCACCAGTAGCGATCTGAGCAACCGTCACATCAGTTCCAATTTCTTGATTATCATCTACAAAAAGTAGAGATCCATTTGGAATATCAATTTTTTGAGGTTTACCACCATTTTCTGGCACAATACTTAAGCTGAAGTCGACTTCAGCCTGCTGAGCCTCTACGCCATGTGGAGTCCTATAACCTCTTACACGTGCCTTCTGACCAAATTGCACTTTTCCTGAGACAGTAGAGCGGACTACACCCGTCTCTGCTGTTGAGACTCCTCCAGTATGGAAAGTCCTCATTGTCAGCTGAGTACCAGGCTCTCCAATCGACTGAGCCGCAACAATACCTACAGCTTCTCCTAAATCAACTATTTGATTGTGTGCTAATGCCCAACCGTAACATTTTCGACAAACTGATCTGGTGGCTTCACACGTAAGAGGAGACCTAACACTAACAGCTTGAATAGAGGCTTGTTCAAATTTCTTTGAAAGCTGAGGATCAATCGGAATATCTCGTTCAGCTAAAACTTCTCCTTCAGTATTGGTTATTTGTTCAGATGTCAGCCGTCCAACAAGCCTATTCCCATACTTTCCATCCTCAGAACTTATTGAAATTGATCTTGTCGTACCACAATCCTCTTCTCTGACAATTACATCTTGAGCAACATCAACCAAACGCCTAGTTAAATAGCCAGAATCAGCTGTCCTTAAAGCAGTATCAACAAGACCTTTTCTAGCTCCATAGGAAGAGATAACATATTCAGTTACTGTTAGACCTTCTCTAAAATTAGTTCGAATTGGTAAATCAATAATCTCACCCTGAGGATTCGCCATTAACCCCCTCATCCCAACAAGCTGACGAACCTGTGACATATTTCCTCTGGCTCCTGAATTAGCCATCATCCATACGGAATTTAAAGGATCATTTTGATTAAAATTCTTTTTAACTGCATCAACGAGTCTTTCATTCGTCTCTGTCCAAGTATCTATAACCTTTGTATGCCTTTCAACTTCAGTGATTTCTCCTAACCTATAGCATTCCTCTGTAGCAGTTATTTGTTCTTCAGCCTGACCAAGTAAATCTTGTTTAGCTTCAGGAACCTTTAAATCATCAACAGAAATTGAAACTGCTGCTTGTGTAGCATACCTAAAGCCAAGATCTTTTAAATTATCTGCCATTGCTGCAGTTGCAGCTGTTCCATGATTTTTAAATGCCCAAGCAACTAAATTTTTCAAGCCCTTCTTATCTACTACTTTATTCCTAAATGGTGGAGGCGTTTTAGAGAGTCTTTGAAAAGCTTTCAAAGCTGCTGCGGCTTTTTTAGATTTTGAACCTCTTTTTGCTTTTGATTTAGTAGAGGATTTTCGAGTTTTAGGAGATGAAGAAGTCATGGCAAAAAGCTAAGCAAGAAAAGAAAAAAGTTGTTTATTAAAGTTATGAGGTAGCAGCTACCGCATCAATGATTGTGTGATTCATCACTACTCGACCAACTGTCGTCAAAATATAACGACTAATTAAACTGCCATCTTCATCTAATCGGTCTCTACGATATGTCCATTCTTCAACACGCGTACCATCTTTCAAAGTCTCTGACTTTCTTGGTTTTTGAAGCTCATCGTCGTCTTCAACTTCTCCCGAGAAACGTACCCAAACCCAATCATGAAGATCAATTCTCTTGTCTTCCAGAGCTTGTATGACATCTTCAAGTGATGCATATGTTTTTGAATAATCTCCGAATTTAGGTTGATTTGCTTGCGGTTGAATTGCAGTAAGGTAATAGGATCCTAAAACCATATCTTGCGATGGGGTAACAATTGGATCACCTGTTGCAGGAGAAAGGATATTATTACTTGCCAACATCAACATTCTTGCCTCTGTTTGAGCCTCAATGGCTAAAGGCACATGAACGGCCATTTGATCTCCATCAAAATCAGCATTAAAAGCTGGACATACTAATGGATGCAATTGTATGGCTCGGCCAGCAACTAATTTTGGTTCAAAAGCTTGAATACCAAGGCGATGCAAAGTTGGAGCTCGATTTAGCAGAATTGGATGACCATCTATGACTTCTTGCAATACCTGCATTACCTCATCGTCAGCTTTCTGAATCAATTTCTTTGCAGCTTTAATGTTATTAACAATGTTCTGACGAATCAATCTATGAATTACAAAAGGTTGAAAAAGCTCGATCGCCATTTCTTTTGGTAATCCACATTGATGCATTTTCAATTTAGGGCCAACTACAATTACAGAACGACCAGAATAATCAACTCTTTTCCCAAGTAGATTCTGACGGAATCTACCTTGCTTGCCCTCAATAATATCGCTTAATGACTTCAAAGGACGATTATTAGCACCTACAACAGTTCTTCCTCTTCTACCGTTATCGATTAGTGCATCTACAGCCTCTTGCAACATTCTTTTTTCATTTCTTACGATTATCTCTGGTGCTAAAATTTCCTGAAGGCGAGCGAGTCGATTGTTCCTATTAATTACTCTTCGATACAAGTCATTCAAATCTGATGTAGCAAATCTCCCCCCGTCAAGTTGAACCATAGGTCTTAAATCAGGAGGTATTACAGGTATTGCATCTAAAACCATCCATTCTGGACTTGCACTAGTAGCAATAAAATTATCTATTACTCGTAGCCTTTTAATAAGCTTAGCTCTTTTTTGACCTTTACTAGTTGCGATTTCTTCTCTCAATTGCTCGGCAACTTCTTTAAGATTTAAATCTTCCAGCAATTGTTTTAATGCCTCTGCACCTATCCCTACAATAGGTTCGTTCTCTATAGTTGAATCCTCAGCATAAATCTCATCTTCTATTTCAAGCCATTCATCTTCAGTCAACAACTGCTTGTATTTAAGATCCTTACTGTCTCCAATATCTAGTACAACATAACAGTTAAAGTAGACAATCTGTTCTACATCTCTAAGAGGCATATCTAATAAAATAGCTACATAGCTAGGGATGCCTTTTAAGTACCAAACATGCGATACAGGAGCAGCTAACTTTATAAATCCCATTCTGTGCCTTCTGACACGACTTTCTGTTACTTCAACTCCACACCTTTCACAGACAATTCCGCGATGCCTTACTCTCTTATATTTTCCACAGTGACATTCCCAATCTTTAGATGGACCAAAAATCTTTTCGCAAAACAATCCATCCATTTCCGGTTTTAAAGTCCGATAATTTATGGTTTCAGGCTTAGTAACTT
Source organism: uncultured Prochlorococcus sp. (assembly GCA_902564695.1). Taxonomy (GTDB): domain Bacteria; phylum Cyanobacteriota; class Cyanobacteriia; order PCC-6307; family Cyanobiaceae; genus Prochlorococcus_B. Next base: position 33,254 of record CACFCB010000001.1, on the reverse strand, counting down.
CCCCTACCACCTGTCCATTAGGCAAAGTTCTTTGCCCCCATTCCATCACTCTCTCTGGTGAAGCTAGTTTGATTTTGACGTAATCAAAATGATTTTCTGTCCGTAAATTGCTATTAGTCATGATAGTTAGATTGTTTAAATGATGGTTCCGATTTGAGTCGATTACTCCTCGTACTCTTTACCTAATGATTCATAAGTAGGCCTGCTTGGAGTGCTTCTACGTGGGTTAACATCTTGCATTAGATCAACCTCTTTTCCGTCATCCGTATAAACGCCAATATCTAATCCCAATGACTGAAGTTCTCTCATTAAAACCTTGAAAGATTCTGGAGTCCCAGGTCTTGGGATTGGTTTACCTTTCACAATAGAATTAAGAGCTTCATTTCGACCTTGCATATCATCTGACTTAACAGTTAAAAGTTCTTGCAGAGTATATGCTGCACCATAAGCCTCAAGTGCCCACACTTCCATTTCTCCTAGTCTCTGCCCACCTTGCTGTGCTTTACCTCCAAGAGGCTGTTGAGTAACCAAAGAATATGGTCCTGTAGAACGCGCATGTATTTTGTCATCTACCAAATGTACAAGTTTTAAGAAATGGGCATAACCAACCGCTACTGGTTGATCAAAAGGTTCACCAGTTCGACCATCGGTTAACAGTAACTTGCCAGGATCCTCAGGATTGTATACCCATGATTTACCTGGCTGCTTTGCAGCCTCCTGCAAGTAAGCTTGAACTGTCTGATTAGACATCTCTGATCCATACATCTCATCAAATGGGACGACTTTGACTCGACAACCCAAGTTTGAAGCCGCCCATCCCATGAGAAGCTCAAAAACTTGTCCTACGTTCATTCGACTTGGAACGCCAAGAGGGTTAAGGCAAATATCTACAGGTGTTCCATCAGGGAGATAGGGCATATCCTCTCTAGGAAGAATTCGACTAATAATTCCTTTGTTACCATGCCTTCCTGCCATTTTATCGCCAACTTGAATCTTCCTGCGTTGAGCGACATAGACTCTTACAACCATATTTGCACCCGGTGGCAATTCATCACCTTGTTCTCTCGTATAGATCCTGACATCAACTACTCTTCCTCTTTCCGTTGAGGGAACTCGAAGAGAATTGTCTCTAACATCTCTAGCTTTTTCTCCGAAAATAGCTCTTAAAAGTTTTTCTTCAGGAGGTTGATCTGATTCTCCTTTTGGAGTTACTTTTCCAACAAGTATGTCTCCACTCTCAACAAAAGCTCCTATTCGAATAATTCCCATTTCATCCAAATTCCCAAGACTATCTTCTGAGACATTTGGAATTTCCCTTGTTATTTCTTCAGGACCTAACTTTGTTTGACGAGCCTCTATTTCGTATTTTTCTATGTGGACAGAAGTATAAAGATCATCTTTAACTAATCTTTCACTGACTAGAATTGCATCTTCATAGTTGTAACCCTCCCATGGCATATATGCAATTAGTACATTTTGACCAAGTGCTATTTCTCCTCCCTCGCAAGCTGAACCATCGGCTAATACCTGGCCGACAATAACTCGATCACCGTTAAAAACAATTGGTCTTTGATTTAAACAAGTATCTTGATTAGATCTCTGATATTTTTGAAGATAATGATTATGATCAGTACCCTCATCATCAGTTACAACTATTGCATTAGCGTCTACATATGAAACAGTTCCATTCACTTTTGAGATTGGAACCATTCCAGAGTCTCTAGCAACCTGAGTCTCTAAACCAGTTCCAACTAAGGGTCTTTCAGGACGTAAAAGCGGAACTGCTTGCCTTTGCATATTTGAACCCATCAAAGCTCTGTTGGCATCATCATGTTCCAAAAATGGTATTAAAGATGTTGCTACAGAAATAACTTGGACAGGAGATAATTGGACATAATCCACTTGCTCAGGTGGAACTTTTTCGAAATCTTGTCTATATCGAACTGGAATTAGGTCTGGCAAAATTTTCCCTTCTTTATCTGTCGCGACGTCACCGGGAGCGACTCTGCATTCATCTTCTAGGTCTGCCGACAAATAAATCGGATCTCCCTCTTTAATTAAACGTCCATTTTCCACCTTCCAAAATGGCGTCTCAATAAAACCATATTCATTAACTCGTGCATGAGTTGCTAATGAGTTAATGAGTCCAGCATTGGGACCTTCTGGAGTTTCGATAGGACAAAGTCTTCCATAATGAGATGGGTGAATATCTCTAACAGCGAATCCAGCTCTTTCGCGGGTCAACCCACCTGGCCCAAGAGCTGAAATACGCCTTTTATGTGTTAACTCAGCTAATGGATTCGTTTGGTCCATGAATTGACTTAATTGACTTGAGCCAAAAAATTCTTTTATCGCTGCAACCAAAGGTTTTGGATTAACCAACTGAGCAGGAGTAAGTGAATCGGTTTCACCAACGGTCATTCTCTCTTTGATTATCCTTTCAAGTCTATTTAAACCAACTCGAACTTGATTTTGTAAAAGTTCTCCAACTGACCTGACTCTCCTATTTCCTAAATGATCAATATCATCTAAAGTTGCTCCCCCTACATCTAATTCTAAATTGATTAAGTAATCTAAAGTAGATAAAACATCTTCATTGGTGAGTGTTCTGACATTATCAGGGATGGTAAGACGTAATTTCTTATTTATTTTATATCTTCCAACTCTTCCTAAGTCATAGCGCTTTGGATCAAAAAATCTTGTTTGAAGTAATTGTTGACCACCACTAACAGATGGAGGCTCTCCTGGCCTTAATTTCTTATAAAGCTCTAGCAATGCTTGATCTTCTGAACTTATACCTTCCTCATTAGCCGCGTCAATTGATTTTTTGTAAAACTCAGGATGACGCAATTTATCAATAACATCATTATCTGATAAACCCATTGCTCTCATTAAGACATGGGCATTTATTTTTCTTGTTTTATCTACTCGAACATGCAATAAATCATTTTTATCTGTTTCAAATTTCAACCAAGCTCCCCTATTAGGAATAACGCTCGCATTATAAGTTCGTCTTCCATTTTTATCTTGCTCATCTTTAAAATAAACTCCTGGGCTTCTAACAATTTGATTAACAATTACTCTTTCGGCACCATTAATTATAAAAGTTCCTCGTTCAGTCATTAATGGAAGTTCACCAATAAAAACTTCTTGTTCTTTGATTTCCCCAGTCTCTTTATTAACTAGGCGACAAGTAACATACATTTGAGAAGCAAAAGTTGCATCTCTTCTTTTTGCTTCCTCAACATCATGCCTAGGACGCTTAAGCTTGTATTCAGATCCAATAAAATGTAATTCAAGCTTACCGGTGTAGTCAGTAATAGGAGAAAAGTTATCTAATTCTTCTATCAAGCCTTTCTCTAAAAACCATTTAAAACTAGATCTTTGCACCTCAACCAAATCAGGCAGATATGTAGCTGCTTTGGCTACCTGAATCGCGCTTCTGCTCATTCGAGAACCTGCGTTTATATTTAGAGGACGGGGGGGTGTCTTGTCCTAGAGGTCAAAATGATCTTTCTTTAAGAAAAGACACAAAAATAGTCTCCAAAAAGACTGATTTCTTAAATGAATTTGCTTAATAGACGAACAAACTGACAAAAAGGGTTTAGCCGAAAAAGCTAAGCGCAGATACCACGCTATACAAGACAATGAATTACTCTACACTCAAATTAGATAATTAACTAGGGTAATTGTCAATATTTAAGGCAACCCAAACAATCTTCTCGCGTTTTGTGTACTTTCCAAAGCAATTTTAGAAAAACTTTCCCCTCTAAGGTCCGCAATTTTTTCTACTACATGTTTTACATATGATGGTTCATTTCTTTTACCTCGATATGGAACGGGCGATAAAAATGGACTATCTGTTTCAACTAAAAACCTATCAAGGGGGACTTCCCTCGCGCATTCATGAATATCTAAAGCATTTTTAAAAGTGACATTTCCGCTAAAGCTTATATAGAAATCTAAAGCAAGGAACTCTTTCATCTCTTTCACATTACCACTCCAGCAATGCATTACACCTCTCGGGCAGCATCCATCAGCAAAAAGCCTTGATAATACTGCTTGCATCTCTTTTGCTGCATCCCTACAATGAACAATTACAGGTAAATTTAATTCACAGGCAAGATTCAATTGCGGAATCAGAATCAACAACTGCTCGTCCAAATTTTTTGCTTTAAAAAGATCTAGGCCTAACTCGCCAATTGCGACAACTCTCTTATCATCAATTGCTGCATTTCTTAAAATCTTAATGGTATCTGATTGCCAATTATGAAAATCCAATGGATGAACTCCAACTGAATATCGCATTTCTTCAAATTGATCAGCCATTAATTTAATAGCTGGAATTTCAGATGGTTCAACACAAGCATGTAATAAAGCTTTGACACCTTCAGCACGCCATCTTTGTGCAACTTTCTCTCTATCTTCATCAAAGTTAGAGAAAACAATATGACAATGGCTATCAATAATTGAATTTTTGTGTTCGCTCAAAACAAAGTAGTAATTAATCTTTAAGTATTTAATTCTAGATTAATTATTGATCAAACAACTTATTTTATAACTTTCTTTAGTGCAAAACTCAGTCTAGATTTTTGATTAGCCCCAGTGTTTCTGTGAAGAACACCTTTACTTACAGCTTTATCAATTTTACTAAATGCGGCATTAAAAGATTTTTGGAGATCTGCCTTGGCTTCTTCACCAGGTTCCTTTTCAAAATTCCCACAAGCAGCAAAGCATCGCTTCATTAATGTGCGGACAGTTGATTTGTAATTTTTGTTTTGAAGGCGATTGCGTTCAGCAACTTGGATTCGCTTTTTAGCTGAGTTAGTATTTGCCACAGAGGCTCAGTGTTTTAGTCTTATGTTAATCCACACTACCTCAAGACCATGAAGAAGATCTACAGAATTCAAAATTAAAGCATAAGATAATCAAATTGAACCTTTAGCAAAAAGTTCATGACCCAAATAATCAACAAAGATGAGGTCCACAAATCCTCTTCAAATCAATTTTTTATCAAAAGAGTTTCCAATATTGATCAGGCTAAATCTGAGCTAAAAAGAATTACTGAAAGAACATCTGGAGCGGTTCAGGAACAGGCTATAAAGGTAGTTAAAGATATTCTTAAAAACGTAAGGGATAAAGGTGATGAAGCACTCAAAGAATATACTTCTAAGTTTGATGGATTTATAGCAGACCCTTTACAAGTTTCATCCCAATCAATTTTGAACGCTTGGGAAGAAACTCCAAAAGCTTTGCAAGAATCACTTTTATTAGCAAAAGAACGAATTGAAAATTTTCATAGCCTTCAAGTTCCAAAAGACATTTCTTTTAATGGTGAACATGGAGAATCGTTAGGAAGAAGATGGACTCCTGTAGAAAAAGCAGGAATATACGTCCCTGGTGGAAGAGCTGCTTATCCAAGCACTGTCCTTATGAATGCTATCCCTGCATATGTTGCAGGAGTGAAGCAAACCATAATGGTTTCTCCTGCGAACTCTCGTGGAGAAATAAATCAAACTGTTTTAGCTGCAGCACACATTACAGGTATCAACAAAGTTTTTCGTATTGGCGGTGCACAGGCTATTGGAGCACTTGCGAATGGGACCAAAGCAATTCCAAAAGTTGACGTAATCACTGGACCCGGAAATATATATGTAACTTTGGCAAAAAAAAATGTTTATGGAAAAGTAGGTATTGATTCTTTAGCTGGTCCAAGCGAAGTTTTAATAATCGCCGATCAATCAGCAAATGTAAAACAAGTTGCATCGGATATGTTAGCCCAATCCGAGCATGATCCTCTTGCATCAGCAATCTTAATAACCACTGATAAAAAATTAGCAGACAGATTACCTGAAGAAATTGAATATCAATTAATAAATCATCCAAGATTTGAAATATGCAAAAAATCAATAATGGAGTGGGGTTTAATAGTTATTTGCGATAATTTAGAAAACTGTGTAGAACTAAGTGATTCTTTTGCTCCGGAGCATCTTGAGTTGCTTGTAGAAAACCCAAAACAATTATCAGAAAGCATTAAAAATGCAGGAGCAATCTTTCTGGGCTCATGGAGCCCAGAAGCAATTGGAGATTATCTTGGAGGTCCTAATCACACTCTTCCAACTTCAGGTACTGCCAGATTTGCTGGGGCCCTTGGAGTAGAAACTTTTATGAAAAACACTTCACTTATCAATTTTTCCAAAGAAGCTTTCGATGAAACAAAAAATGCTGTTATTGAACTAGCAAAAAGCGAAGGTTTGCATAGCCATGCAGAATCTATACGAATTAGAGATTCTAAAACCTATTGAGAGATTTAACACCGACAACTTCATTTTCAACCGTGCCAACTAATACTTCGTCGGCCAGATTTATGAAAAGTCCATTTTCAAGAACACCAGGTATATTGTTAATCTGACTTTCTAATAAATCGGGATGATCGATACCGTTATTAAAAGTTAAATCTATTATCAAGTTTCCTTGATCAGTAACTACTGGTCCAGCCTTTTTTTGTGCCATTCTTAGATCACCTTTTCCTCCTAATTCTTCTAACGTTTTTTTTACTTGTTTCCAAGCAGATGGCAAAACCTCAACTGGTAATTTGAAATCAAGGTTCAGTTTTTCAACAATTTTTGAAGAATCAACTACTACGATAAATTTTTTGGCCAAAGCCGCAACGAGTTTTTCCTGTACATGGCAGGCTCCTCCACCCTTAATCAATTGAAAACTAGGATCAACTTCATCTGCGCCATCTATTGCCAAGTCAATCTGTGAAACTGCCGTGAGAGACTTTAGTGGTATTCCTAATTCAGTTGCAAGAACTTCACCCTGAAAAGATGTAGTTACTCCAACGACATCTTTTATTTCTCCTGATTTTATTTTCAGAGCAAGAGCCTCAATCATTAAAGCTGCGGTTGATCCTGAGCCAAGACCCAATATCATTCCGTTTTTAATTTGGTCAACAGCTGCTTTCGCTACCGCTTGTTTCATCTGAGTTTGGAGATCCATTTTTCGTAGAGTCTTTAATAAAAAGTAGCAAGATTTTCAGTTTATTCCTGGCAAAGCAGCTGGCTTAATAGAAAGATTCATCTCTTTATTATTACGAAGCACTTCCAATTCAAAAGGCTTTCCTATTTGAGCATTCTCAACTTGCATAAGTAAAGATTTTGGATCATTAATTTTATTACCTTGTGCGTTAATGACTAGATCTCCCCTCCTCAAGCCTCCTTCTTCGGCAGGGCTTTGAGGAAAAACAGATTGAACTAATGCACCTGATCTTTCAGGTAAAACTATCAATGAATTTGGATCTTGATTATGTTCCTTGGCTATTCGCTCATTCAATAAAACTAACTGAGCTCCAAGGTAAGGATGAATAACCTCTCCATTTTCAAGCAACTGATCAGAAACTTTTGAAGCTAAGTTAATTGGTATTGCAAATCCAAGTCCAGCCCCTGGACCAGATCTAACCAAAGTATTTATACCAATAACTTCTCCATTTGCGTTAATCAAAGGTCCACCAGAATTTCCAGGATTAATAGCAGCATCAGTTTGAATTAAGTCCAATCTCTTATCAGAGAAGCCAAGGCTATTGATGTCTCTGTGCAAACTACTGACTATTCCCAATGTAACTGTACTCTCAAGGCCATATGGTGTACCAAGAGCTATTGCCCAATCTCCAACTTTAATATCTTCTGAGTTGCCCAATTTTGCACTTTTCAAATCAGAAGTTTCTTCAATTTTAACTAGGGCTAAATCAGTAACTTGATCAGTCCCAATAACTTCTCCATCAACTTGAGCACCATTTTGAAGAGTGATTATTACATTATCAACCCTTTCTACAACATGGGCATTAGTAAGAATAAGTCCAGTGCTATCTATTACGACTCCAGAGCCTTGACCTCTCTCCTTTTGGGGAGCATTTCCTAAATCACCTAGAAGATCTCTTAGTAAAGGATCTAATAAATCAGATTCAAATTCTTCAGCTTGAATTTCCCTTTCTATATCTATTCTTACAACCGATTTAGAAACTTTCTCAGCAACATCTGCAACAAAACTATGTTGCTGAATTACTTGGTAATCTTCAGTGGCTAATGCAGGTAAAGAACAAAAGCAAAAGGCCACAATAGAAGCAGTAACAAAAAATATTTGGCGAATTCTTCTTAAAGATTCCAACTTTTTAAGTCTCAGCATGATCAAGTCAGAAACTTCCTTACAATAAAATAAATCAATCTAAAATAAGAAGAAATTGATTTTAGAGGTTACCGAAACCTTTATCTAGTAAGATTTAATAACCTGACGGTACCTCCTTTCACATAGGCTGGTCAAAACACAAACCGCTCGGGTGACTAGCCCGACTCCGACACTGCCTTTTGTCTAATCAAACTGTTACAGAATTGAGAGACCTTACATCAAAGTCAGCAATTAATAATGGCTTTGAGGTAACAGATTTTAATATGTTCACTCATTTAAATCCCCTATCAATTCAAGTTAATATCCGTCACAAAAATCCTCAGAAGAAAGTCACAATTGATGACTGCTCAATTCTTACTGAATATATTGACGAAGCTATTAAAAATTCATCTGTTATAGATCAGCCTTTTACCTTAGAGATAAGTAGCGAAGGGGTAGGAGAATTCTTAATCGAAGACAAAGATTTTCAAATTTTCAAAGGGTTCCCAATTGAAGTTACTTATCAGGGTTTAAGAAAAATTGAACAACAAACAAATGGTTTGCTTCTAAAAAGGTCAGATAGTGATCTTCAAATAAATCAAAAAGGGAAAATCAAACGAATTCCAATAGAGGACGTTATTCAAGTCCGACTTACAACACCTTCTGGTTAAAACTTAGATATTAACTATCTAAACCAATCAATCTCATCCTAATATCCCATCCTCGATGGCTCTTGTTCTACTCCCTGGCTTAAATAACTTAATTGAAGACATCAGTGAGGAAAAAAAACTTCCATCACAAGTTGTCGAAGCAGCTTTGAGAGAAGCGCTATTAAAAGGTTATGAAAGATATCGAAGAACTCTTTACCTAGGTATAAGTGAAGATCCCTTTGAAGATGATTATTTTAGTAATTTCGATGTTGGTTTGGATTTAGAAGAAGAAGGTTATAGAGTTTTGGCAAGCAAAATAATCGTTGAAGAAGTTGAAAGCGATGATCATCAAATAGCCATTGCTGAGGTTATGCAGGTTGCTGATGACGCTCAAGTTGGAGATACGGTTGTATTGGATGTGACTCCAGAAAAAGAAGATTTTGGAAGAATGGCTGCGTCTACAACCAAACAAGTTTTAGCTCAAAAATTGCGCGATCAGCAAAGAAGAATGATTCAAGAAGAATTTGCTGATTTAGAAGATCCAGTTTTAACTGCCAGAGTTATCAGATTTGAAAGGCAATCAGTGATAATGGCAGTAAGTTCAGGTTTAGGGAGGCCAGAAGTAGAAGCAGAGCTTCCAAGAAGAGATCAATTGCCAAATGATAACTATCGAGCAAATGCAACATTTAAAGTTTTTCTTAAAGAAGTTAGTGAAATCCCCAGAAGAGGGCCTCAACTGTTTGTAAGCAGATCAAATGCAGGACTAGTTGTTTATTTATTTGAAAATGAAGTCCCTGAAATTCAAGAGGGATCAGTACGTATTGTTGCTGTTGCTCGTGAAGCAAACCCACCCTCAAGAGCTGTAGGTCCCAGAACAAAAGTAGCTGTTGATAGCATCGAGAGAGAAGTTGATCCAGTTGGAGCGTGTATAGGTGCAAGAGGGGCCCGAATCCAACAGGTAGTAAATGAACTTCGTGGAGAGAAAATAGATGTTATTCGATGGTCGTCTGACCCTATTCAATACATATGCAATTCATTGAGTCCTGCAAGAGTTGAAGTAGTAAGACTTGTAGATCCTGAAGGCCAACATGCACATGTATTGGTTCCCCCAGATCAACTGAGTCTCGCTATTGGCAGAGAAGGACAAAATGTAAGGCTAGCCGCAAGGCTTACAGGGTGGAAAATAGATATTAAAAACTCTCAGGAATATGATCAAGCAGCAGAAGATGCCGAAGTTGCAGAGTTAATTTCACAAAGAGAAGAAGAAGAGTCTTTACAAAGGGAAGCTGAACAAAGGTTGGAGGCAGAACAAGCAGCAAGAGCAGAAGAAGATGCACGATTAAGAGAGCTTTATCCTTTACCAGAGGACGAAGAAGACTTTCCAAACGAAAAAGCAACAGATCTTAATTCAGATGAAACTGAAATTGAATCTGCCGAGAGTGACATTGAAGAAACAGGCAATCCGGCTACGACTAGCCAAGATGAAATAATTACAAAAGAGGAAGGAACCCGGTGAGTCAAAATCCCATTCTGCGTCGATGTGTAGCTTGCAAAAAAGTTCTTGATCGCAAGACTCTTTTAAGAGTTACTAGAGATTTTCAGAATGGAGTAGTTCTCTCAGGAGGAATGGGCAGATCAGCTTATCTTTGCCCCAATGAATCATGTCTTGAAGAAGCTTGGAAGCGCAAACGATTACAAAAAGCCTTAAGATGTGCGGTTCACTTAAGCGTTTTCAATATGCTCCAAAAACAACTTAATACCTGCATTGATGCAGATACTGAGGCATGATGATAATGAAGAGAATCAACTCAACTCAAAAACCAAATCCCTAGTTCAAGCACAACATTAATGACCAGCAGCGGAAAAATCAGGATTTATGAGTTGTCCAAGGACTTAGGCCTTGACAATAAAGATGTGCTAGATGCAGCGCGAAAGCTTGCTATTGCAGCAAAGAGCCATAGCAGTTCAATTAGCAATCTTGAAGCGAATCAAATTAAAGATTTTTTAAAAAAAGGATCTAAAGCAAAAACTACAAATAAACCAAGTAAAAAATTAGAGAAAGAAATTCTCTCTGTTACAAAAAGTCCAACAAAAACCCAAAAAAATCAAAAACCTGAAGCCAAGCAAAATCCAGCTTCACCTTCAAATCAACAAAAACCAAATTTAAATATACCTTTAAAACCAAACCAAACCCTAGTTAAATCAGAAGAATCACATTCTCCTGAAATCACAAAACTCTCAAAAAATAAATTTACTCATCAACAAATCACTACGCCATCTAAACCAAACAAACCATTACCTCCTAAACCAAGAAAAGAAATAAAGCCAAGTGTTAGTAAACCTGCTGATAAAACGGAGAGCAAAGAACTAGTTCTCGATCAAACAAAAAATATTCAATTAAAAAATCAACCGACAAGTACAGAATTAATTAGAAATCCTATAAATCAACCACAACTTAATAATAGACCTGAACCCAAGAGGCCATTAGCCCCACCGAGTAGACCTCAATTAAATATTCAAAGCAAGAAACCACTACAAACTAATAATCAAAGACCAAGAATCAATCAAAGCAACATTCCATATCAAAAAGTTGGACCAGGAAACCTCCAAAAAATTAAAAATCAAACAAAACAGAGTTCACCTTCAAAAGGACCACAACCTCCAAATAAAGGCAATACCCTTGAGCTTGTAGGAGCACCAATTCGAAGAGAAAAACCTCTTAATAAACCACAGGGTAATGGCATAACAAATAAACCATCCATGCCATCAAGGCCTGGGGCTCCTAAACCTCCGGTTGCCTCAACTCGTCAAGGGCTGTCAAATAGACCGGGGTCTAATAATCGAGGTGGCGCAGGGCCAAGTCGTCCTAGTTCACAAAACCGGCAAGGTGCTAACCGAGGCGGAGTCGCAAACCGCCCTAATCAAGGTCAAAATCGATCAGGTAATAATCGACCTGGTGGACCAGTCCGAACTGGGGGTACAAATCGAGTAGGTGGGCAAAACAGACCTGGAATGCCTACCAAAGGTGGTGGTCCAAACCGTTCTAATAATCGACCCGGAGTTCCACCTGGCATGAGAAAACCAGTTGCACCAAGTGAATTAATGCAACTGCAAAAACCACAAGCCAGACCAAGTTCTCCTCAAAGGAAATCAGAGACTGCAACCAGTCCTAAGCCAAAACGTGACAACTCAACCGGAGCGAGACCACCACTAAATAGGCCCACTCCTGCGGCTCCCAAAAGACCAGCGCATAGGCCAGGTGGAACTACAGCTCCAAGAAGGTCAAGGCCTGACTGGGATGACAGTGCGAAACTTGATGCTTTAAGAAATAAATCACCACAAAAACAGCGTCAAAAAGTTCATATCATTGGAGAAAATGATGATGCTCTAACTGCTGAAACAAGCGGATTTGCAGGGGAAAAACAAGCAGTTGTTCTTTCAGCAAGTTTAGCTAGACCTTCGAAGCCAAAATCTGGCAAGAGAAACAATGGAAAACCTTTAACTGCTCTTAAAAAACGTAAGAAAGAAACCACACGTCAAAGGCAACGAAGGCGTGCAATGGAATTGAGGGCAGCCAGAGAAGCAAAGCTCGTAAGGCCTGAAATGATTGTTGTACCTGAAGACAATCTCACAGTTCAAGAACTTGCTGACATGTTGAGTGTTGAAAGCTCTGAAATCATAAAATCTCTATTTTTTAAAGGCATAACCGCTACTGTCACGCAATCACTAGATCTAGCGACAATCGAAACAGTTGCTGATGAATTCGGAGTACCTGTTCTTCAAGATGATGTTGAAGAGGCTGCGAAAAAGACAGCTGAAATGATTGAGGAGGGAGATTTAAAACACCTAATAAGAAGGCCACCAGTCGTTACCGTGATGGGGCATGTAGATCATGGGAAGACATCTTTACTAGACGCTATTAGAAAAGCAAGGGTTGCTGCAGGAGAAGCTGGAGGTATAACGCAACACATAGGTGCTTATCAAATTGAGACTGAACATGATGGATCAACAAAAAAACTAACTTTTCTTGACACTCCTGGACATGAAGCCTTCACCGCTATGAGAGCGAGAGGCACCAAGGTTACAGATGTTGCGATTTTGGTGGTAGCTGCAGATGACGGCGTTAGGCCTCAAACCCTTGAAGCCATTAGCCATGCAAGAGCAGCAAAAGTTCCTATTGTTGTGGCAATAAATAAAATTGATAAAGAAGGATCTTCTCCCGACCGCGTAAAACAAGAATTATCAGAGCAGGATTTATTATCAGAAGAGTGGGGTGGAGATGTAGTAATGGTTCCCGTAAGTGCCATCAAGGGTGAAAACATAGATAAACTTTTAGAAATGGTCTTACTCGTAACTGAAGTAGAGGATTTACAAGCAAATCCAGATAGATTGGCAAAAGGTACCGTCATAGAAGCCCACTTAGATAAAGCCAAAGGGCCTGTTGCAACATTACTAGTTCAAAACGGTACCCTTAAGTCAGGAGATGTCGTAGCGGCTGGTCCAGTCCTTGGCAAAGTAAGGGCAATGGTAGATGAAAATGGATCCAGGATTAAAAAAGCAGGTCCGTCATTTCCAGTTGAAGCTCTTGGATTTAGCGAGGTACCTACAGCTGGTGATGAGTTCGAGGTTTATCCAGATGAAAAGACCGCAAGAGCAGTGGTTGGAGAACGTGCCACAGATGCTCGTGCAACACGACTTGCTCAGCAAATGGCTTCAAGACGAGTATCCCTTTCTTCAATGTCTGGCCAAGCAAGTGAAGGTGAACTCAAAGAATTAAATATCATCCTTAAAGCTGATGTACAAGGAAGCTTAGAAGCAATACTTGGTTCTCTAGAACAGCTTCCTAAAGACGAAGTCCAAGTGAGAGTATTGTTATCTGCCCCAGGTGAAATCACTGAGACTGATGTTGACTTAGCAGCTGCCTCAGGTGCAGTCATAGTTGGATTCAATACTTCTATGGCATCGGGTGCTAAACGCGCAGCTGACGCGAATGGTGTTGACGTAAGAGATTACGAGGTTATTTATAAACTATTAGAAGATATCCAATTAGCTATGGAGGGTCTTCTAGAACCAGAAATGATAGAAGAAGCCCTAGGTATTGCTGAGGTTAGAGCAATATTCTCCATTGGGAAAAGTGCCGTTGCAGGTTGCTATGTAACAACTGGAAAAATACAACGGAATTGCCGTGCCAGAGTCAAACGAGGGAAACAAATCGTTTTTGAAGGCGATTTAGATTCACTGAAAAGAAATAAAGATGACGTTAAAGATGTTTCAACAGGGTTCGAATGCGGAATAGGCTGTGATCGCTTTGCGAACTGGGAGGAAGGTGATCAAATTGAAGCCTTTAAGCTTGTTACTCAAAGAAGAAAATTGACTAATTAACTTTGCCTATTAGTTAGAATCTAAATCTGCATAAATATTATAAATATAATTAATAAAAGTAGAGAACTAATTTACTTCATCTTTACTCCTATCTTTAAACAGCAAAAAACCAAGAATTACTAACGCAGAGGTTTGAATTGCAAGATCATTAATAGATACAGCATCTCCAGCAATAATATTGGTAACCATGATAAAAAAGCCTAGTGCTGCTGATCCAAAGAGGGCTATCCAAACAGCTCTTCTCAAGCCCCGATAAGGATTTTTAGTCTCCTTCAACAGTCGAGCTCTTAAATTAGGATCCAAATTGGATTCAGGCTTATTAGAATTGCTCAAAAATAAATTCAAAGATGATAACTTTATTCTAGTGCCGGTGTAGCTCAGGGGTAGAGCAACTGATTCGTAACCAGTAGGTCGGTGGTTCAATTCCACTCATCGGCATAAATTTCACGCAAGGGTTTAGAAAGAGCTTTCTTAAGAAAAAACCTAAAAATGAACAACCTAATCATATATTTTCTGTCTTATGAAAACTTAGAAAACTGCTGAAATAGCCAAGAACTTTCTCTTAGAAAATAACTGTGACTTATGATTCGAAGAAAAGCTCTTAGGTATTCTCTTCATAACGAAAGTGATCTCGATATGTTAGGGTCTTAGCGCTTTAAATGTATGTCATCAGTTTTTCCCTAACAAATAAAGGTTATGACTTCTACTGCTTCAAATGAGAATATTAAAGATAATTTAAAAGAACAAATTTCTTGCAAATTAGTCTCAGAAATAATTCGTGAACGTATTAAAGAAAATGGTGCCAGATTTCATGCAAACGATAATATTTCTGATTTTATTAAGCCAGGAGAACTTGAAACTCTTGAGAGAGAAGTAGCTACAAGAGTAAGGGACTTGCTCAAAACTCTCTTGATTGATGTTGATAATGACCACAACACTCAAGAAACTGCAGAAAGAGTTTCAAGAATGTACCTGAATGAAGTTTTCAAAGGCAGATATCACCCTCAACCAAAAGTTACTAATTTCCCTAACGACAGGAATTTAGATGAGATCTATACACTTGGCCCAATAACTGTTAGATCTGCATGCTCTCACCACTTGGTTCCAATTCTTGGTGATTGCTGGATAGGGATCAAACCAGGAGAAAAAGTTATTGGAATTTCAAAGTTTGCTCGCGTAGCTGATTGGGTTTTCTCTAGGCCACATATTCAGGAAGAAGCTGTAATGATTCTTGCTGATGAAATAGAACGTTTGTGCGAACCCAAAGGCCTAGCAATCCTTGTAAAAGCTCAACATTATTGTATGAAATGGAGAGGAGTAAAAGAACCAGAAACCAGCATGATCAATTCAATTGTGAGGGGTGATTTTCGACATGATTCAAGCTTGAAGCAAGAGTTCTTCGAACTTGTTAAACAACAATCAAATTTCGGTAAAAATTACTAAATCAAATGAAAGTAGGTTTGATTAACTCCAAAATTTAAAAGAATATCTTTTAGAGAAAAGATGGATCTAGAAGTGATGGTCGATAAGAAAGTAAAAATGGTCTTTTCTCACTCTTGACTGCAACAATTACATCTTCACCAGTGTGCCATATCCATTGTTGTTGAGGAGAACTACCTTCAACATCAACGCTTGTTCCAACTGTAGAACCAAATCTATACCTTAATCCTGCTAAGACTTCTGTCATGTTTTCATTGTCGATTTCATAGGCCAGTTTCCTTAATCCATCTTTATTTTCAATTCGAACTCTAAGCACTTCTACAGGTAAACCACTTATTTGGATATCTTTTACTTGAAAAAGATTCTGATTTGTTTTCTCTTTAATAGGAATTAAAGATACACCAAGATGACTTTCTACATTTTTAAGATCCATTCCCCACTGCAAGCCTTCAACACAACCATATACTTGTTGAGGAAAAACTTGAATAAGAAAACTAAAAGCTATGATGATTAGGAATTTATAAGCCTAGTCATAGTTAAAATTTCAATTGTTTTTAACTTGATAATAATGTATAGATTTTAAAAGTCATTATTTCAATACTTCAGAAATTAAATCTCTACCATTGAGATAATGACTTTGATATTAACTACTCAATTAGCTATATCGAAATAAAAGCAACTATTAGGATCAAAACTTGAAAGTAGTTTTTACTAAAGCTCCATTAACGTCCTCTTTACCATCTTGTTCAATAACAAAAATAGCTGGAGTAACTGTGACGCTATCGTTCACCAAGAAATCATAAAAAGCTTCCCAAGCCAAAGGATCATCATAACCACTGTCATCTCTATGAGTTTCGGCTGTTCCAATGCCAAATCCAAACTTATTCCCCTCAATAAACGCATCATTCCATAAGAAGCCAACAGACCATGTATTGCCAGCCTCCACCTTATTCATTGCAGTATCAGGACTATCCTCGTTTTCAGGATTCTTCCAACCAAAGCCAGCACTCAGGCTGTAGTCGTCTCCGAATTTATAACTACCACTAATTCCATAAGAAGAGTAATCATTGACATCAGGAGAATCATCAGTATTCCCGTTATCGGCCTTGGTATAGGCCGCTGCAAGAGTAAATTTCTCATCAACCCATGCCAACTGAGTTGTTATATGGTCTTTGCCTTCATCAGTTAAAAAGCCAATCGAAGAATTTGATGCGTCTTCTGAAACGAAAAGTGCAGAAGCAACTAATTTATCATGGGACCAAGTAATACCAGCACCCGCTCCCATTTTTTTAGAATAAGTATCATTAGCTCCTGCCTGGTTTAGTACAAATAAAACTCCATCTCCTGGATAAGCACTCGGCCACGCACCAAGCAAATCATCTTGACGAAGCTTGGGGCCAAAAGTTACTTGAATATCGTCTCCAACAGGGAATTGGTAATAAGCCTTGTGAAGTTCTAGCGAATCACTACTGCTGAAAGCAGTATCTAATCTTGCCTCACCCATCATTCCGAAGGGTTCCATCATCCCAAAATTACCTACGCGAACAGCAGTCCTAAGCATGTCTTGGCCAGTAAAACTGGTCATAAACATCAGCTTTGTATCGTAATGAAAAACTGTCCCATCCTTTTCCTCAGAAGTAGACATTCCACCCATTCCACCCATTCCACCCATTCCACCCATTCCAGAATCGCTTACGCCATCTACTCCACCCAAAACAAAAGTAGTTTTTCCCATAAACATAGTTGAAGGGTATGAATCCCCCATATTCATGTGACCACCATGGTGATCATGATGGCCTTTATGATCACCACCTCCAGCATCTACAGCTGCTGGAGCTAAAAGACCCAAAGAAGCAGGAAGCAGAAGTAATCGCGAAAAGAGTTTCATAGATGCCAAAACCTAGTTGCACTAGTTAAACTAGACAAAAGAAAATATAATCTCAAAAACTCGCGAAAGCCTGAATAATGTGATTTTCAATACAAAAAATTGTACTTTTCGCGACAAATATTCATGGAATTTAGTTTTCTAGGTAGGAAATGAAAAATTTTCTTGTCAAAACCTAAGTGGTGGAATAAAAGATCCAAATTTATTGATTATTCAAGCTGATCTTTATCTCTGAGGTTTGCAATCCTTTTAATGACAAAGTCAACTATGTAAGTAAGCTGAAACTAGACGAACTAGATAAGCCTAGAAAGATGAACAATCTAAGACCTATTTTCACAACCATCATTTTTTCTATATCTTTACCACTGGTAGGATGCTCTGGGGATTCCCAAACAAATGGAACTCCTGCACTTTTTGAGACGAAAGCAGAAGCCGTCAAAGCCGCAAAAGATTTCAATTGCACTGGAGCTCATAAAATGGGAGACAAGTGGATGCCTTGCAAAAGTCATGCAGATCATGAAAAGACAGAAAAACATGGTTCTCACGATGGTCATCACCATCATCACTGATATTTTTTAGGTAATGACAACTTCAAATAATACCGAGCAGCAAAACTCTCAAGGTCCTTCACATTGCGGAAGCAAGCCAAAGAAAATTGCATTTGGGATTGCACCACTCGGATTGATATCCATTGGAATTGTTCCTATGGGAATTTTTACGATTGGGATTGTTCCCATGGGTGTCGTTTCCATAGGCATAGTAGCTATGGGAGTCGTTAATGCCTCAATAGTGGGAATGGGTATATTTTCTGCAGGCATAACAACTATGGGATTAAAGGTATGGAGTCCAGAGAATAATTCTATTCAAGAGTCAATCAATCGTTCACATTCTCCTTCTTCAAAAAACATATATGCTTATCCAACTAAATCTCAGGCAGAAATCGAAGCAAAAAAGCTCGGATGCATTGGTGTTCATAAGATGGGTCGATTATGGATGCCTTGTGCAACCCATATCAATCCTGACTAATGTTTAGCTATATAAATATAGAGTCTTTTATGAAATTAAAATACATCTAAAAAATCAACCTTATTGAACTTTTTATTACAAGTTTAGGTTTTATTAACATTAAAACAGTGACCATGATTGACCTAAGAATATATTTCCTCAACAAGAGTTTTTCCCTTTTCACATATTTGTTGCTGTGAGGGGAAATCCTTAATAGAACAGCAACATTGACCTCTAGATGAATTATTTATCCAATTAATTATTCCTGTCCTAATTGGTTGAGGACATATCTCTCCATCTTTGAGATGAATAATTTCATCACTTGTTAAAGGGTCGCCATGTTCAAAAAAAAGAGATTCTTTAAGCCTAAAAGAACATCTCTCATCCCATTGGTCAAAACAGTTGATGTGATTGATAAAATCGTTCCATGCTTCTTTTATTGATTTATACCCTTTCCTTTTCGACTCTTTTTTAAAAACAGCCTTGATAAATTCGTTAAAATTTTTCACCTCTATAGATGTAAAAGGTGAAGTTTTTTGAGCTTGAGGTTTTTCCAGTTGAAGTGTTTTTTCTATTGATTGAAGCCTTTGCTCAATCATTTGGAATCGCGAATCTATCGATTCAACAGGAAGATTCTTGATTTGATTGACAAAACAATCAGACACATAACTAACTAGTGATTTGCCAGAAATCCTGGCACTTTCCTTAATCTTTTCTAGAAGTTTTGGGTCAATACTTACATTGAGTTGAGTTCTCTTCATGAGCAAATCAATGAGAGGGTGAAAAATGTACTAAGCCAATTGATTTATTTTATTAAATTCAAAACAATATCGTTAGAATTTTCAGATTTCTTGACCAAATCAATCGCTTATAACTTTCTCGTTGCTACCTTTTAGAAAAAGAAGATTAAAAAATAAATCTATGTATTTTTTGGTAAAAAAATCAATAACATCACACAAATAACACTAATGAGAGGTCCAGGAGGCAAATTCAGAACAGTCGCGAGCGAAAAGCCCATGAGCGATACGACTAATCCAAATATTGACGATCGAGCCATCGCAATCCCAAGAGATCTTGCTTTTTGAAGCCCCAACAAAGTTGGAGTTGAAAGTAACGCAATCACAAGAATAACTCCCACTGCTGACATTGAGCTCACGATCACAAGTGCAGTTGTAAAACCAAGAGCTAAATTAAAAAATGAGACATTAACTCCACTTGAAGCTGCACCCTCTGGGTCTAGCCCAATATGAACAAGCTTGTCGTAACCCAAAAGCAATAAGCATATAAAAGCAGAGAAAGCAATTAAAGTCCTTAATAGATCACTCAAATTTGCAGTTAATAAATCTCCAAATAAAACAGCTTCTAAATCAATTCTTATTCCAAGTAGAGGTATTAGTAGAACACCTAGTCCCATCGAACCAGCAAGAATTGTATTCATCACAGCTTCATAATTTTGATTTTCTTTATTTGTCATACTTTCTACTGCAATAGCTCCCACCAAGCCGCTGATAACCCCACCAATAGAAGGATTCATACCAAGCGACATAGCCAAGGCAAGTCCAGGCAGCACACAATGCGAAATTAAATTGACTTGAAGAAGCCTTTTATGAGTTATCAAAACAGTTCCCATAGCAGGGCAAAGCACGCCTGTGAAGGAAGTCATTAAGAGAGGAATTATCCACCAATTTGTATTGATAAAAGACATTAAGCCAATGATTCAGTATGGTCAGTAAGAGAGATCAAAGTCAGATCTTCATCATGAGTACAAGTACACCTGAAATCACTAAGCGCCAACAACAACTGCTCGATGAACTCAAGAAATGTACTGATGAATTGAGTGGGCAAGAACTTCATAGGCAACTGCATAACGGTGAGAAAGCAATGGGGCTTACGACGGTTTATCGAAACCTGCAAGTACTAGTAAAGCAAGGTTTGATCCGCTCGAGGCATCTGCCTAATGGTGAGGTGCTTTATGCACCAGTCGAGAGAGATATTCATCATTTAACTTGTGTAAGCTGTGGAGAAACTACTCGCTTGCAGGGATGTCCCGTAAAAACAATGGAAATACCCAAAAAAGCCTCTCAAAAATTTGAACTGTTGTTTCATACCCTTGAATACTTTGGCCTATGTCAAAATTGTTCTCAAGAATTGAACGCTTGATAAACATAGATAATTATCAATCACGACTATAACTTCCACCTCAGATAATTAATTGAACTAAGTTTTTCCTGAACCTCTTGAGGGTTACCAGAGGCCAAAATTATCTTATCGAGAACAACAACTTTGTCATAAGAATTTAAAGATGTACCCCAATCGTGACTGCTAACAAAAATAGTCAATCCAGAATCGGCTAACTGACGAATGATTAATAAGAAATCTTCTTTTGTGGGGGGGTCAAATGCAGAACAGGGTTCATCTAGAAGAAATATTTTAGCTGGATTCATTAAGGTTTTAGCAAGTAATGCTCTTTGTTGCTGACCACCAGATAAAGCATCAAGCCTTCTTTTTGCTAAATGAGATATCCCAACACGTTGAAGAGCAGCCTCTAACTCACAACAAGTAGTTTTAGAATGATTGACCCTACCCAAAGCAACTAATCCTTCAACAGTAATTGGAAAATTCCAATTCAACTTTCCCCTTTGAGGCATTAAAGCAACTTGAAATCGATTATTAAATAATGGTTTTCCACCAATTGTGATTTCTCCTTGATCTGGTTTGCAGTTCCCTTGAAGCAAATTTAATAATGTGGACTTTCCAGCACCATTAGGGCCAACAAGAACAGTCAAAGTGCCTGGCTCGAGCTCAAGAGAAACCTTGCTCAAAGCAGGTTTAATTTTGCTTGAATAGGAATATGTCAGATTCTCAGCAATCAAACTAGACATTAATAAGAGGGTTCCCTGACATGGGACATAATATACTCCCGAACACGAATGAAAACGATTATCGTTTTTAATAAGTCTTTTTTCTAGCTAAATGTTGAAGATATCAAGTCAAGCAATTAAGAGAAAATCAATCATTAATAAAACAATTTTCAAGAACTCCATTCTTGCTGGAGCGTTTTTATTGTCTGGAATCAATCAGTCAGCACAAGCAAACACGAAGTCAATTGTTGCTGTAGAGCCATTAGTTTGCGATCTTGTCTCTGCTATCGCACCACCCTCAACGCCCGTAACTTGTTTAATTGATAGAAAACAAGATGTTCATGACGTTAAGATCACTCCAAGGCAAGCCCAAACCCTAAGAAGTGCGAATCAAGTATTTACTCTTGGTTCAGAGATGACTCCTGCAATCAAAAAGTGGTTAGATAATCCCTTAACTGTTGTTGTTGGCGTAAGCGCAATAGAAATAGACGACCATCATGATGACCACGATGATCATGACGATCATTCAGCTGCTAAACATGACGATCATGATGACCACGATGATCATGACGATTCCCATGGAGATGGAGCTTTTGAATGGGCTGGTGTTTTTGATCTTTCAGCAGGGACCTACAAATGGTCGTTTGCCAAAGTCGATGGAGACTATGCGGATCCTGCCATGAAAATGGTTATTCTTAAATCTGGTGATATTGAAGCATCAGAAGAGCTTGCTAAAGAATTATTAGGATCCAAAGATTCAGAAGTTAAACGCAATAATGACAAGCTTATTGCTCAGGAAAAAGCATATGTTCTTACATTTAACGATAAAAAAGACGTCACATCATTTACAGTCAATATCAAAAAAGCTGGTAAATATTCCTTCTTTACGGAGCATATGCCTTTTGAGTTTGAAGCCGACGAACATTTCTTTAAAGATATTTCAGGCGACGATGTTGAACCTATAGCTCAAGTACCAGATGAAGGTGATCATCATCATCACCATGATCATGGTGGCTTAGATCCTCATATCTGGCATGATCCACATAACATCATCAAGATGGGAAATGTCATTTCTAGAAATATCAATAAGAAAATTTCTTTTTTTGATAGAGAAACTAAAAAAGTTTTAAAAGAGAGAACTCAATCTGTGAATTCTATATTGGAAGATTTAGACTTGTGGACTCAACAGCAAGTTGCAACGATTCCTGCTGATCAAAGGACAATCGTTTCTAAGCACAAAGCAATGGAATATTATGGAGATGCATTTGGCTTGAAAACATTAAGTCTATTAGATTATGTTGGTGATTCATCCAGCCTTAGGCCTCAAACTATTTCAACTGTATTAGCTGAGCTGAAAGAAGAAAACGTGAAAGTTTTATTCGCTGAACAAAATCCTCCTTCCAAGCTGTTGAAAAACTTGAGTAGACAAACTTCAACCCCAATCTCGAAAAATCAAATCTATGTTGATGGACTCATGTTAAAAGGCAATACCATTTCAGTCGCTGTACATAACACATGCACAATTGTTAACTCACTTGGAGGAGAATGTGATCAGATAAAGGGGAGAAAACTCCAGAATAAATGGAATTCCTTAACCAACCCTTAATTTTCCCAAATAATCCAAATAAAATGATATCTAAATTTAATGAAATAGACATTTCCTAATATGTCCCCACCTAAAGGTTTTAAAGCTTACAAACAACACTGGGAAGATCAAGCAAATTTCATGGATAAACCACCGTGGGATAAAAATAAAATCTTACAACTGATAATTTCAGTTGATTTCATGGACAATCTAAAAGAACTTCAATTTTCAGATCATTCGCTTAAGAAAGAGAAAGGGAAAAATATATTAAGAGTAAAGATTCCATACAACTATAATGAGCTTGATGACTTTCAAGAAAAGTCACTAGAGTTACTTGGTATACAAGAGAATTGGATAACTGATATTTCTCTTGAGATCTCTCATTGTTCACATCATTAATCAAGGAAATGAGTAACAAGCAAAAAGTACCTGTAACAATTTTGACTGGTTTTCTAGGGTCTGGGAAAACAACTTTACTTAATCGAATCCTTAGCGAAGAGCACGGTAAAAAGATAGCTGTTATTGAAAATGAATATGGTGAAGTTGGTATTGATCAAGGATTAGTAATCAATGCGGATGAAGAGGTCTTCGAGATGTCTAATGGCTGCATCTGCTGCACCGTTCGGGGAGATCTTATTCGTGTACTTGGAAACCTCATGAAAAGAAGAGACAAATTTGACTATGTATTAGTAGAAACTACTGGCCTTGCTGATCCTGGTCCTGTAGCTCAGACATTTTTTATGGACGATGAAATCCGTGAAGAGTTTTCACTTGATGGCATAGTCACACTTGTTGATGCGGCCCATATAGAGCAACAACTTGGTCATAGTGATGAGAGTTCGGAACAAGTTGCCTTTGCTGACGTCCTTGTCCTAAATAAAACTGACCTAGTTAAAGATGAATCACTTGATAATTTGGAGGCACGTCTACGCGATATGAATCGTATGGCTCGTGTAATACGAAGTAAACAAGCAGACGTCTCAATTGATACTGTGCTAAATCTAAGTGCTTTTGATCTAGATCAAGTACTTCAGCGTCGTCCAACTTTTCTTGAACCAGAATACCCATTTGAGTGGACAGGTGTGTTTTCACTTGATAAAGGTCGCTATGAACTTTCTCTAGAAGAGGGGCCAGACCCTAGCATGTCTCTAGTCATGTTCTTAGACCAAGGTAAGGATGAGACATCTCTGAACACAGGTGCTGAATCATGCTTGAGACTTTACGCCGAACAAGAGCAACCCATTAACCCAGGCGACATAGTCCCTGTGGGCAAGCATGTAAGCCTTCAACTTCAATCCGAAGGTACTAAGTCTTTCCTCATAGACGTTGAAAAAGCAACGGATATAGGTCTATTCACTCAACATACAGCAGAGGAATTCAATTTAAGAATAACTAAGGTAAAAGCCTCAATTGCTGTCGATAAAAGTAATGCTCAAAACGTTTCCACAATCTCTCCAATAGCTGAAAGGGTTTGGGTTGCAGAACACGAACACGATGACGAAGTAGGTTCTTTCGCTATTGAGCGAGTCGGTGATGTAGATCCGGAGAAACTCAATAGGTGGTTAAGTCGACTCCTGTCAGAGAAAGGTGTGGATATCTTCCGCACCAAAGGATTTATTAGTTATGCGGGTGAATCTAGGCGAATTGTTTTTCAAGGCGTGCACATGCTCTTCACAGCTCAACCTGATAAAGAATGGGGCAATGCAACTCGCCGCAACCAACTTGTCTTTATCGGTAGAAATCTTGATGAAGCAGAAATGATTCAGGAGTTTGATAAATGTCTGGTATAGAAGCATTTAGTCCCAAGGGAATGCTTCATGAAGGTTGGTCTGCTCACGTTGCCGACTACGCGATTGTTTGCGGCTGGGCACTACAAGGTAAAACCTTTTTGGTAGGTGACGTCGCTGGTGGGCTTTACGCATTCGAGGGGGAATCTGGAAAGCTCATTTGGCAAACAAAAGACATACATAAAGGTGGCTTACTAGCAATGTCTATTCATCCAGATGGGAATACTTTTGCAACTGCTGGCCAGGATGGAAATGTATGTATATGGGAAAGCAAAGAAGGTAAGTCAACTAAAAATTTGGAAATTGGGAAAGGATGGGTTGAGCACATCAAGTGGTCTCCAGACGGAAATTTTTTAGCAGTAGTTTTTAATAAATACGTCTATGTTTTTGATGGAAAAGGTCGAGAACACTGGAGATCAGAGGAACATCCCAGTACTGTAAGCGCGATTGCTTGGTCAAATTCAAATGAATTAGCAACATCATGCTATGGCCAAGTGACTTTTTTTGATGTAGTAAGCGACAAGATCAATCAAAAGTTGGAGTGGCGAGGCTCACTAGTATCTATGGTCCTTAGTCCAGATGGAGACATAGTGGCATGTGGCAGTCAAGATAATTCTGTTCATTTTTGGCGTCGTTCAACTGATCAAGATTCAGAGATGACAGGCTACCCAGGTAAACCAAGCCACCTAGCTTTTGATCAAACCGGCACAGTCCTTGCTACCGGGGGTAGTGATCGAGTGACGGTTTGGAGTTTTCAAGGCGATGGTCCTGAGGGCACTGTGCCAGGAGAGTTAATGCTTCATACGGAACCCATTTCTTGTCTAGCTTTCTCACATAGCGGAATGCTTTTAGCTTCTGGCGCACGCGATGGTTCAGTTTTTTCTTGGTTTCTCCAAAAAGATGGTCAGGGTGATCCAATTGGTGGTGCATTTGCAGGTGACCTTGTAAGCCAAATCGCTTGGCATCCTGACGACACTGCCTTGGCTGCAATAAATGCAAACGGAGGAGTTACGGTTTGGGATTTTAAGGTTCGGATAAAAACGGTACCTCAAGGTTTCGGATAAGGTCAAAATTTCTTATTTCCAATAGATACTCAATAGCTACTTGATTGCTATTAGCTAGAAAATTAAAAATTCAACAAAAGGAGTTTTTACTGATGTATAAATATTCCACATAACTTATATATGGTTATATGCCACCAGAGGACTCAATGAACAAAACAATTCTTTGGCTTCAAGAATTACTCATTTCAATGGGAAATGCTATATTTCACCCTTATAAAGAGAACTCACCTCCAAGTTTTGAGGCACAGCCTTTCAGAGATGACCCTTATAAGAACCGAGGAATTGCATAGGTTAAGGTCAAAATTGTTTTAAATTTCAAAGAGGGGTTCAAGTGGGGCCTCTTTTTTATTTTCTATTTACTAGAAGAAAAAGTAACGACCGAACCATAAATAATTAGAAAATGTGCTTTAATAAGCTGATGAATACACAGACTAAGAAGAAGTTAAGCACTAGTAATTCTGGCGTTAACTTAAAGAAAGCCTACAACAAACAACCTACGTGGCATTTTGAAGTAGAAGGTAGTGGTCAAAGAAAGAGGTATTTAAGATCTCTTAAAGACAAGTCTGTAGCTTAATTTATAGCCTTTTAATTAAAACAACTTCATTCAAATTAAACATAACCGCTAGCTAACCAAGAGAGGGCTAAAGTACATCTAGTTTTATTGAAATGGTACTTTCAAGCGATTTAAAATATCCAGAGTTTCAAAACCTTAGAAAAATTCTATGAATTTAATAGCTAGTTATAGAAATAAAGGTTTTGAATCTGTTGCAGATGGTGTGATGTCATTTTTCGATCGTCGCACAGACTTACATCGAAATGGAATCGCCTTCAGTAATGGGGTAAATAATGATTCAGACCCTGCAAAAATTTCTACTGATATCAGCCTTGTAGCAATAGATCGAACTGATCCAGAATCATTTGCTTTGTCTGAAGTAATAGTAAGAGGAGTTAATGCTGGCCTTCAAAAATACCTTCAAGAACGGCCACTTTTTAGCGAATGCGCCCCTGAGCAATCACTCTTTGTTAATCCCATTTTCAACCTACAACGTTATGCCCCTGGGGAGGGGTTTAAGAAATGGCACTGTGACTGGACAGTTAGCAAAGAAGCGACCGAACCAGTTCACAGAGTCTTAGCATGGATTTTGTATTGCAATGATGTCGATTCAGGAGGAACAGAATTTCACTGGCAGAAATATCATGAGACAGCTGAACGAGGAAAACTAGTTATTTTTCCCGCTGGTCTTACACATATTCATAGAGGCCGAGTCAACAAAACTCATACAAAAACAATTGCGACCGGATGGATCAATGCCGGTTCAAGAGATTCATACATTTCTAGACTTGCTCGATAGTTAATTACTTATTTCATTGATTTAAGAAGACCTCTCATTAGGAATATTCAATCTCATTCTCTGTAAATTCTTTAATCAATAGGGAGTTTAAATCTAGATTGATAATAATTTTTGAAGAAACCTCAACAGATTGCAAATATATTGTGTAATATTTACTGACGTTCAGCTCTTTTCGAGTCGCAGTTAGATTCAAGCCATGGAACGGGGACTTGAACAATGATATCAATTTTAATGGCTGAACTAACTTACAGAGGACTTAAGTACATCCAAACTAAATCTGATAAAGGCTCACAAGATGTGCACTTGCAATATTGCGGTCATGAAATCATGAGTAAAAGAATCCATGAGGCTATGAAAGCTGAAATGGGTTGAAAATTATTTCAAATAAATTTACTTCCTTTAGTTAAATATAATTTTAAATTATATATTTTTACTTTATGATTTTTAAAATAAATAATAAAATAATTTTTAAAGTACTGAATCAATGACTACAGAATTAATTTAATTAATGCATTAAAAATAGCTTTTTTCAAGTTCAAAATGCAATATGAGCCAGGGACAATAGATTGCCATGTATTCTTAGAATGCAAAGAACAAATAGAGAAAATGCTACTTAGATTACACAAAATAGACAAGACTGAGCATATTTGTGACCAACTTCAGTCTGTTTATAAACAAATAGAAGGCATGCATGAGTTAAAAAAAATTAAACAAAAAAAATCATTTACAATCAATCCTTAATTAAACAAAATAAAAACCTACTCTATCTAAATTATTGATAGATTTTTGATTTTGTATCAATTAAGTCTTAACCTATTTAACTAAATTACCTATTACTGTTTTATCAGAAAACCAGTTCCAAAGTTTTCTTTAGGGAGGTCAGCGCTACTGGGAAGGGTTTTGACCTCCCTCCCTATTAAAAAAAAATTACTTAATCTAATTAATTTATTAATTAAACCCTAGTTTCAAAGTTCCCCACAGATCAAATGCACCAAATAGAAAAGCTATAAAAACCAAGTCCCATGCTTTCTGCTTAATAGCCCAAGGGGCAAAAAATACTTCACCAATACCATGAAGAGCTGCCCCTACTCCTAGATGATCTAAGACCAAAAAGCCATGAGATAATAAAAACAATCCGCTAGCGAAGTATCTCAAAAAAGTATCACAAGTTATGAATTTAATTTTTTTTTATGTTAGAAAAAGTTATCGCTGTCGCAGGGATAGATTTAAAGGTTTTAACCATTAAATCAATCAAAAGTTTTTTATTTTTTTTGCTTTTTTTAGTCATAAAGCAATAACTTAATTTGATTTAATTTATAAATATTTTTCATAATCTTATGTATCATCAATTGCTTTATGAGCTAAATAAAACAAAGTATATTTATTGCCTTTTAGTATATTTAAATACTCTTCCTCTTGCATAAAAGATAATTAATTCGCTGAAAGTGAATTAATTAATACAGTTAGATATATTTATTCTAATAATGTCTTAAACAAATAAGATTTAAGATGGAACTCAATTTTTTACCGGTTAATATTTTTCGAGAGACGCCTGAAGTAACTTTTTTAGATGCCAGTATTAAAGGTTCAAATGGTAGTGATATTGTTATTCATAAAGGAGGAGCAACTTCACCACCCTATTTAAATGGATTTGAACAATATTATGTACATCATCATCAAATAGATAATAATCTTGTGCTTGAAGGAGATAGAACTTTCACACTTTTAAATCCTCTTTGGGATGAACCTTATCACATAATCTATCTTAATAGATTCATGGGTGCACTTCAAATCCCCATAGGTACATTTCATAGGTCAATATCTGGAAAGAATGGAAGTATTGTTATCAATCAGGCAATTAGAGATGAACAATTTGAGCCGAGTGCTGAATTTAATCCCATAAGTGTTGAAAATAGAATTGATCTACAAGAAGCAAAATCGAAAGAGCCTATTATTTGGTTATGGAAAGATGGAGAAATCAAGAGAATAAAAGATTCGATATTTTGAAAGGTTGCTTAATTAGCATTAGGTTCTATTTAATTCAAATCAATTCCTAGAAATAGGATCTAAGAAACATTTATTTTATATACTATTTCTAGTAATAAAATAAACAATACACCTGACATTGTAATCCTCCCAAGAACTATCTCAGTTTTGCTTAGTCTTTTGAAAGACATATACTAATAATTATTTTCCCAATTTACAACAGACTAAAAAGACAGAGCAAGTATCAAAAAATGCTTTTAAATATTAATTAAATTATTCAATTTTATTTATAAAAAGAAAAAGGTACACTCCCAAATATCTTGTATCTGTTGCGACAGATTAAAAATAGTATGATATATCATCCCATAAAAAGATTAAGTAAAAAATGAGTCCGCTCTTCAAATGCCTTGGCTGTGGACAAAATATCGAAAGGTCAACAAAGACTTTTTGGAAAAAGAAAGGTCATATTCTTTGCTCTACTTGCCAAGATAAAATAGAGCAAGAAACTGCTATAAATCAAACAAAATAGAGTTAAACACTAAGGAATGTCTCTACCACAGATTTACTTAATTCACTAGTTGGTCCATATGCCACTATTCCTCCTCGTTGCATTGCGTAATAACGATCTGCTTGTCTAACAAAATGCAGATGTTGCTCTACCAGTAGAACTCCAATACCAGTTTCACTAATTATCCTTCTAACTGCTGACTCAATATCTTGAACGATATTGGGTTGTATTCCTTCAGTTGGTTCATCAAGCAAAAGCAACTTGGGTTTTCCAAGTAATGCTCGCGCAATTGCAAGTTGTTGCTGTTGTCCTCCGCTTAAGTCTCCTCCTTTTCGATCTAAAAACTGTTTTAAAATCGGGAACAGTTCAAATACAAGTTCATCAATCTTTTTGTGCTTTGCCAAACCTCCTGGCAAAGCTTCCAAACCCAGTTGAAGGTTTTCCTCAACAGTAAGATACGGTATTATTTCACGTCCTTGAGGAACATATGCCATCCCAGATCGAGCGCGTTGATGAGGAGGTTTTCTATTTATAAAATCTCCATTAAAAATAATCTCTCCACGACGTGGCGTTAATAAACCAATTAAAGATTTCAGTAGAGTCGTTTTACCTACACCATTTCGACCTATAAGACAAATCATCTCACCTTGATTGATATTCATATCAACATCTCGAAGAATATGACTCTCGCCATAGTAAGTATTTAACCCTTTTACTTGAAGCATAGTCATTATTCTTCCTCCTCAGATTGCCCTAGATAAACTTCTATCACTAGAGGGTCTTTCTGTATTTCGTTCATAGATCCCTCTTTCAGGACATGTCCTTGATGTAAAACACTTACAGGACAATCAAGTCTACGAATAAATTCCATATCGTGGTCAATGACTAAAACAGTATGATCGCCAGCTAAAGATTTAAGAAGATCAGCAGTTAAATCCGTTTCTTCATCAGTTAAACCAGCAACAGGCTCATCTACCAGTAAAAGATCTGGATCTTGTCCAACTAACATTGCGATCTCAAGCCATTGCTTTTGGCCATGAGATAGAGCTCCAGCCCTGATATAGGATTTTGATTGAAGATTGACAATACTCATCAAGCGTTGAATTTCATCTAATTTGTTACCTTTTAAACTATTCATTAATAATGACAAAGGAGTTTTAGGTCTACTAACTGCTAGAGCAAGGTTTTCTTGAACAGATAAATTTTCAAAAATCCTTGGACTTTGAAATTTTCTACCAATGCCTTTACGTGCTATACGAAACTCTTTTTGACCAATCAAAGATTTTTCTTTAAAAATTACATCACCTTTTGTAGGTACTACTTTGCCAGTAATTACGTCTAAAAATGTAGTTTTGCCTGCGCCATTGGGTCCAATAACTGCTCTTAAATCACCTTTATTTAAAACCAGATCAAGATCTCTTAGAGCAAGAAATCCTTCAAAACTAACTGAAATTTGTTTCAGTTCTAGTAATGGAGAAGTCATGATTCCACCTCACCTTGTTCATTAACTTCAAGACTTGGATAAGTCTCTAGTTTTTGATTAATACCAATCAAGAAAAGCACTTTCCTTAGACCACCTTGTCTAATCCATCCTAAAACACCCTCTGGAAGTGCAGTTACAACAAAAATAAATAATCCACCTTGAATAAACATCCAGCTTGCTGGCAAGGCTTCACTAACTAAACTTTTTGCATAATTAATAAAAACAGCTCCAAGAATTGCACCTAGCAAAGTTCCTCTACCCCCCACGGCAACCCAAATAACCATTTCTATAGAGAAAGGTACAGTCATAAACTGAGGTGAAACTATTCCAGATTGAACTGTATACAAAGCACCTGAAATACCAGCCAAGCCACCTGCTATTGAGAAGATTATTGTTTTAAAAATTACTGGGTTATATCCAGTAAAACGAACTCTAGGTTCATCATCTCTAATTCCAATAAGGATATTTCCGAATCTATCTCTAACAATCCACCTAGCAAAAAACCATGCAAGTATTACTAAAATGGCTGATATCCAAAAGAACCATCTTTGCGTAATTTCTGAACCAACCATTTGTCCAAAAAGTTGAGTCACATCTGTTTTTAAACCATTTGTTCCATTAATCAATTTCTGTTGACCATTAAAAAAGTTGAAAAAGACCAATAGAGCTGCTTGCGTAAGAATTGAAAAATAAACGCCTTTAATTCTATTTCTAAAAACTAAATAACCAAGAAGTCCAGCAATTATTGCAGGGAGCAACCAAATGGAAATAAGAGTAAAAATTGAACTTTTAAAAGGTTCCCAGAAAAATGGAAGTTTTTCGACTCCATATAACCCAAAAAACTCTGGAATACCATTTGGAAATTCTCCTGAACTATTTAATTGAAGAAACATCGCAGCACAATATCCACCGAGAGCAAAGAAGATTCCTTGACCTAAGCTCAACATGCCTGTAAATCCCCAAATCAAATCAACTCCAAGCGCTACTATTGCAAGAGATAGATATCTACCTAAAAGATTTAATCTAAAAACAGGAAGGAATGAAGGTGCCGTTATAATTAAGGCAATAATTACCACCCAAACTATTAAGGTGATCCAACTTTTTTTTGTAGAAAAAATATTCATAACTTAAGACTCCACCATTCTTCCTTTTTGGGGAAACATACCTGTCGGTCGGAATTGCAAGAAGATGACTATTAATGCAAATATCATGACTCTAGCCATGCTTGTAGTTGCAAAAAAATCTATTGTTGATGCTAAAGGAGTTGGCATATCTGGCCAAATTGTCAGAAGTCTTCCTGCTCCAATCAAATCAGTCATTATTCCAATAGAAAAAGAAGCAAGAATTGCGCCTAATAAATTTCCTACTCCTCCAAGAACTACAACCATAAAACATCCAACAATATAATTTCCTCCAACATTTGGCCCCACTGAGCCAAGAAGGGAAACTGCTACTCCAGCAACACCAGCCAAACCAGAACCAATTCCAAAAGTAATAATATCTACAGTTTCTGTTGATATCCCTAAACAATCACTCATGGATCTATTTTGAGTTACTGCTCTAATCCTCATTCCCCAAGCTGTTTTATCAAGAAAGAAAATAACTACTAAGACCGATATTAAAGTGATAAGAATTATTAAAAGACGGGTTTTAGGAAAAGTGATTCCAACAAAATCAATCCCACCTCTCATCCAAGAAGGTGCAGTAACATCAACATTCCTTGCACTTGCACGACTAAGTTTACTTACTAAAGATGATAAAGCACCTCCAGTTGCGACACCTAGCAAAGCAGAAAAACCCCAAGTACTGGCTCTAACTAACTTTCCTTTTACTCCATAAAGTAAGTCATCAGTAATAAATAATGGTGCAAAAAGGCCAAAGAAAATTGCTATTACAAGACCACTTCCATATGCCAAAGGAACACTTCTAACAAATTGCTGAAGTATTAGGCTAACTCCCCAAGTTGCTAAAAGTGTTTCAAGGGGACTTCCATACAAACGTCTAATAACTGTTCGTTCTAAAAGAATGCCAACTGTTCCACTGACTAAAAAAGCAATTCCAATAGCAACTATGACATAGGAATCATAAAAAGGTTTTAAAAAA